>JBAZUP010000001.1:0-778751 GCA_041661385.1 Patescibacteria group bacterium
TTTCACCGCTCACTATCGATCTTACTAATCCAAGCGTAGTTGATTGGTGGCCAAAGTGTGAGAGTGCCTGTCTTAATACTGATATTGGGGTGAAGTTTAATGTTTCTTTGTCGAGTCGGAATTTGAATCAGCCCCAAACCGTAAGACTCCTTAAGTGCGTAGATGAAAATTGTATAAATACTATTAGAGTAAGCGGAACAGGAAATTATACTCTTCAAAATGATTCAATAGTATTTTCTACCAGTCGATTGTATGATCCGCTCAAAGGTGTAAATCTAATGCCAAACGGTTTTGCTGATTCTGGTGATAATACAAATTTTGCGCCGATGAGTTATTCTCAAACGACTCATGCCGGTTCTGGTTCATTTTTTCAGGTTGGACCCGGGACTACCATTACCGCGCAACCAATAAAAATTAATCAAAACAAAACTTATTTATTTGAAGTATGGGCAAGGGCCGATAATACCGCCGGTATCTATCCACATTTTACCGGCATTGTTCCAATTGATGCTGACGGAAATATTATGTTGCCGTTCATGTGGACGAGCATGGCTGGTTCAAGCGAAACTACTTTGGCAACGGCATTAAATGTTGGAGACACGACTATTAATCTTACTAACGCTACTGGCTGGTACGAAGGTAATCAGGGTTGGACTCGTCACTTTGGTTGGTGGCCGTACACAAATACTCAGGGTTTTAGTTATCCAGCATATACTTATACTAGAAATTCAAGCCGATTTATTGCTGGTTCAATGTATATTTCAAATGGCACTTGGCCAGAAAATGGTATTACCGGGAATGTCGTAACTTTAAGCGCGCCGTGGCCCGGTCCAAATCTCGCTGCGGGTACGCAAGTTAGAAGTGAATTTGGTAATTGGTCGTACTTTTATACCGGTATTTCAGGTATAACGATTCCTAGCGCTTGGACAAAATATTCTGGATACATTAACGGTAATAATGTAGTGACTGGTCCGGCTTATCAAAAATTACCTTACGGCACCGACTCAGTTAAAATTATATTTTTAAATAACTATTCTGCACCAGCCGGCTCGCCAAATGCTGTTTATTACAGTGATCTTTGGTTGTCAGATATTTCCAGCACTTCAACGCCGCTTACTCTTCTCGAGCCAGACTCTATTTATAAAGTAGTTGCGTCTTCATACAATACGAATCCGCTTACTGCCACGAATAATATTTGGTCGAAGGGTAGCAGTGCTGATGTCGCGTCATATTCGCGTGCTTATAACCAAGAGTTTAGCTGGAGATTCAAAACAAAAAATCAATTATGTGAGTTGTCTCGCGTTGAAGTGACGCCAGCAGAATACTCAGCGACTTCAATTACCGAAAAAACAATATTTTCTTCACAGCCATTTTCAGCTTCAGACTCTTGTAGTGTTGCCGGGCAGCCGCTTGACCCTTGGAGCGTAAATTGGAATTGGAGTTCAAGTAATAATAATGTTGCAACGGTTTCAGCTTTTTCAACTCGAGGCACAAATCCGTATTGTACAAAATCTTGTATTTTACGTGGTAGCACAATTCCTTATTCAGCGACTGCGTTCAAAACTTCTATTTGTGGTAACGGCTTCCTTGAAGCCGGGGAAGATTGTCTTACGCCAAATCCATCTGCTGGTTGCAGTTTGAATTGCCGTTTCTTTGGTACATTAGCAACCTGCGGAAATGGTACAGTTGATGCTGGTGAGGCTTGTGATCCGGCCAACGCCGCCACACAAATTGGTTGCAGTTCAGATTGTAAAAATTTAGGCTCTACAAATTCATTCAATTCAAATTCAACTAGTACCTCGGTTTGTGGTAATGGAATTTTAGGTAGTGGTGAAGATTGTGATTTGGGCATAAAGGCAGATTATTCAAATCAGCGTTCAGCTAGTAATTGTTCAACAAATTGTACTCATACCGGCAGTCAGCTTTCAAGCCGTTGGTGTTTTGATAACGCTGCAACTTATGGCGGTTTTGCCAAAGCCGATTATGACGCCGCTTGTTTATCTGCGGTAAGTCGTTGCGGCGATGGTATTACCGGACCAGATGAAGATGTTGGTTGTGAAATTGGTGGGGGATTACATGCGAGCTGGTGCAATGACAATTGTTTGGTAGCAAATCTGGCAAATGACCCGGCGCGTTATGATGTTGGTTGTACTCCAAACGCAGAAGGCTGTGACAGTCGTGGCCAAAAAATTGGTTCTTCGTTGTATTATTCTAACCCTTCATCTTGTGGTGATGCAGCAGTCGGTATTGGCGAAGATGCAAGTTGTGAAAGTAATTTAACTGTTAATCCGCGCAGTTTAGCCGATCCTTGGGCGTTAGTTAGGGGTGTTGGTCTTGGTACCGCGACTGGCGATCCGTTAGCTCAAAGGACCAATATCGTCGCTTCCACTCTCGTTCGCGCAAACACCGTTTCCGGTTCCGGACAATTCAACATTCTATGTGGTTACCATACCGATGCGGATTGTTCAGTCATGAACAGCGGAGGAGTTGTCTATGGCGTTGGCTCGGATTCATGTTGTTATGCGCGGCCGGTGTTGGTCGCAACCACTCCGCCAAATTTTGGCGGGCACATTTGTTTGAACACTGCTCTTGAAGCTGATTTTACCGGTCAGATAAATAGTGCGTCTTTGCCGAACAATTATTTAATTGCGCGAGGGGAATTAGGTCCAAATTGCGCAGCAGGTGAAACTAATGTCACGAGCCTTGCGGTATTAGAAAATCAGATAATAAATCAGCCTTGGTATCTTAGAGCTTTTAATTTTGTAAAAAACTTTTTCGCTAATATATTTGGATTGAGTGCGGACGCAGCACCAAATTTCAATCCAACAGTTTGGTGTACCGGGTCAGATTTTGGCAATGCATCGGTCATAAATACCAGTTCATCAACTTCTAAAATTTTAATAAACTTGCAAAAGCCGCTTGCCAAAGATACTCCATATACAGTTATTTTAACTGATGGAATTAAAGACGTTAACGGAGTTAGTATTGGCAGGCCAAATAATCGGTTTAGTTCATGGCGTTTTAGTACCGATAACGCCCTTTGTGAAATTGATTCGGTTTATGTGAGCCCGGCTTCTTGGTTATTTACTTCAGCCGGTTCGTCACATAATTTTATTGCCGTTGCCAGTTCTTCAAAAGGAATGATTCAACCAATTCCAAATATTTATGATTGGAATTTTTCTTGGCAACCAGTGAGCAGTCCTTATATAACTCTTTCAAATACTAATCAACCAGCGATAGCGATAACATCAAAAAATCAAAATGGGTCGGTTGAAGCACGCGCTTTTGCAAACATTATTGCCAACCAGATTACTTCCGCTACTGGCGTAGTTGCTTCAGGTGCTTCAAAAATTAATATCTTTCTCTGTGAGAATCCTTGGCCGCCAAAGAATATCGCTTGGCCAGTTTCGCCATTTCCATATTCAGATTTTGCCGGCAATCGTGATGGGTTCAATATGAGTGCCAATGTTTTTGATGGTTCATCAATTCCGGCCGCCACAACCGGCGTGGGGGATGGCTACTTCAATTTTAGTACTTATTATTGTGCTGATAATGGTTCTTTTGGGGTTGCAGACGATTTTCCATATCTAAAACCAGCAACACAATTCACCGCCGCTTCGCTTCGGGTGAATGTCGGTGTATGTGAAGATAATGGCAACGCCTGTACTATTTCGGATCCGGTTACCAAATTCAGTAATGATTGTGGAAATAATATTAAATGTCTTGCCACTTCGCCGCTTAAACGTTTTATTTTTACTAATGATAAAAATACCGACGGTATCGGTATTCAGATTTTCCCAAATCCAAAGCATCTTTCCTCGATTGACTGGTACCGCTCACCTAAAGTTATGGGCGGGCAAGGTTTTAGCGGCGAAGTTAAAACTACCAAGCTGGGCAATTTTGAGGCTGTTGGTGATGATAATAATAAATATGTCGCGACCCTGAATTATTCGAATACCAATAATAGTCTGTATGACGTAGTTTATTTATTTAGTATTAATAGTGACGCCAAAGAAGAAACTCGGCATGTTTTTGATGAAATGGTAAATAACTTTAAATTTAATACTAACCTTACATATAACGCCGGATTTTGCGGCGCAACAATTTCCACTCCTAATTATTTAATAAAATGTTCTTCGGATTTAGATTGTCCGAGAGGTCAGGTTTGTTCCGATCAGGTAGAAAAATTACAACGTAATTATCAGAGAATTAATGATTTAAAAAAACTTGATGTAGCTCTCCAATCTTATCGATTAAAAAATGATAAATATCCGGATTTGAAGGAGGGGAGTTTATTGCCGGGACAAACGGTAAGCACCTGGCCATCTTGGCAAAAGTTTAATACCATCCTCGGTGAGTCGCTTCCGGTTGATCCGATCAACAAATTAGGTCCGGGCGGAACATGTAAATATAATCCGGGTATTTTCTGTTTTGATAATAGCAGTTGTCCGACTGGCGACAATTGTGTTATCCATGATGCGCAAACTGGATGGAGTGATGAAGATCGACGTTATAGTTTTGCTTGTTCGACTTCATCGCTGGCGTTTCGATACATGTTTGATACTTCCACAAACTTCATAATTAAAAGTCACTTTGAAGATCCGGGTGTGAATATTTCCAATTTATCTGCCTTTGTTAGAGAGTATGCCTTTAGTGATGTTGGTAGATATTTTGGATTAAGAGATTGGTCAACTGCCAATAACCAGGCAGGTATTTGTGATGGTTTTGTAGAAATTTCGAGCAGTAATAATGGAGATTGCGGCGATGGAATTATTAATGTTGGAAGTAATGAAAAATGTGATCCGCCGGCACAAACTGAAGCCGTTAAAACTTTTTGTTCGTTAACCGGGGGAACTGCGACGGTTAGAACTTGTAGTAATACTTGTCAGTGGTCACCGTGGATTCCGGTAACCTGCGCCAGTTTGAGTGTTTGTGGAAATGGAATTCGCGAAACCGGCGAGGCTTGTGATGAAGGATCGGCGCTAAATGGCACATATGGAAGATGTAATACCAGTTGTAGTGGTTTGGTTGCTCCTTATACCGGTGTCGGCGGTTCACCCGGATATTGCGGGGATAATGCGGTAAATCCTACCTATGAATTATGTGACCCAGGTCAAATTGGCGTAATTAAATATGCCACAGACATGCCAAACTCATGCAACTGGGATTGTGCGATGTATGGACCATATTGCGGAGACGGAAGAATTTATGCAATTGATGAGACCTGTGATAATGGTAATTCTAGTATAACCTCAACTCCAAACGGTACGGTTTGTGTCGCAAGTGGCGCACCGTGCAATTATTGTTCAAATACCTGTCAGACTGTGACAGTACAGCCGCCAGTTTGTACAAGCTATTCTTATAACGCTTGGGGTTCGTGTATTGCCGGAACGCAGACTAGGTCAGTAGCGACGGCAAATCCAGTAGGATGTCTTGGAACACCGGTGTTAACGCAATCGTGCACTAACTGCACCTATGTTTATACTCAGGGAACTTGTACTTATACGGGCGTGGGCACAAATTGGACTCAGTCACTGGCTGTATTTAGCGCAACACCAGCTGGCTGTGTTGGTACACCACAAACTTCGCAATCGTGTTCAGCTCCGGCTTGTAATTATACTTATAATACTGGTGCATGCGCCTATAGTGGATTTGGTAGTTTTTGGAATGAACCGCTTACCTTGGTAAGTTCAACACCGGCTGGCTGTGTTGGTACACCACAAACTTCGCAATCGTGTGCCGCGCCAACTTGTGCTTATGCTTATAGCGCGGGCACCTGTACTTATTCAGGTACCGGTACAATTTGGAATGAGCCGCTTACGGTACTCACTGCCTCACCAACCGGTTGTTCTGGAACTCCGTCGTCTACTCGTCCGTGCGCTACACCGACCTGTTCATCATTTACTTACAATGCCGGTACTTGTACCTATTCCGGTTCTGGTACGACTTGGACCCAACCGCTTACGGTGACGAATTCTTTCCCAACGGGATGTATTGGTGGAAGTCCTTCAACAACACAAACCTGTGCAACACCAACTTGTACTTATACTTACAATGCCGGTACTTGTACCTATTCCGGTTCTGGTACAATCTGGAACCAAGCACTTACGGTTTCGAGCGCAAATCCGTCAGGCTGTACAGGCACTCCTTTAACAACTCAATCTTGTACCGCTCCGACTTGTAGTTATTCATATTCCGGTTGGAGTACATGCCAATTAACAACCGGACAAACTAGAACATACACCGCGACACCGACCGGTTGTGTTGGTACCCCAGGAGCGCTCACTCAAACCTGTTGTGGCGACGGAATACAAAATGGCTCGGAACAATGTGATAGTGGTTTATCAAATGGTACAGTATGTACTCCTCCTTACAATAATTCCTGTACCTATTGTTCGAACACCTGTACTAATGTTGTTCAGCCAAGACAAGCCTGGTGCGGTGACGGAATTGTTCAATCGCCGAATGAAACTTGTGAAGCGGATGCAAGTTGTACGGTCGGTTCTTTATTTGGCAATCGAGATTGTAATTTGGCGACCTGCAACTGGACAACCGGCACCTGTGATCCAATCGCTCGAAGTTTGGTTATTACCGATAATGGAACTTCGCCAACGGGCTTTAATTTGCCTGGTTATACAAATTTACTAACACAAATTTTTGGTACAGGCGCCGCAACGAGTATCAAAATTGCAACAGTTCCAATTAATAATGGTTCGGGAGCGGATGGTTCAGTTACAATTAGCGCTACTAAAAATATAAATACTGACATTATAAAAACCGGTCGAACGTGCGCGGACGGTGTTCTATACAATGTTATGGTTTTGACTTCTCTTACCGCGACCTTGAATTCGACACCAGCGGCGGGATGCCTCGCTACCGGTGATAAAATAATTCTTATAAACATGCAAGGTGCGACAACTCTTGATACAGATGTTAATACCGGAAATTATGAATTTTTAGATGTTCAATCTGTTTCCGGTAATGTCGTGACTTTTACTTCTAGTAAGCAGCTTTATTATGGACAAACGACTGGTTCGGATTCAAATCTTGGCATTTCCGTAAATAACCAGCGTGTTATTTTGCAGCGCGTTCCCCAATATATGGATGTCACGATAGCGAGTGGAGGTGTTCTTACCGCTTCCGCTTGGAATGGTACCAATGGTGGATTGATGGTTTTTTACGCTCGCGGTACCGTAACGGTCGCTTCCGGCGGAATGATATTAATGATTGGAAAGGGTTATCGGAGTGCTGGTACGAGTGGTGAGTCAACTTTATCTATACAGTCAGGTCAAGGAAGTGGTTTAGATGGTTATGTAGATGATACAGGTGATTATTATTGTCCGATTGGAATCTATGCCTATGGCCCAGGTGGTGGAAGCTACGGCACTCAAGGTCAGGCACCAGGGTTATCCGCTACTTATAATTCTGGATATGCATATGGGAACAGCAATTTAAGTAAAATATTTTTAGGCAGCGGTGGCGGTGGTGTCGGCGGGGCCGGCAGTGGTATTGTGTATATTAATGGTAATTCAATAATCGTTTCGAGTGGAGGATATATATATAATTACGGTCAGTCTGCTGTTTATGGATGGGGAGGGGCCGGTGGTGCGGGTGGGTCAATTTATCTGAAAGGAAATACAGTAAATCTTGCTAATGGTTTTGTGACGGCTTATTCCGGCTCCGCCGATAGTTTCCCTTGGTTCACCGACGAGTGTAGTTCCTTATATCCAGGCAATGGGGGTGTGGGTCGAATAAAAATTGAATCGAATTCTGTAACCGGCGTAACAAATCCAGCCGCGACAGTTGTTTCATCTATAAATTATTATAGTTCTGGTAATTATACTTCCGGACCAGTTCAGGTCGGTCCGTCAGTTACTAGTTGGGGCGCCATTTCTTGGCTTTCGACTTTGACTGCAGGACAAAGCGTAGCCATGCAAGTTAGATCAGCAAATAATTCAGCAATGACTGGGGCTTCCAGCTGGTGCTCGGTTGCAAGTGGTAATACCGCCGCATGTTTGCGTGCGGGGGATACCTATTTACAATATCAAGCCTCTTTAGCAAATGGCTCAAATCTTACACTAACTCCTTCCCTTGATAGTATTACAATCAATTATTTCGGTTATTCACCTTGATAACATTCTGTTAAAGTAGTAAAATTAGGGTAAGGTAAGCAAAAAATAATAAATAAAAGTAATTTTAATAGTTTGAGTTATGTTTGAAGATCAAGTTCTAAATCATACACAACCGCCAGCAAATTTACCTTCTGAACCGGCAGATATTTTTGAGGGAGTAGATAAGGCAGTGGCTCACTCGGCGGCTGTTTCAACGCCGGTTCCAAATGCTCTTAAGTCTGGATTGTTGAAAGCTAAACCGGCGCCAACCATTTTACCGGATCCTGGTTATTCACCTCCTGCACAGCCGGAAACAATTATTGTACAGACTCATAAGCCGAGAGCTAGTTCAAATTTTTCAAGACTTCTGAAAGTAATAATTGGAATTGTTGGTTTTTTTAGTTTGATCGTTTTGGCTTATGGTGGTTACTTTTTATATCAAAAACTTCAAGTCGTTAAATCAGTAAAAAATGATTTGTCAGAAACATCTGTCGAAAACACTCAAAATAATTCAGTGGTGCCGGTTGTGACTACTTCTTCGACGCCACTACCTTCGTCCGAAGTTTTGTTTGGTGATGCTGATACCGATAAAGATGGTTTAACAGACTCAGAAGAAAAAATGCTTGGTACTGATCCTAAAAAAGCTGATACCGATGGTGATGGCCTTAGTGATTCTGATGAAGTAAAAATTTGGCTTACTGATCCGCTTAAAGCTGATACTGATGGTGATGGTTATTTGGACGGATCAGAAATTTTAAACGGTTTTAATCCGCGTGGGCCAGGTAAATTTGCTCCGCCGATGCCGATTGTCCGTTTTGTTACAACTACCGTATCAAGTTCTGATTTGATTTATACCAATAATGTAATAAAAGCTGAAATTAAATAAATTATGTTTTGGAGCAAATCCAAAAAAACGGTTGAAGAATCTGAGATAGATCAAAAGTTGACCGTTTATACTATTCCGGATGAGTTTTATGGTGGCGGAAATCCGGTCATCAAATTTCGTAATGTCGAAAAAAGTTTTGGTCCGGCACCTGCAGCAGCAGTTGTTCCGCCAAGTAAGGTTTTGTCATTAGCGCCAAAACCAATTATGCCAAGTGTGGCTGTATCAGCAAAAACAGCTGTCGGTTTTTTTGGTAATTGGAAATTAATGGCACTCGCGGCGGCTTCGTTATTTATCTTATTTTTGGGAGGTTCTGGTTTTTATTATTGGCGAACGATGCGGGCAGTGCCGCCCAAGGTTCCGGCAAAACAGGTAGAAACTGTAAAACAAAATCCTGTACCAATAGTTGTACCGGAGTTAATTCCTACAACCACACCAGAAGTCGCGAGTTCAACTGAGCAGGAGCCGGCAGTTTCTTCGACAACTACCCAAGCTTTGGACGGTGGAGCGCTAGAATTTCCTTCTATTTTGCTCGGTAATAGTGCGGATTTAGACCAAGACGGGCTAACTGACACAGAGGAAGAATTATTTAAAACTGACCCAAGTAAAGCTGATTCAGACGCTGATGGCTACGAAGATGGTACGGAAATATTTTATCTATATAGTCCGTCAGTTGTTGCGCCAACTCGACTCATTACAACCGATGCAGTAAAGGAATTTTTGAATCCTCGATTTAATTATAAAATATATTATCCGACCTCTTGGGCGATCGGCAATGTTGATCCAGATTATCGTGATGTTCTATTTAGTACGATTACCGGTGAAAACGTAGAGGTGCGGGTGTTTGATAAAAAAATCGGAGAAACTTTTGATAGTTGGTTTGCGAATTGGGCAAAGGGTGAACAGCTTGGTTCTCTTAAAGATTTCATGACAGTTTTTAAAGGCCCCGGCCGCGCTCGAAATGATAATTTGGTTTATTATTTTGAAGATCGAGAAAAGATTTACGTGCTGATTTATCATGTCATCGGTTCCGGCAGTGTTAATTATCGCGATGTGATAAATATGATGGCAAGAAGTTTTAGATTGCCAAGTGAGAGTGGAGCAGTTTTACCGGAACAAAAAGTTATTCGCGAAACAGCACCCGGTGCGGAAGTTCCGCTGGTACCATAAGTATGGCTGAGATTCTTTATTATAAAAAAGTTTCGTGTCCGGTTAGTAAAGGGCAAGTAGAAAAAATTGTAGATTTGGCCGCAAGTTTTGAGAAAAAAATTTGTGGTATAACAGAAGTATCAATCGTTTCGGAAAATATTATAAAAAAGTTAAACAAAAAATTTCGAGGAAAAGATAAAGTTACCGATGTGCTTTCTTTCTCCTTGAGAAAAGGGGGGATAGTGGCGGGCCCTTTTTTTGGCGAACTTTATATTTGTTATCCACAAATTGTAAGGCAAGCAAAAGAATTTGGTGTTTCAGTTAATGAGGAATTTTCAAGAATGTTAGTGCATGGCTTGTTGCATCTCGCGGATCATGATCATCAAAAAAAAGCTGAATCAGATAAAATGTTTAAATTACAGGAAAAAATAATTACAGTTGCAAAAAAGAATAGAGTAATTAAAATATGACAACTGTCGAAAGATTATTGAGGAGTTTTGCAGATGCCGGGCGAGGCGTTGTGTATGTTTTTAAAAAAGAACAAAATTTTCGCTTGCAGATTTTTGCTGGTCTAATAGTTTTTGTTACGATTTTCGTTTTACCTCTTCGCTCTTGGGAAACTATTGTTCTTATTTTAATGGTGGTTATGGTTCTAACTATGGAACTTTTAAATACTGCTCTAGAAAATTTTACGGATTTGTTTAAACCCCGCATTCATCCGTATGTCGGCATTATTAAGGATATTATGGCGGCAGCGGTTCTCATTACTGCTCTTGGTGCTTTAGTTATTGGTAGCATTATTATTTATCCTCACTTTATCGGTTTGCTAAAATAGTGTATAATATAGTCAGTCTGAAATGTTTTATGAGGAAAGGTTCGCAAAACTTGATTACCGGTATAGATATCGGTTCATCGGCGGTTAGACTAGCAGTTGGACAATTTGTCCGACGTGACGGATCCGACGAAGAACTCGAATTGCAGATTTTGGGTGCAGTAGAAGCCCCGTCTTCCGGTGTAAAAAACGGCACTATCAACAGCATCGACGATGTTGTTTCTTCGGTTTCCGCTTGTCTTGAAGAAGCTGAGCGAGTAGTAGGGAGTCCGATTAAAAGTGCTTGGGTAGGTGTTTCTGGTCACAATATTATTTCACAGCCCAGCCGCGCCTATGTTGCGGTTTCAAAAGGTGATAACGAAATTACCAGAGAAGATGTACTTAGAGTAATAGAATCATCAAAATCGGTCGCCACACCGCTTAACTTTGAAGTTTTACACGTCTTACCAAAGAGCTTTAGTATTGACGGGCAAAGTAATATCAAAGATCCGATCGGTATGACGGGCATGCGTCTCGAGGTTGATTCGCAAATAATTTTAGGTCCGACACCGCAAATTAAAAATTTGACCAGAGCAATCTTTCGCACCGGCCTAGAAATAGATGGATTAGTTTTAAATATTATTGCCGCTTCAGACGCTGTTCTTACTGATCAACAAAAAGAAATTGGGGTAGTAGTTGTGAATATTGGTGTTTCAACCACCAGTCTCGTGGTTTTTGAAGAAGGGGAGATCATTCACACTGCAGTTCTCAAGGTAGGCAGTGGACACGTGACCAACGATCTTGCACTTGGTTTGCGCACGAATGTCGATGTTGCTGAGGCAATTAAAATCGAATTTGGTGATTGTGTATCGAGTAATATTAATCGCCGCGACGAAATCGACCTTCAAACTCTTGGAGCTCCGGAGCAAGAATTTGTCCGCAAGCAAATGGTGGGTGAAATTGTCGAAATGCGCATGGAAGAAATATTACAAATGATTGATGCTGATTTACGCAAAATAAATCGTAACGGTAATTTACCGGCTGGTGCCGTATTTATTGGCGGGGGAGCGAAAATTCCACATTTGGTCGATTTAGCTCGTAAGAAATTACGATTACCAGCAATGCTTGGTTATCCGCTTGATATGATAGGTGTTTCCGATCGTATCAGTGATTTATCCTTTACTACCGCAATTGGACTGGTAAAAAATGGTGCAATGGAAAGCGTTACCGGACCGGCTAATTCAGTTATGGGTGCGTCGCGTCGTAAAGCCGGCGGGTGGTTAAAAAAATTTGGACAGTGGTTTAAGATTTTGATTCCATGAAAATCTTGACAGTAAATTGACTACCAGTTACACTATACTGCGAAGACTTGTCTTCGTTATTTTATTAATAGGGGTTGAATACCAAATTTGTTCAATCCACTGAATTCAAAATTTATGCCGCAAGTTAAACCGGAGATGGAGGCATTTGCCAAAATAAAAGTTGTGGGTGTGGGTGGATCCGGTGGGTCAGCCATAAACCGCATGATGGCTACCAAAATACGTGGTGTAGATTTTATTGCTATGAACACGGATGTTCAGGCTCTTCATTATAACAGCGCTCCTCACAAAATTCATATTGGTAAATCTGTTACGCGCGGACTTGGCGCTGGTATGGATCCTGAAATTGGCAGACGCGCGGCTGAAGAATCACAAAATGAAATTCGTGAAGCGCTTAAAGATACCGACATGGTTTTTATTACGTGTGGTATGGGTGGCGGAACTGGTTCCGGGGCTTCATCTTTAGTTGCTCAAATTGCCAAAGAAATGGGTGCATTAACAATTGCCGTGGTAACTAAACCGTTTAGTTGGGAAGGTCCTCAGCGCTGCGCGATTGCGGAAAAAGCCTGGGAGGAGCTCGCAAAAAATGTTGATTCGATTATAACGATACCCAACGATCGAATATTACAGGTTGTTGAAAAGAAAACTGGTCTGCTTGAAGCGTTTAAAATTGCTGATGATGTGTTGCGCCAAGGTGTTCAAGGTATTTCTGAGCTTATTACTATTCCAGGTTTAATCAATGTTGATTTTGCCGATGTCAAAGCCATTATGCGCGACACCGGTTCAGCGCTTATGGGAATTGGTTCCAGTACCGGTGAAAATCGCGCAATTGAAGCAGCGCGAGGCGCTATTTCGAGTCCGCTTCTTGAGTTATCAATTGACGGTGCTCATGGCATACTATTTACTATCACCGGCGGACCGGACCTTGCAATGTCCGAAGTTAGTGAAGCGGCCAAAATTATTACTAGTTCCGCCGCGCCAGACGCCAAGATTATTTTTGGAGCGATCATTGATGAATCAATGACTGGCAGTATGCGTATTTCGGTAGTTGCTACCGGTTTCGATGGTCGTCGTCCAAGCTCTAATCGCGAAGAGGAATCCAATGCTGGTTTTTTGGGTGGTAAATACGTTCCAAGTAACTTCTTACGCAAAACTCAAAAAGAAGAGGAAGAAAAAGAAAAAATGTTTAAAACTATAGTTCAAAAATCACCAGTTACACCAGTAGCCACTCCGGATAAAAATAAAACCCCGGTTCAAACTCCTGAAGAAGAATTAGAAATTCCTACTTTTATTCGTCGCAAAATGGGTTTGTAAACTAGAGAAATCACATGCGTTGTCCGGTTTGCAATTATAAAGAATTAAGCGTACTCGACACCCGCTCTTCTGAGGATGGTCTTTCGGTGCGTCGCCGGCGTGAGTGCGACAAATGTCATTATCGGTTTTCCACTGTGGAAGAAACAGAATTACTCGACATTATAGTCGTAAAACAAAATGGCGAACGCCAAAGTTACATGCGTGAAAAAATCGAAAGCGGCATTCGTCGTTCGCTTACCAAGCGTCCTTATACACAGGAAAAATTTCATCAACTCGTTCACCTCATTGAAAGAGATATTCAAAAAAAGAAACGCCGTGAAATTGCGAGTAAAGAAATAGGTGAGAGTGTCATGAAGCATCTTCACAGTTTCGATAAAATCGCGTATATTAGGTTTGCGAGTGTTTACCGAGATTTTAAAGATGTAAAAACTTTTGAAAAAGAACTCAAAAAGTTGAAAATGAAATAATGTTATGCTGTTTAAGCATGCGGACGAAAAAACAGAGCCAAAAAAAACCGAACTGGCCATTCCGCCGGTGGTTGATGCTGCCTCCGCAGTTAGTGTCGAACCAGTCAAAGTTGAAAAAGATGTGAGTCCGGCCGCTCTACGCGAATTACTTGAAAAGAATCTCAAGTGGTCACAGATCATTTATGAACAAAACCGCAAAATTAACGGCAAGCTTTTTTGGACCGCTTTTGCCAATTGGGTTCGTCTTATTATTCTAGTTGGCACCTTTGCGGCAGCAGCATGGTTTTTGCCGCCGTTAGTTGGAAATGTTTTTAATCAGTATAACTCTATTATGACCGGCATTACTGATCCTTCATCGGCTATCAAGGGTGGTTCGGCCGCAGATTTGTGTAAACTTCTTCCGGCTAATTTACAAGATGGTTGCAAAAATATTACGAGCAATCCTTCAACAAATATTCCTAAACAATAAAAAACCCGCCACATCGGCGGGCTTTTTCTTTTTTATTATTTTAAAGTCGGGTAAAGTGGAAATTTTTTGGTCAGGTTTTTAACCTGATTTTTTATTTCGGCTAGTTTAGTGTCGTCTTTATGATTTAAAATTACTTCTTCAATCCAGGCAGCCACTTGCTTCATTTCAATTTCTTTCATACCTCTCGTGGTTAGGGCAGGTGTGCCTAGGCGAATGCCAGACGGATCCATAGGTGAGCGCGGATCATCAGGAATCATGTTTTTATTCACCGTGATGCCGGCTTTGTCGAGCGCAATTTGTGCTTCTTTGCCGGATAATCCTTTTGGTGTTACATCCATGAGAAGGAGGTGATTGTCGGTGCCGCCAAAACAAAGTTTATAGCCAAGTTTGTTAAATTCTGTTTCTAGCACTTTGGCATTCTTTTTAATTTGTTTTGCATATTCCTTAAATTCCGGCAGTAGTGCTTCTTTAAATGCGACCGCTTTCGCGGCAATATTATTTTCGTGTGGTCCGCCCTGCATGCCGGGGAATACCGCTTTATCAATTTGTTTAGCAAATTTTTCTTTACACATTATCATGCCGCCGCGTGGTCCACGTAAAGTTTTGTGAGTTGTGGTGGTCACAATATCAAAAACCGGTACTGGGTTATTCATTTGTCCGCCGGCAATGAGACCGGCAATGTGAGCGATGTCCGCCATTGTTATCGCTCCGACCTCATCGGCGATAGCTTTTATTTTTTCATATTCAATTTCACGTGAATAAGCTGAATAACCGACCAAAATTAGTTTTGGTTTGTGTTCTAGTGCCATTTGGCGCAGATTATCAAGATCAATTTTACCGCTCGCATCGGTTTTATATCGGACAAAATTATAGATTTGCGCGGAAAAGGTCACTGGGTGCCCGTGGGTAAGGTGCCCGCCATGTGAGAGGTCCATGCCAAGCACGGTGTCCCCAGGCTTTAATATGGCTGAGTAGGCGATCATGTTGGCCGGCGCTCCGGAGAGCGGCTGAACATTTACATGTTCAGCGCCAAAAAGCATTTTGGCCCGGTCAATGGCGAGTTGCTCTACTTCATCAATAAATTCACATCCGCCATAGTAGCGTTTGCCAGGGTAGCCTTCTGAATATTTATTTGTTAATACGGAGCCGAGCGCTTCAAGTACCGCAGGGGAGACAAAATTTTCCGATGGAATCATTTCGAGGCCCTCTTCTTCGCGGTTCTGCTCGCGGCCAATGCTGGCTTTTATTTCCGGGTCAAACTCCTTTAGCGTTTGAATGTGCATATTATTTAAATATTTTCTTTAAGATTGAATTTATAAAATCAAATGATCCATCATTCAGAATAAGAGCGTCATAATGCCGTTCAAAATGTACTATATTTTCATCGGTTACATCAACATTCAGAAAACCAATTTTTAAAAGATTATTGCATACAAATCCTTCAATCATGCCAATGTCGCCAAAATTATCACCTAGCAATATGACATTCTTCCGGTTTTTTATCGTTTCATACACTGGAAAATTTTGTAGCATGGTTTCGTCTTTGTTCACGCCGGTTATTATTGGTTTTTTAATATCCACTGCGTTTCCGTTTTCATCCCAGACAAATTCATTGCTAATAATGTGAATATTCGAAAAAAATAATTTTTCATGTTCAAAAAACTTTCGAATTGCTTCACTGCCGAGACCACTTGCCGACATTATGACCAGGGGAATATTATTTTTATGCAAAGTTTTTAGAAATTCTGCAACGCCAGGTCGAAATTTTACGACTCCCGATGTCATGGCTTTTTCAATGTCTTTACGGTGTAGTCCACATTCACGAAGAAGTTTGAAATGAGCGGTCCACCATTCTTCCATTATGTCTTTCTTTTTTTCTTTTGTTACAGCAGGGTCTCGTTCGATTGTTCCATAGTGCGCATAGAGGGCTTTGGCGCGAGGCGCGTAATCGGGAGTGAGATAATTGTGATCGCGAAGGATAGCGGTAATCGATGGCGTTGGTACTCCGTTTACAAAGGCGAGGGTGAGGGTGCGGTCAAAATCGGCAATAATATGAAGGTTCTTTGCTCCGCCGTTTGCAATTTCGTGTTCGATTTTTTCAAACAATACCTCGTTAGAAATTCTGATTTTGTCGGTAATCATAAGCCTCAAATAGTGGCTCCATGATATCATTTAGAAGAGTTGATTGCAAACCTATTTCCAGCGCTTTACCAGGTAGGTTCTGTCCGGTTTGTAGCCTAATTTTTTATAGTAATCCTTCACGCCCACTCCTGAAATAACCGCCAGATTTTTAATTTTATTTTTTTTACAGATTTTTTCCGCTTCAATAATCAGTTTCTTGCCAAGACCTTGGTGCTGGCTTGATTGGCTGCCTTTTTTACCGATTCGAATTAACTGTCCGTAAGTATGAAGCTCGCGGATATAGGCTGGGAAAGGTGCAGTTTTATTTTTTAAGCTTACAATTCGGAGACGACAAAAAGCAAAAACAACTTGGCGTTTTTTATCTTCAAAACTTAAAAAATATTCCGTACCGCCGGCAGTTTGGTATTTTTCTAAAAATAATTTCGGTGTCAGGTCTTTAATCTGCGTTAAATCAACATGGCCGGCTTCACGACAACGAAGGCATCTGCAAACCAGTCCTTCGTTTTTCATTTCCTCATGAATCACTTGGCGCAAGTTTGTTACTCGGTTACCTTCTTCAATGTGTTGACCAGGAATGTCGCGGATTAATCGTGAGATTCGCACATAGCGGGGGACTTCGCTTTTGAAAGTTTTTATAATATTTACCAAATCTTTGGTTGGATAAGCATGATACTTTCCTTGTTGAAGCCAATCATATAGTTCCGAACCTTTTACTACAGTGCAAGGGTAAATTTTTATCATGTCAGGCCGAAGTCCGGGGTCGGAAAAAACTTCTCGCAGCATTTTTAGATCGCTTTTTGGTGTTGCACCCGGTAGTTGAGGCATTAAATGGAAATCAGTTTTAAAACCAAAATTTCTCGCGAGTTCAGTTGCCTTTTTTGCTTGTTCAATAGTATGACCGCGTTTAATTATTTTAAGTATTTTATCGTCGGTGTGTTGAACACCGATTTCAAGACGAGTGCAGCCTTGCTCGCGCATTTGCCAAAGAGTTTTTTCTGAAATACTATCCGGGCGAGTTTCAAGTGTGAGTCCAATTATTCGATGTTTGGATTTTTCGTTTATTTTTTGTTGTTTAACCAGCTCGGTTTTTATTTTTTCAAATGGAGAAGTTTCTTTTAATTTAATTTTTGTACCGTTTGCCGCCGCAAAAGATTGTAAAATAAACCAATATTGATAAGGAAGCGCATAGGCGTTCCAGGTTCCTCCTTTGACAATTAACTCTATTTTATCGGTTGGGTGGCCGTTGCGCTCAATTGATTCCAGGCGGCGTGCCATTTGTTCGTAGGGGTTAAATTTTAACGAAAGGGCGCGGCTGGCAGCTGGTTCATCGGCCAGGTAACTTTTAGGCATTCGAACGTCTAGCGGGCAATAAATGCATTCTCCGGGGCAAGGATAAGGCTTAACAAGCGACGTAACAATGGTGACGCCGGAAAGAGTTCGAACCGAACGACGCGTTAAAAGTTTTTCCATTGCAGGGCTGGTTTTGATGCTTTTCTTTCGCAATAAGCTGTGGTATGCTTTAAGCAAATCAGTTTTATCAGGAGTGCCTTTTGAGGTCGGAAATTGTTTTACTAAAGCTCGTTTTAACACGCTAAACTCAAGCTCATTTTTAGGGAGTTTTTTTAGAGCGGAAAATACAATTTTTTCTGCCAAATTCATAGTAAAGTTGAGTATGGACATTATACAGAAGACCCGCGACGATTACAATAAAATTGCCTCTTTTTTTGCAGAAACCCGCAGTCATCCGGGTGAGCTGGTACAGTTTAAACCTTTTATCGCGGACGGTCAACAGATTCTGGATTGGGGTTGCGGGAATGGCCGGCTGCTTTACATGCTTGAAAAATTTAAAATTAATTATTTTGGCCTTGACCAAAGCAAGGGCCTTTTAAATCAAGCTGAAGCGGAACACCTCAAACTGATAAAAAATAAAACTGCCGCATTTTTTTGCACTGCGCATCGTGAAAAAAAATTCCCGCCGGAAACTTTTGATCTAATTTTTTTAATTGCGTCATTTCATCATTTGCCGGACAAAAAAAGCCGGCTCAAATTATTAAAAAAATTATATCAGGAATGCAAGACAGGCGGTAAAATGGTCATGACCAATTGGAATTTGGATAGCGTCTGGGCAAAAAATAAATTAAAAATTGACTGGGAAAAAACTGGTGACGATGATTTTCTTATTCCCTGGAAAGACAAGAGCGGCAAGGTTTTAGTTAAACGGTATTATCATAATTTTCAAAGAGATGAAATTAAGGAACTCGCTGTTAAAGCTGGCTGGAAAGTGTTAAAATTATATTATTCAGATGGTCCGGGGGAGGCAAATAAAAAAACCGGTAAAAATTTGGTGTTAATCGCTGAGAAGTAATATGCGTATTCTGCAAATTGAAAAATTTTTTTATAACCGAGGCGGCTCAAGTCGTGTATTTTTTGACACGATTGAAGGTTTGCGCCGCAGGGGTAATGAAGTCGCAGAATTTTCTATGCAAGACGGACGTAATTATCCGTCTAAATATGAAAAATATTTCGCTCCATCTTTGCCGGAATTAAAAAGCCGCTTAAGTTTTAGAGAACAATTTCAGGTTTTTAAGCGGTTATTTAAATCGGAAATAATTGAAACCAAACTAACAAATTTAATTGATGATTTTAAACCAGAAGTCGCGCACATTCATAATGCCTATCATCACTTATCTGCCAGCACGTTTATTACTCTTCAGAAAAAAAATGTTCCGGTAGTTTTAACATTGCACGATGTTTTTCCGCTCTGTCCGAATCACAGCTTATTAATAGGGGAAACACTTGGCGAAAAAGAGCTAAAAAATAATTTATTCAATTGTCTTCGTTATAAATGCGTCGACGGAAAATTTTTACCAAGCCTCGCCGGGGTATTTGAGGCGCTTTATTATCGGTATCATGGGGTTTGGAAAAATATTAAAATTTTTATTTGCCCAAGTCAGTTTATGGCCGATAAAATGGTGGAGTATGGTTTTGCGCGTGAAAAGATGCGCGTCATTCGTAATCCATTTGTGGTTACACCGTCAGTTTTGCCATTGGGAGATAAAGTTGTCTATCTTGGCCGTTTACATCATGAAAAGGGGATAAAAGTATTTCTTCGTGCCGCGGAAAAACTTCGAGATTTGCAGCTCGTTGTAGCTGGCAGCGGACAAGATGAAAATTGGGTGAATAATTTTTTGAAGGAAAAAAAATTAAATAATGTTGAAAGAGTTGGTTGGGTCAGCGGGGAAAAATGGAAACAAATAATGAACGAAGCACGGGTGGTGGTAGTACCGTCGGTATTTTTAGAAAATTGTTCAGTAAGTATTTTAGAAGCGTTAAGCCACGGCCGATTGGTAGTTGCTAGTGACCGAGGGGGAAATCCGGAAATGATTATTAACGGCAAGACCGGATTTTTATGTCGCCCAGAAGATCCAGATGACCTTGCTCGCGCAATTCGTGAGGCGATAGAATTACCCGATGCGGAAGCGCAAAGAATGATTGCTTTTGGTCGAGAATTAGTTGAAACAAATCATAATCCTACAAATTATTTTACGAAATTAAAAGGGGTTTATAATGAAGTAATTAAATAAAGGGACTTGTTTTACGACTCAATATCCCTGTGGATAACCCTTTGACCGTTTTTTCCATTCAGCGTATAGTTAATCTCAGTATAAAAATATGAACTTAAATTACACCCGAAATAATGTAGCAATTAAGTTGGCAGTCGCTGCTGCCTTGCTTCAAGCTATTTGTTTTATCTCGGGTGAACATAGTTCAAATCTTGCCTAAAAGATTATATCGAACCAAATTCACCCGAGATAATATCTCGGGTTTTTTTATAACGTAAGAATCGGCCAGAAAGGATAATTTTGCATTTTGGCCGGTCCTTAAGTTAATAGGGCCAAAACCTACCCCAGTGGCGGGGTAAACCAGGGAGGTAGTACGTAATGTGCGAAAATTCTGTTGAGGCAACTCTTCACCGTACGCTGCTGAGCAGGCACACCGCTCAGTCGAGACTCTCGCATTACGAGGGTTCACCCGAAGAGCTCAGGGAGCTCGCGCGGGTCGCCTGGCTGTTCGCCGGGTCAAGGCCGGGCAAGTTGCCCGACACGGTCGTTCTTTCCGGCGGCATTCCGCCGACCGGTTTCTTCAGTAAGGATGGTGCGACTCGCACCACCCACGGGATGCTGAAGCCCGAGGCGGTACGCGTGGACATCATCGTGCTCATCACGAAGCGGGGCGCCTGCAAGGGCGCTGCCGAGATCCAGGTCATCGATTTCCAGGCCTGGGATTCCGAGGTCTGGGAGACGCAGAAGGCACGCAGTGCCGTAGCCGCCTAAGGGCGGCAAAAAAAGGTCTGGCGAAGCCTTGTCCGGTTCTTAATAAAAGAACTGACCAAATTCGCCGCATCATTGGCTACCGATATTATTATCGATATCCATCGTGCAAACAAGGTTTCTAAATGGTGACGGTTTGCTTTTTTTTTGCTATAATAGGCGTATTAGAAACTCTATGTGGCTTTCCGTTGCGTTTATTGGCTATGCGTGTCTCGCTGTAGTCTCCATTCTTGATAAATTCATTCTCTCCAAAGAGAAAATTCTTCCGTCCGTTTTTGTATTTTATTCTACAATTTTTCTTTTACCGCTCAACTTTGCGGTATTTTTTCTGTCTGCTCGTCCATCGATTTATGTTTCTGGCGTGATAATTTTGTCTGCGGCGGCTTTTTCGTTTGGACTTTGGACAATGTACCGCGCTTTTGAAAAAAGTGAAGTTAGCCACATGGGTCCTTTTATCGGCGGGCTTATTCCGTTGTTTATTCTCGTTTTAGGACAGATTTTTTTACCAGAATTCATTACTACCAAACAAGTTATTGGGATCTTGCTCCTCAGTTTTGGCACGATTACCATTTCAATTCAAAAAAACATGGGGCGATATTGGAAAAATAGTATTATCTGGGCGTTGGTTGCAGCGGTCTCATTTTCTATTTCTCACATTTCATCCAAATATGTTTATTCCGCAGTCGGTTTTGGAGCGGGCTTTACCTATATTTGGGGTGCAATGGGTTTTGTCGGGTTAGCGCTGTTATTTACAAAAAATGTTCAGTCAGCAGTTTTTCCTCATCGCAATATAATTATTTCATTAAAAAACAAAATTTCTTTTCAACATAATAAATCTAAACATCAGGTGGTCGTGGTTGCATCCGACAAGGTGCTTAGCGCGGTTGGTTCGCTTTCAATTCAATATGCAGTATCGCTTGGCAGTGTTACCAAGGTGTATGCGCTGAGTGGCGCGCAGTATGCTTTTCTAATTTTATTAGTATTTATTTTGTCTAGATTTTTTCCGAAAATTTTTCGAGAAAAATATGACGATGGTGAAGTTTATCGTGAATTGATAGCAGTAATTATTATTGCTGTTGGTCTAGCTTTTTTGGTTTAATATTATGAATCACTCCAGGTTTCAGCATCCGAAATTAATGTTGGTTACGGTGTTATTGGCTTTTATTACTATCGCTTGGGCGTGGTTTATATTTTTTGACAGTATTCACAACAAAAATATGTCTTATGGTTTTTCGTTTGATCCAGAATACGCCGGTTCTTTGAAACTAGATCCCCAAGAGGCGTTTAAAACAATTATCAATGATTGGAATTTTAAGTATGTTCGTTTGCCGGCTCATTGGGAAAAAATTGAAGCTACCAAAGGCGTTTTTAATTTTAATGAAATAGATGGATATATTTCTGAAGCAGATAAATCTGGTGTAAAAGTAATTTTGGCCATTGGTAATAAAACACCGCGTTGGCCAGAGTGCCATGCTCCGGCTTGGGCAAATGCTTTGCCTCGTGAAGAATATATGGTTGAGCTTCGAAAATACATGAGTCAGGTTGTTGAGCATTATAAAAATCATCCTTCAATCGAAATGTGGCAAGTGGAAAACGAACCGTTTTTACCATTTGGTGAATGTTTGCTTTTGACTCATGCCGAATTAAAAGAAGAAATTAATTTGGTAAAGAAAATTGATGGTAATCATCCGGTACTCGTTGCTGACAGCGGCGAACTTAGCACATGGTATTTTACCAGTAAAGCAGCCGATTATTTTGGTACTACATTATATCGGGTTGTTTGGAACAAGGTTCTTGGTTATTGGAATTATGATTGGGTGCCGGCGGTTATATATCGTTGGAAAATGTTTTTAGTTGGCAGACCGCTCGATAAAGCGTTTGTGGTGGAGCTGCAGGCCGAGCCGTGGTCACCAAATCAACCCCTCATGGAGTTGCCGATTGCGGAACAAAATCGATCCATGAATATAACTCGTTTAAAAAAGAACATTGATTTTGCGCAGCGTATTGGAGTCGCTCGTACTTATCTTTGGGGTGCTGAATGGTGGGTTTGGTTGCGTAAAAGTGGTTATAACGAAATTCCAGATTTTATCAGCACGCTTAATAAATAAAAAACAATCCAATTTGGATTGTTTTGTGCGCGCTGGGGGATTCGAACCCTCGACCCCCTCGGTGTAAACGAGGTGCTCTAACCAACTGAGCTAAGCGCGCAAGGCACAAACATTCTATACTAAAATTAAAAAAAAGTCCAGAGTAGAGATGTAGATCACATTAAAATTACATGCGTTCAGAAAAACAAGTATTTTTACATCGCGGCATTTATAAACCTTCTGCTACACTTTCAGAGGCGGTGTTTATGATTACCGGCATGACCATTGGTGCGGGAGTTCTCGCCATTCCTTATGCTGTAGCACAGGTCGGACTTCTCACCGGCATTGCTTATATTGCCGCTCTTGGTTTAATTATAATGTTTTTAAATTTAATGATCGGGGAGATCGCCAGCCGCACAAAAGAGCCGATGCAACTGGCTGGTTTTGCCGGAAAATATCTTGGGAGTTGGGCAAAATATTTTCTTTCTTTTATTTTCTTATTTAGCGCTTTTGGAACTTTGCTCGTTTATGTTATCGGTGAAGGAACTTCGCTCGCTGCAGTTTTTGGCGGTTCACCCACGCTTTGGAGTGTGGTTTTTTGGTCAGTCGGTAGTTTTCTTATCTGGGGTGGTTTAAAGCGAATTAAAAGCATTGATAAATTATTCGGTATCATAATTATGGGAATAATTACCGGATTATCACTTTATCTTTTACCGCGTTTTAATTTTGCGGAATTATCATATTTTGACGGCTCACAGATATTTTTTCCGCTAGGTGTAATTCTTTTCGCTCTTCATGCCTCACCGGCAATTTCCGAAGCCCATGCTCTTTTGCCGAATCGAGCTCGTGATTTTCGTCGAGCTTTAATTCTTGGAACTATCATACCAATTCTATTGTATATTATCTTTACGATTGCGGTGGTTGGTTTTACTGGAGCCGAAACGTCCGAAATAGCGACCATTGGGCTTGGCGTGGCTCTAGGGCCGTTTATTGGGGTTATGGCGAATGTTTTTGCTGTCTTAGCCATGAGCACGGGTTTTATTGGCCTTGGCACAGCTTTGCGTGAGACATTATCATGGGATTTAAAGGTGCCAGATAAAGGATCGCTTTTTTTGGTTGTTTCAGTACCTTTAATTCTATTTCTATTTGGAATTCGTAGTTTTATTTCGGTTTTGGATGTTGTTGGTACAGTTGGTATTGCTTTTGAAGGTATTATTATGGGGTGGGTATATCTGCGGGCGCGCAAGGGCTCAGATGCATTGCCGGAAAGTTACTTATCTCCGCGTCATCCATTACTTATTTCTTTTCCGGTTATCGCGTTCTTCGGTTCACTGCTTCTCTTTAGTTTCTATCGTTTTTTTGTAAAATAAAAAAATATATTTAATAACAATAGCGCGGCCTCAGCCGCGCTTTTTTTGTTTTTATTTTATAATAAATATCGCCTTGTCGGGCGGATGTTCGCTACCCCATTTGTGCAAACAAACGGGGTAGCACCCCAAAATTGCCGAGCTAGCTGTTCGGCTCCGCAACTCACATCAGCTCAACGAGCTGTGGCGCAGAACTCGTCGCTTGACACTCCTCAAACAGCTGCACCACCCACGCTCGTTTTCACTGTGTCGAGTTGTGTCACCTCACATGCGCTCGGAACCGAACGTTGGCTAATTACCAACTGGTGACCGAGCCTATACGTAGTGAGTTGCAAACTACCCGAGGAAATTAGATTTTTTCAATGTGATTATGCTGATTTGAAAAAATCTAATTTCGCCGGCCATTTATTCTCGTTCCACAAAGGCTCGGAGGTGAATTGTTGGTAATTGGCCAACAACGGGGGTTTGGGGAAGTCGATATCCCGAGTTCTCGCGAACGAGTGGTTATATCGACGATCTCCCCAAAACCTTTGGTTACTTTCAGTTATGAAAGTAACATTGAGAATAATTTAAGAGAAAATAGAGTAAACATCGCGATAGCGATAAGATGTATTTAAATATAAATAGCGAGGCTGAGGCCGCGCTATTATAATAATTAATTAAATTTGTTTATGGTGTGACGATTGCTCCGTTCTTAAATCCTTTATCTGTATTCGGAAGAATGTTTGAAGTATTATTCAGTTTAATATTAAATTCTTTACCAACCTCATCATCAATTCCGTAATAGGTTGTTGCCGAAATTAAGTTTAAAATATATCCGGCCTGTTCAGCTTTGGGGGTCACAGACACTTCAAAATAGAATCCGCTTTCACTGTCCGCAGGTACAGCGCTGTCATAAGTCCAGCTCATAGTTCGGTTTGCCTGGTTAAAAATCAATTCAGGCCCGATTGTTACGCTTTGTTTCCCGGTAAAGGTGACTCCGGGAGCTAGGGTAAAAATTAAGCGATTGCCACGCAGGGAATTTATTTTGTCAAAAAGGGTAGTGAATATCCAATATTTGGTTGTTTTGCCAACCTGTGGGGGTAGAAGTCCGCGGCCTAACTGGTCACCTTCATCGGTATAATATCTCGCCACACTGCGTAGAAATACTTCGGCGGAAAGGGAAATGCTCGTTGCGGATCCGTCGGTTGTAAAAGCTTGCCCCGGCATATCGGCTGCTTCGGCTTCAAATACAGGTTTGATTGTTAGGGTCTTTATTCCGGATGCTTTTTTGTCGAAGTTTGGAAGCAAATATATTTTTATATCAAATTGATCGCCCGAATTTGGTTTGCCATCGGACAGGGTTGTGCGAGTTTTTTCATTAATTATCAGGTTGTTGCCATCTTTGGTTAGGTGGTTTTCGGTGGCAGTAAGAGCGAGGTCGACTACGCCAGGTGTGGTTTGGATAATAATCTTTTGGTTTTTTAATGAAAACTGGCTATCATTTTTCCACATTATTCTCACTGGTAAAATTGAAAGCGGTTCCGCATAGGGTGGAGCTTCTTGCAGTCTGGTCGAAAGAGTAATTCGCGGACTAAACAATTCTAGCCGGTTTTTTTGAGTGCTTTGAATAAAAGTTTTTCCATTAATAATCACTCTGGTGTCTGCAGTAAATAGATAATTTCCTCCTTTGGTCGGAGTAAAGAATGTTTCTGAGTAGGAAGTGGTGGCATTTGGAGGTAGTTCAAATACCTTATCTATCATTTTTCCGTTAATGTTTAATCGGATATCAGACAGGGTAATATTTCCGGTATTTATTAAATCTACTGAATAGGGTATTTTTTGATTAGAAAAAGTTTTTGATGGTGAGTTGAGGGTCGCGTGCAAAACGCTGTCTGTAAGAGTGAGTAAATAAATACCAGAAGATTGATCAATATTTGTATTTCCTTCGGGCTTAAATGAAAGAGTTGCAATTAATTTTTCTGTTTCATTAATATTAGACCAAAGCGTTCCATAGATATCGGCAGAACCGTGGCTTCCGGGCGGAAGGGAGCCGATTGTAATGGTGTGGTTTTTGAGATCAAGATTAGAAGTGAGTTTTTCGTCAACAATAAACCCCTGAGGTAATCGCAAGGCAAGAATCGCGTTATTAAGATTTTGTTTGCTGTTGTTTGTATAGTCGATAGAAAGATGTACCGGACTGCCGCTTTTTATTCGTTCTGATCCAAGTGATATAGAAATAGCTACTTCACTTCCAATACTGGGTTTCCATGTGAAAAAGAAAGCGCTGCTGCCGAACATTAAAATGGCAAATCCAAGTAGAAACATGTCAAACACAAATAGTTGTTTGGCGTGTTCATAAACACCGTGATACTTGCGGTGGTAATGGTTATGAAAGAAATTGTAGATAGCTTTAATCATTTGATTGATATTATACCTTACTCCTCGTGCAAACAAAAACTCCCCTTATTGAAGTGGGGGAGTTGGTTTGTTGTTTAAAACTGGGGGAACAGCCGGTTTGTTTGTTTCACCGGTTTCAGTCGGTAATTTTGGTTTTATAGACTTTGGGTTGGGGGAGTAGAGTGGGTTCTTTATTTTCCACTTATCCACATATTGTCCAATACCTTTTTTAAGCAATTTGTTTTTTACGGTGGTATGTCGTTGTGACCATTTAACTAAGCTTTCAAAATTAAGTTTATATCGTCCGGAAACTACCACATAAGTTACTTCCTGAGATCGTATTGCACGACGGATTGTTTGCGAATTAACACCAAAAAGCCGGGCTGCCTCGGATATAGATACCCGAATTAGCTCTTTCTGCTCTTTGTTATTTATGTCTTCGGCCATAGTATTTGTACACGGTTGTATACGATAGTGTATACATCCTAGCATAAAATCGATTATTTGTCAAGGGGTAAGGCATTAAAAATATTTTATGTTTGTATACAATATTGTATACAAACTTTAATACAAAATGGCTAAAATAAGCGATTCACATTTGAAAAAATATGGCATTTTTTTTGTATACAATAGCGTATACAAATATCAAATATGCGCGGCCTCAGCCGCGCTATTTTTTTATATCGCCCTGTCGGGCGGATGTTCGCTACCCCATTTGTGCAAACAAACGGGGTAGCACCCCAAAATTGCCTCGCAGTTGTTTCACTCGACAAATGTCACGTCGAAATCAAAACGATTTTTTCAAAGGTGCATAGTCGCATTGAAAAAATCTAATTTCGCCGGCCATTTGCTCTCGTTCCACAAAGGCTCGGGGGGACATTTGTTGGCCAACCAGTGGGGGTTTGGGGGCCGCCAGCTGTTTGAGGAGCTCGCGCGACGAGTTCTGCCGGCCCCCAGAACCTTTTGATTACTTTTCAGTTATGAAAAGTGATGCCGCCGGCAGGGCTAAGGAAATAAGTATTATAGAGAAATGATTGAATTGATTGAGCCTGCCCGCAATGCTACGCATAGCGTTGCAGGCGGGCGACAGCGAGAAAGGGTTCCTCGACTACGCTCGGAATGACATTTTGTCCAGTTTAATTGTCAGAGATGCATATATATGAGCGAATATGCAAAAATCCGCTAAAATACGCCATTTCCCCAAAATATCCCAATGTTTGACTATTCACCCATATTTTGATACTATATGCCTTAATTATGTCAGCATTCGGAACCGTTATATATAATAGATAAAGGGAGGTTAAAGTGGCCTAGTGTAACACTTTTATTTTTTTTGCGTCTACTATAATGTCAGGTAAATTCTCAGAGAAAATTCTACTGTACCGATTGAAGACGAAGAACGATCCAGAGAGCTACGCGAAACTCTACGACACATACGTGGAACAGATTTATCGTTTCGTATATTTTAAAGTGTCCGGTAGAGAAGAAGCAGAAGACATCACCTCGGATGTTTTTTTAAAAGCTTGGCACTATGTACAAGAGGGGCGCGATATCAAAAATTTTAAAGCTTTGCTTTATAAAATTGCCCGCAACTGCGTCATAGATTTATATCGAAAAAAATCCTCAAAACCAGAAAGTTATTTAGAAGATCAGTTGGCAAAAGGTTTTGAAGCTGGCGATCGTGGCGCCTGGTTAAAAAAAGAAACTACCGCGATTGATTCCGAACAAATTTTAAAAGCGTTAAAAAAATTAAAACAAGAATATCAGGAAGTGATTACGCTCCGGTATGTGGATGAACTTGAAGTAAGTGAGATAGCCGAAATAGTTGGTAAGGGGCCGGTGGCCGTGCGGGTCACGATTCATCGGGCGATTACAAAACTTAAAACATTTTTGGAAGAATAAACACTTATGAGTCGCGAACTCAAGCGACAACTGAATTCAATGAAGCATGAGGCTGTAAAGCCAAATGCTGAATGGGTGGCTAAAAACCGCTCGCTTTTGCTTTCTCAAATAAAAAATACTATTCCTCAAAAAGTAAAGGTATCTTTTAATACTCGTTTTGAAGCGGTACTTGCCATCCTTATGCCAGAATCTTTGGTATCCGGCACAGTACGTTTTGTAGCTATCTCACTCATTGTGGTTATGGTTGCTCCTTCTTTGTATTACGGTACAGTCATGGCTTCGCAAGAATCTTTGCCAGGTGAAAATCTTTATGGCGCCAAACGTTATGCAGAAAAAATTCAGGTTACAGTAGTTGGTCTTATCGGTAACACCTCAGATGAAACCAAATTGCATGTTGAGCTCGCCAAAAAACGCGCCGATGAAACTAGTAA
The DNA here is from genome assembly GCA_041661385.1 of Patescibacteria group bacterium. GTDB lineage: Bacteria > Patescibacteriota > Patescibacteriia > Magasanikbacterales > GWA2-37-8 > JAKANM01. The sequence continues at coordinate 29,163 of JBAZUP010000001.1, forward strand.
AATTATTAATGATCCTTCAAAAATGTCCAATGTTGCTAATACCGTTGCGGACTTACGAAGTGAAATGAATACGATTAGTGATAAATTAGACCAGAGTAAAAATTCCGGCACCATGTCAGCAGGGGACGCTCAAAATATCAAACAAAACACCGATCAAATTAAGGAAGTTTTACAGGTTGCCAAAAATGATTTAATGGCTGTTTCCGCTGGAAATGATCGTACTTTAAATGAAGTAAAACAAACCAAAGATTTAGTTCAAGATGTTTCAATGCAGGCCGTAGAAGTTATGGTTACCAAACACCTTGAAGGTGATACCTCAGTTTCTAAAGCAGAAGTAAAAGCTGCTATTGATTCCACTGTTCAAACCTCAGTTGGTGAAGTTGCTCAATCCAGAGAAAATATTGCCGGCATGCAGACGATTTTACAAACTGCCAAATCTGATGTTGGCGGTTTGGTAAATGATTTTAAAGGTTCCGCCATGTCCAGCACCACTCAAGAAATAACAAATAAAATTGCCGTCGTTTATGACAAAGCCAACCAAGCCGTGCAAGTTACCGATACGATTAGCGAGGAAGCTGGTCGAAAGGCGGTAGAGGTTAAGGCTTTACTTGGTTCCGATAATTTAGCTGGAGCAGTAGATCGAATGAAAGAATTGTCACAGGCCTCAAAAGATATTGAAACCATTTCTGATAAAACTATTGAACAAACTCAACCGCTCATTCCTATTGTGCAGGTTGTAAAAGATGTTGTCGCAAGTGGCACCACTTCTAGTATCGATATTGTTTCGAGTTCAGTAAAATTATTAACAATTGATGCAATTATTTCGACTGGTACCATTAATACCACCAGTCTCACTACTTTACCGCTACCGAAATATCCGACCAGTACTATTAGTACTACACCGAAAGTTCAGTCCAGCACGCCGCCAATTAGTACACATTAATTTATTTATTCAGGTATCCTCTCCCTCCCTGCAACAAAAAGATTTGTTACAGAGAGGGGAGGGAATACGTTATAAACCCGAATCAGTTATAAATGTCGAGAGGTGAATAGTCACCTTGGCTGGTTCATTAGTAGTGGATATCGAAGGTCGCAAGGTTTTCGAGTCCGCTCCGCCCTAAATCGCGATTCCGTCCGGAAAAGCGGTTTGGAGTGATAATATTTATATTTATTATGCAGAATGTATTAAAATTAGGCCGTAAAGTCCTAACCGTTAGTACCGTCTTCAGTACCATTTTGTGGTCTGTAGGTGTCTCAGCTTTGGTACCAGCAATGGCCCAAGCCGAAACCTGCCCAACTTTCAAGTCGGGTGACCTCATTAAAGTAACTGGCCGACCAGCCATTTACGCTGTTGATTCTAACGGCAAAGTTCTTTATTTCCCAAGTGGAGATGAATTCAAGAGTTGGAATTCCAATGATTCCTACGGTGGTTATACCGCCATTTCACAAGCATGTTACGACGCGCTTCCAGTGCCAAGTATGGCCCCAATGGGTGTCAACTTCCGCCCTGGTTCATATGTTGTCAAGCGCATTTCCTCAGATCAATTATATGTAATAGAACCAAACAACACTTTGGCCAAAGTTACCTCTGAGGTAGCCAAAGCATTGTATGGAACTACCTACAAAGCAAGAACAGTAGCCGATGTATTCTGGAACAGTTACACCAACCGTGCAGCTGATCTTACAGAAGCAAAAGCTCACCCAGGCATGCTCATCAGCAATGGTGGCAAAACCTATTTTGTGAACACCGACGGCTCACTTTCACAAGTTTCAGCCACTGGTTTCACAGCCAACCGCTTCAAACAAGCCTTCGTTCGCCCGGTCGCCAGCATCGCTGGTTTCACCATGGGTGCCGAAATTGCTGCTGAAGACGGAAAGACTTCTGACCGAACTCAAACTGGCGGCGTAGTTGCAACCATTCCTGGTGGCACCGTTTCCGGCGGTTCTGTTTCAGTTGGTCTCGCAATCGATAACCCAGCAGCCGGTTTATTGGCTTCTGGTACCGCTTTCAATAAAGTATTGAAAGTTACTTTGACTGCCGGTTCCGCTGATGTTGCTGTTACTGGTTTAACCCTCAAGAAGAGCGGTTTTGCTGCTAACTCAGCTATCAACGGCGCTGATGTTGTAGATGCTTCTGGAGTTCGCCACGGCAACGTGTCCGGATCCATTGACACCGACAACAACCTCACCCTATTGTTCTCTGGCTCTCCAATTGTTGTAAAAGCCAATTCCAGCCAGACTGTAACAGTTCGCGTGAATATTGCCGCATCTGGTACCACCGGTACCATGCAGTTCAGCTTAGCTGGTTCAGGTTCTGTCACCACCAACGGTGGTTCAGTATCCGGCAGCTTCCCTGTCACTGGTAACGTTTTCACCTTACAAGATGGTTCAAACGCTATTGCCGCAGTAGCATTGAATGAACAACCAGTTAACGCCTCTGGCGCTACCTTGAACGTTGATTCAAACAATGAACAAGAAATTGCGAAGTTCTCAATCAATGAAACATCCAGCCGTGAAAATGTTCAATTAAGCAGCCTTACCCTTTACAACAATGGTACTTCTGCTGACACTGACATCCAAGATGTTCAATTGGTTGGACAAGACGGCACCGTTCTTGCCACAGCTCAACAGCTCAACAAGACCGTTGTCTTCAGCCTCGTCCCTGCTTATAACATCGACAAAGGCGTCACCAAGAACTTTACCGTTCGCGCTAAAATCGTAAATGGTGCAGCTCGTACCATTCAATTCGTAGTTTACAATGACTATGATGCGATTTTGGTCGGTGGTAACACTGGTGCAAACATCTTACCAACAACCACCTCTGGTGGAACTGCTGGTACAGGTACAACTTTCCCAGTAGGTAACAAGACCAGTTATAACCTTGTAACTATTGGTTCAGGTTCTATCAGCTTTAACAAGGACACCTCTTCACCTTCATCCGCTATTTCCCCAGGAACTAACGGTGTTGTAATCGCGAAATTCTTCGCGAAGCCAACTGGTGAAAACATGGAACTCCGCCAAATTTCCTTGAACATCGTCACTTCGACCCCGTCATTATTGACTGGTTCAGTAGTTGTCAAGGTTAATGGCGCTTCCGTATGGAGTGGTTCGCCAGCATTATTTGCCGGTGCCGCATTAACAGAAACCCTTTCTTCCTATCCTGTCTTGACTGCTGGTCAGAACAGCTACATTACGGTTGAAAGCAATGTTATGAGTGGTGCTGCTAGTGGCGAAACAGTTTACGCCGCTATGGACCTCGTCCAAGTTAAACGCTTAGTAACCAACGACATTGTTGACCCAGGCACAAACAGCTCACAAGGCAACACCTTGGCTGTGCAAGCTGCCGCACTGAAGGTAACCACCATGGCTACCCCAGTTGCGCAGAGTGTAGTTGCCGGTTCAGCCGGTGTAGTACTTGCCAACATTGAATTAAATGCTGGTACAGTATCTTCTGGTGAAGACGTCCGAGTTTCCAAAATTGTCATTTCTGACGTTTGGTCAGGAACTTTGACTGATATTGGAAACCTCGCATTGTATGATGCTAATGGTAATCAGATTGTGACTACCGCAAGCACCGCTACTAATGCCGCTTCATCTTCGTTCAACCTTGCCAACCCAATCACTGTGCCAAAAGCCGGTGCTGTTACTCTCACTCTAAAAGGTGATGTATTAACTGGTACCACTTCAACCCACAAATTCTCCGTTGCTAGCATTGCGGACGTTACTGCTACTGGCATTTCAACTGGTAACTCTTTGAGTTCAACCATTACGGGTGGCGTTGGTTCTGGTCAGTTATTGTCCGTTACTGGCTCTGGCACATTGTCATTGTCCACAGTTTCTGGTGGTTCAGCCTCACCTTCGAACGACCAAACAGTCCTCGTTGGTCAGACTGCCGTTCCAGTATTCGCAGTTAAATTAACTGCACAAAATGAACCAATTAAGATCACCAGCTTCAAGATTACCGCTACTGGTACTATTGGTACATCTAACGACATTGTGAACTTGAAACTTTATCGTGACAACGATACAGCTCCGTTCGCATCTGCTGGTCAAATGAACTACGTCAGTGCAAACAACTACACATACACTTGGACTGCTACCGATAACCTGCTCCCAGCAGCGGTACAACCAGGCACCCCAGTAACCATCTACGTCAAAGCTGACGTAGGTGCACAGGGAAATGTAGTTATCGGTGACAGCTTCCGCTTCGCATTCGCCACCAACACCGACATCGGTGCCAAGGGCGCTTCCAGCGGTCAGACTTTGGTCAATGCTTCTATAGTTGGTACTCCAGCTGTAACTGCATTCACTTCCATTGTTCCGTTCAGCGTTTCACTCGCTGCACAGGCTCCAACTGGCAACCAGACTCAATCAATTGTGGCTGGCACTCAGTTAGCAATTGTTAAAATCACCAACAATGGTGGTTCAAAGATTACTGTTACCGGTGTTAAATTCACTGATAATGGTACTCACTCTGGTTCAACCACAACTTACAAGTTGTATTACTCAGATTTGAACTCTGTTAATTTCGTTGGTAACACAGCTTCTAGTACTTGGACTAGCGTAGATTTCTCGAATCTTACTGCTTCAAGCACAGGCACCGGTCCCTTCACCATTGATGGTGGAGCCTACCGCTACGTCACTGTTGCTATCAATACACTTGGTTCCGCTGTTTCTGGAGATAACTTCCAATTGTCAATTGCATCACTTGGTGATGTGAAATACTCAGTTGTTGGTTCAGATCTCGGTTATAGCGTAGATGCCAGTGGTAATTTGGCAACTGTTGCAACCGGTCTCAAAGCTGATGGAAAACCATCCTTAGCCACTCTTTCCAAGCAATAATCCGCTTGAGTTAGAAACTAAGCACAGTTTCTCGATAGCTCACAATCGTCAAAACCACCTGCCTTCGGGCAGGTGGTTTTTGTTTCCTTGGTTTTATTTTAAAACGTTTTTCCACCCATTTTGTGCGCCCAAAACGGGTGGATCCCAAAAGGCGCCGAGCTGATACTTAGCTCGGCAAATGCCTCGGCGAAATCAAAACGATTTTTTCAAAAGTGCAAGGTCGCATTGAAAAAATCTAATTTCGTCGGGCAGTTTGCGGCTCGCTTCATATAGGCTCGGTCACGAATTGTTACCAATTGGCGAGTCCGAGTCTTTTGTGAAGCGATGCCACTTGTCTGGGCGAGGTGAACGTGGGTGGCGCAGTTGTTTGAGCCCACAGGCGAGTTCTGCGCCACAGTGAGACGAGCCCTAGAAAGTGGCGAAGTGGAACAACCGACTCGGAGCCTTTTTGGTTTCTTTTTGGGCGAACAAAAAGAAACCGCTCGCCGCGCAGGCGTGGCAGCCAGTCCGGCGAGGACTGTTGTTTGAGTAACAGCCAGATTGGTGACTATCTTTGACAAAGACCCGTTATTTAACTATAATAAGCGAAGCTTCAACCCCTTAATGAAGTCCCTTTTTTATAATTTATTATGTCAAAAAAGCACATCGAAACGATAATAAAATGGTTAATTTTCGCCACCTTTTTTGTCCCGCTCGTCGTCGCGCCGAGTTCATTTATCTTTCCTTTCATTGTTCCTAAAATTCTTCTTTTCCGTTCGCTTACTACCCTTATTATTGCGCTATACGCCATTCTTTTATATATCAACCCCGCTCAATATCGCCCCCGCGCTTCTTGGTTAAATTGGGCAGTACTCGGTTTTCTAGTTAGTTTTACCCTTTCTACTTTTTTTGGTTCTGATCCGTATCACAGTTTTTGGGATAACCACGAACGCATGCTTGGTCTTTTTACCATTATTCATTATATTGCTTATTTTTTTATATGCGCCCAGGTATTTCGTACCTGGGAGGATTGGAAATTGGCATTGCAAATCTTTTTAGTTGCCGGATCTTGTGTAATGTTTGTCGGATTGCTCCAAGTATTTAATCCAAATTTTCTTCTTAATGGCGGAAGTGGGCGTGTTATAGCGACAGTTGGCAATGCTATTTATGTCGGTGGTTATGGTTTATTTTTGTTTGCGGTTGCTAGTTTGTTATTTTTGAAAGAAAAAAATATTTGGTTAAAAGTAATATACGTTTTACTTGCGATTTTGGCGCTCATCGGCATTATTTTCAGCGGCACCCGTGGTTCTTTACTTGGTTTAATATTTGGTATTGGCCTTGCGATGATAAGTTATGCTTTTACTTTAAAAGGAAAATCAAAAGTAAAAAATTATTTATTAGGAGCTATAATTTTGGGCGTAGCGGTTTTGGGGCTCGCTTATGTAAATCGCCAGTCCAAATTTGTTACCGATATTCCGGCGCTTTCTCGCGTTCTAAATACTTCTGTAAAAGAATTACAAGAGGGTGCCCGTGTCATTGCTTGGGGGGCGGCGTTTCAGGGCTGGAAAGACCGACCGATTCTCGGTTGGGGTCCAAATAACTTTTTCTATGCATTTAATGCCCATTATGACGCTCGTTCGCTAGAATACGGCTATGGTGAAACCTGGTTCGATAATGCCCACAACATTTTGGTAAATACGCTTGCAGTACAAGGGGTAGTTGGCATTATTACTTATCTTGCTATTTTTGCCGCCGCAATTTATATGTTAGTTTCGGCTTACCGAGGTGGTCGGGTCGATCGGCACATTGCAGTTATTGGCGCAGCTTATCTCATGGCCCATTTACTTGAAAATGTTACAGTATTTGAAAATCCGACTTCATATTTATATTTTGTATTCTGGCTCGCCATGATCAACAGTTTGTCTAAAGTTGTTTTTGTAATTAGTGCGGAAAAAAATAAAGTAGTTTTAGATCAAAAAGCCGGTAACGGAATATTGCTTGGAGCCGGGCTTACCGCGGCGTTATTTATTTTTGTTCTCAATATTCAACCTGCCCGCGCGAATATGAAAACTTTGGACGCGCTTCAAATGATTAATGGAGATGTGACTCAATCTGTACCGCTTATTGAATCTGCGCTTGATTTTAATTCGCCTCACATTGATGATATCAGAAGTGATATTAGTAGAACACTCGTTGGTTCGCTTGGTGACACTAGCAGCAAGCTCGATGTTAGTTTAAAAAAACAGCTTTATAATATAGTTGAATCTTCAATGCTTGCGAATATTGAATTACACCCCTACGACATTCGCAATCACTTAACTCTTGCGCAACTTTATCAAACTTTTGCGATTCAAAATAATGACGCGAGCGAAATGATAAAAGCCGAAAAATATTTGACGGACACGATGGCTCTTTCACCTCGTCGCCAGCAGGTTATATATAATCTAGCAATTGTAAAACTTCAACTCGGTAAGGTGGCAGAAGCTGAAACATTATTTAAGCAAACTATTACCGATGATCCAAAGATCGCCGAAGGATATTTCCGCCTTGCTTATATGTTTGCGGCAATCGGCCAACCCGAAAAGGCTCTCGCGGTAATAAAACAAGCCAGCGACAATAATGTTACCCTTGGCGAAGATCAATTAAATGCTATTAATCAAGTAATCATACAGGCTGCCAAAGCTGCCGGAGCGTCAACTAAAACTAAGAAATAATCAATTATATGGGTTTTGCCCATATAAGCTCACTCGCTCGAAAATGAAATAAATTTTCATTTTACTCACTTATTTCGCATATGAAAACAATAATCCTTTGTGGTGGCACCGGTACCAGAATGAAAGAGGAAACTGAATTTAAACCAAAGCCCTTGGTTTTGGTCGGTGGAAAGCCAATTCTTTGGCATATTATGAAAACATACGCTCATTATGGATATAATGATTTTATTTTAGCGCTTGGGTATAAAGGAGACATGATTAAGCAGTATTTCTTAAACTGGCGGAATTATACTAATGATTTTACTTTGAGTACCAAAAATCATGAAATAACTTTTCATAATAATGATGTGGATGATTTTAAGATTACCTTCGTCGAAACCGGCGAGAATAGCTTGACCGGTGAGAGGGTCCGTCGTTGTGCGAAGTACCTTGGAACGGATGATTTCATGATTACTTATGGTGACGGTCTCGCTGATATTAATATTAAACAACTGGTTGATTTTCATAAAACTCAAAATACTATTGGCACGACTACTGCCGTTCATCATATCAACCGGTTCGGATTATTGGATATTGATTTTAAAACTAACAAATTAAAAGGTTTTTATCAGCACAAAGTAACTGAAGAAAACGATCGTCAGCAAGCCAAAGATTTCATCAATGGCGGTTTTATGGTTTTTAAAAATGAAGTGTTGAAGCAAGTTGAAGCTGATAGTATGATAGAAAGCATTTTTGAGCCGCTTGCCGTGGCTGGTCAAATGTCAATTTTTGAACATAATGGCAAGTGGAAATGCATGGATACTTATAAGGAAGTCGAAGAAATGAATGAACTTTGGAAAAAGGATCCGTTTTGGAAAGTTTGGTAATTAACCAATTTTTTATGTCTCTAAAAGGAAAAAATGTTCTGGTTACCGGCGCAACTGGCCTCGTCGGTTCGCATTTAACCGAAAAACTTTTGTCTCTGGGCGCGCTAGTTACTGTTACCAAACGCTCTAGTAATCCGCGTTCATATTTTGCTGGTAAAAATTTCGGTGAAAAGGTAATCATGGCCGATTGTGATCTTAAAGATTTTCAACGGGTTTTTGATGTGGTCACTCGCTATGAAATCGAATATATTTTTCATGTGGCCGCTCAGCCAATAGTTGAAACTGCATATTTTAACCCGCGTGAAACTCTGGAAGATAACATTAACGGCACAATAAATATTTTGGAATCAGCTCGTCTTTATCCGCGGGTTAAGGGTGTTGTTGTTGCCTCAAGCGACAAAGCCTACGGTAAGAAATGCGACAATGCGACGGAGGACGCGCCAATGGCCGGTGATCATCCTTATGACGTTTCTAAGTCCTGTGCAGACCTTATTACGCGTACTTATGCGAAGACTTATGGAATGCCGGTTGCAGTTAGTCGATTTGGTAATATTTATGGTCCTGGCGATCTAAATCTTAATCGTATTGTACCCGGCATTATGAAAGCTGCTATTTTGGGGGAGGAGCTTGTTATCCGTAGTGATGGTAAATTTATTCGGGATTATGTTTATATAAAAGATGTGGTAGATGGTTATTTAAAATTGATGAATAATATTGAAAAATATAAAGGTGAAGCCTTTAATTTCAGTACCGGTTATAATTATTCAGTTTTGGAAATGGTAGAAAAAATTGGCGCCGTCATGGGTAAAAAAGTTAATTTCAAAATTGTAAATAATCAAAAAAATGAAATTCCGGAACAAAGCTTGAATTATGACAAAGCGGAAAAATTGTTAAATTGGAAATCTGCTTTTACTTTTGAAGAGGGGATAAAAGAAACCTTTGAGTGGTATAAAAATTATTTAAAATAATTTTTTATGGCGGTTATGACTGGCGCGGAGGTGGTAGCAAATTTTTTAAAGAAAAATAAAATTTCTCATGTTTTTGATGTCGCGGGCGGCATGATTGCCTATCTTGAAGATGCGATCAGCCGGACTCCGGAAATTCAATGCTTGCCCAGCCGGCACGAACAAGCCAGCGGTTTTGCCGCCGAGGGCTATGCCCGGATAAGCAAAAATTTTGGTGTTGCTACGGCTACCAGTGGCCCCGGTGCCACCAATCTTATTACCGCCATTGGCAGTTGTTTTTTTGATTCGGTGCCGACCATGTATATTACCGGTCAGGTAAACACCAAAGATATCAAAAAAAACGCCAATATTCGGCAAAATGGATTTCAGGAAACGGATATCGTTTCGGTGGTAAAAACGCTTACGAAATACGCAAAACAGGTATTAAAGGTGGGTGATGTTTTGTACGAGCTTGAAAAGGCGCATTTTTTTATGAAATCAGGCAGGCCCGGACCCGTCTTACTTGATATCCCGATTGATCTTCAGCGTACTTCGTTGGAAATATCGAAGTTTAGAAAATTTTATGGCTCCCCAGAGCATAAAAAACTCCTCAAGAAATCCGTTGAACCGGGTCTAAAAAATAAAATTAAAAAACTTGAAAAGCTAATTAAGGAATCTAGTGCCCCGGTAATCTTAATCGGCGGCGGCATTCAAATCTCTAACACCCAAAAGGAATTAGAAAATTTTGTAAAAAGAAATAATCTTCCGGTTGTCAGCTCGCTGATGGGTTTAGATTCTTTTCCCGGTTCCTCAGATGATTTTGTCGGTTTTATCGGCAGTTACGGAAATCGCGAGGCCAATATTGTATTTGCTAATGCCGACCTGATTATTTCGCTTGGTTCGCGTTTGGATGTGCGGCAAATAGGCAACCCGGCGCTGTTTGCAACGCATGCTAAGGTAGTTCAAGTGGATATCGATCCGTATTCTATAAACAACATTGTAAAATCTCACCTGTCATTTGGAATGGATTTGAGAAGTTTTTTTAATCTGGCCAAGAATTTAAGGGCGAATCCAAAAAACGCCTGGCGGTTTTTTATTCGCAGGGTAAAAGAAAACTTTTCAAAAAAGAGCGTCAAATCTAAACAAATCGATCCCAATACTTTTATATCCAAATTATCAGCCGTCTCCGGTAGAGATGTTTCGGTTGTTTCCGATGTCGGTAACCACCAGATGTGGCTGGCACAATCTTGGAAAACCAAGCCTGGTCAGCGCCTGTTATTTAGCGGTGGCATGGGTAGCATGGGGTTTGCTTTGCCGGCAGCAATCGGGGCACACTTTGCTGACACAAACAAAACCGTGGTCGTACTTTGCGGCGATGGCGGGTTTCAAATGAATATTCAGGAGTTAGAAACTGTTCGGCACCAAAAAGTACCGCTTAAGATATTTATATTAAACAACCAGTCGCTCGGCATGGTCAAAGATTTTCAAACCACATACCTGAAGAGTAATTTTCAATCTACCGTAATTGGTTATTCAAATCCCAGTTTTAGGAAGATTGCCTCCGCCTACGAGCTGGATTATGTTTCTATTGACAGCGGTTTGAAAGAAATTGAATTTTCCAAAATTTTAAATTCAAAAAAAGCAGTTTTAGTTGAAGTTAAAATACCGTTTAACACCACCCTTGAACCAAAAGTAACTTTTGGAAACGCTCTCGATAACCAATATCCGTTTTTAAGTGAGGAAAAAATGAAATTACTACGGGCAATCAAGGCGGAGTTTGAAGTAACAAAAAAATCGGCTTAGATATGTCTTTAAAAACTACCGTTTTTCTGGCAGGCGGATCAGGATTTATCGGCAAAAATATATTGGAACAGTTAGGTGATAAATATAATATTATCGCTCCGGACCGCGCTGAGCTGAATCTATTAGATAGCGAGGCCGTGCTGGATTTTTTTAAAAAAAATCCGGTTGATATTGTCGTTAATTCAGCTGCGGAAGGAGTGTATATAAAAAACCGGATTGACCCGATGATAACTCTGAATAATTTAAAAATATTTTATAATCTTGTAAGAGCAAAAAAATATTTTAATCGAATGGTAATGCTGGGTTCAGGGGCGGAATATGATAAAAAACAGAATCTTAAAAAGACCTCGGAAAATGACTTTGATCGGACAGTTCCAGCCGATGAGTATGGCCTTTATAAATATATCTGCGCGAAATTCGCGGGCGAGGTAGACTATATTACCCATCTTCGACTATTTGGAGTTTTTGGAAAATATGAAAATTATGAGATTCGATTTATTTCCAATGCTATTTGTAAGGTGCTTTTTAATTTGCCGATTACCATACGGCAAGACGTAAAATTTGATTACATATTTATTGATGATTTTGTAAAAATTTTAGATCAAATTATCAAAAAAAAACCGGTGGAGAAATTTATTAATATTGGTAGAGGTGAGGATGTTAGTTTGAAAACTCTCGCGGAAATGATTATCAAGGAAGTAGGTGTTAAGGTTCCGATTAAAATTTCCGAACCAGGTTTAGGCAATGAGTATAGTTGCAATAATTCCCGGTTGCTAAATGAGATGGAAATGATTGATTTTACTCCTTTTAGTGTTTCTATTTCAAACTTGGTGGAGTATTATCGTAAGATTTTGCCGACATTGAACAAAAAATCATTTATTGATTATGAGAGATAATTTTAATAAAATTATTGATGAAGATTTAGCCTATATAATGAAAGCCGATTTGCCATGGCATGAATTGGAAGGAAAAAATATTTTAATCGCCGGCGCCAACGGTGCACTGCCGGCTTACATGGTGGAAACAATTTTATATCTGAACAAAAATTTGTTAAAAAATAAAGCGAAAATTTTTGCTTTGGTTAGAAATATTGAAAAAGCTCAAAAAAAATTTGGACGTCACAAAGACGATAAAAATTTGGAGTTTGTTATCCAGGACGTTTGTGACAAGATAAATTTATCGAATGATTTAGATTACATAATTCATGCGGCAAGCCAGGCGAGTCCTAAATATTATGGCAGCGATCCGGTTGGGACACTTTTGCCAAACGTACTTGGCACTTACAATCTTTTGGAATTAGCAAGAGAAAAAAGTCTGAAAGGTTTTATCTTTTTCAGCTCGGGGGCTGTTTACGGCCCAATTGGGGATAATCAGCAGGCAAATAACGAAAAAAAATTTGGCATACTAGATCCGTTTACCATTGAATCTTGTTATCCGGAAAGCAAACGAATGGGTGAAAACATGTGCCAGGCCTGGCTTAGCCAGTACAAAATTCCTATCAAGGTGGTCAGACCATTTCATACCTATGGTCCGGGTGTTGGACTTAATGATGGACGGGTTTTTGCAGATTTTGTCCGTAATATAGTCAATAATGAAGATATTACTATGAATAGTGATGGAAGCGCAAAAAGAACTTTTTGTTATCTTGCCGATGCCGCAATCGCATTTTTTACCGTGTTATTAAAAGGAAATATCGGTGAGGCTTATAACGTCAGCGGTGACAAATTGGTAAGTATTAGCGAGTTAGCCGGTACTCTGGTAAATATGTTTCCGGAGAAAAATCTAAAAATAAAAAGAAATGAAATTTTAGATAAAAATTATCTTAAAACCGCCGCTTCCGGGCATCTTCCGGATATCAGCAAAATTGTCGGATTGGGGTGGAAGCCAGTTTATTCAATCGAGGAAGGCTTCAGGAGGATGATTAAAAGCTTTGAGCAATAAGGATATTCATTATATATTCATATGAAAAAATTAATAGAAAATAAATTGGACTATAAAAAAGGTGCTATTCCAAAGGCGGAGTACATTGATATTATGTATCAAAATCACGCCGTCTTATTTGAGTATGCGGATTTTATCAAGGATACTGATATCGAAAAAATAGAAATTTCCAATGGAGAAGTAATAATGGTAACCAAAGACTCCGGTATTAAAATTCTTTGCGCGAAAGGGGATAAAAGAATTGCCCCAATTGAAATATTGAATTTTGACCATTATGAAAAAAGCGAGCTTGATTTTACCCTGAAACTAATTGATAAAAAAAGCACCGTTTTTGATATCGGTGCGAATTATGGATGGTATTCATTTAATATCGCTAAATCATTTCCAGATTGTAAAATATATGCGTTTGAGCCAATACCCAGGACCTATTCATATTTGAAAACCAACATTGAATTAAATAAATTTTCAAATATAAATATAAATAATTTCGGTTTTTCCGACGTGGAGAAGGAAATTCCATTTTATTATTACCCCGAAGGGTCGGCAAATGCTTCTGCAGCGAATTTGACGAATACGGATTCAGTGGTAAAAATAAATTGTCCGGTAATAATGTTGGATAATTTTGTCGCGAAGAACAATGTCGGATTAGATTTTATAAAATGCGATATTGAGGGGGCCGAGCTGTTAGCTTTTAAGGGGGGATTGAAATCTATCGCTAAATATAAACCGGTTATTTTTACCGAGATGCTTAGAAAATGGTCGGAAAAATTTAACTATCATCCGAATGAAATTATTAAATTATTGACAGACATCGGTTATGGGTGTTTTGTGATCGACGGTGATTATTTGAAACCATTTTACAAAATGGACGAGCAAACCATAGAAACAAATTTTTTCTTTTTGCATTTAGACCATCATAAGAAAAAAATAAATATGTTTCTTAAATAACTACATTTTTATGGATGAAAAAAAACTTATCAGCGTGGTAACGCCGACTTATAATGAGGAGTTGAATGTTGAGGAATTATATAATCAAACGAAGGCGGTTTTTGCTGGCTTGCCGCAATATAATTACGAGCATATTTTTATTGATAACGCATCTAAGGATAAAACTGTCGGGATTTTGAAAAATATTGCCGTGAAAGATAAGAATGTTAAAATCATTGTTAATTCTAAGAATTTTGGCCATATTCGTTCGCCATACCATGGTTTGTTACAGGCCCGCGGTCAGGCAATTATTCTTTTGGTCGCCGACCTTCAGGATCCCCCGCAGTTAATAAATGATTTTTTAAAAAAATGGGAAGAGGGTTATTCAATAGTGGTCGGAGTAAAGAATAAAAGCGAAGAAAACCCCCTTATGTTTGCTGTCCGGAAATTGTATTATTATTTGATTAATAAATTTTCAGAAGTGGAACAAATTAAAAATTTCACCGGTTTTGGATTGTATGACCAAAAATTTATTGAAATTTTACGGACCATAGATGATCCGTATCCATATTTGAGGGGAATGGTCACGGAATTGGGTTGGAATCGGTTCGAAGTACCATATGTTCAACCGTCGCGAAAAAAAGGTAAAACCAGTAATAATTTTTATTCGCTCTATGATGTGGCGATGTTGGGTTTTGTCAATCACTCAAAAATTCCGCTTCGGTTGGCAAGTTTTATCGGATTTGGGATGTCGGTAATAAGTTTTGTGATTGGTATAATTTATTTTACCTTCAAATTGCTTTATTGGGACCGTTTCCAGACCGGTTTAGCCCCTCTAATTATTGGAATTTTTCTATTTTCTTCGGTTCAATTATTTTTTATTGGTATTTTGGGCGAATATATTAGTGCTATTTATACCCAGGTTCGCCACCGCCCCCTGTTGATTGAAAAAGAGCGGATAAATTTTTAGTTGTCATTCTGTGCCTGTCAAAGAACTCCTTAATAGAAATAATGAATCTAGCTCAATTATGTCGCAATCTGGAGTATTAGTAAAAAATGGAAAATTGAAATTTTTGGATTTTGTCCGGGCGGCGGCAACCATCGCTGTATTTGTCTTTCATACCGGTTACCTTTTTGCGTTTTCCAGAACTAGTATTATCAATTGGGTAAAATTGGTAACCGATGGCGGTACGGTTGGTGTCAGTGTTTTTTTTGTTTTGAGTGGTTTTCTGCTTTTTTATCAGCTTTACAAAAACAAGGAGCAGCTAGATGGTCCTAAATTAAAAGCTTATATCAAAAAAAGACTACTTAGAATTTTACCGTTGTATTATTTTTCTTTATTTTTTATTGTTATATTTTTGCGGCATGATATCCTTTTTGCTGCCGATGGCGTACGGTCGATTTTATATAATTTAATATTTACTCGCGGGATAAAAAGCGGTGGGGGAGGTGGCACTATTACTATTAATCCGGTTTATTGGTCGCTAGTGGTAGAAATGCATTTTTATATTTTGTTACCGATTTTTTATCATTTTTTTTATAAATTAAAAAATATATTACTATTTGTGGGAGTACTATTGTTGGGCGTTGCCTATCGTTTGGCGCTGGTTTATTTGGTTAAGACACCCAGTATGCAATTTATGCGGTTCACACCCGCAAATTTTGATTATTTCGCGCTCGGCATGCTTGGTGCGTATTTATATGTAAATCACGCCAAGGTTTTGAATTATATCGGCAATCAGTATCTGCAAATTGCTTCGGTGGTCGTGTTTATATTGTTTGTGCATTATTACGATTTGAGTTTCTTGCCGACATTATCCTATGTTTTTGCTCCGGTTCTTCTTGGTTTTATTACCGTTTTTTGCATGTTGTCGTTTTTGATGAACGACCGGTCTCTATTATCAAAAATATTTACTTCCGCACCATTTTTGTATATAGCCAAAATTAGTTTTAGTATTTATATTTGGCACGCCATTATTATTAGTAAAGTAGACGTTCTCGCACTTCCGAACGCTCAAAAAATTATTATCAACATCGTCTTAACTTTAGTTGTTTCGGCCACTACATATTATTTGGTAGAAGCACCCTTTTTAAGAGTAAAAAATCGGAAAATTGCTTCGGTATAGTTGATTTTACGCATAAATTAGCTAAAAAGTCAGGTTTAACCTTGATTTTTTTGCTATTTTAGGGTATTATTATTGGTCTTTTGGCCACTCTCGGCCGAAAGCAAACCAGGAGAGAATCCGTGAATTCCGAATCGCTGAACCAGCAGGTGTGGGTCGCCGTGACCAGACTCACCGCCCTTTTCAAGGGCGATCCAAACGGCGAGGAAGCTGTGAAGAATGCTTTGGCTCAGTTGCTCCGACTGGTGGATCCCTCGAAGCCCTACGGCACGGTGCTGTTTGACAGTCTCTCCAGGCTCACTTGGAGCATCGCCTTCGAGGGCGTTGCTCTCCGGTTGAATCCGAAGACCAAGAAGCCCGAGGTCTTCCTCAGGAAGCGTGCCGACGATGACACGGCCTATCCTGGGGAGTGGCATGCCCCCGGTTCGGCCTTCCGTCCCCGGGAGAAGCCAAACCTCGTCGCGAGGCGTCTCTCTCGTGAGTTCGGGTCCGAGATCATGGACTTCAAGCTGGTGGGGCAGTACTTCTCCAACGAGCAGAGAGGCGACTTCTTGTCGCTCATCTACCTCGTGAAGTTCGACGGCGAGCCCCGCGTCGACAACCGGCACATCTGGTGTCCGGTCGACAAGCTGCCGGAGAATACGGTCAACATTCACCGGGATCACCTCATCCCGGCTGCGGTCGCTGCATATCGCTCGTCTCACTAGGCTATCGTTCTTTTCCGGCCAAAGCGCCCTATCCCATACTCTTCGGAGTTAATAGATAGGGCGCTTCTTTAATTACCCCAAAGTTTGCATTTTTACCTTAAAATTGGTAAAATTATCGCCTAATCATCGCAGAAAAAGTGCTAAATAAGTATGGAAGAATCGCTAAAAAATGAGCTATTAAAGGCCTATAAAGCCAAATTTATCCGAAAGCCGTTTGTGCCCGGTGAATCATCGGTTCCGGTATCCGGTAAGGTTTTTGACGAAGAGGAAATTATCCTGGCCACCGAAGCGGTTTTAGACGGTTGGTGGACTGAAGGACGGTTTACAACCCTTTTTGAACACAAAATTTCCAAGTGGCTCGGGGTAAATTATGCATCACTAGTAAATTCAGGATCATCTGCTAATTTGGTTGCTCTCATCGCCTTAACTTCTATAAAATTAGGCGACAAAAGACTCAAACCCGGTGATGAAGTGATTACCGTCGCGGCGGGTTTCCCGAGTACCGTAACACCCATTATTCAAAACGGACTCACTCCGGTTTTTGTAGACGTTGATTTAGGTACATACAACATCAATATTGAGGCGATGAAAAAGGCTCTGTCGGTAAAAACCCGGGCGGTTATGGTCGCACATACGCTCGGTAATCCATTTGATTTGAAAGAAGTAAAAAGTTTTTGCGAAAAAAATGATTTATGGTTGATTGAAGATGATTGCGACGCACTTGGGGCAAAATTTAGTGGAAAACACACCGGCACGTTTGGTCATATTGCTACCTGCAGTTTTTATCCTGCCCACCATATTACCATGGGGGAGGGTGGTGCGGTTTTTACCAATGACCCGAAGCTTTTTAAAATTATTGAATCAGTCCGTGATTGGGGGCGCGATTGTTGGTGCGAACCCGGCAATGATAATACTTGCCAAAAACGCTTCGGCTGGAAATTGGGTGAATTACCGGAAGGGTACGACCACAAATATATTTATTCGGAAATCGGTTATAATTTAAAGCTTACCGATATGCAGGCGGCGATTGGTCTTGCTCAATTTGATAAACTGGACAGTTTTATTGCAAAACGAAAAGAAAATTTTAAAATTCTTTACGAAGGATTAAAAAAATACGGCCAATATTTTATTTTGCCGGAGTGGTTGTCGGAATCCGACCCAAGCTGGTTTGGTTTTTTGCTCACCGTAAAAAACAATGCGCCATTTAAACGCGGGGAAATTGTTAAATTCCTTCAGGACAAAAAAATTGCCACCAGATATCTTTTTGCCGGTAATTTACTTCGTCAACCCTCTTTTGTAGACCGGAAGCCGGATTATCGTGTAGTTGGTAACCTGGAAAATACCGATATTATTATGAATAATACTTTTTGGATTGGGGTTTACCCTGGTCTGACAGCGGAAATGCTAAATTATGTGGTTAGTTGTTTTTCAGTGTTTATAGAGCAATTAAAGGGTTAGTAGATTGTATATGTTACAGGTTAATAAATTTTACATAATATATTCATTAAACTGGCTGACGTTGGCGGTTATTTCTGTTTTTCAATATCCAATGTTATTTAGTAAATCCTGTTTTTTTCAAAAGAATTGGTTATTTTGCGCTGAAAATGTTACAGGCAGTAGCAAGTTTATCGATATTTTTATAATCTCGATATTTTTTATAAATTTATTTTTAAGCGGTATATTTTGTTGGAAGGTTTTTAAGAAAGAATATATTATTAAAAATAATATAAAATATTTAATAATTGGCTTGTCTTTGCTGTTGCCGATTTTTATATTTCCTTTCGGATCTGGTGATATGACCCACTATTTTAGCTCGGGTAAAGCAGCATCAGGGGGGATAAATTTATATTCCAGCCAGTGGAATTGGGAAAAGGATTATAACAATTCGCAAGTAGTTGAAATTTTGGCCGGGTATTCATACGGGCCAATTGTTTTGGATATATTAAATATATTTTATAAATTAAGTAATAATAAAATATATACATTCATATTGTTTTGGAAAATATTTATGGTCGGTGTAGTTGCGCTTTGCGGGTATTTAATAAAATATATAATAAAAATGATTGTCCCAAGCGCAAGCTTAAATAATTTTTATATTTTTTGGTTCACCCAACCAATTTTTTTATTTGAATGTTTGGTCGATGGTCATTTTGATATTTTGTGGCTTGTATTTCTTTTGTTAGCTATTATTTTTGCTCACCATAATAAATGGTGGTTAGTTTTTCCGCTTTTGGCAATAGGGGTTTGGATTAAATTTATACCAATTTTAGTTGCTCCCTGGTTTTTATTGTGGTGGTGGCAAAAAACAAACCGACTAAATTGGAAAAGCAACACAGTGAATTTGTTTGTTGGTTCAATTTTGACGATTTTATTAACAATCGGTGTTTGGTATAAATACTGGGTAGGATTTAGTGTTTTTAATTTTATTATATTGCAATCTAAGTGGGCTATTTCAAGTATATTTTCAGTAGTTTATTATAGTTTCCTGCCATTCTTCAAAAATATTTTTGGTACCAATTACCATTGGTATTTAACTCGGTTTGCCCACGCAGTTGTACTTGTTGCGTTTATATATTTATTAGTTCCTTTAATAAAAAATATTTTTAAAATATTTTTAAAAAAACAAACTTTTTCAACTTCACAATATATCGTTTCAATTTTTATAAGTTTATTTTCATATTTAGTAATCTGGCAAAAATCTATTTGGCCTTGGTATTTTGTATGGATTTTGCCGCTTGGTTTAATTGTTTATTTTATCAGTAGAAATTTATATTTAGAAAAATTATTAATTTGGCTTGGAACGGCACCCCTAATTTCCTACATCGTTTGGTTTATAAATTGGCAATTAATTCATACAGACGCTTTTGGTGAATATTGGTATTTCTGTTTTACCGTTTTTTTTGTAACTGGGTATCCATTGTATAATTTTATTAAATGGCGTAAGCAAGGGTATTCAGATGTTTTAGATAATGTTAATAATATATGAAAAAAGCGCTAATCACCGGTATTACCGGACAAGACGGATCATATTTGGCGGAATTTCTTTTGTCAAAAGGTTACGAAGTCCATGGAATTATCCGCCGTTCCAGCAGTTTTAATACGGGCCGGATTGACGGAATATTTCAGGATCCGCACGCCGAGCGGCCAAAAATGATTTTGCACTATGGCGATTTGACAGACGGCAGTAATTTGAACCGCATTCTCGAAAAGGTAAAGCCCGATGAGATATATAATCTGGGCGCACAGAGTCATGTGTTGGTCAGTTTTGAAATGCCGGAGTATACCGGAGAGGTGGATGGGTTAGGTACGCTGCGACTACTCGATGCAGTAAGAGAAACCGGTCTCAAGGTTAAATTTTATCAGGCCGGATCTTCGGAAATGTTTGGTAAGGTTTTGGAAACTCCTCAAAAAGAAACCACGCCCTTTTATCCGCGCAGCCCTTATGGCTGTGCCAAAGCCTACGCTCATTATTTGGCGGTTAATTATCGCGAGGCATACAACATGTTTATTTGTAACGGTATCTTATTCAATCACGAATCTCCCCGCCGCGGTGGAACTTTTGTCACCAAGAAAACTGTAGCTGCCCTCGCAAAAATAAAAGCCGGCAAGCAGGACAAGCTTTACCTAGGAAATTTGGAGTCCAAACGCGATTGGGGTTATGCGAAGGAATATGTTGAAGCGATGTGGGCCATGCTTCAGCATACCAAGCCGGCTGATTATGTAATTGCGACCGGCGAAACCCACAGTGTGCGGGAGTTGGCAGAAATTGCGGCAAAATATTTTGGTTTCGAATTGGTCTGGAAAGGTGAAGGACTGAACGAAAAGGGGGTTGATAAAAAAACCGGTAAAACAATCATTGAAATTGACCCGCATTATTTCCGTCCCACCGAAGTCGATTATTTGATTGGTGATGCTTCAAAAGCAAAGAAAGAATTAGGCTGGGAAGCCAAAGTTAAATTTAAAGAGTTAATAGAAATAATGTGCAGGGAAGAAATGGAAAAAGTATGATCAAACTTATCAAATCAACCTTTTTTCACGAATCAGAAGTGAAAGAAAAATTGGTAGATTTTATCCGCAGCGCCGATGTGTTGAGCATGGGTGCGAATTGTTTTTTGTTTGAAAAACAATTTTCAGCGAAGCAACAGCGCCGTAACGCGGTTTTCGTGAGTAGTGGCAGTATGGCCAATCTGGTCTTGGTTCAGGCTTTACTTAATCTAGGCCGACTGAAAAAAGGGGACAGGGTGGGAGTTTCGGCGCTTACCTGGTCGACCAACGTTATGCCTATTATTCAGCTTGGACTTGAACCGGTAATTTTGGATGTTGAACTAAACAACTTAAATACTTCCTTAAAGATTTTGAAGGAGACCCATAAAAAAACTAAACTCAAAGCTCTATTTTTAACTAATGCGCTTGGTTTTTCTGCCGACATTGATTCAATTAAGGAATTTTGCAATCAGGAAAAAATTATATTTTTGGAAGATAATTGTGAAGCACTCGGCTCAAAGGTAGATGGTAAATTGTTGGGTAATTTTGGTTTAGCTTCAACTTTTTCCAGTTTTGTTGGCCATCATTTTTCCACCATTGAAGGAGGTATGATTTGTACCGACGACGATGAATTGCACCAAATGTTGCTTATGGTTCGGGCGCACGGCTGGGACCGTAATTTAAACGAAGAACAACAAACAAAGTTAAGGAATGCGAATAAAGTCGACGATTTCTACGCCCGTTATACATTTTATGACTTGGCGTACAATGCGCGGCCGACCGAAATTCAAGGGTTTATCGGTCAAAGTCAGCTTGTTTATTGGGATGAAATTGTTTCAAAACGGGAGTCGAATTTTAAAAGTTTTACCGGAGCGGTAAAAAATAATAAAGATATTATTCCGTTGGAAATTTCTCACCTGGATTTAGTTTCAAATTTCGCCATGCCGCTGGTATTTAAAACCAATAAATTATTTTTAGAGTATAAAGACAAATTTATTAAGTCAAATGTTGAAATCCGGCCAATCATCGCCGGCAATATCAGCAACCAGCCATTTTTTAAGAAATATATTAAACAAAGTTTTTCTTGTCCTAACGCCGAATATATTCACAAAAATGGCTTTTATTTTGGCAACAACCCGGAGATGACTGAAGCGGAAATGAGCGAGCTTTGTGGTTTAATCAGATAACATATGGAAAAAAGTTCTAAAATTTATATTGCCGGACATCGAGGCATGGTGGGCTCAGCGATTGTCCGGAAGCTGCAAGTGGCCGGTTATACTAATTTAGTTTTAAAAACTCACCAGGAATTGGATTTACTGAATCAAACTGAAGTAAGAAAGTTTTTTGAAAAAGAAAAACCGGAATATGTGGTTGTGGCGGCGGCCCGGGTCGGCGGAATTGCAGCGAATATGGAAAAGCCGGCTGAATTTTTGTTTGAAAATCTGCAGATTCAAAATAATATTATCTGGTCAGCCCACGAAGCTGTAGTAACAAAATTATTATTTTTGGGTAGTAGTTGTATCTATCCGCGGGAATGCTTTCAGCCAATGAAGGAAGAGTACTTTATGACCGGCCCAGTTGAGCCCACCAACGAAGGGTATGCAATAGCCAAAATCGCCGGTATCGAATTGTGTCGTTCTATTTCGGCCGAGTTTAATCAGGATTTTATTTCTTGTCTACCAACCAATATTTATGGCGAGAATGACAATTTTGATCCCGAATCTTCTCACGTTGTACCCGCCTTAATTAGAAAGATTCATGACGCGAAAGTTAATCAGCAGAATGAATTGGTTGTTTGGGGCACGGGTAAGGCAAGGAGAGAGTTTATGCACGTAGACGATTTAGCGGAGGCTTGCCTATTTTTGCTGGAAAATTTTTCTGCCAGAAATCAGAAAGTGCCGTTTGTTAATATTGGTACCGGTGAGGATGTTTCTATAAAAGAACTTGTAGAAAAACTGTCAAAAGTTATTGGTTATGAAGGTAAAATAATGTGGGATCATAGTAAACCCGATGGTATGCCGAGAAAACTACTTGAGGTTAGCAAGCTTAGTAAGCTTGGTTGGAAGTATAAAACCAATCTTGATGATGGACTGTCGTTGATATATCAATGGTATTTAGAAAATATTTATGGAAAATAAACCGTTAGTATCAGTAATAACTACCAGTTTTAATTCAGAAAAAACAATCAGACAAACGATTGAGTCGGTTTTGCATCAAACTTATTCCAACATTGAGTATATTATTATTGATGGAAAATCATCGGATCATACAATTGATATTGTCAGGGAGTACGAGCCAAAGTTTAACGGCCGGATGAGAGTGATATCAGAGAAAGATGATGGAATATATTTTGCATTAAATAAGGGTTTGGGAGTAGCTAAAGGAGAATTAGTAAGTTTCGCAAATAGTGATGATTGGTACGAACTAAATGCTGTAGAACAAGCCGTCCGGGTTCACCAAAAGGACCCCGAGGCATTTATCTACGGAATTTTAAGATATATTCAAGATGGAAAAGTGTTACAAATATCTACTGGTAGTCATGAATTTTTACCTGGCGCGCTTATACCATATCCGACCTGGTTTGTGCCGATGTATTTGTTTAAAAAGCACGGTCTTTTTGAAACTAAATATCGGATCGGTTCAGATGTTGATTTGGTTTTAAGATATTTTAAAAACGGCGTTAAATTTTATCGCATTGATTCAATTTTATCAAACTTTAGAACCGGAGGAGAGTCTGACAAACATGTTAACTTATCACGAATTGAGGTTTTAAAATCAATGTGTGAATTAGGTTATATTTCTAAGAATAAATTATTGTACAACGTGACTTTATTAAAATTAACCACAATTAAAGAAAGAATGTTTAATAAAATCCGGTCATTTGTTGTTAAAATTGTTAAATATGATTAAGAAATATGAATATTTTTTCAGATATTAAAGATTTTTTAAAAACCAGAACCCTTCGAGAGAGTAGCTATGTTTTTGTTGGTTCGGCAATTAATGGTGTTTCACTGTTTGCTATTAATGTTTTTTTGGGGAACAGATTCTCCAAGGAATGGTTTGGTACGTTTTCACTCATTATTGTTGTTTTGGCTGTAGTTTCAGAATTATCAGATTTTGGTTTAAATGGGGGGATGATGAGGTTTGCTCCTTACTATATAGGTTCGGGGGAAAATGATAAATTTTTAAAATTAGTTAAGGTTGTTTGGGGGTGGCGTGTAAAAATTTCTTCAGTATTAACAATTGGCGGCATAATTTTTGCTTATCCGCTATCTCGATATGTTATTGGCCAGCCACAGATCGCAAGTTATTTAGCCTTTTCCTTTTTGGGTATCGGCGGCGTAATTTTACTTGGTTTCATTAGTTCATATTTACAAGTGCAGCAAAAATTTTTACTCAATTCCTTTTTGCAAGTATTAAAAGGTGTTGGCAAGCTGGTCTTAATAGCTTGTTTAATGTTTTTCGGTTTTAGCAATCTCTATCCGTATATATCTATTTATATAATAGTTCCTTGGTTTTTAGTTTTTTCTTTCTTTATTTTGAAACCTGACAGTTTTTTAAAAATACACACTACCAAAGAAGAAAAATCAGAGATAAATATTCGACTCGGTAAATTCGGCTTTTGGCTTGCTTTGAATTCCGTTTTTATGATTATTGCTGGCAAGGTTGATCAGATTATGGTAAGTCGGATTTTAGATCTAGAAAAGCTTGCCACCTTCTCCATTGCAATGCAATTTTTATATTTTTATAGTTTAGTTCTTGGCTCAATAAGTTCAGTTATAACTCCCAAGATTAACTCCTTAAGGAATAAACTAGAATTGATAAGTTATATTAAAAAAAGTTATCGTATTTTAATTCCGGTATTTATTGTTGCGCTGTTTTTGATATTTCCTACAAAATACTTGATAATTTTATTTTTTGGACAAAAATATTTAGACGCGATTCCAATATATCTAATTTTAAGCTACAGCACACTCTCGAGCTTAATTTTTTTACCATTTAGCTTGGTACTGCTCGCTTATTCCAAGACAAAATTAATTGCTTTGTCCGGCTTTTTGCAGTTTATAATAAATTTGGCATTGAATTGGTTTTTTATTCGAACTTTTGGCCTGGTGGGTGCCGCCATATCATATGGTATATCTGTAATATTATTTAACTTGTATAACGTATTTTGGTCTTTATATTTGTTAAAATACAGAGAAATTATTGTTTAATAGTATAAATTTATGCCGGCTGTTACCGCGCACTGCATAATCAAAAATGAAGAAGATTTCGTCGGGTATGCCATCCGGTCTATTATTAATTTTGTGGATTTGGTTATTGTTTTTGATACTGGCTCGACCGACAAAACAGTACAAATTGTTCAAAATCTGATGAGGGAATATCCAAATAAAATATTATTTGAAGAAAAAGGACTGTGTAATAAAAAACGTCATACCGAACTTCGCCAAGAAATGTTGAACAAAACTATCACCGATTGGTTTATGATCTTGGACGGGGATGAGGTTTGGACCAATCAAGGTATGGAAGAAGCTTTGGGTCTCGTTAAGGGTGGCAAGGTTGACTACATTCAAAGTAATTTTTATGAATGTGTTGGGGACATATTTCACACTCATCGTAAACCAGGCTATAAAACGGTGCGTTTTTTTAAAAGTGAAAATATCAAATGGCAGGGGGACTATTGCGGGGATTTGGTAGTTTCAAAAGTAAGCAATCATCCTGTGGATATAGCTAAAACGGCTGTCTTATTAACTAATAAATTTTGGCATTTAACTCACCTAAGGCGGTCATTTTGTGGAAATGATGATTATAGTTCCGGGGGCAGTAGGAAAGAAAAAAGAAGATTGACATATTTTATAATTGGTAGGAAAATCATAGAGCCGATTCCAGAAGTTTTTTCCAAAAATTCCGCAAATTTTAGAATGTCTTGGTCGGATTCGTTTATTAATTTTTTTAAATTAGTATTGTTTAAAAATAAATATTATATTTGGGTTAAAAAATCCGGTTAAAGAGGGCAGTTTGTTGCTAAACCGCGTTTGCAGTAGTATAATTATGAATTATTTAGTATTAATATTATAACTATGGAAAAAATAAAAAATAAAGTTATGAAGTGGCTTGGTACCAACCCGACCATATTTTCTCTCAGAAAAAAAGTTGGAGAAATTTTGGTTGAGTATTATGGGACAAAGAATGGATTTATATCTTTTTTTGATGATCCGCTCAGTAACAAAGGTCTTATTTTGGTAAGGCAAGTTAGAAAAGAAACTGAGTCTAGTATGAAAGATCAAGAAGCGCTTTTTATATACACCACAGTTGTAAAAACCGAAAAAATTCCTGGGGACGTTGCCGAAGTCGGGGTCTATAAAGGCGGTTCAATTAAACTCATTTGTGAAGCCACAAAAAAGCCAATACACGC
Source organism: Patescibacteria group bacterium (assembly GCA_041661385.1). GTDB lineage: Bacteria > Patescibacteriota > Patescibacteriia > Magasanikbacterales > GWA2-37-8 > JAKANM01. The sequence continues at coordinate 55,409 of JBAZUP010000001.1, forward strand.
ATTTGATACTTTTGAGGGTTTGCCGGATTTATCCGAGCACGATAATCCGCAACAATTCCATAGGGGTGACTTTTCTTTTTCATTAGAAAGTGTTAAAAAATATCTAAAAGATTACACAAATATTTCTTTTTATAAGGGGCTTTTTCCTTTTACTGCCGAACCTGTAAAAAACAAAATGTTTTCGTTTGTTCATTTTGATGTGGATATTTATGAATCCACTTTGGAGTGCCTGAAATTTTTTTACCCTAGGATGAATAAGGGAGGTGCTATTATAAGTCATGATTATTTTGGTGCACCCGGTGTAACAAAAGCATTCGATGAGTTTTTTGCGGATAAGCCAGAAATAATAATTACACCATTTGGCACGGGTCGTGCCACTGGTCAGTGTCTAGTTATTAAAGTGTAATATTGCATACTTATTACTTAAATTAATAGAATGATTGATAAAATTAGCGTTGCTTCCCTCGCCAGCGATATGGGTATAGGGGGAGTCGCGAGAGAAATAGTTACAATAAACAAGAATCTGAATAAGGAATTCTTTAATCATTTTGTAATTTCAATGGGACCAAGAGACGATGTCCGGTCGAAATATATTGATGAAGATAAAATTTTTTTTATTTCTAATCCCAAAGAAATAAGCCAAATATTGGAAGAAAATAAGATTAATGTTTTGTATGCGCACAGACATGGCAGAAACGAGGCAATCTACGACGCAATTGCCAAGGAAATTAGCGATAATGTAGCGCTTTTGGAAATGAATACCTTTAGTGTATTGGACAAAGGATTTTTTGGCCAGCGATGTGAAAAACATGTTTTCGTTAGTCGGACTAATTTGTTAAAATATTGCGTCCAAAACAATATAAATTTTGATTTTAAAAAACTCAAGACGGTTTTTGGGTTGGTTGATTGTAATCGTTGGTTAGAAAATGTGCCTACAGAAACAGAGGTAAAAGAGTATAAAGAGAAACTGGGCCTGGAAGGAAATTTTGTGGTGGGTAGGGCGGCTAGACCGGTAATGGGAAAATGGGACGATGAGATGTTGGTAATGTGGAAAAGGCTTAGCAAGATGAACAACAAAATTAAATTTTTAATTTATGGGGTTCCAGAGGAGCGAAAGCAATTGCTAATGGCTGCTGGCAAGGCCGAAAATTTGATAATGCTTGAACCAACATCTTCGGATAAAGAACTTAGACTTTTTTATTCTGCAATCGATGTCTTCGCTCATGATAGTAGGCTTGGGGAATGCGCCTGTGCAACAATTGCGGAGGCGATGCTTTTTAAAAAGCCGGTTGTAGTCAAATCTACTCCATTTCCTAGATTTACGTTGGGAAGAAGTCATACAAATGATAATGGTCAAATAGAGCAGATTAAAAACGGAGAAAATGGCTATGTGGTTGTCGGTGGAGTTGCCATGGCCGAAGCGATTAACTATTTATATAACCACCAAGAAGAAGCCATACAGATGGGGGAAAAAAATAATAGAGAAGTTTTAGATAAATATAATGCCAAAATAGGCATAAAAACCTTTGAAAAAATATTTATTGATAGTGTTTTAGATAAAAAAATTGACGTAGCGTCTAATATTTTCGCCTATTACAATTCCAATAATTTTTTTCCGGACGAACACAGTACGAGAGACTGGTTTAAGGAATATTATAGGCGGCTTGAAGATATCTTCGGTAAGGAGTATTCTAGTTCTGTCTCGGAAAAATGTTTGTTGTATTATTTGAAATATAAGAGAAAATTTGAAACATTGCTAAAAAAAGTACTATGAAAGCGATGATTTTGGCTGCGGGCGAGGGGGTCCGACTTCGCCCCCTTACAAACAATATTCCTAAAGTAATGGTCAAAATTGATGGTAAACCTCTTTTGGAACACAATGTGAATTTAGTCCGTAGTTATGGGGTGCGGGAGATAATTACCAATGTTCATTACAAGCCAGAAATTATAAGTAATTATTTTCAAGACGGAGACAAGTTTGGCGTATCTATTTTCTATTCTAAAGAAAAAGAACTCCTGGGCAGTGCCGGCGGAATAAAAAAGGTTGCCAACAAATTAAATAAAACGTTTTTTGTTTTGTATGGTGACAACTTAAGCAACTGCAACCTAAAAGATCTTCTCACAACTCACAAGAAGAATAAAACTATTTGTACCCTAGTAATTTTTGATAAGATTAAGAATAAAAACACTGGTAAAGGTGGAGGTAGAATTTTGTTAAATAAGGATAAAACAGTTAGACAATTTATTGAGAATGGAGAAGAAATCAGTAATTTTTGCAATGCGGGAATCTATGTGCTTGAACCGGAAATATTTAAGTATATTCCTAATGGAAAAAAATTTGATTTTGGTAATGATGTTTTCCCTTTGCTTCTGAAGCGCAATATTAAAATAGGTACCTACAAATTAGGTAAAAAAGGGTATCTTTATGCGTGTGATACTATGAAGTACTACCGACAAACACAAGATTTTTTTAAACATAATGTATTATAGGGGCTTTGCCCATATAAACTCATTCGTTTGAAAATATTTCAGCAAGCTAAATATTTTACTCACTCATTTCGTTTATGATTTTAACCAGAACGCCACTGAGAATTCCTCTCGGCGGAGGGGGGACCGACCTTCCGACTTTTTATCAACAGCACGGTGGATTTGTGTTTAGTGCAGCTATTGATAAGTATATGTACATAAGCATTGTTCGGCCAATTTTGGATTCGTTAGTTCGTATCAAATATTCGCGCACCGAGGTTGTAGAAAATGTGACACAGGTGAAGAATCAGTTGGCACAAGCAGCTTTGGAATATTATGGAATCAAAGATAAAATTGAAATTACATCAACGGCCGATGTGCCGGCGGGGACGGGAATGGGTTCGTCTGGGTCATATTTGGTTGGGCTTTTAAAAGGACTCCAAGCATTAACGCGCCAGAGTTCCAGTGTTCAAGAGTTGGCGGAATTGGCTTGCCATATTGAAATTGATTTATTGCGCAAACCCGTCGGTAAACAGGATCAATATTTAGCTGCGTATGGTGGTTTTACGGTACTGAATATAGATAAAAATGGGTTAGTGCAGGTCTCGGAGGCAGCCGTATCTCATGAAATAGCCGAAGAATTGCAGAGTAAATTATTATTATTTTTTACCGGCATAACTCGTGATGCTATGGTTATTCTGAGCGAGCAAGGTGTTGCGGTAGAAAAAAAAGAAAGCGATGTTACAAAATCTTTGTTGCGGATTAAGGAAATTGGTCTGGAAATAAAAAGCTCCATCGAAGCTGGAAATTTGGATAATTTTGGCAGATTAATGGATGAGCATTGGAAGGTGAAAAAAACCATGTCCACAAAAATGTCTGATCCAAACATGGATAGGCTTTATGAATTAGCCAAAGAGCGAGGAGCTTTGGGTGGTAAAATTATGGGGGCGGGCGGCGGCGGATTTTTTGTATTTTATTGTCCAGGAGAAAAAGAGAAAAAAGGTGTACGTGATATTATGAAGTTAAATGGTCTGGTGGAAATGCCGTTTAGTTTTGAAAAAGAGGGGGCAAAAACGCTGGTCGGTTTTTAATTTAATCCTAGTAGTTTTGTTATATGAAAGAGAATAAACCTTATTCTGCGGAATACGCAAACAACATGGAGCTTCGCCGGTATTTCTCTGACCTTGCCTTGAGTCATTTAAGTTTAATTAGATTACATAGCGAAAGCGGGCATTTGCCTAGCCTGAAAAATTTAACGCCGGAACAGATAGTGGCAAATATTGAATCAAGCGGACAAGAAGATTGGTCAAATGTGGTACGGCATTGCTTGGCTGAAGCTGGCGCGGCAGACGCCTTGGCAAATTTATTAGGTTTGTCTGAAGAAGAAAAAGAAGATTTGGTTCAGGCGGCTATTTTGCATGATTTTGATAAAAGAATTGAAATAGAAACTCTAAGTGGTACTCAGGGAAAATATACGCAGGCCGCGGCAGAGTTTAAATTGGTAAGCAAGGAAACTTTGCAAAAGAAAGGAATAAAACCGGAAATTATTAATATTATTAACGTGATTGGCGATGTTGATGGTATTCAAAACGAAAATACAAATTTGTCGCAGAAAATCATGTTTTACATTGACAATATTACCGATGAGACTAATTTGGTAGGTGTAAAAGTTAAGCGTGGCCGCCTAGTTAAACGCTATCCAAAATTTGCTGAAGAAAATGAATATATGGATAAATGGGTGAGCAGCACCGAAGCGGTGCAGAAAGAGCTTGCCGAGAAGATAGGTTTACCCAACCCAGAAGAATTACCCGATTTTATTTTAACAAAAATCAAGCAGTTGGCCGCAGAACAATCTCATAAATAAGCTTGATAATAAAAGCGCGAGATAGGGAGGACCTATCTCGCGTACTACATTTATTTTGCAAGGCGTTGATCGCCAATCTCTCTTTCTTTACGTCGCCGTTTGTAGTCTTCGGTATTCACCGTTTCCCACGCCCAATCGCGCAGTATGACCACTTCCTCCGGCGGCACTATTGTATTTTTCATTACAGCATTTTTCCAATTCATCGTGTCCGGATCGAAATCCGGCGATAAATGGCCTCCTTTTATTGCAATGCTGTAAAGTTTGCTCCCAGGGAACGGGATGGGAATGAAGAATGTTACGTGTCTCGCGCCAGCGTCGATGAGTTTTTTTGCGAGCTCAACAGTCTCATTCATTTCAGCTTTCGTTTCATCGGGGAACCCAATCATCATATTGACGGGGCAGTTGATCCCGATTTTCACGGCTTCGCGCACTAGTTCAAGCACGTTGAGCTTGTCATGACGAAGTTTGGACGAGGCGTATTTGTCCAGAATGCGTTGATTTCCAGATTCAACCGGAAAGACGATTTCATTAAATCCGGCCGCACTCAGGATTTCCAAATATTCCACGTCTGGCTTTAGTCGCCCAGTTGAGGTCGGGATACCAAAGTGGACGAGGTTTACGCCGTTTATACCGCTAATCTTCAGTCCGAGACCCGCGAGGCGATGAAAAAGGTCTTTGATTCGAGCTTTTTTGGCGAGGAGACTATCATCCTCAATGTAGAGGTGGGTTACTCCAAGCGCCAACAGTATCTTTAGTTCCTCCATAACGCGGTCGATGGATTTGAAACGCAACGAACCAGTACCACCAGTGAGGGAGTCCGTCTCACGCTCTTCACTGATATGACAGTAAGCGCAATGAAATGGACAGCCACGGGAGGTCATGATTGAGGCGTAACGCTCTCGTTGATCGGTCATGGGGACGCTGCTGTGGGGGCTGTTGATCTCGTCATACTTGGCAAATGGCAGCAGATCCCATGCAGGAATCGGCAGCTCATCAAGATTACTCGAGATCAAATTCGGCGTCACCGGACGAGTTATGACGGATCCCTTGTGAAGATACTTAATTCCGTCAACTTTGTCGAACGAGGAATTTTGCTGCCAGGCGCGGACGAGATTAACGATAATTTTTTCACCCTCGGTAAGGACTACAACGTCCACCAAGCGGCTTGCAAAGAATCGTTCTGACAGCGCGCGGGCATTAACACCACCTGCGATAACCAAGGTATTTGGGTTTACTTCCTTAGCAATTTTGGCCACCTCCAGAGCCATATTGGTCTGGGGCGTAAAGTTGTTGCTGATGCCCACTATATCGTAGCTACCTTTGGTAAAATATTCCCGCAAGCGATCCGCGGTCATACCAATACGCGTAAGGCCGTTTGGCAGAAGAACACGGTTGTGGAATGTATTACTAAGGTAGTCTTCATTTGTTCCAACTGAAGCGTCCAACAAATCAACTTCAAATCCTGCTCGACGAAGGGCGCCGGCAAGGTACAATGGGCCGAGCGAGCCATCCGGTCGTGGCATTTCAATTGCCATTAGTTGATTGGGTGGATAGACCAAAAGAATCTTCGGTTGAAGCTTTGACATGGCTATCTCCTTGTTGTGAAGGTTGTTTCGATTGTATGTTGGTTTTTAGTAAAAGTCAAGGGTAATACCCCGCCTGAATTTAAATTCCAAATTGTCAAATTTAGGGTCAGTTTTTAGCTTATTTATCAGAAAAGACAATTTATTGGTACAAGTATTTTTTATTGACTTTTTTGACTAAAAAAGTTATATTAGTATTGATTAAAATAGTTGTATTTTCTTTAAAGAAGCTTATGACAAGTATAGATTATATATCAACTTATCTATCTGGGGTTAGCGAAATTGCAAAGAAAATTGATAAGGATGCGATCGAAAGGGCCGTCAGTTTGATTTTTGAGACCAGAAAACGCAGTGGCAGGTTATTTATTCTCGGAGTCGGTGGAAGCGCCGGAAATGCGGGTCATGCGGTTAATGATTTCAGAAAATTAGTTGGTATTGAAAGCTATGCCCCAACGGACAATGTTTCGGAGTTAACAGCCAGAACAAATGATGATGGTTGGGATACGGTTTTTGTAAACTGGTTAAGAGGCAGTAGGTTGAAATCGGAGGATTGTATTTTGGTATTGTCGGTAGGTGGTGGAAATGAGGAGAAAAATATTAGTGGTAATATTGTTAAAGCATTGAAATTCGCTAAAGAAGTGGGTTGCAGTGTTTTGGGTATTGTTGGTCGTGACGGAGGTTATACTGCTAAAGTTGCGAATGTTACGGTTCTCATTCCGATTTATAGCCCTGAAACCGTTACTCCTCTCTCAGAGGCATATCAGGCGGTGGTGTGGCATCTGCTTGTTTCAAGTCCAGCCTTGAAGGTTCAAGAAGCAAAGTGGGAGTCAGTGAAATAGTTATGAGTAATAAGGCAATATTTTTAGATAGAGATGGCACAATTATAAAGCATGTCGAGCTAATGCACTCCGTTGACGATTTGCGTTTATTGCCTGGTTCCGCAAGTGCAATCAATACGTTTAATCGATTGGGGTATTTGGTGATTATCGTTACTAACCAGCCAGTAGTGGCGCGAGGTATAGTCGAACCAAAGGAGATTGATAAAATACACGAAGTCTTAATAGAAAGATTGCACGGTAGGGGGGCGCACATTGATCGAGTATATTTTTGTCCGCACCACCCAGAAGCGACTGTTTCGGAATATCGATTGCGGTGTCTGTGTCGTAAACCTGAACCCGGTATGATTTTGGAAGGTTTAAAAAGTCTAAATATAAATCCTGATCAAAGTTTCATGATTGGTGACGCCTTGATTGATGTGGTCTCTGGGAAAAAAGCCGGTTTAAAAACAATTTTAGTAAAATCCGGTCCTGGACATGCGCGTTTGGACGAAAAATTTAATGATATAAAATCCGATTTTACCGTTAATACTTTGCTTCAAGCGGCGAAAATAGTAATGGCTAATACTATTTAATTTTATGGCGAGCATAAAACAAGCCGTTATATTATGCGCCGGCCTAGGAACTCGTTTGCGACCGCTTACTGACACCCTGCCAAAACCCATGATACCATTTTTGGATAAACCGCTTTTGGAATGGAATATCGAAAAGTTTAAGAAGCACGGAGTAAGAGAATTTTTTATAAATCTATTTTACTTGCCGGATGTTATCCGGGATTATTTTGGAGATGGCGCAAAGTGGGGTGTTAAAATAAATTATTTTCAAGAGAAAAAAATCTTGGGGACTGCTGGGGGGGTAAAAAACTTCGCTAGTAAGTTGAATCAAAATTTTTTTTTAATTTACGGTGATATACTAAGCTTGGTGGATTATTCCAAAATGGCCGGCCGATTTTCTGAATACTCAGACGCCATCGGTATGCAGATAATGCAGAGAACAGATAATTATGTTGATGCTGATGTGGCCGAACTGGCAAAAGATGGCAGCTTTACGAAAATACATCCAAAACCGCACAGCGAGAAGTATTCAAATGCGTATCGCATGAAAGGAGTGTTTATTTTGAGTAAAGAAATTCTAGATTATATTCCAGTAGATACTTTTTACGAAATTGGAAAGCAACTTTTGCCCAATGTGGTAAGTGCTGGAAAAAGATTTTATAGTTACGAGTGTGCAGATTATACTAAGGGTATTGATACGATGGATAAGTACCGGGAAGTGGAAGAGTACTTAAGGAAAAGTATTTAATTGAAATTTCATGAAGTTGTCAAAAATAAACAAACCAAGAATTCTTTTGGTCGGAGCCGGAAAATTTGGCTGGAAACACCTGCTTGTTTGGCAAAAGCTCGCTAGTCGTGGTTTGGTTACTTTTGTTGGTGTGGTTGTGAGGGATCCGGTTATAAGAAAGAAAGTCGGCGCTCTTAAAGTGCCGGTATTCTCGAAATTAACTGATGAAATTTTAAAGACTGTTGACGCTGTTGATATTGTGACTCCAGCGGGCACCCATTTTGATTTGGCAAAAGAATGTTTGATTCATACCAATGTTTTTTTGGAGAAACCGATGACTTTATCAGCTCAGGAAGCCCGGGAACTCAACCAGATTGCGGCAGAAAAAAACCGTTATCTGGCACTCGGCCATATATATCGTTTCAATGGTGCTATTCAAAAATTAAAAAAAATAATGGCCGCGAGTCCCACCAAACCATTTTTTATAGAATCTACCTTCGTCGATATACCGTCAAAGTTGCCTAACGATTGCGGCATCCTATTTTCCGATTTACACGGTTTTGATATTTTAGATTATCTGTTGGAATCGTCGCCAGAGTTAATTTACGCAATCGGCAGTCGTCGAAGTGCAACTGAGCGCTTTGAAAACAACGCAACTGTTTTACTTCGTTATCCAAATCATGTTGATGCCGTGGTAAAACTCAGTTGGACCGCAGTACCCAAAACTCGTTCAATGACGATTCTGTTTCCCGATAAGAGAATTTTTGTTGATCTTGCGGATCAAATCATTACAGTTACCACGTTGCGAGGTATAAAGAAGATTGGCTGCTTTAAAACCATGCCACTTGAGGCCGAACTCGCAAATTTTGTGGAAGTTTTAAAAAATAAGCCGGTAGTATATGCAGATGGAACGGTAGGACTCAGGCTCGTCCATCTCACCAAGGAGATAGAACGTTCATATCGGGAAAACCGGCCAATTTCATTTCATTCTTTGTAATCTATGTTATATATAATATGCAGCGACCACGAGTAGCCATTATAGGTGCTGGAATTTTCGGGATTAGTTGCGCTCTAGAGCTTGGAGAAACTTGCCAAGTTACCGTATATGAGCAAAACAGTGAAATTATGCGCGGAGGAACTTATGGTAACCAGTATCGGCATCACTTTGGCTATCACTATCCGCGTAGCCCCGAAACCGTACGGCAATGCCAAGAAGCCGAAAAAGATTTTGTTGATCTCTGGGGCGAAGCGATTATTGGTGACTTTCCCGCCTACTATGCTATTGCTACTGAAGGTTCTAAAATAACGGCAGAGCAGTTCTTTGCTTTTTGTGAATCTCAAAAACTTCCGTATGAAATAAGCTATCCGAGTCGGGATTTTTTGGATCGTAGTCATGTGGAGACTTGTGTTAAAACAAAAGAGCCAGTATATAATTATTCCCGTTTGTGTAAACTGGCTAGTGATAAAATCTTGTCTAATCCGCATATTCAGGTTAAAACGGGGAATACAGTAGTCGGTTGTGAGTTTAGTAAAGTGGATGATACAAAGATTGTATTTGTAAAAACGGCGCAAGGAGATACATATCATGACTCGTTTGATTTTGTGATTAATGCAACCTACGCGAATCATAATCAGTTTTGCAACTGGCTTGGTTTCGCCGTGCCTCCGATTGAGTTTAGGTTGAAGGAGCTTGTTGTTGTTGAGCTTCCTAAGCCAAAATTTCTTGCGGTAACGGTTATGGACGGACCATTTGTGACGCTTGTTCCTATGGGGAAAGAGGGGAGGTATACCTTAGGAGACGTAGCGCGTTCTCTTCATGATGTAAAAATTTCTAATGATGGCCCGCCTTGGTCAAAAGCGGATATTGCCGGGCGAGTTTCCCGATTTCCTGAAATGCAAGAGAATGATCCGTTTTTTATCCCTGCCATCAAAGACGCTAAGTATATCCAATCGATTTATTCAATTTTACCTATTCGCCCTAATTCCGACGCCACAGATGAGCGTATCACCTCGGTTACCAATCATGGACGAGGATGTTGGTCGGTGTTTGAAGGAAAAATTATTACATGCGTTACCGCCGCAAAAACAATTAAGCGAAATCTGCAAATGTAGTGGTCGGTGGTTCATTTGCAAAAGCTGGGAGTTCTGCTAGAATTCATTCCAAAGGACAAACCGAAAAAAACTAAAATGTTGAATCTTGCGAAAAGTGTATTAATTATTAGTAATAGGAATACCTTAGAAAAATATTTAATTAATAATTTTGTATGAAAATATTTATCGACAGCGCAGAGGTAAAAGAGGTTGAGAAGTATCTCAGCTGGGGAATCTGTGATGGTGTAACTACCAATCCAAGTATTTGTCTGAAATCTGGCGTAAAAGGTGGTGAAGAGGGTATGAAGAAAAGGGCAATCGAGATTGCAAAATTAATTTCACCAAATCCCTTGAGCGTTGAGGTGACTACCGATAATGAAGCAGAAATACTTGTTCAAGCCAGAAAATATAATGCCTGGGCTGAAAATATTTCCGTGAAGGTGACCATAACTGATAAAAATGGTGTTGGACTACTTCCTGTGATTTATAAGCTGGTCAGCGAGGGTGTTTCGGTAAATGTAACTGCGATGATGACTTTTAACCAGGCGATTTTGGCAGCCAAAGCAATTAACGCCGGACTCGCGGTTGCAAAAAATAAAAAGACCCACTTCATCAGTATTTTTGCCGGACGTGTTTCCGAGGAACATGGTGTAGAACAAGCTCAAAAAGTCCTTAAAGAAGTCAGAGAATGGTTAGATTTTCATAATTATAAAAATATTGAAATAATTGTCGGTTCGGTGCGCACTCCGGAGAACGTAGAATTATGGAGTAAGAGCGGTGCACACATTCTTACAATACCGCCGGAGGTTATCTCAAAATGTTTGATGTCGGCTCGTACTAAAGAGACTGTCGTGCAATTTTTAGGCGATGCCAGCAAAGCCCTGCAACAGTTATAAAATTTTGGGTTATTTAGCATATTTTTAAGTAAAATAACCTTTTTATAAAAAGGTTATTTTGTTAATCCTTATATGAGAAAAGAGCTTGATTAAGTACGGAAAAAAGAGTAGTATTATCTTACATTTGATAATGAGTTGTTTATAAAATATGGGAATCGGCAATCAAAAAATCTCGGCCTGTATTGTGGTTTATAACGAAGAAAAACTCATTGAACGCTGCCTGAAAAGTATTTATGGATTTGTTGATGAAATAATATTGGTGCATGATGGGGAATGTTTAGATAAAACACTGGAAATCGCCAAAAAATATACGGATAAGATATTTATCAGGGAGCATATTGGTATTGCGGAGCCTCACCGGAGCTTTAGCTATAGAGAAGCAAAGAACGAATGGATCTTGCAGGTTGATGCCGACGAATATTTTGCGAAAGAGGATCTGGAAAAAATATCGAATTTATTGGAAACAGGTATAGCCGACGGCTACTGGATTAAGTGGGAAATGTGGAATGGTAAAGAAGCTGTTCGTATCGATGGTCTAAAGAAAATGGCTTTGTTTAAAAAAAGCAAAGCCTCAAATCTTGGCATCCCTCAAGTCGCAGTCGCCATTAATGGAAAAACAGAAAATGTTGACATTTTATTACATCACAAACCTCTTACTGAAAATATTTCCTGGAAATTTTTTTTAAAAAAGATGAATTATTGGTTGGTATCTAATGTTAAATACTACTTCCCTGAATTGGTTGAATACGAATGTTTCAATGCCGATATTAATCCGTGGATTGAATATACAAAAAAAGTTCACAAATATCCGTTTTTTTACATATTTTTTTATCCATTGAAGAATTTTTTTGGACAGTTAAAAAATGGACTGTGGAAGACTCCACTCGGAATAAACATGGCGATACAACAATTTGTATATTATTTTTCTCTATATTCTAGAGTATGGAAAATGGACCGAAAGTTAAAATCGCACTAGTTAGAGGTGACAGTCTTAATGAATGGGAGGGTAAGTTGTGGGGAAAGCTACCCCGTAATTTCGACGTAACCGGATTTTGTTCGGCCAATAATTTGTATGATGCAAAAAGTTTATCATTTCCTGTCAAGACCTTGAGATCGACCGGAGATAATTTTTTTATAAATAATATTTGCAAATATGGACTGGGAGTCTTTCAAAAAATGTATGGTCTTGAAAATGAATTAAAGGACTTCGAAATAGCTCATACTGCGGAAATTTCGTATTTTTATACTTTACAAGCTGTCCGCGCCAAAAAAATAAATCCAAAACTAAAAGTTGTCACCACGGTATGGGATAATAGTTTTGGTAGATTTGAGTACAATTATATTTTCGGTTTGAAAGCACCTCAATTTTGGGTGCAGAAAATGCTGAGAAACATGCAAGAAATAGTCGAAGGCGTGGACATGTTTTTACCAGTAAGCAATTTAAGTGCTGCAACACTCACCGATCTTGGTGTAGATCAAAAAAAGATCACGATTCTGACGCCTGCTGTAGATTCTGCCGGCGAACCAAAAAAGAAAATCTCAGATTATGCGCCTCACTTGGAAGGAAAACAACCATATTTTATGGTTTGTAGGCTGGTGAAAGAAAAGGGCGTTTACGACGTTTTATATGCATGGAAAATGTTAAAGAAAGAAAATAAGGCAGAAGACAAAGTATTATTGATCGTAGGTAAAGGACCAGAAGAACAAAATATGCGTCGTTTGGTTGCGGAATGGCATTTAGAAAAATTGATTATATTTTTGGGTTTGATTCCGAACAGTGATCTGAAGTTTTTTTATCGTGATGCTAAGGCGTTGATATTGGCAAGCCTGCCGGGTCCGCTATGGCAAGAGCAATTTGGTTATGTTATAGCAGAAGCAATCAATCAGGGGTGTCCGGTTGTCAGTACTTATTCGGGAGCTATTCCTGAAGTCATTGGAAACGCTGGTTTGCTTTTTTCTCCAGGAAATCCAGTGGAGTTAAAAAATTGCTTGAAAAAATTAGATGATGTGAATGTGTACAGACAATTGCAAACGAATTGTGAAACAGTAAAAGAAAAATTTTTAACTGAAAAATTCGTTTCTAGATTAATAGAAATATATACAAATTTAAAATAAACAAATGAAAAATTTCTTAAAATTTTTATCAATATTGAGCCAAACTGGTCTAAGAACCATATATTTTAATTTTAAATATTTGTCTTTTAATCAGGCAATCCATTTTCCAATTTTGGTTTCACGGAACGCGTTGATGAATAAAGCAGGCGGAAGAGTTGTTATTAATTGTCCAATTCGTCCCGGGTTAATAAAGATTGGTTATAGCGGTGTTACAATTTTCGATTATAAAAGATCAAAATCGGTTTGGGATGTTTCTGGGCTTGTGACATTCGGTGGCAAGGCTAATATCGGTCACGGAGCAAAAATATCAGTGGGAGAAAATGGCGAGGTTTATTTTGGGGAGAATTTTATTTTATCGGCCGAAAGTTCAATCGTCGTAAGTAACAAGAGAGTCGTGTTTGGAAATGACACTCTTCTTTCATGGAATATTCTTGTTATGGATACAGATTTTCATGTTATAAGAGATTCCGCAGGCAAAGTTATAAATGAACCAAAGGATATAATATTAGGCTCGCATGTTTGGGTTGGTTGTGGATCTGTTATTTTGAAAGGTAGTATCATTCCAAATGATTCCATAATTGCAGCGAACAGCCTTGTATCCGGAGTATTAACTGGAGAAAAGAAAATATTTGGTGGCCAGCCGGCTAAAGAGCTTAAAAGTGAAGTAATTTGGGAATTATAATATGTCAGTTGAGCAGCTTAAGTACAATTTTTCCGACGACCAAACCGGAGTGCATCGACTGATTTTGGATAGGATTCCACCAAACAGTCGGGTTCTTGATGTTGGTTGTGCCACTGGTTATCTTGGTCAACGGTTAGTGCTGTCAGGCTGCGAGGTATGGGGTATTGAGCCGGATAAAACCAGCTATGAACATGCTCTTAATAAAGGATATAAAAATATTATCAATCTCTCTGTTGAAGCCGCGCTGGAAAGTGATATCATAAAGAATGAGAAATTCGATAGAATAATCGTTGCTGATGTTTTAGAACACCTAGTTAATCCGATCTTGGTCCTAAATTCGCTGAAGATACATAGTAAACCGGACGGAAAAATTTTAGTATCTTTACCAAATATAGCTCATTATTCAATTCGTTTGGCATTATTATTTGGAAAATTTGATATGGTTGACACTGGAATTTTAGACAAGACCCACCTGCATTTCTACACACTTAAAGCAATGTATAAATTATTGGAAGACGGAGGTTGGAAAATCGAGGAGGTGCGGCCGCGCGGTGATCTTGAACGCTGGTTCAGGAAGATCGGACTAGAGAAAGTGGGAAAATTTTTTCAATTTATATTTCAAAAAATATTTGCGTACCAATTTATTATTATCGCACGTCCCTTGTAAAATTATATTATGAAAAAATTTTTGAGTAATTTATATTATAAATATTTAAATCGCACTGAGTCGCATAATATTGGCTGTGATTATACAAAAAGAGTTTTAAAGAACAGATTTTTTGAGATTGGTGAATATACTTATGGTATTCCCAAAGTTATCGGTTTTGGTTCAGAAAAAAATCGGTTGGTTATCGGTAAGTTTTGCTCATTTGGTTCCGATATTCAGATTTTTTTATGTGCAGATCACAGAATTGATTGGGTTACGAGCTACCCGCTTGGTTTATTAAAAGGCGTTATTTCCAAAGCCGGAGGCAATATCGGCAAGGGTGATATATTGATTGGGAATGATGTTTGGGTGGGAAATAATGCGCTAATTATGTCTGGCGTTAAGATCGGCAATGGAGCAGTCATTGGTGCTGGTTCAATTATAACAAAAGATGTTTTGCCATATGAAGTTGTCGCTGGAAATCCGGCTCGGCACATCAAGTTTAGATTCTCAGAGGAAAAAATTCAGAAATTACTGGAAATGAAGTGGTGGGATTGGTCAATCAAGGAGATAATTTCTAAATCTGATTTTTTAAGTTCTCCTTTCTAAGTTTTAGTGATTGATTTTGTATGCTTCATGTTTCGATTATCATCCCAACTTATAATGAAGCCGACAACTTGGAGCCGCTGCTGCAAGAAATTTTTTCGTCAGTTGATAAAAATCGATTCGATGTCGAGGTTATTATAGTGGATGATAATTCACCCGATGGTACCGGTAGGATTGCCGACCAGCTTTCGGTTCGTTTTCCTCTTCAGATTATACATCGTTCCAGTAAACTCGGTCTCGGTAGCGCTGTGCGTGAAGGGTTTGCAAAGTCAAAAAGAGATGTTGTTGGAGTAATGGATGCCGATTTAAGCCATGATCCAAATATAGTTAATAAACTTCTCGGCGAATTGGAAAATGGCGCTGACCTGGTGATCGGGAGTCGTTTTGAAGAGGGAAGCGTGGTAGAAAAATGGAAATGGTGGCGGAAGGTTATTTCTAAAACGGGTGTTTTTATTACTAAATTTATCACTGGTGTAAATGATCCGCTCAGTGGATATTTTTTTCTGAGAAAAAAAGTCATTGACGGCGTTGATCTGACAGCGACTGGTTATAAAATTTTGTTGGAAATATTAGTTAAAGGAAATCACGGACCAGTGAAGGAGGTTCCGTTCCGCTTTAGAATTCGACTTCATAGTACAAGTAAGCTTAGCGCGGTCGAATACTGGCTATTTTTTCAGCAGATTATTGCTTATGGTTGGTATAAGTTATTTAGATAGTATGTTGAAATTAAAAAAAATTATCCAAAATAACTGGCAGCTGTCGTCGGTTTTTTTTGTTTCTGTGATTTTATTATTATGGAATATTTCCGGACGCACCTTCTGGATGGATGAAACGGCGGTTTTGTTATATTTGAAGTATCCAGTAATCGACTTCATTAAATATTATTGGACCATCCCAGATAATCATCCGCCGCTGTATTATTTTTTGGTATTACTGGTTAGTAAAATACTCCCATGGAATGAATTGATGGTTCGTTTGGTTTCTGTTATTTCCGGTATAGGAATAGTTTGCTTAGTATACCAATTTACGCTTAAAATCAGCGCTAGCAAAACAAAGGCGGGGTGGGCGGCATTTTTTACCGTTTTTTCATCATTTTTCGTTCTTATTTCTCAAATGGCCCGCTATCACAGTCTTGCTGCATTTTTTTCATTGCTGACTTTTTATTTGTTTTATCTTCTGTATACCGAAGGTTATAAAAAGAAAATATTTTTTTTGTATTTAGCTTGTTTATTGTTTACCGCCTATTCAGATTATCCACATTTTATTTATACAGTAGTTATTACCAATGTATTTTTTTTGTATTTATTGATAAAGAAGCAGGCGTTTGTAAATGTTGCAAGATGGATACAAGGACAATTTTTAGCTGCTATCGCATGTTTGCCGCTGGTTTATATTATTTATCAACGGATTGTTGTTCAGGGCGATGGTGGTTGGGAAAAAGTTAACCTTCTTTCAAATTCGTGGTTAAATATCACGGCTGGAATACTATTTCATATTTACGTGTTCTTTTTTGGTGAAAATATATTTCCTTGGAATATATTATTTTTCGTGGCCGGCGCCGCGGTTTTATTTACTGCTTTATTTAGCTTGATTGCAAATATTAAAAAGAATCTATTTTCAAAAGGGGAGCAGTACATTCTTTTGTTAACCGTTTTACTGGTAATCCTAAATACTTTTTTCATGAACAAGGCGGATCCGAGATATAATTTTACTATTTATCCGAAGTTTGGGTTTGTTGCCTTTCCGCTATTTATCATGAGTATTTATTTTTGTTTAGATAAAATAGTTAAACGAAGAATCAAATTTGTCGTATTTTTTTTGTGGATTATTATCGCCGGCTTCGGGCTATATAATTTTTATACGTTGAGTAATTATTTTAATGGCAGTTATTTCCGTAATTTTGAGACTTTTAATTTTGTCCGTGAAAATTCGGTGGTTGGTGAATACTTGGTAGTTTCTGGAGATTTAAACGAAGGAGTTTATCAATTTTATGAGTCCGCATATTTTGAAAAGCTTAGACCGCTTGATTTAAACATCTTTAAAAATGGTGCGGTCGCGACCGGTACCAAGGTGTGGTTCTTTTCAACCGGTTCAGATGATACTTCGTCATCAATTGAAACAGTTAATTTGATTCCTGCCGGATATGCAATATTAAAAAGATTTGATAGTGTGCCGCTTGACCCTACCCTTAAGTATTATAAAGAAAAATTTTTGCACCGACCGAGCTACACTTATAAGTATTCAGTTTTTCTTCTTAAAAAAATATGATTTGTCTGAATTGTGGAAATGAAATGTCGTTTTATTTTGAGAAGAAAGGTTTTAAAATATTTAAATGTCCGAAATGTTTATTGATGGCGGTTAATAATATTCCTGCTGATTTAACTAAATACTATTCGGAAGGGTATTTTACCGGCGATGTATCGCTCGACGGATATATGGATTACGATTCAGACAAGGAAGTAACAAAAAAAACCTATTTGAATTTTTTATGTGATATTGAGCGGTTTTTACCGGCTGGCCAAAAAAAGTCTCTTTTTGAAGTAGGTTGTGCGACCGGTTTTTTTCTAAAATTAGCCACAGAACTTGGTTGGGAGGCAGAAGGAATAGACTTGTCGGATTACGCTGTTAAAATGGCAATTTTGAAAGGAATTAAGGCTTCGGTGGGTACTGTAGAAGATTTTAAGGCTGAAAATAAATATGACGCAGTTGTAATGCAAGATGTGGTGGAGCATGTAAGAGATCCAGCTAGTCTTATTACCAAAGCTGGAGAGCTGCTAAAAGCTGGAGGAGTTTTAGCTTTGACTACGCCGGATTCAGGCAGTCTTTGGGCAAGGGTTTGGGGTAAGCGTTGGCATGCTTTCGTACCGCCACAACATTTGTATTATTTTTCTTCAGAAAATATTAAATCTTTTCTAGAAAAAAGGGGGTTTAAGGTAGAATATTTAGAACATCACGGTAAGTGGTTTACCGTGCCATATATTATAAGATTATTTTATAGTTGGACCGGATTTAAATTTTTTTCGAAGCTTGCTGAATTGGCTTCAAAAAGTTTTTTTAAAAATATTTCGCTGCCTATTAATGTTCGGGATACGATTTATTTGATTGCAAAAAAATATGAGTAATAATCTTTTACCAGTCTCAGTTGTTATTGTTTCCTTTAATACTTCGGAATTAACGAAGAAGGCATTAAAGGCACTTTACGAATCAACAAAATTGCCGACCGAGGTTATTTTGGTTGATAATAATTCTGTTGATGGTACAGTCGAAATGGTAAGGCGAGATTTTCCACAGGTGAAGATGCTTGTGAATAAAGAAAATTTTGGATTTGCGAAAGCAAATAATCAGGCTATACAAATATCAACTCAGCCATATATTTGGCTTCTTAATAGCGATACCGAAACCGGTGTAAAAAGTTTGATGAATCTGTATGATTTTATGGCTGCAAATGATCGAGTTGGGGCGCTTGGTCCGTCGCTGGTTTATCCCGACCGATCAAGACAATCAATTGGTGGTTATTTCCCGACTTTTTTAAATGTTTTAGGTTATTTATTTCCTATAGGGTATCTTGTACCTGAAGTTTTTAAAAAGAAAATGAAAAGAATTGCGCTTTATCCTCAACAATTACCGACAAAAGGTAAAATTCTGGATTATGTTACCGGTGCGGCGTGTTTTCTTAGAAAGAAAGCCCTGGATCAGTGTGGTCTTTTGGGTGAAGAATATTTTATGTATTTTGAGGAAACCGACCTTTGTTGGAGGTTAAAAAAGAATGGTTGGAAAATATTAGCGATTGAGACTGATCCTGTGATGCATATTTATGGTGGAAGTTTTAAGACTAAAAGAGATCTAAATAGATTAGCGGTATTTTTAAATAGTCTTATTAAATTTGTAACGAAAAATTACCCTTGGTATCGAGCTTTTCCAATTGTTTTAATGGTTTCACTTTTTGGCAAAATTAGCGTATACTTAAAGTCAATCAGAAGTCTATGAACACCCTAATAATGACAGTTTTTAACGAAAAAACCACTTTGCCAAAGTGGTTTGAAAGTATTATCGCTCAAACTGTCATGCCGGACGAGATTGTTATTGTTGATGGCGGTTCAACCGACGGTACCTGGGAATATTTGCAGGAAATGACTGAAACGGTTTCAGAGCTTAAAATCTTTAGAGAAACGGGTAATATTGCCCACGGACGCAATTTTGCTATTAAAAAAAGCACAGGGTCAACCATTGTTGTAACTGATGCTGGGTGTGTATATGACAAAAATTGGTTTAAATCAATCATCGGACCTTTTGAAAAAAAAGAAGTAACCTGGTCGGCAACCGGATTTGGACCGTGGTTTGAAAAGAGTGATACATTGTTAACATATTTGATTTCCGCCGCAACTATACCTGCCGCGAATGAATTTAAAAAAAATTGGCTTCCTTCAAGTCGTTCGGTAGCATTCCATAAAGATCGTTGGCAAACGGTTGGTGGTTATCCGGAATGGATACCGTTTTGCGAGGATGTTTTATTTGATAATAAATTAATCAGAAAAGAAGGTTGGCCGTATTTTATTCGCGAACCGCTAGTTTTGTGGCGCCCCAGAACAAAACTAAGAAAATATTTTAAGCAACTGTATAATTATACTAGAAGTGAGGGTCATGGTTTAATAAATACTTTTCGCCAGATTATTCGTTATTTTGTCTATTTGGCTTCCATCTTGTTGTTGTTCGTAGCTTTAACGAACTCACTGATGTTTTTAATTCCTCTGTTAATTGGCGCGCTGATATATTTAGATAAATTTTGGAGACGTTGGTTCGCTTTTACTGATCATAAATCAATATTTTATCAGCTGTTGGGTTTTTTAATTATTCCATTTATAATCGCGTTCGGCGATGTCGCTAAAATGTCTGGTTATTTGGTTGGGCTCATTGAAGGTAAGTTAAGTATTGTTTCCGAAGGTTAATATGAAAAATATTCTTGTTACCGGTGGAGCCGGGTTTGTCGGTTCTCATTTAGTAGAAAAATTGCTTGAAGCGGGGAACAAGGTAATTGTTGTCGACAGTCTTGCTACCGGCTCAGAAGAAAATATTTCTTTGTTAAAAAATAATCCGAACTTTTCTTTTTTTAAACATGATATTGTTGAACCGTTTCATTTAGATGAAAAAATAGATCAGATCTATAATCTTGCTTGTCCGGCATCGCCAATTCATTATCAAAAAAATGCGGTTCGCACAATAAAAACAAATACAATTGGGGTAATAAATATGCTCGGTCTCGCAAGGGCAAAAAATGCCGTTATTCTTCAGGCTTCAACTTCGGAAGTATACGGAGACCCGGATGTGAGCCCTCAAGTAGAGGAATACAGAGGAAATGTGAATCCGATTGGTCCGCGCGCCTGTTATGACGAAGGAAAACGTTGCGCTGAAACACTTTTTTTTGATTATAAACGCACCCATGGATTAGATATAAAGGTGGTTAGAATATTTAATACCTATGGTCCACAAATGGCAGAAAACGACGGTCGCGTTGTTTCCAATTTTATTTTACAAGCATTAAAAGGGGAGTCGATTACAATATATGGTGACGGTTCTCAAACTCGAAGTTTTTGTTTTGTCAGCGATTTGGTTTCGGGTTTGATTCTGATGATGAATTCCCATAAAGAAATCACCGGTCCGATAAATCTTGGCAACCCTTTTGAAATTCCGGTCAGTAAATTGGCAGAAATAATAATTAAATTAACAGGCTCTAAGAGTAAAATTGAGTTTAGGAAACTTCCGGAGGATGATCCGATGCAAAGACGGCCGGATATAACAAAAGCAAAAAATATTTTAGATTGGCAGCTCAAAGTTGAGTTGGAGGAAGGTCTCAAAATGACCATAGAATATTTTAGAAACAGAATATAATAATTAGTATGAAGATTCTATATATTGGCGGAGGATTTGTGGGGGCCTGTTCGGCAGCAGTATCAGCAGATAGTGGGCATGAAGTTTTGGTTTTTGATATTGATAAAGAAAAAGTAAAAAAATTATCTACCAACGATCAAGATGTTATTAATTCCTGCATTCACGAAGATGGTCTTGCTGAAATAATCATTCGAAATCGGGACCGTTTAACTTTTGTTTCAGACCACAAAATAATGGAAAAATTTATTGAAAATACGGAAGTCGTTTTTATGTGTTTGCCGACGCCGGAAAAAACCGGAGCGGCCGGGGAGACAGATTTATCTTATTATGAAAATGCTGTTGATATAATCGGTGAACCTCTTTCAAAGAGAAATGGCGGTAAACAATCGGCGCGGGTCGTCATTGTAAATAAAAGCACTGTTCCGGTCATGATGATTGATTACACTGAGCAGTTGTTTGCAAAACATGGCGTGAAAAATTTTGGAATCGTTTCGAATCCGGAATTTTTGGTGGAAGGCAAAGCGGTAGAAGGCTCAATACATCCAGACCGGATTGTTGTCGGCGCAAATTCAAAACAAGACTTTGTTATCATGAGTAAATTATATCAGAGATTTATCGATTCGACTTCGGTAAAATATTTGGAAGTAAATCCATATGAAGCGGCTTCGGCAAAACTGCTAGCAAACTTTTTATTGTTTAATAAGGTTGTCACTGCCTTTGATGTAATCGGAAGAGTTTGTGAATATTTCCCTAATTTGCGTTATGAGGAAGTTAGAAAAATCTTAATTACGGAACCAAGAATTGGTGCCTGGGGACTTTATGATAGTTTGTTTTCAGGTGGTAGCTGCTTTATTAAAGACGCCGGCTCGCTTGCACATCAATTGGAAAATGCTGGCGCCGGAGCTGGTTTAGTTCGGGGGATACTTGAATCAAATATATTTCAATTAGAACATTTTTTTAGTAGAGCGGTAACCGAAGCAGAGTTTGATTGGGTAGATAAAACAGTTGCAGTATTAGGCGTTGCTTTTAAACAAGGTACAAATGATATTAGAAATTCCGGAGGTCTTGCTATTGTTCAACAATTAATTGGATCTGGAGTTAAGCAAGTAAGGGTTTATGATCCTGCTGCCATGGGAGAGTGTAAAAAATATTTTGAAAAGAATCCGCACCGGGACAAGATCCAATATGCGCCAAATGAAACTGTGGCATTAGGCGGTTCTGAAGCATGTATAATTTGCACTGATTGGCCACAATTTAAAATTATAGGCGATGTTTTAAAAAAAGAAGCCAAGTTGCCTTATTTAGTTATGGATGGACGGAGGTTGATAGCCGGACAATATGAAGAACTTGCCGACTTGGGTTTTAACATTATTGCGGTCGGTTCGCCGTTTATTAAAGGTAAATAAGAAACAAAAAAAGTTTGAAATTACGTCGAGTCTCATAATAAAATAAATTTTATTAACTCGACTCTAGTAATTATTATATGTCAAAAATTATTGTCACTGGGGGAGCAGGTTTTATTGGTTCGCATCTTACGGATAAACTTATAAATGAAGGTCATGAAGTTGTTGTTGTAGACAATTTAATGTTAGGAAAAAAGGAATTTGTAAATAAAGGGGCTAAATTTTTTAAGGATGATATCCGTGACTTAGATAAGCTTAAAAAAATATTTAAAGGTGCGGAGGCGGTATTTCATCTGGCGGCTGATCCGCGTTTACAGGTTTCCATAGAGGATCCTGCCTTAACTCACGAAATTAACGTTACTGGGACTCTAAATGTTCTTATAGCGGCGAAAGAAAATAAAGTAAAAAAGGTAATTTTTACTTCAAGTTGTGCCATATATGGTGATCAGAATGTTCCAATAAGCGAGACAGCCATTCCCAAGCCACTTAGTCCCTATGGGCTTCATAAATTAATGGGTGAAGAGTATGGTCGTTTGTTTAGTAGCTTATTCGGCCAAGAAACTGTTTGCTTGCGTTATTTTAATGTTTTTGGTTCGAGAAAATTGGCTACTGGTTCTTACCCTATGGTCATTCCGATTTTTTTGGATCAGAGTAAGGCAGGCAAAAAATTATCTATTGTCGGTGATGGTGAAGCGACCCGTGATTATGTACATGTGAGTGATGTTGTAGAAGCGAATGTCAGCGCTTGGAAATCAAAGATAGTTGATGGCCGTGCAATAAATATTGGTTCTGGAAGACAAGTGAGCGTGAATCAAATTGCAAAACTAATTGGCGGTCCGGTTGAAAATCTTCCGCCGCGACCTGGTGAAATGAGATTTATTGAGGCCGATGTGAGGCTTGCAAAAGAATTTCTTGGTTGGGAGGCAAGGGTAAGTTTGGAAGATGGAATAAAAATGCTAAAAGAAGAAGCTGGAATTAAATAAAAACAAAACCCGCCAATTTGGCGGGTTTTTTAATTTATATTCTATTTAGGCCATTACTACCACATCAACAAATTTGGCGCGAGTAAGGCTTCCGTCAAAACGCATTTTTTTACGTTCGGAAAATTTTACTTTTCCTTCAGCCAAAGAAAACAATGTGTCGTCTTTGCCTTTACGAACGTTTTTACCCGGGTGGAATCTGGTTCCACGTTGTCGAATTATGATAGCTCCCTTGGTAACGAGTTCTCCATCGTGGGCTTTAACCCCGAGGCGTTGGGCATTTGAATCTCGGCCAAGGCGTGTTGAGCCACCAGCTTTCTTATGTGACATACTATATTTAGCTTATTAGATTTGGTTCGAAACCAAAAGTTAACAGTCCTCATTATATACCACTCGAGATTAATTGTCAAGATAGTATTGTTTTGGTATAATTATCGCATAATGGGCCAAATTTAAGGCTAATAGAGTCTATTTAAGACCTGTATGCTATATCCTGTTAAATTGTACGTAAAAGACCGCTGGGTGTCGGTTTCATTAGCTATTTCCGCAGCTTTTTTTGTTTATATTTTGTGGTACACTTTTGTCCGAATTAAACCCACCACAGATCAGTTATTTTTGCATTATAATATAATTTTTGGAATTGATTTGATCGGGGAGTGGTGGAAATTATATTCTTTACCACTTCTTTCATTTACTATAGTAATGGTAAATTTTATTACTTCATACGTCTTTCATCGCACAAATCGTTTTTTATCTCGCTTTCTGGTTGTGATCACAGCTTTTTTGGAGCTTTTATTGGTTGTGGCCGTTAACTTAATTGTTGGTTTAAATTCTTAAGTATGCGTAAACGCGCCAACCTCCGAATGGACGGGTTGTTTCTGTTATGTTTAATAATCTTGATAGTTACCGGACTCGTTGTTCTTTTTTCTGCCAGTCAGCCGGCCGGGGTTCAAAGATTTGGAGATGGTAATTATTTTATAAAACGACAAATTTTATACGGCCTTTTGCCGGGTTTAATTTTTGCAACCGCGATATTTTATTTGGGATTGGAACGATTAAAAAAATTGACTTGGGTTATATATATATTTTCCATAGTATTATTAGCGTTGGTTTTTGTTCCGGGCATTGGAGTAACTATTAATCATTCACGCAGTTGGCTGAGTTTATTTGGATTTGGTTTTCAGCCGGCCGAATTCGCAAAGCTGGCGGTGGTGTGCGCGCTCGCAGCCATGCTTTCTCGTCCGAAGTATAATTGGTTTGAATGGCAAACTGGTATTTTGCCAGCGCTTGCAATTCTTGGGCCAATTTTGCTTTTAGTGGCGCTTCAACCGGATTTTGGTACGCTGGTCATCATTGGTGGAGAAATTTTAGGGGTACTTATTATTGCGAATATTCCCCGAAATCAACTTATGACACTTTTTGTCGTCGGACTTGTTGGAGCGGTAATATTTATATTTGCCGGCAGCGGGTATCGTTTGAGACGTATTGAAGTTTTTTTACATCCGGAAAAATATCCGGTTGAGTCGTATCAAGTAAATCAGGCTTTTGTAGCGGCTGGTTCGGGTGGTTTGACGGGGTTTGGTCTCTGGAATTCAAGACAAAAATATCAGTATTTGCCAGAAGCTAGCGCCGATACGATATTTGCGATTCTTGCTGAAGAACTTGGCTTTTGGGGCGCAAGTTTAATGATCGTTTTAATACTCCTTTTGGTCATGAGAGGGCTTAAAATAAGCAAATGGAGCACAGATCAGTATGGTTCTTTACTGGCCGCCGGTATTATGATATGGTTTGGTTGGCAATCATTCTTAAATATTGGATCAACGGTAGGGGCAATACCGCTTACCGGCGTACCGTTGCCATTTGTTAGTCATGGCGGTTCGGCCCTCGCCATGGCGATTGGTGCCGCGGCCTGCGTCCTTATTGTCAGCAAAGAAACAAACCATCATTAATTTCAAAACATTTAAATACGTATGAATTTACTAGTTTGCGGCGGTGCCGGTTTTATCGGTTCAAATTTTATCCATCATATACTTTCTGCTCATCCAACCTATAAGGTTGTAAATTTTGATAAGCTTACTTATGCCGGCAATTTAGAAAATGTTGCGGATTGTAAGGCGAATCCAAATTATAGTTTTGTAGCCGGGGATATCACGGATCTTGATTTACTAAATGAAGTGATGAAAAAACATGCCATAACGCACGTGATAAATTTTGCGGCAGAAACGCACGTCGATCGTTCTATTCACGGCGGTGCTAAAGAATTCGTGCTGACGAATACGCTCGGCGTACAAATGGTTTTAGATGCCGTTAGGATTAATAGTGTTCAAAAATTTGTAAATGTATCAACTGATGAAGTGTATGGTTCGCTTGAACTCGAAGATGAATCATTGTTTACCGAAAAAACACCGATCTTTCCGAATATGCCATACGCCGCCGCTAAAGCCGGTGGTGACCTGATGTGTAATGCCTACTTTATAACGCATAAAGTACCGGTAATTGTGACTCACTGTTCGAATAATTATGGTCCTTATCAATTTCCGGAAAAGTTGATCCCATTTTTTATCTTTAGATTACTTAAAGGTGAAAAAGTTCCGGTTTATGGAGACGGTTTAAATGTAAGGGATTGGATTCATGTTTCCGATCATGCGACCGCATTGGATTTGCTTTTGCACAAAGGTGTTCCTGGAGAAATCTACAATATCGGTTCAGACAACGAACGAAACAACATGGAAATCACTAAAATGATTTTGAAAATTATGGGTTTTGGCGAGGAAAGAATTGAGTATGTCACCGACCGTCCTGGGCACGATCGTCGGTACGCGATCGATGCTAGCAAGATCATGAAGCTTGGTTGGAAGCCGGAGTATACTAGAGAAAAGTTTGAGCAGGGTTTAAAAGAGACGGTAGAGTGGTATAAAAATAACACGTCTTGGGTAGAAAATATTTGGAAAAAGAAAAAAACGGAAATGAATTCATTTCAGGAAAATCTTTCACGTTCTGGTGACAAGATGAAATCTTCAACTTAATATGGAATGTAAAATTTTTCAATTTAAATCTTTTAATGATCGAGGTTATAATCTTACTCCGGTTGAATTAAAAGATTCGGTACCGTTTGAAGTAAAACGTCTGTATTTTATGGATCTTGGATCAGGCGCTGCGACTAATCAGCATAGTCATAAATTGGAGGAAGAAGTATTTATCCAGGTAAAAGGTTCTTCAACTATCGTAATTGATAAGGGAAATGGTAAAGAAGAGATTAAATTAAGTGGCGCGGGTTCGGCAATATATGTACCGGCTTATGTCTGGCACGGCTTTAAAGCCGGATCATCTGATTGTATAATTCTTGCGCTTTCCTCGACAAATTATAGTTCCGATCGTACCGATTATTTGGAGGATTATGATGAATATCTGAAAATTCGAAAAGCCATATTAAAGGTATGAAAAAGGTACTTGTCCTTGGTTCAGAAGGTTTGCTTGGTTCTGCAATAGTCGCCGGTTTTACTGGCGATTTTTTCGTTACAGCGTGGGATAAATCTGAATTAGATGTGACAAATAAAAATGAAGTTTTAGGTAAAATTATCGCATTAGCGCCTGATTATATAATAAATGCTACCGCTTATAATGGAGTGGATCAAGCCGAGAAGGATGAACAGTCGGCTTCGCTCGCTAATAAAATAAATTGTGAAGCGGTTGGTTATTTGGCCGAAGCGGCATATAAAGTCGGCGCGCCGATTGTTCATTTCTCAACTGATTATGTTTTTGCCGGAGATAGCGGAAGCGGTTATGATGAAGCTGCCAAACCTTCGCCGATTAATAAATATGGAAAATCTAAAGCAGATGGAGAGAAAATATTAATGGAAAAAACTAATAAATATTATTTAGTGCGATTATCAAGAATGTTTGGTCCGCCCGGCAAAAGTGCAGCCGCTAAAAAAAGTTTTGTTGATCAAATTATCGCGTCTGCAAAAGGTAAAGAGGAAATGAAGTTGGTAGATGAAGAATTTAGTTGCGCGACTTATAGTATTGATTTAGCAAAGTTTGTAAAAAAACTCATTTCTACATCTGCTCCATTTGGTATTTATCACGGCGCGAATAGCGGAGTAAGCACCTGGTATACCATGACTAAAGAAATTTTTCGAATAAAAAATATTGATGTAAAATTATTGCCAATAAAAAGCAGTGATTTTCCGCGTGTCGCTAAACGCCCGCATTATTCCGAGCTTATTAATTCCAAATTACCAATACAGCGGACATGGCAAGAAGCTTTGGAGGAATATTTAAAATGATAATTAGTTAAAAGCTATTTCGTTTTTAAGGGTAACCAATTGAATTAATCATGTGGTTTTCGTTGGAAATGAACGAGGTATTTACGAGGGGGGTCCAAATGTTTACCGCAATTTGCGTGGTAATAGTAATCGCTTTTGTGATTACTATGGTCAGCAGTCATGTGGGAAACGAAGTTGTTGAGAGCGGGTCAGATTGGGGTCACGCAATTAGTGTGGGCGGTTTTATCGGCAGCATGGCATTTTTGTTGGTGTTTGGACATCTCAGCCAGTCTTGGGCAGAGACACCATCGAATTTGGCGGGACTGTCTATGCCGTTTACACCATTGTATGCGCCTTCAACCGAATTTGTGATTTACGCTCCGGCCGGATGCGTGGTCTATTTCAAGACGGAGTCAGATCATATTCGGCCGGTAAAAAGCAACGGCAAGGAAATTTTTTTTGAAAAAAACGAAAATTCCGCGTTGCTCTACGGCCAAAAGTGTATTTGGCAGTTCAAAGTCGTTGGCCCAAGGCAAGCGAGTCATGAGTATGACCAAAGGGTCTCTGTGGTTATTCGAATCTAGAGATAAGAAGTAAAATATACGGGGGGTGGTAAGAAGTTCGCTACCACCAACCGTTTTGTTCATAAGGTTTGTGAATAAAACGGTAGCGAGCTTCATAATTAAAAACATCCAGGTTATTTCTGGATGTTTTTAATTATATCTTTTACCATTAGTTGCAGTTCTCGGTTTCCATTCCATTCGTTTACGCTGACTGAAAATGCTAGGTCAATAATGTCACCAGGTTTGAGTGAAACACTCCAGTTGGCCGGATGTTTTTCGGCATTGCCAAATCCAAAAGCAATTGTTTTTCGAATAATGTGAGAGTTGTGTTTAACCATGAGGCGTAGGTGTTTGTTGTCTTTGCCGACGGTTTCTACCGATGTAACTGTTAAACCTCTTGCTGCATAAACTGGTTCATCGTTCGCAGTTCCGAATGGTTCAAATTTTTGAAGAATGTCATAAAGTTTCCAGCTAACATCTTCGAGACTTACCTCGGCATCAATCTTTAACTGCGGGCTAAGATCAAGGTCTTTGGTACCCTCTTTTGCTTTCTCAAGCATTGCCTCTTTAAAAGCGGGTAGTTTGTCCGGTAAAATTGAAAAACCGCACGCTTGTGGATGGCCGCCAAATTTTTCAAGGTATTTAGAAAGGGCCTGCAGGTTAGCGATAATATTAAAACCCGGAACACTTCGCCCGGAAGCAACTACCATTTTTTCACTTACTCCCATTACTAAGATCGGTTTATAAAATTCATCTTTCAGTTTGCTAGCAACTAAACCAAGAATTCCCGCACTCCAATTTTCACCTTCAATAAAAATTATCGGGTTGTTTTCTTGTTCTGTTTTCTTAATTTGTTTGCGGGCTTCTTTGAGAAGTTTTTCGGTAAGTTTTTGACGATCGATATTATTTTGCTGAAGTTGATCGGCCAATTCTGAAGCTTTTTCATTCGTCTCAGCCATTAGCAGGGCGTAAGCAAAATTCGCGTGATCCATTCTTCCGGCAGCGTTAATTCTCGGCGCAATCTGAAAACCAATTGTCTCGGTATTAAAAGTTCGTTTAGGTTTATCATTTTCATCGAGTAGTCCGGCAATAGCAAGTAATTTTCTTAATCCGGCATTACGAGATTTGTTCAATACAGTAAGACCGTATCGTACCAGTGTCCGAGATTCGCCAATAAGCGGAACCATATCAGCAACGGTAGAAATAGAAACCAGATCCAAAAGCCATTTTTCAAATGCCTCATGTCTTTCGCCGTCTGGTAATAGATCATTGTTTTTGTGGTGTTCAATTAAAAGCGCCTGGATTAATTTAAAAGCAACTCCACCTCCTGAAAGTGAACGGTCGGGGTAGGTTTCACCGGGAACCAGTGGGTGGATAATTGCGTCCGCGGGCGGAAAGATTGCCGGCATCGCGTGGTGATCGGTAATAATTACATTCATCCCCAATTCTTTTGCAAGGGCTACTTCGGCAGTGTTAGAAATACCGCAGTCGCAGGTTATTATTAAATTGGTTTTTTCTTTGTTAAGAAACTTAATTGTGTTTTTATTAAGACCATAACCGTCAATTTCTCGGTGGGGGATAAAGACGCTGTAATTATTACAGCCAAGTTTTTTGAGTGTGGTGATAATAATCGCGGAAGCGCAGACGCCATCTGCGTCATAATCACCATGAACGGTGATTTTCTCTCCTTTTTTTATTGCATTGAATATAAGTTCGATCGCTTTTTTCATGTCCTTAAATAAAAAAGGATCATGAATATCGCCGAGGTAATCGGGGTTAAGAAATTCATCAATTTGTTTTGTGGTGCGCAAGCCTCGATTCCAAAGTAGGGTGCAGGCGATCGGTAAAAGTTCGGGGTGTTCAGCCAAAAAACTTGACGGAGGTGGCGCCGCTATCAACCATTTTTTTTGCATATTATTATTTGCCTTGAAAAGCTGGAGCAATCGTAAAGAAGATCATGGCGATTATACCTATAAACGCCCCAATCGCGACTAATATTTTTTTTGATTTTTTTTTCATACGTAATTAATCGTGGTTATCTTTTTAATACCGCTAAATATGCCTCGGTGGGAATATCTACTTTGCCGTGCTGTAACATTCTAGATTTGCCCTTTTTTTGTTTTTGAAGCAGTTTCATCTTGCGGGTATAGTCACCACCGCTCATTTTGGCAAGCACGTCTTTGCGTAAAGCGGACAATCTTTCCGAAGCGATTACTTTTCCGCCGATTGTTGCTTGGATTTTTAGGACGAATTGTTGTTTTGGAAGTGATTCTTTAAGCGATTCGACAATTTTTTTACCAACCGAATAAGCATCTTCTTTCCAAACGAGCGTCGAGAGTGCTTCAACCGGTTCGTCCGCAACCAAAATATCAAGTTTTACTACTTCAGTCGGTTCGTAGTCAATAAATTCGTAATTCATTGAAGCGTAACCCGATGTGACTGTTTTTAGCTTATCATAAAAATCTGTGATGAGCGAGGAAAGTGGTATCTCATAGTGTAATAAGGCTCGTTGGTCGTTTCCAGTCGAAAGATATTCAGTGGTTTTATAGCGGCCTTTGCGTTCGGAAACTAATCCCATTACACCGCCAACATAATCTTTAGGTGTAATTATATCAAGTGTCATCCAAGGCTCCTCAATTTTTAAGATGCTTGCAGTTGGTGGCAAAGCTTGCGGGCTATAAACCCGCATTTCTTCATTGTTTGTTTTGGTAACTTGGTAAGATACGCTCGGTACGGTGATGATGATATTTAAATCATGTTCACGCTTTAATCGTTCTTGAAATATATCTAAGTGTAACATGCCCAAAAATCCACAACGGAAGCCGAAGCCGAGCGCGGTAGAATGTTCCGGTTCGTATATTAAGGAAGAGTCGCTTAGTTTTAATTTATCAATCGCGTCTCGAAGAGCCTGATAAGCATCACCCTCTTTTGGAAAGATTCCGGCATAAACCATCGGTTTAACTTCGGTATATCCCGGTAAGGCTTCCTTGGTAGATAATTTTTTTTCGGCATTCAAGGTGGTAATCGTGTCGCCAACCCGGCAATCACGGACTTCCTTGAGTCCGGTTGCAATATAGCCAATTTCACCATTGGCAATTTTTTCTGCCGGTCGAAACTTGGGAGTGTAATAACCAATTTCCAAAATTTCCGCGTCGGCACCGGTAGAAATTAAATTTATTTTATCGCCTTTTTTTAATTCGCCATCAACCACTCGCACCGAAGCCACGACTCCTTTATATTCATTAAAAAGCGAATCAAAGATTAGGGCTCGTGGTGGGTTGTCTTTGTTATTTTTTGGCGGAGGAACACGTTCAATAACTGTTTTTAATATTTCTTCCACGCCTTGTCCGCTTTTTCCGGAGGCGAGTAGAATTTCTTCTTCGCTGCAACCAATCAAGTGAACAATTTCTGCCATGGTTTTTTCAATATTTGCAATCGGCATGTCAATTTTATTGATTACCGGAATGATGGTCAGGTTTTGCTCAAGAGCGAGGTATAGGTTGCCGATGGTTTGAGCCTGAACACCTTGGGTTGCATCTACGAGCAGTATCGCGCCCTCTACGGCGGCGAGAGAACGGGAAACTTCGTAGTTGAAATCCACGTGTCCTGGAGTATCAATGAGATTCAAAATGTAGTCCTCTCCGTTATTTTTATATTTCATCCGCACGGGAGTAAGTTTTATGGTAATGCCACGTTCACGTTCTAGATCCATCGAATCAAGAAGTTGGCTTTTCATATCACGCTCTGAAACGGTTTTTGTCAGTTCCAAAAATCGATCAGCCAAGGTAGATTTACCGTGATCAATATGCGCGATTATACAAAAATTCCGGATGTTGTTATTCATAAAATCAAAGTTTTTCTGCCTGATCAATTCCTTCGCCGATATTCCAAAGTCGAAGCCAACGCTTTTTAAAGCTGTTTTTTAAATGGATCATTTCATCTACCCGTAAGACCGTACAAATAAAACCATAAGCAAGAATGCCAACGAGCGCCGCGATTAATCCTTGCATTAAAATTCCCCAGAAATAATGCTGATCGAATATTTGAGCAAGGGGGTATTTTAAATATTGAATAATTATTCCCATCACTAATGCGGCAACAGAAGTTTTTAGAATAAGCGGAAGTAATTTATCATCAATAATTTCACGGACTTCTTTGCGCAGAAGTATTGCGAGAGCCGACATGTTTATTAATGCAGAAATCGATTTTGCTAGCGCGAGACCGGCTACGCCAAGCGGTTTCATAAATAGCAATGCGCCAATAATACAAATTAATTCTGAAATAATACTAATGAGAAATGGCGTCATTGTATTGTTTAAAGAATAAAATGCACGCGCAAAAAGAGGAATAAGCGATTGGGCAAAAAGACTTAAAGTAAAAAAAGCGAGAGTGTCGGCGGTTTGAATGGTGGCGTTCCAATCAAAAGCTCCGGTACCGAGTACGACGCGGGTTATTTGAGCGCGTAGCAATAAGAAGCAAACTGAAAGTGGAATTACTAAAAAAAGGATTTGCCTAACAGTGGAAGATATGAGAGCACCAAATTCACCTCGATTTTCAGGAGATGTAAGCCGCGACAAAATTGGAAATACCGCGAGCGCAAATGGAATGCCGATAATGCCGGTTGGCACATCCTGTAAATTGTTCGCGTAGTTAAAAATAGCAACACTGCCAAGCGGTAAAAATGATGCGATTACGGTAATTACAACGGTGTTAATTTGATTTACTGCTAAACCAAAAGTACGCGGAAGCATTAGTTTGCCGATTAATCTCGTATCCGGATCTTTTAAATTAAAATGCCAATGCCAGCGGTAGCCATTTTTGATTACGCCATAAATCTGAACCGATAAATGGAGCAGGGATCCAAAAGCTACACCCCAAGCGAGACCGGCAATACCTAAAAATTTTGTAAAAAAAACTATTCCAATAATGATACCGAAATTGTAAAAAATAGGAGCGATAGAGTAGAGGAGGAATTGTCTTAGTGATTGAAGTACGCCGCCGATAACCATGGAAATACCAAGTAGAAAAGGCGAAATAAGCATGATGCGGGTGAAAGTATTTACCAATTTAAGCTGCTCGGGCGGAAAACCAGGAGCAACTATTTTTACTAGAAAAGGAGAAAAAATAATTCCCAGCCCACCAAGTATTAGCAAGGCTACTCCGACAATTGAAATAATGTTGTTTGTCAGCTTCCAAGCTTTAGATTTATCTTCCGATTCATAAAACAATCGGGTAAAGGTTGGAATAAATCCAGCCGTAAGAGCGCCGGCAATAAGTAGGCTGTAAATTAAATCGGGAATTTTAAAAGCTGCATAATAAGCGTCCATGACTGAACCGGCGCCAAAAAAATGCGCGAAGGTTCGGTCGCGGATAATGCCGATTAAACGGCTGAGTAAGGTCGCGGTAGAAATTAAAATGGCCGCTCCAGTTACTGATTTTGAATCTGGGCTAAATAATCGTTTAAGCATGTTATTTATTTTCGGGCGGATTTTTAAACCAAGGCGGAATATTCACGGTTAAAGCCGCATAATCGGTGCCCGGGTGATCTTCTAAGTCTGTTTCAGTAAGAAGGGTGCCACTAATACCGTCGCCACTTTCAAAAGAAAATTGTAAAGTGTTGCCATTTTGTTCAACTTCAGAAATGGTAAAGTTTTCTTTGCTTAGTTCTTTGCGATAATAAGAAATAATAAAACCCGGTTCAGCATCAATTGATTTCCATTCGATTTGAATTGTGTCGCGGGCGTCGCCAACCGGAGTTGTAAGCAGGCTCCAGAAACTTCGGTTCGCGGCAATAAATCCTCCAGAAGAACTGGTGGAAGTTTCGCGTCGAAGCTGTAGAAGCATGGGGGAGAGAATTACTTTCGGAAAAAATGCGGCAATTTCGATGCTGCGATTTTTATAGGTTCCGGAAATAAAGGTGATTTTTTCAATCGAATCTTTTTCATACACCGGTATTGCGGTCGGAAAATTATCGGGAAGTTTTTTTATAGTGGATGGTCCGGTGCCGACAAAAAAGCGCAGTGCGAGCAGTGCCCCGACAATTAAAAAAATAACGCACCCACAACCGGTCAGGCACGTCTTTTTGAGTGAGCTTCGTTGTTTGCTGAGTTCACCGATTGGCGGTTCGATGATCTCGATGTTTTCAATAACCGGTTTGCGCATAAATAGCTATATTGATGTGAGCTATAATAACAGAAAATTACCTCTTTGTACAGGGTAATAAATGAGTTATAAATTGCCCTTTTTTAGCCAAATTGGTATAATGAGTGTCTAATTTGATAATTATCACATGAAACTTACTTTTTTTGGCGCCGCCGGCGAAGTTACCGGTTCGTGTTCACTTTTAGAAACTGGTGAACATAAAATACTTATTGATTGTGGAATGTTTCAAGGTGGAGAGGGGAATGAACAAAAAAATCAAAATCCTTTACCATTTAGCCCGGCCGCGCTTACTGCGGTTTTAGTCACTCACGCTCACCTCGATCACGTTGGGCGATTGCCGCTTCTTACCAAGAACGGTTTTAAGGGTTTTATTTATGCTACTCCGCCAACTCGCGATTTAGCTCGCCTTATAATGGAGGATGCCTATGGAGTTATGGAATATGATCACCGAAAATTTGGCCGGCCGCTACTTTATG
Organism: Patescibacteria group bacterium; assembly: GCA_041661385.1. Taxonomy (GTDB): domain Bacteria; phylum Patescibacteriota; class Patescibacteriia; order Magasanikbacterales; family GWA2-37-8; genus JAKANM01. Next base: position 90,210 of record JBAZUP010000001.1, read on the forward strand.
AAATGCGCGACGTTGAAAATGTCATGGCACAGTTTAAAACGGTTGATTATTATAAACCGCTGCAAATTTCACGAGGAAAAAATCTTTTGCATCAGGTAAAAAAAATAATTAAAAAAAATAAACCAGCTGAAGATCCAAATTCAGTTACTGTTACATTCCATGATGCCGGGCATGTTTTTGGTTCGGCTTTTATTGAAATTGAATCCGAGGGAAAACGAGCGGTATTTTCCGGAGATGTTGGAAATGTTAGCGTTCCGATTTTGCGTGATACAGATTTATTGCCGAAAAATATCGATGTTTTAATTTGTGAATCTACCTATGGTGATCGAACTCATGAATCCTCCGATCGTCGAAAGGAGCTTTTAGAAGAGGCGATTAAAAAAACTATCAGTCAGGGCGGAGTTCTCATGATCCCATCCTTTGCTCTTGAACGTACCCAAGAATTGCTTTATACCCTAAACGATTTAATCGATCGTCATCATGATCTCAAAAGAGTGCCAATATTTTTGGATAGTCCGCTCGCGATTGATGCCTTAAAAGTTTTTGAAAAATATCCGGAATATTATGATGAAGAAGCCGATAAATTTTATAATGACGGTGATGATTTGTTTAATTTTCCGGGTTTGGTTTTGACTTACACCCGAGATGAATCAATGAAAATTAATCATACTCCTAGCCCAAAAATAATTATCGCCGGTGCCGGCATGATGAATGGGGGAAGAATTTTACATCATGCCATGCGTTACTTATCGGATCATCGCAATACACTTTTGATTATTGGTTATCAGGCGCACGGCACTCTTGGCTGGCAATTATTAAACGGCCACACTCATGTTCAGATTCACGGCGAAAGCATTCCAGTTCATTGTGAAGTAAAAATGCTTAATGCTTTTTCTGCGCATGGCGATCGTAATAAACTAATTAAATGGATTGAAAATAATAGAAACAGTGTAAAAAAAGTTGTTCTAAATCATGGCGATCCGGATCAAACTAGTGCTTTCGCGAAGTCATTAAACGAATTAAAAATAGATGCAGTTGCGGCGGAGTTTAACAAAACCATGGAAATATAATAAAAAGTTAAAAACAAGCCCTTTGCTTAATAAACAAAGGGCTTTTTTATTTGTATTTTTAGCCTATTTTAAAGTTGTTTGACCTGTGGATAAATAGGTAAAAAAGTGTTGACCGATGTGGAAGAGTGGAGTAAAATGGAGATAGGTGGTGAAAAGTGGTGAAAATGCTTGTATCACTAACAAAACCATCCCATGTTTATCGGGGAATATTCGCACAATCTGGATGACAAAGGACGCCTCGCAATACCGGCGAAATTTCGCAATCAGGTAAAAAAAGGCGCAGTCGTAACCAGAGGCCTCGATAATTGTTTGTTCCTTTACACAAAATCTGAATGGGAAAAATTGGCAGAAAAACTTGCCACACTTCCGATCAGTCAATCAAATAGCCGGGCATTTTCTCGCTTGATGCTCGCCGGTGCCATGGATGTAGAGGTGGATAAACAAGGCCGGATAATTTTACCCGAATATCTACGACGCTTTGCAGGGTTAAAAAAAGAAGTAGTCCTGGCTGGTTTGTATAGCCGCATTGAAATTTGGGATGCAGGAGAGTGGAATGTTTACAAGAGCCAGACCGAAAAGGAAAGCGGTAATATTGCCGAGCGGATGGCGGAATTAGGAATTTAATATGACTCGCCACATACCAGTCTTAATGAGCGAAGCAATTGATTCGCTTCAGTTAAAGCCAAACTTGAATATTATTGATTGCACGCTTGGAGACGGCGGACACAGCGAAGCGATTTTGGAAAAAACTAGTCCAAATGGAAAACTTCTCGGAATTGATGCGGATCCGGAATCAATGCTAAGAGCAAAACAATTTTTATATCGATTCGGACAAAGAGCGGTTTTTTCAAGAAATAACTTTGAAAATTTAAAACAAATAATTTCCGAAAGTAATTTTAAACCAATTCACGGAATTTTGCTCGATCTAGGCTGGTCAACACCGCAGTTCGAAGAGCGCGGACGGGGATTCAGCTTTGTAGGCGATGAACCGCTAGATATGCGCTATGGCGGTACCAATGAAAAAGGAATTACTGCCGCGGAAATAGTAAATGAATATCAGTTGGCAGATTTAATAAAAATATTTAAGCAATACGGGGAAGAAAAATTATCAGAACTAATCGCAAAGCAAATAGTCGAGTACAGAAAAAATAATAAAATTGAAACGACCGGACAGTTAACAGAAATAATATTAGCGGTTTATCGAAAGGTTTTAAAAAGTGAAAAAGAGGTACCTTGGATCGGCGGACTTCATCCCTCGACTAAAATATTTCAAGCGCTTCGCATCGAAACAAATCACGAATTAGAGGCGCTCCGAAATGTTTTACCGGCGGCAATGGACGCGCTTGAACCGGGTGGAAGATTGGTAGTAATTACCTTCCATTCATTAGAGGACAGGATCGTAAAGCATTTTTTTCAAAGCAAAGGCGATAAATTAAAAATAATAACAAAAAAACCAATTATTGCGGGCGTTTCTGAAGTAGAGGTAAACACGAAAGCGAGGAGCGCAAAGCTCAGAGTTGCTGAAAAATTATAAAAATAATATTTTTAACAAGGAGTGTATGTCATTATATTCGAGGGTGCAGTATCAGTCCGGACACAGTTCCGCATTACAAACAAAATTTCCTGCCATCTTGGTGGGGGCGGCAACCCGAACTGTGCTGGTGGTATCGTTAATAATCTTGATAGTAGGGTATATTTTTCAAGTCAGCAGTCTCACAACCGGTGGTTACGAAATTGCAAAATTGCAAGAACAAACTGCACAGCTTAGCAGTGAAAATGAAAAATTACGCTCCGAGATAGCTTCTTATCAATCAATGAGCAGTGTTGAAAAACGTCTGGAAACGCTAGGTATGGTTAAGGCAAACAATGTCCAGTATATTGATTTAAACGATTCGATTGTTGCTAAGCGATAATAACTGAAATTTAATCTCGCCAAGAGCACTTGGCGAGATTTTTTTACGTCTATTTTTTGGATGGCTTCTTTATGGTATAATATAGCCATAAAATCTTTATGTACGCACTTGCATTTCAACGAGTAATAATGGAAGCAATTCTTGATTTTTTTTATTTTCCAATTTGGTGGTATACCTTTGGGATGGTTCGGGCTGCTAAATGGTGCTCTTTTGTCTTAAATGACGGTAATGATTTATTGGCACCCGGTATTTGGATCCGAAATATTTTCGTGCCGATGTTTGGCCAGTACGATTGGCAAGGTCGCATTATCAGTTTTTTTATGCGATTAATTCAAATTGTTTTTCGCAGCGCCGCATTATTAGGTTGGTTAGTTGTTTGTGTTTTTTTATTTATCGGTTACCTTCTTATTCCGCCTGTTATTATATACGGATTTCTGAATAGTATAAATATAATCTGATTATGGATTTAGAGAAAGAAGAAAAACCAGTAGTATTATTTTGCCAGTTTTGCCGCGGTTCTGGTAAAGCCAAAAATGGCGCCTGCAAGAACTGCCGCAGTCTTGGAGCTGCCTCATTCAGTCATGGGCATGTTTTGTTTTGGCGCAGTTCACTTACTCGATATAACCTTATTTTAAATAAAACGAGGAGAGTTTTTAATGCGATTAGATTTGTATTGTTTTTATCGGCAGGATTAGTTTCTTGGTTATGGTCTTTTTATCACTATTATCTCGACAGTCAGTTTGCCGGATTAAGCATAAATTTTAATAATGCTTCTTCAATTACCAAAATGTTTTTTTGGGCTGGCTGCTTCTTTTTTCTCTATGCTATGTACCGCATGACGGTACAGCAACGAAAAATCGTTCCAGTCGAGCAATATAATTACGAAAAAGAGTTAAGAAACAAACAAACAATTAATTCCTGGGAGGAAATGATAAAATTTCGCCGTCGTGATCGAATAAATATTTCCGGATCATTTACTGAAGAAGCTTTATCAATTATTGACCGCGCGTATGAGCTGGCCGATCGGCGTTCAGCGGAATATTTAAAACCGGTTCATTTGTTCGTTGCGCTGCTTGGTTCCGTTCGCATTGGGAATACTTTTATTCGTCTTGGTATCGGACCAAAATCATTGATTGATGAAATGGGTAAGCTCGGACTGGTTGAAAAAGAAGGAAAGCGGAAACGAACACCGCCGGCGTTGGGAGAGGATATATATCAGATTTTTTTTGATGCTTACGAAACGGCTTTTTATTTACATCAAAATTATGTCAGCGTGACCGAGCTTTTGGTCGCGACTGTTGCGCATTCGAAGCAACTCGAAGAAATATTATTTGATCTTGGGATTGATAACCAAAAATTAAAAAATGTAGTTGCATGGGCGCGTATCAAGGAGAAATTATCTAGAGAATCTTCAAATTTATTTCGTGCCGGTCGCCATCGCTCCACCAAGGGTATGGATCGCGCCATGACAGCCGTTGCTACGCCGTTTTTAAATCGTCTTAGCGAAGACGTGACGCTTCGCGCTCAGCTTGGTCGCACGGAAGCCTGTGTTGCAAGAGAAAAAGAAATTCAGGAAATTTTTCAAATAATCGAAGGTGGCCAAAATAATGTTCTTTTGGTTGGGGATTATGGAGTAGGTCGTCGTACAATCGTTGAGGGTATTGCGGAGAGGATGATTGAAGGCGATGTGCCCGATCGTTTATTTGATAAGCGGCTTATTCAGCTTCATTTGTCATCGCTTCTTTCTGGTACTTCGCCGTCCGGCGCCATTGAGCGCCTCGTGATGGTTTTTAATGAAATTTCTCGCGCCGGCAATGTTATTTTATTTCTTCATAATTTGCACGAATTATTAGGCGTGTCGGCCGGAACAGGGGATGAAAGTTTAGATGTTGCGAGCACTCTTTCCGAAGTGCTTTCGCATGGTTCAATTTTAGTTTTGGCTTCAACTACCACCGAAGCCTATGCTCAGCAAATTAATAATTCTAAACTCAGTTCAATATTTACCAAGGTTGAGATTAAAGAAACAGATGTTAATCAAGCGATTGAAGTTTTGGAATCTAAAGTCGGATATATCGAATATAAAGAAAATGTCTTTTTTTCTTATGACGCGATTGCGAAGTCGGTTGAGTATGCTAGAAGATACTTGCGTGACGCACCGTTGCCGGGTAGCGCGGTAGAAATTATTACCGAGGCTGCCGTTCACACTCATGCCAAAAAAGGAGCCAATGCTTTGGTGACTGGTGAAGAGGTTGGGGCGGTGGTAGTAGAAAAAACTCATATACCGCTTACCGCCATTTCCGAAGATGAGGGGTCTAAACTGCTTCAATTAGAACAAGAGATGCATCGCAGGGTAGTTGGTCAAGATGAGGCGGTAAAGCTTGTTGCGAGCGCTTTGCGTCGCGCTAGGGCAGAGATTCGTTCGCAATCTCGACCGATTGCCAATTTCCTATTTTTAGGACCAACCGGGGTCGGTAAAACAGAATTAGCCAAAACAATCGCCGATGTATATTTTGGTGGTGAAAATCGGATGATTCGGCTTGATATGAGTGAATATCAAGATAAATCCAGTATTTATCGTTTGATTGGACAGGCCGGTTCTAAAGGAAGCGGTATCCTTACTGAGGCCATTCGTCGCCAACCTTTTGGTCTTTTATTGCTTGATGAAGTTGAAAAAGCCGATCGGGATGTTTTAAACTTATTTTTGCAGGTTATGGACGACGGGCGACTTACCGATAGTACCGGTCGAGTTGTAGATTTTACAAATGTTATTATTATTGCGACTTCAAATGCCGGCACCTCATATGTTCAAAGCGAAATTTCAGCCGGTACGCCATCATCAAAAATTAAGGATAATTTATTGCACGGTGGGTTAAAAGAATATTTTAGACCGGAATTTTTAAATCGTTTCGATGGGATCGTTTTATTTGATCCGATCTCCGAGGAGGCGATTAAAAAAATTACTGTTCTTATGCTGCGGCGCATTACGAGTGATCTTGAGAAAAAAGGAATCCACCTTGAGATTACAAATGAAGCGGTGGAATATTTTTCTAAACTTGGTTTCGATCCGCAGTTTGGAGCCCGTCCACTACGACGAGTATTGCAAGAAAAAGTAGAAAATGAATTGGCAGAACTTTTGCTTTCCGGTAAACTAAAGCGTCGCGCTACTGTGGTAATTGGCGAAGGAGGGGAATTAACGGTAAATAATTAGTTATGTATTTAGCTGTTGTTTTTGGGTTTTTCAGCTCAATTTTTTTCACTTTATTAGTAAGAAGGTTCGCCGAAAAGAATTTGGTATTGGATCACCCCGATCAAACTCGAAAATTTCATCATAAAAATATTCCTCTTCTTGGCGGAGTGGCCTTGTTCATATCTTTTTGGCTGCCGGTTGGGTATATTCTTTTTTTTAATCCGGTTTTTGGTATAGAATTAATAAAAAATAAATTGCTGGCTGCTTTTTTTGGCAGCTTTATCTTAATTTTAATCGGTATCGCAGATGATATAAAAGGACTGTCCGCGCGTTTCCGATTAGTTGCTACCGCGGGGGCAATTGCTCTAACCGTTTATTTGGGTATTGGTTTACCGAAAATTACTAATCCGCTTGGCGGCGTTATATATTTATCTGAATTATTTGGCGGAGTATTGGTTTTTATTTGGCTGCTCGGCATGACTTACACCACCAAAATTACCGACGGGTTAGACGGCTTAGCTACCGGCATTGTTGCGATTGGCAGTTTTATGCTGTTTTTGTTGTCGAGTTTGACAAAATATTATCAGCCGAACGTCGCCTGGCTTTGTCTTGTTTTTTTTGGAGTTTGTCTTGGTTTTTTAATTTTTAATTTTCATCCGGCCAGTATATTCTTAGGTGAAAGCGGTAGTTTGTTTATTGGATTTTTACTTGGAGTTCTCGCAGTAATTTCCGGCGGAAAAGTGGCGATTGCGTTACTTGCAGTCGCAATTCCAGTTCTTGATTTAGCCCGCGTTATAATTATTCGCTGGCGCGAGGGTGTTCCGATTTTTAGCGGTGACCGCAGGCATTTGCATTTTCTACTCGTTGATTTAGGAATATCACCCGTTATTGTTACTCTTAGTTATTATCTGGTAGCGATTTCGTTTGGTTTTTTAGCGCTATATTTGTCTAGTTTTCCAAAAATTATAATATTATTTTTATTGATTTTGGTGATGGTGTTTCTAAATCAGATTCTGCCGGAAAAAAATATTTATGATCACAAAAAATAAGGTCGCACTGGGTTTTTTAAGTTTTATCGTTTTGCTTTCTTTAGCGATTAGAGCGGTAAATTTTTTTGCACCGCCAGAACCCGGATATATAAATTTTAGAGGCCATGTTTATCCAGTTTTAGTTCCGCTTACGAATGAACAAAAGTTTACCGGGCTTAGCGGGCGAAAGGATTTGGGCAAGTATTTTGGCATGTATTTTGCTTTTGAAAAGCAGGGTGTTTATACGATGGTGATGAGAGACATGCTCATACCGCTCGATATGGTGTGGTTAAGTGATAATAAGATTGTTGAAATTAAGCCTGATTTACAACCTGAACCAGGCAAGCTCGAGGATCAGCTAACCAGGTATTTTAATGCGGCAAATTTGGCCGATGCGGTAATAGAGCTTCCGGCGGGTACAGCCAAATTCTGGGGTATGAAACCGGGTGAATCTATGATTTTTTGCCTGGATGAAAAGACCTGTCGAAGATAGGCGGGCTTGACTTTTCTGGTATTATTCGCTATACTGTTCTTACTTTATTAAATTTAGCCCTACCTGTACCGATACAACAGGAATTTGGGGAAAAGTAGTTAACTAATATTATGCTCGCAGTAATTGCAACTGGTGGCAAGCAGTACGTCGTTAAAAGCGGCGATGTTTTAAAAATTGAAAAAATTCTTGGTGAAGAAGGTTCAAAAATTTCCTTTGATCGCGTTTTACTTTCAGCCGATGAAAACGGTGAAAATGTAAAAATTGGCAACCCGACCGTTGCGGGATTAAAAGTGCCAGCCGTGATTTTGAAGCAAGGTAAACACCGAACTGTTAGAGTTGAAAAGTTCAAACGCAAGGTTCGTTACCACAAAGTACATGGTCAACGCCAACGCTTCACTGAAGTAAAAATCTCATAAATAAACAACCCGCCTTTAACTGGCGGGTTTTTTAATATTCTTAGCTAAGATTAGCAAAAACAGTTGACTGGTTTGCTGTTTTATGCTACAATCTTTTGTTCCAATAGAACGAAGCGCAAACCGTTGTACCTCGTTCTATCGAAGCAAAAAGTTTCGATAATAACGCGGAACATATCCGCCAACTCCAAAAGGAGAAGTAAATGGCAAATATTATTTTTGCGATTCTGCGAGCCGCAGTTTACTCCTCGCTCATCATAGCTGTCATTTTCTCGGTGCACTTTTTGGTGACCCGGGCGAGGCGGGCGAGGCGAAACGGTTCTGGCATTTTCAGCAGTTTGCTGTTTGGATTCCTAAGGCTAGTTGGCGTATTTGTCCTAGTCATCGCGATATTCGGATTGCCCATCATAGCAGTGCTATATGTGTATCCGAAAATTGTTAACGCGAGGATTATGGAAAATAAGGCCCCAAACACGGACATGATTGTCGAGGCGTCGGTGAAAGTTCCCGATATTCCTGAACCTGGTAATTCGGAGGTGATAATACCTCCAAAAAAGACAGTAAAAAGGATTGCCAAGTTTGAGGTAAGAGTGCGCGAAGGCATGACGGTAAAATTCGTTAAGAATGATGGTACCCCAACCGGTTCCATTCTCCGTCACCTTGGTGATAACACCAAAACCATGCTCGCTCTTCCGGTTGAGCCAGAATCAGTCGCCATCATCTTCCCGATTCGGGCAGAAACAGATTGTTCATTCGAAACGAAGCAAACTCAAGGCGAGTATATTGCTTGTCAGCGAGTCGGCTCGTTCAAAGTCGAAAATGAAGTTCTAGGCATTGGCTATGCCACTTTCGACGCAGTAAAGTAAGTCACCGCCGTAGAAATACGGATAGGTGGCAGGGTTGAGCTCGCCGCCACCTACCGTTTTGTCCGCAAGTATTTGCGCATAGAACGGTGGCGAGCTCTATAATTTAAAAACCTCCGTTAATATTCGGAGGTTTTTATTTTGAAGTGCGATTGTTGATTGCGCTACCGAGAGTGATTTCATCGGCGTATCTGAGGTCAGCGCCGAGTGGTAGGCCGCGCGCAAGTCTGGTAATTTTTATTTTAGGCTGCATTTTTTTTATTTCTTTTTCAAGATACATCATCGTGGTTTCACCAGGTAAATCCGGGTTTAGAGCTAGAATTATTTCTTTAATTGGTATTTTTTTATTGAAACCAGTTTTGCCGTTTATTCGGTCAAATAATTCACTGGCTTTTAATCTGGTCAGGCTTTCTTCATCACCAGCATCAAGTAGCTCGCGTAAACAGTGGTAGACGCCCTTAAAAATGCCGGTTTGTTCTACGACTAATAAATCTTGCGATTCAGTCACTACGCAAACCGTCGAACGATCACGTTTTAAATCCGAACAAATTGGGCAAGGGCTTTGATCGCTAAAATCCCAGCAGATCTCACAGCTTTTAATTTTATCAATCAAATCTTTTAAGGATAGTATGAGTTCTGTTACTTCTTTTTTTCCGGATTTAAGCCAATGAAAAACATACCGTTCGGCTGTTCTCTCTCCAACCGACGGTAACTTCTTCAGAGCCAAAATTAATTTGTTTATCGAAGAGGAATACATGTTTATGATTGTGTGCCGCCCATACCAGGGAAGCCGCCCATTTCCTGCATTTTTCCGGCGATAATCCGTTGGATTTTTTTAAGCGCTTCAGAATGAGCGTCTTTAATAGCAGTTTCAAGAGTAACTTTTTTTTGCGGAGTCAAAAGTTCCGGGTCAATTGTTAGGCCGGAGATTTGCATATTTCCGTCCATAATCAAAACAACTTTATCGCCAAGTCCTCGCACTGTAACGCTTTCACCCGAGAGAGCGCCTTGAAGTTTTTTTCCCTGTTCACGTAAATCCTTGAACTGTTTTAACTTTGTTAACATTGACATAATGAATTAATTATTATTAAAAATTTGGACTAGAATTATCTTTTTTTGGTTGAAAATCCGATTTTGGCCGGAGAGTTTGTTCAGTTGCGGCTGGGGTAGATGCGTATTCAGTATCTAGGTTACGGAACGAAGCAAACTGATCGACGAAGGTAAGTTTAACGGTACCAGTTGGACCATTGCGGTGTTTAGCGATATGAATTTCCGCCATGTTTTTTTCATCAGGGGCGATATCCTGAATTTGGTAATTACGATCGGCAGATTTTCGATAAATAAACATTACCACGTCCGCATCTTGCTCGATAGAACCAGATTCGCGCAAGTGAGAAAGTTTCGGAATAGCTGGTTTGCTTTGTTCCACGACACGCGATAATTGTGAAAGCGCTACTACCGGGATGTTTAATTCACGCGCTAAACCTTTTAAACCACGAGTAATTTCTGCTACTTCTTGAACGCGGTTATCAGAATCATTTCCTTTTGATTCCATAAGCTGCAAATAGTCGATTACAATGAGTCCAAGTCCGTGTTCGGCTTGAAGGCGGCGCGCCTTGGTGCGAATTTGCATGATATTTAAACTAGGGGAGTCATCAATAAAAATTGGCGCTTCAGAAAGCGTGCCGATTGCATGACCAATACGTGGAAAATCATCCGCTTCAGGCCGATCTGAAAGATTACCGGTGCGCATGCGCCACAGATCGACATTGGCTTCGGAACAGAGCAAACGATCCACCAACTGTTCTTTACTCATTTCAAGAGAAAATAATCCAACCGGAACTTTTTCTTTCACGGCCACATGGCGGACGATATCAAGCATAAATGAAGATTTACCGACCGAAGGACGGGCAGCAATAATTACCAAGTCAGATTTTTGCAAACCGGCGAGCATGTTGTCGAGTTGTTTAAAGCCGGTCGGGGTACCGCGGAGTTGGCCTTTATTTTTGTGGAGTTCATCAATGCGCTCAAAAGCATCATTTAAAATTCCGCGAATCGGAGTAAAAGATTGTTTAAAATATATTTCCGAAACACCAAACAATTGTCTTTGGGCTTGTTCCAAAATTTCTCCCAGATCATCAATTTCTTCCTGATAAGAAAGGCGTACGATTTCACCTGAAGCAGACAAAAGCCGGCGACGGGTGGCCTTGCGGTGGACAATTCCGGCGTAGTGAGCAATATTTGAGGAAGTCGGCACGGCGTTGGTAAGGGCTGCCAAATAAGCGCGTCCGCCAATATTTTCAAGAGAACTCTTTTCTTCCAGTCTATTACTAAGTGTCAAAATATCGAGTGGTTCGTTTTTGGCGTATAAATCGAGAATCGCTTCGTAAATTCGGGCGTGGGAATCTTTATAAAAGTCTTCGGTACGCACTAAATCGGCAATTTTCAACATTGCGTCTTTATCGATTAAAAGCGAACCAAGCAACGACATTTCAGCCTCAAGGCTTTGTGGTGGAATTTTTTCTATTTCGTCACGAGACATAAGATTGATCGGAATGATTGGTTTTTTAACGTCGGGTACTATCGTATCGTAATTAGCGAGGAACTACAAGAGAATGTGGGGAAGAACTGTGGGTAGAATGTGGTTTTGAACTGTTCCGCTAAATAGAGTATAATACTAAGGTAAAAAAATATGGTCACCGCAGTTTCGTTAATATTATTTGGGTTATATTTAGCTTTGTTAGGTTGGCTTGTTGAAAAGCCATTGTTAATATTTTTTCATTTTCAAAAATCATGGCGTTCAAAACTCATTGGCGCTTTTTTAGGTTTTATTCTTATTTCGTTTGGAGCGGGGCTAATCACAATTAATTATTACTTTAGCGATATTATAATTGCGGTAATTTTAGTTGCCACCGCTCTTGTTTGCGCCTTGTTTTATTACTGGGCAAAGCGCAATGAGTTTTTGCCGCATGAAAAAATCGTCGAAGCACCAAAGTTTGAAAAAATTTCGCTGAAACAGCTTGGTTTGGTGGCGGTTTTTATCGCTTTGGTTGTTTATGGATTTTATTTGCTCACGCTTTCTTCTGTTAATTTAAGCGTACAAACTCCTTGGCAGGTAATTAATCATCAATTCATTTATATTTTTATTTTAGCGGTTTTTGTTCTTGGCTTGCTAATATATTTTCGACTGCCAATTTCGTACGCCTTAATACTTCTCATAGTTATTACTTTTTTACAACACAGCTATTTGCCTCTAACGAACAATTTGTTTTATGGTGCCGACGGTTGGCGACATATTTCTACTGAGCAGCGCCTGTTCGAAGGTCTAAAGATCGATGAGCCGGTCATTAGTGATGCTACTTTAACCACCAAACTCACTTCATACATTGGACGATTTGCATATAGTCAGCTTTGGGGCGCGTCGGTGATGCTATCGAAAATCTTATCGGTCAATTTAATTGATTTGAATCGCTGGTTAATGCCGGTAATGTGGGGAATATTATTTCCAATTTTGCTTTTTGAAATTGCGCGCAGTTTTGGCCGTGGTAATCGCCGGTCGTTATTATTTGTTTGGCTAAGTTTGTTGCCGTTTGCTTTTCAAGCCGCCGGCTCATTTACGTTGCCGGTTAATTTTGGTTTTTTGATTTGGCTAGCTTCACTTTTGCTTATATTCCGCCGTTCAGAAAATCCAGATCGTGGACAACTGTCGATTATTATTTTATTCGGCATTATTATTACTTTTGGGTATACCTTATTTGCTTTGTTATTCTGGGTAAGTTTTATAATTTTTGAAGTAATTAAATGGCGGTTAGAGTTTACCTGGACAGAGGTCGCGATGATGATCTTGGGGTTTGCTTTGTTTTTACTAGCAGTTGAGTGGAAATTCGGTTATGCGTTTTATTTGGGAAACTCAGCTATTTGGGATGGGTTAAAACAAGCAATTGGTTCACTCTCGAGTTATTATCTCGCTTCTGGGCCTCGTCCGCATGATATTTTATCCGGGAATATTATTTTAAATCAGGCGCCAACCTACGCTTTCGTCTCGAATTTTTTTACTAGTTCTTTGAAATGGTTATTACCGGTTATGATCGTATTTTGGCTGATATTTTTTTATGGTATTTATGTTGTTATTATCCGGGGTTTTCAATCATTGCCGGATTTACCAGGCAACGACCGGGTCAATATTTACCGTAATCATTACAGTTGGCTTTTGATTGCCTGTTTTGGTTTGTTGCTAAGTTATATATTAGGAAGGTATTTTTTTAGCGGAGAACATTTATTAATTCGACGGCTTGATGTTGTGCTAGCATTTTTTATGATGCTGGTGGCATTTACCGCTTTTTATAAATTGAATTTAGAAAATAGATATCCTTTGATAGCAACTTTTATAATGGTAGTTGTATCAATTTTTATTGGGGTGTCATATTCGCTTGGGCCCGATACTAAAAATGTGAGCGGAGAAGAGTATCGAGCTGTTCAGTATGTCGCTTCTGAAGAAGCTAGCGAAGATAAGCATTGTGTTATTGCCGAAACCTATCCTTTGCTTGCGCTTGAATCGGTTACGAAGGGAGGAGTGCTTGGCGGTGGTTTTCCAATTTCTCATAATTTCGAACAGCCGGAACTATCTCGCTTGCAAATGAATTTAAATGATATTAGTGTTATTGATGTGCGGGCGGCGCTCACGCTTACTCAAGCAAAACGCTGTTGGCTTTTTGCTAAAACCGGCGGTCCAATTTCGTATTTTATAAAATCCGGAAATTCGACTTCTACGCAGTTTGGCTCTATTACTATTTGGAAATATTCTAATTAAATAATATGGCAGATTGTATTTTTTGCAAAATAGGGGAGGGGCAAGTTCCAAGTTATAAAGTTTATGAAGATGAATCGGTCCTTGCATTCTTGGATATTCATCCGTGTGCGGATGGGCACACCGTGGTAATTCCTAAAAAACATTTTGGCGAAATTGGTGATGTTAAAGATAATGAATGGCAAGATTTGATGAGAGGTTTAAAAATAGCAATACAAAAAGTAGATGAGGTTTTAAAACCGGCGGGAATGAATGTTGGGATAAATAACCGAAAAGGAGCTGGTCAGGCTGTGCCTCATTTGCACTGGCATATTATTCCGCGTTATGAAGGAGACGGCGGCGGTTCAATGCATTCCATAATAAGAAATCGGCAAATTTTTGAAGTTGAAGAGGTCGCCAAAAGATTCTAAATATTGTATAATTGGGTTGTATGGATGGTCACGAAGTGGAAGATAAGCCAGCAAAACTTGTAAAACCAACTGAAGAAGCTCCTCCCGAGATAAATTTTTTTGGTGCAACAAATTTTCGCAATCAGAACAGAAAATTCGGCATTAAAATTGATGATCGGCGCCGCCACATGTATGTGGTTGGCAAAACCGGCATGGGCAAGACCACCTTGCTCGAAAATATGGTTTTGAACGATATTTATGCCGGACACGGAATTGGGCTGGTTGACCCACACGGAGATTTTGCAGAAAAAATTATTAATTATATTCCTGCGAACCGCATTAACGATGTGGTGTATTTTAATCCGGCTGATATCGATTTCCCGATTGGTTTTAATATTCTTGAAACCGTTCGACCGGAACAAAAGCATTTGGTTGCTTCGGGGTTAATGGGGGTGTTTAAAAAAATCTGGCCCGATGTCTGGAGCGCGCGCATGGAATATATTTTGAATAATACGATTTTGGCGCTACTCGATTTTCCCGGTACCACTTTGCTCGGTATCAATAGAATGCTTGCCGATGAAGAATATCGGGTGCGAGTTGTAAACAATTCCAAAGATCCGGTTGTAAAAGCGTTTTGGCAAACAGAATTTGATTCGTATAATGACCGGTATAAGCAAGAGGCGGTTGCTCCAATTCAAAATAAAATAGGTCAATTTTTATCTGCTTCTGTAATTCGTAATATTGTGGCGCAAGTTAAGTCGCGAATTGATATCCGCGATATTATGGATAATAAAAAAATATTTATCATGAATTTGTCTAAAGGTAGAATTGGTGAAGACAATTCGCGCTTGCTCGGTGGTATGCTTATAACCCGCTTACAGCTCGCCGCCATGGAAAGAGTCGATATTTTGGAAAAGGATCGTAAAGATTTCTTCTTATATGTAGATGAATTTCAAAATTTTGCAACTGAAAGCTTTGCTAATATTTTATCTGAAGCCCGTAAATATCGCCTCGACCTTATTATGGCGCATCAATATATGGAGCAGCTTGATGAAAAGGTGCTGGCTGCCGTTATCGGCAACGTGGGTACAACCGTTACCTTTAGAGTTGGCTCAACCGATGCTGAAATTTTAGCCAAAGAGTTTGTGCCGACATTTGTTGAAGAAGATTTGGTTAATTTGCCTAAATTTCAAATTTATTTGAAATTAATGATTGACGGGGTAGCATCTAAACCGTTTTCTGCAATGACGCTTGCACCAATCGCAAAAAAAACCGACAGCCACGAAAAAGTTGTCCGCGTTTCGCGTGAACGCTATGCGGTGCCAAAGGAAAAAATCGAAGATAAAATTATGCGCTGGAGTGGGATGGGCGCGCATGATGCGCTAGAAACGGATGTGGAAGTGGATGTTGCCGGTGCCACGCTTGCATCGTCGCCTCAAGCACCGAAACCGAATTCACCACCCCCATCAAAACCAGCATATCAGGGTAATAAGAAAGGCGGCAAAGGAAATTCTCAAAATAAAAACACCGGCAGTTGGGGTGGAAAAAAAGATCAGAAGAATTTCAATGGCAAACCGCATCCGGAAAAAAATCCGTCGAATCAATCGCCGATGAAAGAATTGTCCAAAATGAATCCGGCCACTCAACCAGCTGAAAAAGTTTTTCTGGTAGACCCGAATCAAAAGGGGATCACGCTTAGCGAAGCGATGGGAATAGTTAAGGTTGAAAAAAAAGCTAATCCGGCAACGGCAACTATTGCAGAATTTATTCAAGCTAAAAAATTTACCGAACAGCCAAAACCGGAATTAAAACCCGCAACTCAAGTACAGCAAGCGCCGAAACCACCGTTAAAACCGCTGATGGCGAATTTATCGGATAAAAATTTTGTACTACCAAAAGCAGAAACAAAACCCGAATTCAAATCCCCAATAGTTGAAAAGACATCAGTTATTCCACCGCCAATTACCCAGCCGCCAAACTCGCAGTCTACTTCAAAATCAACCGAAACTCCTCTAAAGCCAAAAAAAATTGAACCAGGACAAGTCGAAAAAATAAACTAAAAACCGCCCATCTTGACAAAAGGCGGTTTTTATGTTATACTAATGCACGTTGGGTAACAGTTAAAAATAGTTCCCAAGGTGTCGTATAACCGCCATCCGCCGCAAGGCGAAGCGGCACGACCGGTCGATTAATTAAGTAGTCTCAAAACACATTTTGGGAACAAACAAGACACATAATTTTATGGCTTTCGGAACAGACAGGCAAATGTACGATGTGAATCTTACCTGCGCAAAATGCGGTACACACATCTCTCAATTGCCATTCCAACCATCAGGTGACAGACCAGTGTACTGCAGCGAATGCAATCGCGCTTTCCGCCAAACCCGCACGGGTGGCAACGATCGCGGTGGCAGAAGCTTTGGCGGTGCTAGCAATGGTCCTCGTCAGATGTTCGATGTCAACTTGACATGCGCCAGCTGTGGAACTGCAATTACTCAATTGCCATTCCAACCATCTGGTGACAAACCAGTTTACTGCCGATCCTGCTTGCAGGCTCGCAGAAACAGCTAAAAGACTTTAAGAATCTTTTAAAAAACTCCTCGTCAAAAGCGAGGAGTTTTTAGTTCTGTAATCTTGATAATTATTAAAAAACATGATATTTTGAGTAGGCATGAAAACAAAAAAACCTAAACAAAAAGTCTTAGTTTGTATGAGTGGTGGAGTGGATTCTTCGGTAGCGGCCGCGCTTTTAGTATCTTCAAAAAAATATGATGTCACCGGCGCCTTCATGATAAATTATGACGAGCCGATGCCAAATGGTTATAGTTGTTATTTGCCCGATTATCGTGATGCCGTTCGCGTTGCGGCGAAACTTAGGATTCCAATATTGAAATTGGATTTTACCAAAGAATACCGGGAAAAGGTTTTGTCATATATGTTCGAAGAGTATGAAAAAGGACGAACGCCAAACCCGGATGTGATGTGCAACTCATATGTAAAATTTGGTAGCTGGCTAAAAAAGGCCGAGGAGTTAGGTTTTGATTATATTGCGACCGGTCATTATGCCAATTTTTTTAACGGAAAATTATTAAAAGCCGATGATTTAAATAAGGATCAGACATATTTTTTGCACCAGCTTACTCTTGATCAATTGGATAAAACTTTATTTCCGATCGGTAAATATACCAAGCCTGAAGTTCGCGCGCTCGCAAGCAAGCTTGATTTACCGACCGCGGAAAAAGAAGAAAGTATGGGTATTTGTTTTATTGGCGAAGTGCCGATGAAAGAATTTTTACAGAAACGTATTAAGCCGACACCGGGAAATATTGTTATGAGCGACGGTAAAGTAATTGGCAGTCATGATGGTTTGCCGTTTTATACCATTGGCGAAAGGCATGTCGGTGTAAAAACCGATAAAAATGAAGCCTTGTATGTCGTCGCCAAAAATATTAAAACCAACGAATTAGTCGTTGGATATGAAAATGACAAGCTGTTGTATTCAAAAAAAATCGAACTGGAACGGGTAAATTGGATTAATCGGGTAGTGTTGCCTTTGAGGTGTGAAGTGCGTCTCCGGCATCGCCAACCTTTGCAAAAATGTCTGGTAAAAAATATTGATTCAAAAATATTTATTGAATTTGAAAAACCCCAGAAAGCGATAACGCCCGGCCAGTTTGCGGTACTTTATAAAAATGATGAGTGCCTTGGTGGGGGAGCGGTAAAGTAAAATTATAAGGGCTTTGCCCGTATAAACTCATTCGTTCGGAAGTGAAAATGAAATTTCACTTCTCTCACTTATTTCGTTTATGAAAGTTAGTAGATATTGTATAGAGTATACCAATGGTGAAGTTTTTACTCTTGGTAATACATTTGGGGAAGTAAAAGAATTTTTTGCTGAGCTTTTAAAATTAAATTGGGCCGGAATGAACGAAGAGTGGCAAGATATATTAATATTTTTACAGATTTGGATGTATTATCGTTTTAAAATTGACGGTGAAATGTGGGAATATTCGCGTGAATCTGCTAAAAAGTTTATGGATCGAGTAGAAATTTGGCACGATATCTATCAATATGCAGGGCTCGCTAGGAATACTTCTAATTTTTGCGGAAATTATAAACGACCTGAGAAGGTCGTTAAGCAATTGGCTAAATATGGTATTGGCGCGGAAATGGCTCGTGAAGCTTATGATCGTATAGTAATAGGGGTGTAAAATGAAAAAAGTATATTACATAAAGATATATTACAAACCTAAAAATATTTACGAAAAAAAAATATTATTTTTATTGCAGTCCCTAAGTAATATACGACGTATTAAATTCTTCCATCATTTTTTAGATCAAAACGGACTTGAGACTGTAAAAAAGATGAAAAAACTTCAGGAAACCCGAGGGTATAAATATTCCGGTAAACCAATTATTACTAATAATATTGAAAAAGGTTTAGTTAAAATCAACACGGGACAAAATAGAAGTGTATTGCTTATCGTAATAAAAGCGGATGATAGGATAAAAAAAGAGATCGATGACTTGTTAAATAAATTTAAGCATTTCTTTTTAAGCATAAAAATAAGCACAAAGTACGTTGAAGATGTTGAGATAATTACACCATTAAATATGCGTGGTGGTAATGATTTTCTAAATTTATCATTTTATATATCTAAAATTGCTATCGATTTGCTTAAAATTAAAAAAAATAGTGATTTAAAAAATATGCCGATGGTATTTCTTGGTGTTTCGGTAATTTTTGATCTGGAAAAAAAGTTTAAAAAAAAATATATATTTAAAAAAATAATTCACCAGTATCGCCTGTACTTAAATAAATATTTTATGTTTAATGAAAATGAGATGCTGTCTTTGAATAAAGCTAGTGAAAAATATGTTGGTATTTTAACTAAAGTTGACAAGTGTGAGTTTGATTTTCAGAATGGAGTGGTTTATAAATATTTTATTAACGGTATATATGATTATTTTAACAAGAGTAACCACCTAAAAAGAGTTGAAAATAATAACAAAAAGAGGCAACTATCGTGGCAATTTTTTCACTGGTTTAATAACTCACTGAATATCCATTTCGCCAAGGAAGTATTGTTGGTATTTGTGCTAATGAAATATTATGAGAGTAAAAAATCATGATTATATAAGAACAACATCTGTTGAGTATAATCAGGCAGTAAAATTAGTTTCTACTACTTTTATTAATGAAACATTTAGAATGTTGTATAAATTTGGTAAGTTTCCAAAATTAGACATTCGTACCATTGATGAAAGATGTGGGAAGGTAGATATGACTGCTTATATAAAATCATATGGAAAATGCATATCTTCAATTAAAAGTAGATTATATAAGCTCACTTTTTCCCCCGTCATCAGTGTTTGCATAGCATATAATAATAAACCGTTATTAGATGATTTTGAAAAAATTAAATATTCAACTAATAAAAAAAGAAATAATAATGTATTTCGGTCACTAAATTTTTTTATAAGTAGAGCAACGTTTGACGCGACCTACGGTGGATTATTTGGTTTTTATTCACATTTTAGATTTGTTTCAAGTCATAATGTGTCGTTTAATAAAAAGTTATTACTTTTTTCGGAAAAGAATAGGTTAGATGTTGATTCAGTTAAAATATCTAAATCGAATGTTTTTTCATTAAATCCAACGATTGTTATTAGTGAAAATTATGTAATGTATTTCAGATACAAAAAAAATGAGGAGGAAGTTATCAAGGTCCACAGTAAGGAGGTAGTTCGCTTATTTAAAAAATTAGCAAGTGCAAAATCAAATTTAATTAGCTTGGATGATTTAGAAAACGCAATTAAATTAACCGGGATTAGGAAGAATTTTGATAATAAATATTATTTATCGTTTGTTAGTAAATTAATAGATTTGGGACTTATCAAGCGAGATCCAATAAGTGTTAAGAATAAATTATTTAAAAATAGAAGTTTTGATATACCTTTTGAGGCTAAAAGTATAAGAGGCATAAAAGATGAAAAACATAGTATTTATGATCTTTATAATGTAAATAATGTATATGTTGAAAATAGTCTAAGTAATGAATTCAAGGCCTCAACATCCATATATTTAAATTTATTAAACCAACAACTACAGTCAATTCATAATGAAAAAGTCTATTTAGGCAACATCTTACGTCAATACCTAAAAAATATTAATAAGGATAGGTGCGGCTTGTTAGACTTCGTAGTCGTTTTTAAGGACGAAATATTAAATCTTAAAAAATCGCGGGCGAATAATTCGTTTTCTTTTTATGAAAAATTTTTAAATGAAATCAATACTAACAAAAAAGCTGAAGAAGTCCAGTTTAAAAATATTTTTACACAAAAAAGCGAAGTTAAGAGCGATTTAGAATTTTATCTTTCTGTATGCAAAATTAATAATAAAAACCGAATTTTAATTAATTGTATATCCCCGTCGGGTGTTTTAAGTTCTCGATTTGATTATATTCTAAAATCTAAGAGAACCATTTTTCACAGATCGATGTATGAACCTATTGAAGTTATATTCGAGCCACAAAATATTAATCTTTTTCATTCATTTAGAAGAAATAAATATACAAAATATTTTTTAAATATCAATTGTAATTTAAATAATTTACGTCAAGAAGTAATAAATGCTAATAGTATTTGTCTTACAATAGGTGAAAGCGGTCTGCCTGTGCTATTCAGCCCAGAAACAAACATGTTTTTTGATCCAGTTGTCCATTCCACATTATCTGCCGAACATAGTATAATTTTAGTTTTTTTAAGAATGATAAGCCGCTGCCAGGAGGAAATTGACGTCCTGCCACGACTATTGCCAGATCGGGTAAAGGGTTTAAATTATATTCCACGGGTAGTAGTCGAAAATTTGATAATATCTAAAAGGATTTGGAAAATTGAACTTGTGGAAATTAATATCATTAATGGTTCGATACCCAAGTATAATGAGTATTTGTATTTAATGAATTATTTCAAGGTGAGAAAAATTCCACGTTTTGTTACTGTGTTTAGTCCGCTCAATGAAAAACAAAAGTTTCTTGATTTGTATAATCCGTTTGCTTTTTTGTTGTTCAAAAAATATAAAAATGAAAAGTATATTTTTTTTGAAGAAATGATGCCGTCGCCAAACAACGTTAGTGATTTTGATGAAAAAAATAAACATTTTAATCAGTATTTTTTTACTCATCAAATTTCATAATTTATGGATGTCTCAAATATAAACAAATATAGTCTCAGAACATTGTTATCTCAACTATACAGTTGTGATGATTTTTTTATGGTCAGAGATATTTTAAGAATTATAATGATAAATAAAAAAAATAATGAAATGATTTTCAAATCAATTAATAAAGTCGGGATAAAAAAAGAAAATAAGGATAAAATTTTAAAATTAAATAATAAATTAAAAAATACACCTGACGTACATCTCAAATTTGATGGAGCGGTAATTTTTTATAAGCACATCTCTCCCGGTTGTGAGCATTGTGTTGTAGATATGGGCTGTACCATAAGGCCATCAATCCAATGTAATAGAAATTGTTTTTTTTGTTTTGTAGACGATTCACCCATAACAAAAAAGATTAAACCCGATTTGGTTTCGATTAAAAAAATCATTAAGAATCGATTTAAAGAAGAAAAATTTCAATCATTTGCGATTAGTGGAGGAGAGCCGTTTTTATATCCGGAAGAAGTTTTTGAGATTTTGCGATTTGTCAATAATGAATTTGGAAGCAGTGTTTACACAAGAGTTTATACCAACGGAGATTTAGTTAATGAAAATATCTTGATTAAATTAAAAGAGTTAAAACTTAATGAAATTAGATTTAGTGTGAAGCCGCTTGAAGAGCCGAAAACGTCTTTATTAAAATGTGCAAAAAGGTATATTCCAACTGTTTTAATTGAAATGCCGGTACTTCCAAATTCAGAAAAGTTTATGAAAAAATTAATTTTAAAGTTGGATAAAATCGGAATTGATGGAATAAATTTATTAGAATTATTTTATAATGGTCACAACTCGGAAATATTTAAAAAAAGGCATTACAAAATTGACATAACTGAAAGTGAGATTAGAAAAATTTATAACTCCAAACCAGTTTTTGAATATCCAATATATGGAAGTCGGGCGCTTTGTCTTAAATTACTCAAATATTTTTCCGATGCTAAATTGGGAATGTTTATTAATTTTTGTTCACAAAAAACCAAGCAGCTTCAATATGACCGGCGGCAAAAAAAAGTCGCTAGTGAAAATATGACGCCTTTTTCTATAATTACACCGGTTAGCACACATGAGGTATTAGCAATATATTCGGATTTAGAAATGATTGAAAAAAAATTGAAAAACTTAGGAATAAAGGAGTATTTAGTTAGGAAAGATAAAAATATTAGTTTGAGAATTGAGACCAGCGTTACAAATATCGGAATTTTTAGAAAAGAAAATATTTCTTTAGTCAAATTATATAGAGATCCTAGCAATACTTACGACATCGGTTTTAAGGTTATTAAAATCAAAAAAAATAAAGATATAAATACAAATGTATCTGAACTGATTGACAACTTCAAAAAATATGTCTAAAAAAATATATCGGAACAAAGGTTGCGTAAAAATATCTAGCTGGATACAATTAAGAATTACAAATTGTAAGTTCGGTGATGATTATATTTTAGGGGACCTTTCAAAATATTTGGAAATATTAAGAAACAAAAAACAAATAAAATCTTGGTTTTTTTTAAATAAAAATGATTCAATCCTGCTAAAAATTGAATCTGCTGATAAGTATTCGAATAAATTTTTGGATGTAATTAAATATTTAAAGCAAAATGGTCCTCGGATTAATGTCACCACAGAACCATTTGAACCTGAGATTTTTCAGTTCGGTGGTAAAACTGGGTGGGCTGTAGCTTCAAAATATTTCAACTCTATTTCAGTATTGTCTATTAAATCAATTAAATCTAAAATAACGAATATAAACGCCGCCATTGTTTTGGTATTTGATTTGCTGATGAGAAATAATTCTGACTCGTTTGAGGTTTGGGATATTATGCAGAGGTTGATGATAATAAGGGGAGTTTCTCAAGATTATTCCTCTGCCGGTATTGAGAAAAATACAATATATCAAAATATTAACACATTATTTAATAAGCCCGATAAATTTTATCTCGAAACATTTAAAAATACAAAAATGATTAAGGAAGTTGTAGCAGCCAGTAAATATTGCCTACGAGAACTTAAAAAAAATGAACGTTCATTAATCTTTTCGCACAGGAAAATATTACCTTATTATGTAATATTTATTTTTAATATGTTGCTGATTTCTGAGAGTGAGCAAAAAGATATTATAAAATCAATGTCTGTTTTGTGTAATCCTGGAAAATATTAAAAAGTCGATTTAAAAATTCCAAATTATATTAAAAAAATCCGGGCATAAATACCCGGATTTTTTCTTACTATTGTAATTAGTGACCGGAAGTTGTGTTGGATGTATTTTTCACTTTTTCGTATATAATTTCCATGTCTACTTTTAGTTCTTTCTCGAGTTCCTGTTCTAAATTTTTTACTTCTTTTTTCATAATGAAATCAGTTATATTTTTTATAAAATCGACCTTTGATTAATTATAGTAAAAAATGGGACTTTGTCAAATTAATAGTAATAAATCGTAATATTTATCGTTTTGATGATTGTCGTAGGTGCATTTGTATTATCGATCAAACCACAATAGGTCTTTACCAAATTCAAATAATGTGGCAATATTAGAGAACTTATTATAAGGATTATGCTAACCTCAGTACAATTACGCCAAAAATATCTGGAATTTTTCAAAATAAAGGGTCACGCCATTATTGCGTCAGCGTCTCTAATTCCAAATAATGACCCCTCCGTATTGTTTACAACTGCCGGCATGCACCCCTTGGTGCCCTATCTTTTGGGTCAAAAACACCCCGCCGGAAAAAGATTGGCAAACGCCCAAAAATGTGTCCGTACGGGAGATATTGATGAAACCGGTGACAATCGCCATCTGACATTTTTTGAGATGCTTGGTAATTGGTCTCTAGGTGATTATTTTAAAGAAGAAGCGATTCGCTGGAGCTGGGAATTTCTTACTTCACCCGAGTGGCTTCGTTTGGATAAAAGAAAAATAGCAGTATCAGTATTTGCCGGCGATAAGGAAATGGGTATTCCACAAGATGATGAAGCTGCTAATATTTGGAAATCAGCTGGTGTTCCCGAAGAGCGAATTGCGTATTTAGGAAAAGACAATAATTGGTGGCCAGCCGGTGGAAAGATGCCTGGTCCACAAGGCCCTGATACGGAGATGTTTTACTGGGCGGGTGAAGCCGAATTGCCGCCACCAGGCAGCAATCCTCGCACCGACGAAGCAAGCTGGCTCGAAATCTGGAATGATGTATTCATGCAGTTTAATAAAAGTGCCGACGGCGAGTATGTGCAGCTGGAACAGAAAAATGTGGATACCGGCATGGGCCTCGAGCGTACCCTCAAAGTTTTAAATGGCTATGCGGATGTTTTTCAAACCGATACTTTTTGGCCGCTCATTGAAAGCATTCAGGGCATGTGCCAGCATTCATACATTGAAGGTGGAAAAACAACGAAGGCGATGCGAATAATCGCTGATCATTTGCGTACAGCGACGTTTATTATGGGAGATGATAGCGGAATTACCCCCAGCAATACTGATCAGGGATATATTGTTCGTCGCCTAATTCGCCGGGCGGTTCGCTACGGACGAATGTTGAATATTAAGGGCGATTTTACCGTTGCGATTGCCAAAAAAATTATAGAGATATTTAAGGATGCTTATCCGGAATTAAATCGTAATAAAGAATTTATTTTCAATGAGCTCGCCGGTGAAGAGAATAAATTTACCAACACAGTTGAGCAGGGCTTGAAGGAATTTGAAAAATTATTGAATAGTTATCGTGTTTCATTTGAAAAAACCGGAAATGTTATAAAAGAAATTTCCGGAAAGCATGCTTTTAAGTTATATGATACTTATGGTTTTCCGCTAGAAATGACCCAGGAACTCGCGCTTGAAAATGCTCTTCAAGTGGATGTAGCCGGTTTTCAAGATCAATTTATAAAACATCAGGAAACCTCACGGGCCGGCGCAGAACAAAAATTTGCCGGTGGTCTAGCGGATCACAGTGAAATGGCTACTAAATATCATACCGCCACTCATTTGTTACATGCCGCCCTGCAAAAAGTTTTGGGTAAACATGCTACTCAACGGGGGAGTAATATTACTGCGGAGCGAATGCGCTTTGATTTTAGTCATCCGCAGAAAATGACAGCTGAAGAAGTAAAAACTGTTGAAGACCTGGTCAACGCCGCAATTACCAAAGATTATCAGGTTACGTATAAAGAAATGAGTTTTGCGGAAGCGAAGAAAAAAGGTGCAATCGGTTTATTTGAAGATAAATATTTGGATAAAGTAAAAGTTTATACTGTAGGCGACCCAGAACAGTCAGCCACCGCCGACCCAAACACTCCGACCTTTAGTCGTGAGGTTTGTGGCGGGCCGCATGTGGAGCATACTGCCACGCTTGGTAAATTTAAAATAACAAAAGAAGAAGCGGTTAGCTCGGGAGTTCGAAGAATTAAAGCTGTTTTAGAATAGTTTGAAACTGTGGGGGAGGGGTGGTAAAACACAGTTGCCCTCCCGTAAAGATTACGAAAGCGGCAAACAGCGACAGAGGCGACGAGCGATCTCGTCTGGTTTTCCGGGGCAAAAAGGACCGGTGACATAAAGCATTATGGCGGAGAGAATCTCCACCAGCGTGATCTCCTTGGTTGACATCATGACCTGCATGATCGTTTCGTCAGGATACTGGCGAAACTGTCCAAACCAGACAAATCCGGCGAGCGCACCAACTTTTTCCTCCTCATTTCTGGAAGATTCGATTTCTTCGCGTAGCTTTGTTGCTAGATCCGGACACGACATACGACATGCCATGTTTGCCTCCGTTTTTACACCACCCCCACAATTTCAAAGAACAAATAATAGTACTCTTTTTTATAAAATTGTCAATCGTCTCATGACCAACAAAATTATACTCCTGCTCTGGAACTCACGCAAGGAATTTGTCAAATACTTTACTATCGGCATTAGCGCATTTATTGCGGATGTTGGATGTTTATTTGTTTTAAAAGAATTTTTTGGATTACCGGCAACTCTTGCGGTAATTATCTATCAGCCGTTTATCGTTTATGGAGTTTTCTATTTAAACAAACACTGGTCATTTCAAGCTGGGGGTATTACTCATCGCCAGATAATTCGTTTTATTATCTTGACCGCCGCAAATTATGGTATTTCTATTGTTTGGATGTATTTTGCTCATGACCGGATGGGGATTCAATATTTAATCGCTCGAACGCTAAATATTGCGTTATCGGTCGCTTGGAATTTTCTTTTGTATAAATATTGGGTATATCAGGAAAACCTTGAAAATGCCGAAAAAACGCCAGTTCAAGCCAAGTAGACGAGGTTAACGGTCAACTATTGACTTATTTATTCAAGTGGGCTATAATAGTGCCCAGTAAAGAAAAAATTAATGCCAAAAGATAAAGACATCATCGAACTAGACGGCGTGGTAGAGGATTTACTTCCGGCCGCGACTTTCCGAGTAAAATTGGAAAGTGGCCAGGTTATCATCGCCCACCTCGCGGGTAAGATGCGTCTGAATAAAATCAGGCTCACATTGTCCGATCGGGTACGAGTCGAAATGACTCCCTACGATCTGACCAAAGGAAGAATTACCTTCCGTTATTAACAAAATTCTAATAAATACTAACCGGTGCGGTGGAGCTCGATGAAAGATTGAGCGCTGATATCGCGGCAGTGGTTGGTATTTTTTCATTACAAATTTAAAAAACAGCGTATGAAAGTACGAGCATCAGTAAAGAAAATTTGTTTAAAGTGTAAAATTGTCCGCCGCAATAGAACCTTGCGCGTGATTTGTGAAACCAAAAAACACAAACAAAGACAAGGTTAATTTTAATGTTATTATAAGTTTATGCGTATCTCTGGTATAAATATTCCTAAGGAGAAAAAGATCGAGTTCAGTCTGCGATACCTTTATGGTATCGGACCAACTCTCGCAAGAAAAGTATTGGCCGCCGCTCGAATTGACGGAAATATTCGTACAAAAGATTTAACCAACGAACAAGAAGATTCTCTTCGAGCGATTGTAGAAAAAACCTACAAAACAGAAGGTGATTTACGCCGTGAAGTTCAATCCAATATTAAAGCCATGAAAGATATCAAATGTTTCCGCGGTATTCGCCACATGAAGCATTTGCCGGTTCGTGGTCAACGCACCAAGACCAACTCCCGCACTGTCCGTGGTAATGTCCGCAAGACTGCTGTCAGCGGTAAGAAGCCATCCGGCCTCAAAACATAAATAGATTTTTGAACTACCAATTACTAGAAAATTATGACTGAACAAACTAAACCTATCGCTCCAGCTGTTGCCGCCGCTCCAAAAGGCGAGGCAGTTAAAGGCGAAAAAGTTGTAAAAGCCAAAAAGCGTAAAGTTGTGAGACAAGTTCCGAGAGCTAATGCTTATATTCAGGCGACTTATAACAATACCATTTTGACGATTACTGATCCGAACGGCGCCGCACTAGGCTGGTCTTCTTCGGGCAGTACCGGTTTTAAGGGTCCAAAGAAGGCGACTCCTTATGCTGCTAGCGTAGTAGTAAAAGATCTAATGACTAAAGTTGCCGATTACGGAGTTAAGGAAGTTAATGTTTTTATAAAAGGCATCGGCGGTGGACGTGAAAGTGCGATCCGCGCTCTTCACTCCAACGGTCTTAATGTGCTCCAAATTACTGATCTTACTCCGATCCCACACAATGGCTGCCGTCCGCCAAAGCGCAGACGCGTATAATTTTCATGAATATACTATACATATATGGCTCGAGATCTTAGACCAAAACACAAACTTTGCCGCAAATACGGAGAAAAGCTTTGCGATTCACCGAAATGCCCAATTACCAAACGTAATTACCCACCTGGCCAGCATGGTCAAACCAGCAAGCGAAATAAGCTTTCCGGTTACGGTAAACAATTGCGTGAAAAACAAAAAGTTAAACGCATTTATGGTCTTTTGGAAAAGCAATTCGCAAATTATGTTGCTGAGGCTTCCCGTAAGACTGGCGACACCAGCAAATATCTTTTGAATTATTTAGAATCACGTCTTGATAACGTAGTTTACCGATCTGGTATTGCTCCATCCCGCGCCGCGGCCCGCCAATCTGTGAGTCATGGCCACATTCTCGTAAATGGCAAGAAGGTAAACATTCCTTCTTACCGGGTACGCGTTGGAGAAACTATTGAAGTTAAAGAAAAATTACAAAAGAGCAAGCGCTTTGAAAATCTCGCGGAAACAATCGCGAAAAAGGAAATGCCAGCTTGGCTTTTGGTTGACCCTAAAAAATTAGTGGCTAAAATTTTAAATAGCCCGACGACCGAGAATCCGAATTTTGACGCGAATGTCATCATCGGTTTCTACTCTCGTTAATTATTAATCTCTAGATTAATATGGAGAACTTTCTATTACCGTCCAAAGTGGAATTTGAGGCTTCAAGCCTTCCAAATACCGCCCAAGTTGTCATTACGCCCTGCTATCACGGATATGGCACGACTCTTGGAAATGCCTTACGCCGCGTTTTGCTTTCATCTCTTCCCGGTTCAGCCGTGGAATATTTCAAAGTAAAAGGAGTTCAACACGAATTCAGCACTATTGAAGGTGTTAAGGAAGATGTGGTTGAAATAATGTTGAATTTAAAACAGTTAGCCGTAAAGATTTTTTCCGATGAACCAGTTATACTTAGCATCGTAAAGAAAGGACCTGGTCCAATCACCGCTGGCGACATCGAAGCCAATAGCAATGTTGAAATTATCAACAAGGATCTGGTAATTTGTACTCTTACCAAAAACCGAGTTCTTGAAATGGAAATTGCGGTAGGTCGTGGTCGTGGTTTCAGGCCAGTTGAAGAAAAAGATCGCCAAAATCATGATTTAGGCACTATTCTTACTGATTCCGTATATACTCCAACACGAGATGTCGGTTACCATGTTGAATATACCCGCGTCGGTGATATTACTAACTACGAGAAGCTCACTTTGAATATCGAAACCAATGGCACAATTTCACCACGTGAGGCTTTAGAACAGGCGACACAAATTTTGATGGATCATTTCACTATCGTTTTGACCAAATCTAGGCAAGGTGAAGAGGGTGAAAGTACTTTACCTTCAGTTGAAGCCGGTTTGCCGGAAGAGGAAAAATCAGAAGTGGAAGAAAAATCTGAAGCAAAACCAAAAGTTAAAAAAGCCAAAAAGAAAAAGGAATAATTAATTTCATATGCGACACCAAAAAAGGAAAGTTACGCTCGATCGTAAGACCGGACCGCGCCAGGCGCTACTCAAAGGACTTGCTGAAAGCTTAATTTTGTACGAAAAAATTAACACTACCAAAGCCAAAGCGAAAGCTACACGCTCGGTTGTGGAACGTCTTATCACCAAAGCCAAAACTAACAGCTTGGCAGCACGACGTGATCTTCAAAGTCGTTTGTATACCAAAAATACCGTCAAAAAGCTTATTGAAGATCTTGGACCGCGCTATGCCGACCGTAAGGGAGGATATACTCGTATTGTTATGTTGAAGAACCGAGTAGGGGACGGTGCCGAAGAAGTTCTTATCGAATTAGTATAATTATCGTTTATGTCTAGAATAAAGCACCACAAATACGAGATTGATGCCACTGGCAAAGCTCCAGGCCGCATTGCTACTGAAGCTGCTACCCGTTTAATGGGTAAGCATATGATTAGTTATGAATTTCATCTTGATAAAGGTGATAAAGTAATTATAACTAACGCGAGTAAAGCTGTTTTTACTGGTAAAAAAATTGATCAAAAAATGTATCGCCACCACAGCATGCACCCGGGTGGTCTTAAAGAAACTCCGGTTAAAAAAGTTGTAAAAGAAGATCCTGAAGAAGTTATTCGTCACGCGGTAATGAGAATGTTACCAAAAAACAAGTTGCGCGCCGATCGGATTCGCCGACTTCAGTTTAAATAAAAAGACCAAAGTTTATGACTAAATTGAACTCTAAAGAACAAAAGAATCGCGCGGTTGGAAGACGCAAATCTGCTGCTGCTCGCGTTCGCATCGACAAAGGAACTGGTAAAATTGTCGTTAATGGCAAACCGGCCGATGTATATTTTGGAAAGTTTGCGGTTGAAAGTGTTCTTGCCGCTCCGCTCAAAGCGCTTGGTAAGGAAAAAGATTTAGATTTTTCTATCAAGGTTGCTGGTGGTGGTAAAAAAGGACAGCTGATAGCCTGCCAGCATGGTATTGCTCGTGCACTGGTTGTTTGGAATGAAGATTTTCACAAAACTCTCAAGACTCTCGGTCTTCTTACTCGCGATGCCCGCATCAAAGAACGCAAGAAGTTCGGTCTCAAAAAAGCTCGTCGCGCACCACAGTGGTCCAAGCGTTAAAATATCTTTTCAAAACCCGCCTCGTTGGCGGGTTTTTTGTTTGTAAAAATACAGCAGGCCCGACCGAAGTCGGGCCTGTAAGTTGTGGGGGTCGTGGGCTTAGGGGCCCGTTCGATTGTTCATCTTGCTCGCGCTGTAGGCCATCGTGACAATGGCCATGCCGTTGTCCAAGGCCGAGCTTGTGTTGTGAATCACGATCGAGAAACCTTCGTTTCTCATCTTCTCGAACCACGAGTTGATGGATTTTCTGACATCGTTCGGATTTCCGTAGAAGATTTCGACTCCCATGTCCCTACCTCCTGTTTTTCGCCCAAAATTGGGCAAGTTTGCAGATTTTGAGGACTTAAGAGTATATCATAAAAATACCATTTTGTCAATACTCTCGCGGATATAAAATATCCATATTACCCCTCCCACATATCTTGACATTTCCTGATTTTAGGCCTAAAGTCAAATTCAACGAGCGTTCATTACAACCTATAAAGGGGAAGAGAATGGCAAAGAAAATGATCTTCCTCATGAGTGAGGAAGGAGTGTCGGAGGGTGCATTACAAGTTGTGCAACATAGCATTATTGAAGTGTTGAAGATCGCTTCATCGGAAAATAAATTATTCAACCGAGTTCAAGTCGTGAATTGGGGATATTGGTGCTCACCGCGACATTTGCTTGGTAATCTTCCTCGTCCGTTCATGAGTATGGATTGGTACTTGAATATTGCCCGCGAAAAGGGTACTGATCGTATTAATACGGACAAGCTTTACCGGATTCTTAATCCGAATCCAAAGCCGGAGTACGTGAAGATTCCACACTTTGATCACTTCAAAGTGGTCGTCTTAAAGAGTGAGATCGTTCACCCGTTTAACCCTAGCCTCAAGGCTTATGGGACCGGCCGATCCGGATTGGGTGCCTGCATTACCACCAAAGGTTTTACCGACAATAATATCAGCGATGTTCTTGATCTCAAGACTATCGCGATGCATGAAGTTGGGCACATGTTCGGACTCATTCCGAGGTCGCGAAGTACTGCTGTCGAGGAAAGCAGTGGCTTGCATTGCACTAATCGGTGCATAATGCGCCAGGGAAAACTCACGGTCATGACCTCTGACCGGATAAGGTATGGTGAGTTTTGCCCAGATTGCAAGTACATTCTCCGGGCCGCATTCCGCGCCCTAAACTGATGAACGCGCTCGTGCCAGGCGTCCATCACCTTTGAATCTAAATATTTTAGGTGCAAAGGTGACGCCTGGAAAAAAGAATATAAAAAATCCCGATCAATTCGGGATTTTTTAATATCCGGCCTCCCCGTTAGATGGGGGAGACCGGAGTGAAGAAGTTGAAATAGTTACGGTGCACCGCAGTCGGTGCCGTCTTCGTCGCAGATGTCGGCTTTGACGTTGAAGAAACGACAAGTCGTCCATGACGATCCGTATTGGCAATGTGCGTTGATCAGGTCGGCCTTCACGCCGCTGTCCGGAGCAGACGAGCCGACTGAAATGTTCTCGGAAAGCGTGAAGTCCCAGACCGTTGGCTGGTCGTAGAATTTCAGGTCAGTTCGGTAGTAACATGAAGGTGATCCTGCGGCGCACGTGTTTGTGTTCGGCAAACTTTTTGATTCAAGAAGCACGTCAATCCAGGTACCAGTAATTATGCCTGTGATGTCAGTTGTCACGAGGCCGTTGTATCGAACTAATGTGTTTGCACCTGGGCGCAGATACTTACATTCGGATGCAGTGATACCAGGCACTCCTGTGTTTCCCGGGTTTGCGGTCTGCTGCGGAAATGAGGTGAAGCGGCAGCGTGTGCAGTATCCGTAGCGATCAAATTCGAAATTCGAGTTGACGCCATTGGTGCAGCGCGGTCCACAGTTCATGTTGTTCAGTACCGGCAAGTTGAAGTCGATCGGATTGATCGGAGCGAGACATGCGGTCGATGCCGCTCCACATTGGCTTGCAACTCGACAGGCCGCCGCCTTCTGTTGCATCTTCTTGATGAAAGCGTCGACCTCTTGTTGTTTATTCAGGAACATGCTGAGGTCTCCATCACATCCGGCGTCGTAGAGGCGACCGGGGTGATTGAGGCGGTTCTTCAGGTCGTTCTGGAGCAGGCGGGCTTTCTCATAATAGTTCGCCATGTTTTGCATCTCATCTAGCTGAGCAGTAATATCGGGGAACCTCTTACCGTTCGGGAAATTTGAAGCGGCGTAGTAAGACCGGGTCGACACCGACACCGGGTACGCGTTTGCGTAGGTGAGTGGTGTTGAGGAGCTAATCGAGCCAAAGTCGATTGCCTGAGCGATCAACTGATCGGGGGTGAGACCGACCGTGGTAAAGGTGCCGCCTTGCTGGAAGACCTGCAGCTCGGTTCGGTACTGTTTTTGAGCTGCTGCAAGGTCGCTCTTAAATGAGGCGTCACCGCTCCAATTTCCGGAATTAGCGCTAAGTGTAATACCCAGGGATTCCTTGGTTTTCACACTGAGCTCAGAGAACTTGTACACGGCGCGAAACAGACCGCCCTTGGTGATTGACGACACGAACTGGTCGCCACACTGGGCATAGAAGCCCTCGGGGTCGCTGTTTAGTTTTGCAATGGCTTGATCGGTTAGATCAGCGGGAGACAGGACCCTCGCTGGAAACTGGACATTGACATCAAGCACCAGGTAAGCGCTCGTGCTGTCTATGGCTTGAGAGTTGTAATAGTTTGCGCTCGCTTCCACGCTAGAAAGACCTGCTGACCACTCGACGTTTGCATCAAGCGAAAGTGCCGTGCGAAGGGCCGAAGTGTCCTTTGCGTAAGTGAGCTTGAAACTACGCTGAGCAGTAGTGGGGTCAGGAGAAGTATCCGCTGTGACTTTGATGCACTGATCAACAATCGACCCGTTCAAGGTGCTGAGACCTGAACCGATGAGGATCGCTGGCATGGCGCCCAAATAGTTCTGACTTCGAGAGACCAGGGCGGGCACGCAGGAGGAACCGTCGACAGAATCTTTTTTGCCACAACCGTTGTTGGTGAGGGAGGTGAGAAAGATGAAAGCAACAAATGCAAACCACCTTGGACTCATCATTATCTTGGTCATTGGTTTTCTCGCAAGTGAGGGTGTTTGTTTGGTTAGATTCAAGTCATTTAGACATTTTAGGTTATGAGTCTCCTTTTCGAGTTTTGGAATCAACTTCTTTTGGTCGTTTCGGTCAAAATGACCAAAAAACAACACGTTGTAAAGTACAAAAAGCCGTTAAAAAACGACTTGTTCTCATAAATTAATTATGAGAAACAAAATTACCATATAGTAAAATTGCTAATATGTCAAGTATTCTAGCTACAATTTTTGTATTTTAATTCGTTGAAGTAAACGTCAATTTTTATCACTTAATGTCTCTAATCAGATTATCAAATATATAATAAGGGCCCGACCGAAGTCGGGCCCTAGAAGTAGCCGGATTTCCGGCGTTTAAAGAGCCGCTTGTCGCTGAGGTCTGCGACCCGTTTTGACTACTCGCGACCTTCCATATTTGACTTCAGTTAATTGACCGCAACATTCGCACTTTCGGTACAAATTCTCCGAATTTATCTTTTCGATGATGTGGATTGAAAAGATTTGGCAATTGGAACAAAAGAAAGCGCTTGTATAAGTTGTTAGCATCCGCCGTCCTTTTTTGGTCTGTGCAGTTATAAGTTTGTTTTTGCTTTGTATTCCGCAAATACAAATATGAAGTCAACATATTTTAGAAAATGTTGCACGATTTGTCAATAATTTTTGCATATTTAGATAAGGGGTGGTACGATAAATTATATTAACAAATATTATATGCTTAAAGAAAAAATAATTGCTCCAGATTTTACACTTTTGGCAACCGACGGTGAAAAGCACACTCTTTCAAATTATCGTGGGCAGTGGATTTTGTTATATTTTTATCCGAAGGATGATACGCCCGGGTGTACAAAAGAAGCTTGTTCATTTCGTGATAATTTGCCAAACTTTGATAAATTAGGAGTAAAAGTTTTTGGGATCAGCGCTGATTCGCCGGAAAGCCATAAAAAATTTATTAACAAATATGGACTAAATTTTATATTGCTCTCGGATGAAGAAAAATCGGTGATAAAGACTTATGAAGCAGGCAGTGTTTTTACCAAAAGAATTTCATATCTTATCGATCCCGATGGAAAAATTTTTAAAGCCTACGAAAAAGTAAATCCATCTGAGCATGCCGCGGAAGTACTAAAAGATCTGCCAAAATAATATGCCGGAAATTCCCGATCACGAATTAGAATATATTTTTAGTCGTTCGTCTGGCAAGGGGGGTCAAAATGTTAATAAAACTGAAACGCGGGTGCAATTAAGGTGGAACCCATTTCGATCGGCAATTTTAAATCAAGATGATAAAGAATTGTTGAGAAATTCTCTAAAGAATCGTTTAACAACAAACGGTGATATTTTGGTTGTTTGCGGTACTGAAAGGTCCCAATTTGCCAATTTAAGAAAGGCAAGACATAATCTATCGATTTTGGTCGAAAATGCCCTTAAAAGGCCAAAAAAACGCCTTAAAACACGCCCTACTAAGTCGGCTCGCTTGAAAAGATTAGATAATAAGCGTAAAATATCTCTTAAGAAAATAAGTAGAAGAAATACTGACTATTAGTATGACTGTTCCATATCAGGAAATATCGAGGGAATTTGAACAAAATAATGATCAAAAATCTGTTGAAAGCAGTCGATTAAAGTTTCGGATGGATGTTCAGATCCGGGTTATGAAAATATTGGGATATTTTAGTTCAGAATTAGAAAAAATTACGGACGACAATCGTCGAATGCTCATGGTTAATGATGTTTTTTATAAATGGGTAAGTGATGGTAAATCCGCAGATTTTGCAAGGTGTTATCAAGACATCGTGCCGGCGGGCTCTGACCGCTCAAAAGAGGAGGCCGAAAAAGTTGCGTTAATGGTTGCGGTTGAAATGGGAGCTGAATTAAAACACTAACTAAATTAAGCCGACTTATTATACAATGTCGGCTTTTTTAATCTTGTGCTTCGAGAAAAAGTGGAGTATTATCAATAGATATGTCTTATACAGTAGCACAAAATACCTCGTTTTTAACGGTTGCGTCAATTGCTCAAAAAATCGTTTCTTTTGTTTATTTTACTTTAATTGCCAGATTGATTGGAGTGGGTAATACCGGAAGTTATTTTTTTGCAATTACTTTCACAACAATATTTACAGTTGTCGCCGACATGGGCCTTGGACCAATTTTGACGAGAGAGGCAGCCCGGTATCCGGAAAATACGGCAAAATATTTTAACACCGTGATCTGGTCAAAAATATTTTTTGGAATAACCACCTATTTAATGGTGGTTATTTTTTCCAACATGCTTGGCTACTCAATATCACTCCGCCATCTGATATATTTATCGGCGGTTACGATGTTTTTTGATAATATTCAAGGTGCATTTTTTAGTGTTTTTCGTGCGAAAAGAAATTTAATTTATGAATCATTTGGGGTGGTGATTGCTCAGGTGTTGACCCTAATTATCGGTACTACTGCTCTTTATTTACGTGCGCCACTAATCTGGCTTATCGCGGCTTACACTATTCCGAGCGCAGTTATTGTTTTGTATGCCGCATTTTTTTTGAATCGTAATTATAATATTAGATTGCGGTTTATTTTTGATCGCGGATTATTTAAAATACTATTTAAAATGGCTTTGCCTTTTGCTTTAGCCGGTATAATTGGCAGATTGTATTCTTACAGTGATACAATAATCATGTCGAAACTTTTAACTTCTGAAGACATGGGCTGGTGGAGTGTTCCATATAAAATTACTTTTGCTTTTCAGTTTATTCCGGTAGCATTGTCGGCGAGTGTTTACCCGGCGATGAGCAGCTTGTCGGTGACTGATCCCGGTAAAGTTGGCGAGCTGTTTATTAAAGCCTGGAAATATCTTTTTGTTATCGTTTTTCCAATTTCTTTTGGTTTGATTGCTATTGCTGAACCGGTAATTATACGTTTGTATGGGAAAGCTTTCTTACCATCTGTTCCGGTTATGCAAATTTTGCTCATTAGCTTAATATTTAGTTATTTAAGCATTATTTCCGGAGCGCTTTTAAATGCGACCGGTCAACAAAAAATTCAGACGTTAATTTTAGCGGTCGCTTTAAGCTGTAATATTTTATTGAATGTTTTTCTAATTCCCGCTTATGGAATAATCGGCGCTGCAGCCGCGGCACTGTCGAGTAATATTTTACTTTGGACCGCCGGATTTTACTTTGTGAGGCGTAGCACCGTGGTTTATAGCAGGCAGTTATTTAAAAATGGTTTTCATGTTTTGCTCCTGGCATTTGGTATGGCGCTTATGGTATATTTTCTAACTCAAAAAACTAGTTTCTTGGTTACGATTCCGATTGGCGCGTTAGTATATGTATCATTATTATTTGTAACGGGTGTTTTGAGTAGGGATTTAGTCAAATCAATGATAAATAAAATTATTATAAAAAAAATAACGTGAAGAAACTTATTATAACATTAGAATATCCACCCCGAATTGGCGGCATTGCCTCCTATGTTTTTAATTTTCTTAGTCACGTAAATTCTGCAGAATATGTTTTGTATGCGCCAAAAAATACGGGCGCTAAGGAATTTGATTTAAAAAATCCCTGGCAAACCTATCGCTTTGATCCTTATTATCCGCTATGGCCGCATTGGCTACGAATGTTTTTTCAAATTAGAAAAATAGTAAAAAAAGAAAAAATTTCCGAATTGCAAATTCATCATGTCTTGCCTTGTGGATATTTGGGTTGGATATTTTTAAAACTCTACAAAATTCCTTATTCAATTTTTTTGCACGGATCAGATGTAACAATTGGAACTAGGACTTCATGGAAAAAAAGAATGTTTACACTCGTTGTTCGAAATGCTTCGTCGGTTGTCGCTAATAGTCATTTTTTAGAAAATAAAATTAAACAACGAATTGAAAATCTTTCGAATGTTAAAGTTCTTTATCCGTGTCCAAATGATAATTTTTTAAAAAAGGTTCCCGAAGAACAGCTTGATGCATTACGGGATAAGTTGGCTTTGCGCGGTAAAAAAGTCGTTATTACGGTCAGTCGCATGGTAGACGGAAAGGGCTTTCCTCACATCATTCGATTGTTATCTGCGGTTTGCCGCGAAGTTCCAAATGTAGTTTGGTTTTTTATTGGTGATGGTCCCAAAAAACAGACGATAATGGATTTGGTGCAGAGATATTATTTGCAGAACGTGGTTAGGTTTTTAGGCGCAATACCAAATGAAGAGCTTCCGCAATATTTTCAAATTGCGGATTTGTTTGTATTGCTTTGCCACCAAGATGAAGAAGCAGAAGAAAGTTGGGGAAGTGTATTTTTGGAGGCGGCGGCGAGCGCGCTTCCTACTGTTGCTGGTCGGGTCGGAGGAGTTGATGAAGCGGTGGAACATTTACGAACGGGACTCGTCGTTGATGTATACCAAGAAAAAATGGTTGTGAGTTCAATTGTGTCAATGTTAAAAAACGAAGCTTTTGCCAAGGAGTTAGGAAGATGGGGAAAAGACCGAGTGGAAAGAGATTTTCGTTGGGAAACTCAAATTTCCAAATTATGAAAAATAATTTAATTAGCGTTATTATACCGGTTTATAATCATGCTTTTAGATTGAAGGAATCATTAAGATCTCTAGCTAAGCAAACCTATAAAGATCTGGAAGTTATAATTGTTGATGATGGCAGTACTGATAACTTTGATGAAGTGTTCCGTGAATTAAAAAACGACTCTGAAATTGCAAAATTAAATATTATTTTAATAAAACAAAATAATAAAGGCGCGCCTGCGGCTCGAAACAATGGTTTTGAAAAATCAAAAGGGGAGTATGTAATTTTTTGGGATGCCGATACTATCGGCCAGCCGGAAATGCTCGAAAAAATGATCAAGGCTTTGATTTTAAATGCGGGAGTATATTATGCCTATTCGCATTATAAATACGGTTGGAAAATTATAAAATCTAGAAATTTTAACGAGGAAGCATTAAAGCAAATTAATTATATTGATACTACTTCACTTTTGCGTCGAGCGGCTTTTTTTCCGTTTGATGAAAGCTTGAAGCGATTTCAAGATTGGGATCTTTGGCTTACGTTGCTAGAAAATAATAAAACCGGGATTTTTATCCCGGAAGTTTTATATACGAAACAAATTCTTGGCCGTAGAGGTATAAGTGGTTGGTTGCCGAAATTTATTTATCGTTTACCAATTAAACTTCGTGCGGTGAAGGAGTATGAAAAGGCACTCGCGATTGTTCAGGCGAAACATGGTCTGGGTAGGCAAGTAAAAAAGCCAGCATAATAAAACCAAACACATGGAATAATGCCGGGGAAGTAATATTAATAACCAGTAGTGAGATTAACATAACAAACGGCCAGATCGGCTGTTTTTTTGTTTTTTTAAGGAGATAAAAAACAACTAGTATCCAGATACAAAAACCAAATAAGCCAAGTTCAGAAAGTATTTCGAAATAACCCCAGTCATAATGGGGAGTGGTAATATTTTGTTTTAAGACTGGGCTAAAAACCGTAATAGTTGAGCCGAGGCCGCTTCCTAGCCAGGGGTGGACTTTAATTTGCTCAATAATTTTAGGAAGTAAAAGTAGCCGTGACAACGAACTTTCTTCGGAATTTGGAATAACAATACTTTGTAAACGTAAGCCAAAAACTTCTAAACCAAGACTTTTGCCGCCGCTTGAAATAAAAAATATCGATATAAAAATACTAAGAAATATAAGATAAATTGCCAGAACTGGTTTAAAGGATTTTTTAAAGCCCTCATAAAAAACCATTACCACAGTTCCGCAGATTAAACTTAGAATATATATTCTAGTCAGGTTGATTGCAAGAAGAAAAAGTAATGGAGTCGTAATAAGAATATATTTACGGAAGCTTGAAATTGTTAAAAAAATAAAATAAAGCATTACTGGCGCAAGTAGAAGCTGTTCGTTTAATACTAATCGAAAAAAATTGAACTCTACAAAAGTGATTTTGCCACCCGCTATATCGCGGAACCAGTGGTAATATGAATCCTGTAAAACAAAAAAACTCGTCCCAAAACCAATAAATGTGAATAAGATAAAAAATGCCCCGCCACAAATTGCGGCCGTCATAATACTTCTGGCAGTTTTTATCCAAGCGGCATTTTGTAGCAAGTTAACGAGCGGAAAATAATATAATATAAATAAATACGGAGCAGAATCCGAAATAATTCGGCTAAAGTTATTACCAAAAATATATCCACGCCAAGCACCGACTGCGCCAACTAGTATGAGTAAATAAATTAATAGATTGCGCCCTTGAAATTTTAAAAAAAGCCTAAAATTTTGTAAAAAATATATCGTTAAAGATGCAAACAAAAGAACGGACCTTAGAGAAATTGTTTCTATTTTAAAAAATGTGCCAGAACCGCCAACCAGGAGTTCGGTAAGAACAATAGTCCATCCTAGCAAATTCTTTTTAAAAATAAAAAAAGCGGCGGTGGTTAAAATTACGACTGAAACGATGGTGTTTATAGGGGTACCAGGAATAAAATAATACGAAAATAATCTTACACCAAAATAAAGCGCAAAAAAAATAGTAAATTCCCGATATTTCTTCATAATCATTTTAGCGTTGCTCCGTTAAAATTTTTATATCCAGCGATAAAATCTTTAGCTTGGAGTTTATTTTTCCCCTCTAGTTGAAGTTCTAAAATTTGAATAGATTTATTTCCGCAACCTACTATTATGGTGGAATCATTTATTTGGACTTTTCCCGGTTCAATTGAAATAGTAGCCGGAACAAGTTTGGTGATTTTGAGTCTTTTTTCGTTCCAGGTAGTCCAAACCCCCGGCCAAGGAGTAAGCCCTCGGTATAAATTGTAAATGGCTGCGGAGGGATTGATCCAGTTAATTTTTCCGTCCTCACGTAAAAATATTTTACAAAAAGTCGCTTTTGAGTGATTTTGTTCGACCGGAGTAATTTTGCCATCCTGTAATTCGGAGATAGTGTTTACAAGCAGGTTAGCAGCCACCGGTTGCATTTTCGTTAAAAGCTCATTATAGGTGTCGTCTTTATCGATTGTTATAGTTGCTTGCTTTAGAATTGCGCCGTGGTCCATTTTTTCATCCATTTGCATAATAGTTATGCCAGTCTCTTCTTCACCGTTTATAATAGCGCTTTGAACAGGGGAGGCGCCTCGAAATTTTGGCAAAAGAGAGGTATGAACATTTATCGTTGGCATTTTACTATGCGATAGAACTGTTTTAGGAATAATTAATCCGTATTCGCAGACGACGATAAGATCGCAAGGGTAATTGTTTAGATTAAAATCTTTCAAGTTTTCGGGTTGGACAACTTTAACTTGATGTTTTTTAGCAAGGATTTTTACAGCGGATTCGTTAAGCTGTTGACTTCGCCCAATCGGTCGATCGGGCTGAGTTATGACAAGGCCAATTTTATGTCCATAATTAAAAAGAGCGTCCAACATTGCCGCCCCGAATTCACCGGTACCAAAAAAAATTATATCAGTTTTCATACTATTCTACTTGATGCAGCTTAGTTGCGCCTTCGACGTAAAGGTGGCCGTTTAAATGGTCAACCTCATGTTGGATAATTCTTGCGAAAAAATCTTCCGCAATAAATTCAATTTTTTTACCATATTTATCCAAACCGGAAACAAGAATTTTTGAGTAGCGTTTTTTTAGACCGTACATTTTCGGTACCGAAAGACAGCCTTCTTCATCCGTTTGTTTGTGAATAGATAATTTCTTCCAGGTCGGGTTGAACAAAGCCAAATCTTCATGCTCATTAAGATCGTTGTATGTTTTAATGAGTGTAAACAACTGGATCGGTTTACCAACTTGCACGGCGGCAAGCCCAACACCGTTTTTTACATACATCGTTTCAATCATGTCCTTAATAAATTTTTGCATGTTTCGCGATGTAATTTCTTCGGGTAAAACCGGCGCACTTGGCAAATGAAGCATTTTTTCTGGTTCAAAAACAATATCGTAGACCATATTTATAGACTAAGAAGATTTATCGGGTTAGGATCGGCTTTCCAATTGTCGGGGGTTATTTCAAGAATATGTTTAAGTGATTTTTTATAGTTTTTATAAGATAGCTTGATTATTATGGCCTGTGAGTATTTTCCCTTAATAATAGGAGGAAATATGCTAACCGGCGAGTTTATTTTAATATCTGGGGAGTTTTTAGTCAATTGTTGGAGGTTTTGGTAGAACTTGCGGCATTCTTTATCCAGATTTCCGGCATTCTCATCTGATAAGAATAATTTTAGCAAAAATTTAAAAGGCGGATAGCCAAATAATTTTCTTTCGGCAAGTTCTCGATCGTAAAAAAGCTGCGGAGAATTAAGATATTCATATACCGGATGATCAGAGTGGCGAGTTTGAATATACAGAGAGGACTGTTCTGGAAGTCTAAATATCGCATCATGAATAGAAAACCACAAATTTTCGCTGCCAAGATACTCAGGCGTATAAAGCGGGGTATCCGCATCCATCATAGCCATTACCGAAATATTATTCCAGTTTAAATATGACCAAGCAAACTGGGTGCCAATAATAACGCGATCTTTGTTGTCATTAAAAGTGTCTAGATCAAAAATATCTTTATCAATTTCTAAAATTTCACGCTTTTCATCCGGAAATAATTTCTTATATTCAGCGGCGATTCCCGAGGTTCCAGCTCCGTAAAACGCTAAATTTGTTCCTTTG
This sequence comes from Patescibacteria group bacterium, assembly GCA_041661385.1. Classification (GTDB taxonomy): domain Bacteria; phylum Patescibacteriota; class Patescibacteriia; order Magasanikbacterales; family GWA2-37-8; genus JAKANM01. The sequence continues at coordinate 132,649 of JBAZUP010000001.1, forward strand.
CATTCCGAACAGGTTGGGTTCATGGCAGTTTTAGTGTTGCAATGGTGACAGCGTAATTCGCTAAATTTTTCATAGTATATATATGGGCGCGAACATACGTTGCATTTTAGCACTTTGGCACAATCGCGGCAGGAAACGTAAGAAGCGCTGCCGCGCCTGTTGCAGTATAAAAAAATACTTCCCGTTTTGTTATTATTAATTTCGTCCTGGAGAGGCAAACTAAAGTTGCTAAAGTTTTTAGCTCGGAATTCCTGTTTCATATTAATTACCGATGGCAAACGTTTTATCCCGGGAAGTTTTTCATCAAAAAAAGAGTAGACATCATTCGTAGCAAAATAGAATTCTTCCACAGAAGGAGTGTGGGAAATAAGCGACAAGTGGGCGCCCAAATGTTTGGCTAAAATTAGCGCGGCATCTTTGGAATTAAATCTTGGCGCGGCATCCCAGCTCTTGTGTCCAAAATGAAAAGATTGATCGATAATTATTTCAGTCAAAGAAAAATAAGATAAAAAGATAGTATTTCTAGTACCGATAATTATTTTGGTTTCACCGTTCCAAATTCCAAGCCATTTTTCAAACATTTCTTTTTCGGAAATTTGGCTAGTATAAATTGTTGTTAGGTCGCGTAATTTTTTCGGAAGAGATTCATAAAGTTTATCAGCGTCAGAAATTTCCGGCACGATAATTAGAGTTTGTTTGGTTAAATCAATTTTATCCTCAATGAATTTAAGCTTGGCTTCGATATCTTTATATATAAAAACAGCCGGTTTGCCAAATTTGGTATCTGAGATAGGAAAAACCGGAAGGTCAGCAGGTAGTTTTTCCAGTTTGCGTTTTTTTAAAGGTAGCAGGCCAGTTTTAATGAGGCTGCCTAGCGAACAATGATAAAGAGCACCGATTTCAATGAAAAAATTAATTATCGGTGCGTTGAAAAATGGTTTATTATGAACGATAGAAGTTATTTCTTTGATTTTAGCAAATTGTGAAGTATTATTTTCGATTAGATTAATTACGATTCCAAACTCTTCTTTTTTTCTTAATGGAATCTTAACCAGTTGACCAATTTTTATAGCTTTAGTGGATTTTTCAGGAACCAGATAATCAAAAAAGGGAAGCGAAATCGCCCCCCGCTTTACTGGTACAACCTGCGCAATCATAGTTCGTTATTTATAAAACAAAATTAGCAGTAAGATAACCAACTCCGAATGGGCTTTCGTATGAATAAGATTCATAACGATAGTTTACATCTCGTAGAACGCCCATCAAAATAAGAAACGATCGGAATCCGCATTCTACCGCATCATTGATAATATCATTTTCTAAAGTTAATAATCCAGCGGTGTTATGAGAGATAAAAAATTCTTGAATTTTACTGTCAAAGATTGCTCCATTTTTATGAAAACCAGCCGGCGCATCACTGCTAAGACAATGAGATAAATCACCAGAAGCGATAACCGCGATGCGTTTATTTGATTTCATTATTTGATCTTTCATTAAATAACCAAATTCCAAATGATTTTTACTATCAAGTCCAGATTGGCTGACCGGTAAAATTTTTACATTTGGAAGGTGTTTGGTTAAATAATACAGCGGCACTACTGTTCCATGGTCAAGCAGTGGTTCATTTACAATAACAATTTTGTGATGGTCGTTTTTGTATGATTCGGAGCGAATTGTATAAGGAAGTTGAGTTTCTCCAGTAAAAGATAGATTTGTTGTAAGATCTCCGAACTGGCGTAAATCGCTCTCAAATTTTTGAGATAGATTTAAGGAAAACGCATCATTAAATTGGTGGCTATGCGGAGAAATTATAACAATTATTTCCGGTCTCGATAGATACAAATCTTCTTCAAGTTTTTCAATCGCAATTTTTGTGCGTTGGATTTTTTTTATAGCACCTTTGCCGATTGCCGGAATAAGCAACGGTGGGTGAGGGGAGATAGCAGCAAATACTAGTGACATAAAATTACTTGGAAGTTAAAATTATTTTATTTTTAGAAACCCACTCGGCAATTTTATGTGGCTCTTCAAAGCGTTTTTCATAATTGGAATTTCCAAGGGTTATAACTACGTATTGTTTTTTTGTTTTTTTTGCTTCGATTAGCATTACCAGAACCGCTTTTGCTTCATCGGTATAACCGGTTTTTGTAGCAAGTATTTTATAACTACGTTTTGCAAAAGGAACATTTTTTATAATCTGATTGGTGTTTAAATAGGAATGTGAATAGACGCGGTCTTTTGAGGAAAGTTCAGTATAGCGATAAGATGGACTTGAGAGCGCATCTTTAATGTCTTTGTTTTGTAATACTTTGGTGAATATTTTTAATAGATCTCGAGCGGTTGATTTGTTTCCTTCGCCAAGACCGGTAACGTCAGCAATGGTTGTATAGTCCGCACCCCAGTCTTCAAGGCGTTGATTAATTTTTTTTATTAAACCAACTTCGTCAGTAGTTGAGTTGCCCGCAACCAGTCGGGCAGCGCTATTATCCGAAGCGACCAGCATCGTGTAAAACATGTCCTTATTTCTGACTTTATCGCCGTCTTTAAGTTTAAGGGAATTACTTACACTTTCGTACTTGTTTTTACTGTAAATCGTTGAATTTGCCAGCTTAAAGTTATTCTGTAAAGCTTCGTAAGCAGTCAAAAGCTTTGTAACCGAAGCGATAGGCTGCCTGGTATCGATATTCTTTCCTGATATTATACGCCCACTAGGAAATTCAGCAACCAGATATGCGGCAGAAGCAGCTTTGCCATATTGATCAGGTATTTGTACTTCGCTGTCGCCTAAGTATTTACTGCTGGCAGATTTAAGATTATTATTGACGAAAATTCGTTCACCGGAAAAAATTACAGCGGCGGTACGTACATCGACGGTTAAAATATTGGAACGCTTATAGCCCAGCGCGAGAAAAGTATCATCATCAGCGAGGGGTCTTTTTTTACCATTTTCAATAACGTAAACAATATTACTATCTTTGGTTTGAAGCAAGGTTCCGTCGGCAAAACCGATTAATGTGCTAGTAATCATTTCAGAATTGAATTCTTTCATTTTATGCCGCTCCGTAGGAATGTTTTTAAAATTAGTTTGAACAACCGCGGGGTCGGTAAGCGGGAATAAAACATTATCTTTGTAATAATAATAAATATTAGGAACTAAATCAGTAATTTTGACTATTATACCTTGAGGGGCTGTGGTAGAAGCGGTGATTGATTGTCCAAGTTTATAACCTATAATATCGGCAGACTGAACATCAATTAACTCGTCCGGATTAAAACCAAGTGATCTTACTACTGACTCAGATTCAAATGGCCTAAGAGTATCATAATCAAGTAAATAAGTAGTAGCGCCATCATTTAATAATGAGTAATTAGGAAAAGCAATTTCTGGTCCGGTGGTGTAATTTTGTAAATCGGATTCATCGACTTTAATTGCCAGCTTTGGGTCAAGCCGAGTAATGAGAGCGGTTTTACTTTTGAAATGACGCTTGAAGCCGTTATCGATGAGCCAGTATTCTGAAGAACTTGATGACTGTAAAAGTGTTCCGTTTGGGAACAACTGAGAAAACCAAGTATTCCAAATTCGCCAAAAATTTGAATTTCCGTGTAAATGTGGAGTGTAGGTATAAAGAAAAGCCGTCGCCCATGAACCCGGCGTAACATCCATTTCATCAATTCGAATTGGCGTATCCTTTTTTTTAACTATTCCATTGCTATTATTTTCATAATACCAGCGAATGATGCCGGCGGCGCCATCTACTTGTTTTCCAAAACCCTTAAATTTTTGGACTCGCGGATCATTAATGTAACAACCATCGCAAACTGCATATCCGGTTGCCCAATCTAATTGTCTTTGGCTTGGAGTATCATCTGTAATAAGGCTTTGTTCTTTTTGAAGAGTTACTAATAAAAATTTAGGATTAATCTGATAGGCCTGCGAAGCGTCAAAAATTATATTAGCGGCGCTTTTTTGGGTGCCAAAGGTATCAACAAATAAACCGGTTCGTAAATAACTACCCTTAGAATCCAAAAAATTTTGAATTTCAGAAGTGTCCATACTTTGGAAGTCTTGCATTTCTGGATCGGAAATAATAAAGGAAGGATTAAAATTTGATTCCGCTCGAGCGGGAATCGCAAAAGCAAAAACTCCCACCGATAACAGTAAAATTTTGCTCAGAAAGTCATTCATACAGTGATAATTATAGCATAAATATTTCAATAGTTAAAGTAATGAAGAATGCTAATAATTAAGAAGCCCGCCTCAATTGAGGCGGGCTAAAAAGACGGTCGGAACCGTCAGGAAAGAGCGGATGTGCCGAGAAACCAGGCATTGTCTGGCCATTGAATTCCATAGTAACTCTTTTTGAGATACAGAAAGTTACCATCTTCGGCGGAGCGAAGGAAGGAAGCAAATGGTGTTCGGTTGAACACAAATTTGGTATCTGGGCAGACCAGGAGGCCAAGTTTTGTTACGAATCCGGGGGACTCGATTGCCGCATCAGCAAGGTTGCAAAAGTTTGCCGGTGCAATTTCCAGAGAACGCAACTTGTCTAGCGCAGCTTCGATTGTCATTCCTCGACCAAAATTTACCGCGATTAACTCGATCAGCTTGGGCTGCTGATATTTGGGAAGAACGTAATTCAAAAGCGCGCTAGTGCTGAATATTGGGTCATAGACGACCCTTGCGTTATGTAGTCGGACATAGTATGCCGAAACGTTACGCATTGGGCAGAAACGAACAAGCGTCGATTCGATTGAAATGGTTTCCTTTTCAAAAGAAGGTTGCGCGAAGCCGTTACCGTGACTCATTTTTTCCTCCGATGTGAAGGAGCGACGGGGTAAAAACCCTGCCGCGAGCACGATTACGACAGTTTTGCCATAACATTCGCGGCTAATCACAATATCAAAAATTGCCCACATTGTCAATGTTTTATAAAAAAGAACACCCCCGACATCTATACAGACGGCGGGGGGTGAAGTGGGTGAAAAAAAGACGGTTGGTACCTACTCGTTCGAATGACCGAGGAGGCGGTGAAGGATGCGGCGAGAGCGGTCGTCATCGGGGTGAAAGACACCCTGGGCGTACTCCGGAATCCCGGGGTAGCGATTCGCGCTCTCTGTGGCGGCATTCCTGGGTTGGGTGTTCGCTACGGGAGCGATTTTCTTTTTTGTGCCGTTCGGCATCTTATTGGTCCTTTTTTCGTTTTCGGTTATGATTCACAGTACAAAACTGCAAAATTTAACACGGGCATTATTATATCGAAAAAAACCCCTTTTGTCAAGGGGTGGATAAAATACTCAAATTTGCAAGTATTAAACCTTTTTTCGGTCTTTTTTGGGTTTTTCCTTTGTGGCTTTCCTTTCAATCAATAAACCATCGCTTCCAGCGGAAATTTTAGCTGTATCACCATCAGAAATTGAACCGTTAATTATCATCAAAGCTAATTTGTCTAGAAGCTTAGTTTTGAGTACTCGTTTTAAAGGACGAGCGCCGTAGTCTTGGTCAAAACCTTCTTTAGCCAGATATTTTTTTGCTTTTTCATCAATTTCAAGAGAAATTTTCTTTTCATCCAATAGGCGTTTTTCCAACATTTTAATTTGGAGAGAGACGATTTCTTCAATGTTTTTTTCGTTTAATGATTCAAAAATAATAACTTCATCAACCCGATTTAAAAACTCAGGACGAAAATTTTCATGAAGCATGTCCATTACTTTTTCACGTATTCCATCTCCGGAACCGCTTTTTTTATTTCGATCCGAAAAGCCAAATTCGCCGCGCTTGTTAGAATTTAAAATTAACTGGCTGCCGATATTGCTTGTCATGATGATGATGGTGTTTTTAAAATTAACCTTTCTTCCTTTTGCATCAGTCACATGACCTTCATCTAATATTTGCAATAAAATATTAAAAATATCAGGATGAGCCTTTTCAATTTCATCAAATAATATTACGGCATAAGGACGACGTCTTACTATTTCGGTAAGCTGACCACCTTCTTCGTAGCCGACGTAGCCAGGAGGGGAACCGGTAATTTTTGATACACTGTGTTTTTCCATATATTCACTCATATCAACTCTAACTAGCGCTTCTTCAGTATCAAACATAAATTCCGCCAGAGTTTTCGCAAGTTCAGTTTTTCCGACGCCGGTTGGACCAAGAAACATAAATGAACCAATCGGTCGGTTTGGTTCTGAAACTCCGGCGCGTGATCGGCGCAGAGCGTTCGCAACGGCAATAATTGGTTCTCTTTGTCCAACAATACGCTCCGAAAGAATTTGTTCGAGGTTTGACAATTTATTGCTTTCACTCAAAAGCATTTTTTTAACCGGTATCCCGGTCCATCTCGCAACTACCCTAGCAATGTCTTCGTCAGTAACTTCTTCTTTTAAAATACCGTGTTCTTTTTGAAACACTCCCAGCCGTACTTCATCTTCGTGCATTGCGCGCTGAAGATCTGGAATTTTTCCGTATCTTATTTCCGCGACTTTTTGAAGATCACCGCGTCTTTCTTCAATATCCGCCTGTTGTTTTTGGTGTTCAATATCGCGTTTTAATTTATGAATTTTACCGATTAAATCTTTTTCACTTTTCCATTTAACTTCAATTGCCAATATCTTTTCGCTTAAATCGGCGATATCTTTTTCAATTTTTACAAATCTTTCTTGTGAAACTGGGTCGGTTTCTTTTTTTAATGCGCGTTTTTCAATTTCTAGCTTAATTAAAGTTCGCTTCATTTTATCAAGTTCGTCCGGCATTGAGTTTATTTCAAGTCGAAGCGCAGAAGCGGCTTCATCAATAAGATCAATTGCTTTATCCGGCAAAAAGCGATCGGAAATATATCTCGAACTGAGACGAACGGAAGCGACGATCGCGGGATCGGTAATTCTAACTCCATGATGAAGCTCGTATTTTTCTTTAACTCCTCGCAAAATTGCAATCGCATCATCTTCGTTTGGTTCATTTACCATGACCGGCTGAAATCGGCGCTCTAAAGCCGCATCTTTTTCGATATGCTTTTGGTATTCTTTCAAAGTGGTGGCGCCAACCGTATGAAGTTCGCCGCGAGCTAACATTGGTTTTAAAAGATTGCTCGCGTCAATCGCACCTTCCGAAGCTCCGGCGCCAACAATAGTATGCAGTTCGTCAATAAATAAAATAATTTTACCGGCTGAATTATTAATTTCTTTTAAAACGGTTTTTAATCTTTCTTCAAACTCACCGCGAAATTTTGTTCCGGCGACAAGTGAACCGATATCAAGTGAAATAATTTCCCGATTTTTTAAAGAGTCCGGCACGTCGCCGTTTATAATGCGCTGCGCGAGACCTTCAACTATGGCAGTTTTGCCAGTGCCGGGTTCACCGATTAAAACCGGATTATTTTTTGTTCGTCTGGTTAAAATTTGCATGACTCGACGAATTTCATCATCTCGGCCGATTACCGGGTCAATTTTTTCTCGGCGTGCCAGGTCAGTTATATTTTTTCCGTATTTTTCTAAAACATTAAATTTACCTTCTGGTTCAGGTGAGTCAACTTTTTGTGAGCCTCTAATTCCGACCAGAACTTTTAATACTGCCTCGTAGTTAATGCCAAGCGGAAACAAAATTTCCGAAACAGGATTTTTTGCAAGCAAGAAGGCTAAAAATAAATGTTCAATACTGATATATTCGTCACCCATTTTTTTTGCTTCTAAAGATGCACTTTGAAAAATAAAAAGCATGGCTTGGCTTAACATAATCTGGCCAAGATTCGGTTCGTTTATTGCCTGACCTTGTTTGGGAAGGCGATTAATAATGCTTTGGACGGCGTTTTCGAGGTGACTAATATTTCCGTTCATTTTCTGGATGATTGTGCAAACGGTTCCTTCTTTGTCGTGCAAAAATGCTAAAAAAAGATGCGGCGGTTCTACCTGGGGTTGGCCATTTTCACTTGCGATACGGGCTGAAGCCTGCAGCATTTCGTGAGATTTATTGGTAAAATTTTGAGGTATCATAATGATTTTTGTAGTTATCACTCGCATATAATGAGTGATAATTTAAAGTATAACAACGCTTTATTTATTTGTCAAATATGCTATAATTCGTAAGATTTAGGTATTTTATCAGGTTTGAGGCTAATATAAAATATGCAAATTTTAGGAGTGCGGATAGATGGACCAAACGAAAAAGAAGCGCTCGCGATGGCTAATCAGTTTTTAAGTCGTGATACAGCGAGTTTGATTTTTACTCCAAATCCGGAAATGCTTGTAAAAGCGACTACTGATCGTTATTTTTTTGAAACCTTAAATAAATCTGCTCTAAATATTTGTGACGGGTTTGGACTTCGTTTGGTGGCATTTTTTAAAAAAATAAAAATTAATCGTTTGGCCGGTGTAGATTTTATGCAGTCGCTATGTAAAGTAGCCGAAGAAAAAAATATCCCCATATATTTATTAGGTGGCGCACGCGAAGAAGTCGTCTTGAAAACCAGTGTTGTTTTAAAAAAAAATTACCCAAAATTGCAGATTGTCGGTGAAAGCGCCGGAATAGCAATTACTGAAGGATTGGAAGGGGAGCTCGTTTATGAAAAAAGTCGTAATGATTTAGAAATTGCAAAAATAAATAATTTGAAGCCACAGCTGATATTTGTTGCTTTTGGTATGGGGAAACAAGAAAAGTGGTTATTCGAAAATATTGATAAATTACCATCAGTAAAAATTGGCATGGGTGTAGGCGGATCTTTTGATTATATTAGCAAAGTGACCAAGCGAGCACCTTTACTTATGCGTAAAATTGGGCTAGAATGGGCCTATCGATTGATAAAACAGCCAAAAAGATTTGGAAGAATAATAAACGCAACGGTTAAATTTATATATTTAGTTCTGACTAAAAAAACAGTATGATCCGTACTCGATTTGCGCCCAGTCCTACCGGCTTACTTCATGTGGGAGGATTACGAACCGCGCTTTACCAGTATTTATTTGCTAAAAATAATGGCGGAAAATTTTTAGTTAGAATCGAAGACACCGACCGAGAACGTACGGTCGAAGGGGGAATTCAAAATATTTTATCGTCTTTATATTGGGCAGGCGTTATTCCGGATGAGGGTGTAAAATTAAATGAAAAAGGTGAAATGATCCAAGTCGGGGATTTTGGACCTTATATTCAGTCAGAACGTTTGGAGATATACCAAAAGCATGCTGAATTTTTAATTGAAAATAAATTTGCTTATCATTGTTTTTGTACCGCTGACCGATTGGATCAAATTCGACATTCTCAGCAAGAAAACAAGAAACCCACCGGTTATGATCGGTTTTGTTTAACAAACGTTTCAGACGAAGAAGCGCAGAGGCGTGTAGCCGCAGGGGAAAAACATGTCATTCGGTTGAAAATGCCGAGAGAAGGCGAAACAAAATTTAAGGATTTAATTAGGGGAGAGGTGGTTTTTAAAAACGAACTCGTTGATGATCAGGTGCTTATTAAGTCGGATGGTTTTCCTACATATCATCTTGCGGTTGTGGTGGATGATCATTTTATGCAAATTTCCCACGTGATACGAGGTGAAGAATGGATCAGCAGTACCCCCAAGCATATTCAGCTTTATAAATGTTTTGGTTGGGAATTGCCGGTTTTTGCGCATCTTTCACTACTTTTAAATAGTGACAAATCCAAACTGAGTAAACGCCAAGGGGATGTATCGGTTTCTGAATATGAAAAAAATGGTTATTTACCTGAAGCATTAGTCAATTTTGTCGCATTTCTTGGTTGGAATCCGGGCGGCGAACGTGAAATTTTTTCACTTGAGGAATTAGTTAAAGAGTTTGATTTGGGCAAGGTGAATAAAACCGGCGCAGTTTTCAATTTAGAAAAATTAGACTGGTTTAATAAAGAATATCTTAAAAATTTGTCAGCAGAAGAAATTTTTGAAAAAGCTGGCGCCTGGCTTACGCCTGAACAAAAAATGAATCCGGAAAAAACAAAAAAGGTTATCGCTCTCGAAAAAGACCGGATTAAGAATTTTTCAGAATTATCAGGATCAATTAAGTTCTTGTATGAATTACCGGAGTACAGCAAGGAATTGTTGATTTGGAAAAAAAGTAATCTGGCTGAAGTTCAAAATATTTTACCACAAATAAAAACGGTATTATCAAAAATTGAGGAAAAAGAGTGGAGTAAGCTAGTGGTAGAACAATCAGTAATGAGCATGGTAAAGGAAAAGGGGTATAATAATGGTATGGTTTTGTGGCCGTTACGGGTTGCGTTGTCGGGGCAAGAAAATTCTCCAGGTCCATTCGAAATTGCTGAAGTTTTAGGTAAAACAGAAAGTCAATTGAGAATAGAGATATCATTATCAAAATTAGCCTAAATATTAAATCCGGAACTGACCGGATTTTTTATTTGTGGTATAATATGCAAATGAAACGAGGATATCTTTATGGTATAGTTATCGCGATAGTTTTTGGTACTTTTGTGCCGAATTTTTTTGTTATTGCTCAAACTGTTTCATCTACATCTCAGGAGATTAATGCAATCGACAAGGAAATTCAAATTCGTAAAGATAAAATTAAAGCTCTCGAAAAGACAATCAGTGAATATAATAAAATTTTAACTCAAAAAGAAACTGAATCTGTTTCATTAAAAAATCAGCTCAGCATCATGTCGAATAGAATCGCCCAATTCAATGCGGATATTGAGCTTGTTGGAGAAAAAATTAAGGAAACCCAGTTAGAAATAGATGCTTTAAATATTTCTATTACCGACAAAAAACGAGTTATAACGAAACAGAAAAAAATTGTCGCAAAAATGGTTGAAAATATTCATTCAAGCGACCAGAAAAACTTTTTAGAAATAATGTTAACTTATAAAACTTTTGCCGACTTTTATAATGAGGTAAAATCGGCGGAAAGTGTTTATGTAGATCTTGGACGATCGGTTAAATCATTGCGAATAGCAACAGAAGATTTGGAGGCAAAACAAAAACAGGTACAAATAAAGCAAACAAAATTTACTGAGTTTAAAAATGAACTTGAAGTAAGTAAAAGTAATTTAGAGAGTCAAGAGACAGCAAAAAGCCAGTTACTCGATCAGACAAAATCGTCGGAAGCCCGTTATCGAACTTTGCTTTCTAGCCAAAAAGCTCAATATCAGCAAATTGAAAATGAAACTAGAATTTTTGAGGAAAAAAAGAGTAAACAGCTTGAGCTGCAGGATAAAATTTCCGCGTCTGGTTCGGTGCTCATGACCTGGCCGGTTCCTAGCCGTATAATTAATGCGACCTTTCATGATCCGGATTATCCATTTAAAAGAGTTTTTGAGCACAGCGGACTTGATCTAAAAGCTCCTTACGGCACGGCCGTTAAGGCGGTTGCTTCGGGTTATATCGCAAGGGCTAGGCGCTGTACAAGCTCGTCTTGTTATAGTTATATACTTATAGTGCATACCGGTAATCTTTCAACTGTTTATGGTCATTTGAGCAAAATTAATGTTACTGAGGATGCTTTTGTTAATCGGGGTGATATAATTGGTTATTCCGGCGGCACTCCTGGTACAATTGGCGCCGGTCCTTTTGTTACTGGTCCACACTTGCATTTTGAAGTGCGTCAAAATGGTATTCCAGTAGACCCTTTGTTATTTATGTCCCCATAAGTATGAGCAGGACTCGTTATCTACTTATTTTTGGCATTACTTTGCTTGTCATGACGACTGTTATAGCGACAAGACTTTATGAATATATAATTATTTCCGAAAGGCCTACTCAGGCGGTGGTTCGAGCTGGCTATCAGCGTTTTCGAAAGGTAACAGACGGCTTTAACTTTCGTTACCCGATTGGTTGGAAATACGAGCAGCAGATTAGCACCGATGATTATGTTAATGGATTTTTTTATAATCAGGCCGGTGAAGATCAATTATATTTAGAATCACCATATAGTGGGCATGAATTTCTTTTCACTTATCGAAATGGCAATCCATTTTATTCACCAACACCGACCGGAGATGTTGCTCAAGTCGCTTTGGTTTCTTCTACGATATTAAATACGAATGATTCAAGGTCGCCGATAATGTTAAGTATTTTTCGCCCCTGTGCTATCTCAAGCACTTCTTCGCCTTGTATTCCTATTAAAGTTGGGGGTTTTGTGACTGGCGTCTGGCAAAGAGGGGAAGCTTCACCGCTTTTGGATATTAATAACGAATCGGTAAATAACGGTGTTTTTTATACAACCTTACCAACCGATTCAGCAAAAGAAAATATAAAAATTGATCAGCTCATTTCTGTTTTAAATAATTTTCGATTTAATAATTTCGCTCAAGAACTAAACACCACGACAACACGTTGGAATGTTTATCACAACACTAGTTCCAGGTATTCTTTTAATTATCCTAAAGATTTTAATATTAGTGAAAATGTAGACTTGTCTTATGTGTTTATGGCGACAGGTACCGCTTTAAATTATCCTTCGAGCATGACAAGCGGAACAAACTTAAGTGAAGCCAGAGTATTATTCGGTTCGGTTTTAACAAATTATGTTGGCACCAATTGTTTGCCGGAAGAGGGGATCTCTACCCAGGCGGAGCTCGTAACAATAAATGGCATTAACTATTATAAAAGCATTGGTGCAGGTGCGGGCGCAGGAAATCGGTATGATACAATTACTTACGCGACTAAACGGGCCGGCGCCTGTTTCAATATTACATTATTTTTGCATTCTACGGTGTTAGAAAATTATGACGAGAAAATAAGGCCGATAAAATTTGATCAAGATAAAATTATTCTGTATTTTAACGAAATTTTGAACACAGCTTTAATCTATTAAATTGCCCATTATTTACTTATAAAAAATGGCTTAAGTTCGCCATTTTTTTAAATATAATTGACCAATTCTAGATATTTATATAGACTTATATACAACAAGGAGAAAGGAGGAAAAGTTCAGTCTAGAGGCGGTTTTTCGCTTTATCTTTTGTGTTCAACGGTGTGCAGGGCGGAGAAATCCAATGCACAATGGGTCGGTGGTCACGGTGATCGAGTTGCGAACGGGGTTCTGCATTCGGGTCGGCGGGAAGCCGGAGGTGTACTTCGACGATGTCGAAGAAGGCCGGCGCAAGGTTCAGGAAATGTACGACAAAGGCAAGGAATTGAACAAGAAAGCGAAAGCATTGAACAAGGAGAAGTTTCTCAGCGACATTCAGCTGAGTCAAGTGGAAAATCTCCTCGACAAGCTCGAGGAGAGGATCAACGCCGATCGTCAGGCGATCAAGCGGAGGCCTGCCCACATCGGGGCGGCGAAGAACGGTGCCGGTCTCCGGCTGATTACCGCCTAGCGCGGTTGAGGACTGAACAAAAAACGTCCCCCGGTAGCAATCGCTACCGGGGGACATCTATTTTTATTTGTTTCCTCCGTGAAATTTTTTATGAGTTTCACGGAGTTTTTTATTTGTGACGTGAGTATAAATCTGAGTTGTGACTATATTTTTATGGCCAAGCATTTCTTGTACCGATCTCATATCAGCGCCTTCATTTAGAAGATCAGTCGCGAAGCTGTGCCGGAGAGTATGGGGAGTAGCGTCGACTGGTAAACCGGCCATCACGGTATATTTACGAACAATGCGTTCAACCGACCGGGGAGTCAACCGGTGTTCGTCGTCGCTTCGATCGGTTTTGTAATTTATAAAAAGTGGCGCGTACATATCTTTGGTGCGGATTTTAAGATATTTTCCAAGCCACCCCAGAGCGCGTTTTGAAAAATATACAGTTCGGGTCGATCCGCCCTTGCCGCTAATACTAATTTCTAGTTCATCAATTTTATCGGATAAAATATTTTTTAAATCAAAAATTCGTGCATTTAATGAAGTAAGTTCTGAAACCCGCATGCCAGTCGAAAATAATATCTCAAGCATAGTGCGGTCACGCAGGCCGTCTTCTTCTGATGTATCCGGCATGTCCAATAATTTTTCAACCTGATTTAAAGTTAAAAATTTAATCGATTTCTCTTTTTCGGTAAGTTTTGGAAGTTTTATTTTATCGGCCGAAATACATTCAATGTCACGCTCGGTAAAATATTTTACAAGATTACGCAAAGCGATTAAATAGTAATTCTGAGTAGATTTTTTATTTAATTTTCCGTGATCGTCTTTTTTTCTTGATAAGTATAATCGATAGTTCCAAATATGATCCGGGCTAAGTTCGTGCGGCTTGAGATTTTCAATTTTGTTGTCCTTTAGCCAAACGACAAACATTTTAAGAAAATTATGATAATTACGAGTAGAAACCTGAGATAAACCTTTCTCAACTTCACAATAATCTAAAAAAGACGATATATGATCAATAATTGGTACAGAAGATTTTGGCATAGTGAAATATTAAGCGACGTTAGATAAATATAATATATCATATTTGAAAAAAAGGGGATAGGGAGACGTTACTAAACATCAAATTTGGTGTATAGTTATATACAAAGGTCGGATAAAATAATAAATATCTCCGTATGTATATTAATTAAACATGGTTAGATTAAACTTAAATTTATGATAAAAAAATATTTAACTGGATTCTTAATACTTTCATCAATTCTAATAACTGTTCCGGTTTTGGCTAATAATGACGTCTCAGTATCGGATTCCACAACCACATCTTCTTCGACTACAGTTCGAACACAGGAAGAAAAAATTATTGAAGCTCAACGTAAATTGGAGGAGCGTTTTCAGGAAGCTAAAAGAAAATTACAAGAAAAATTAACATCTTTGCAAACAAAACAGGTAAATCAGGCTGCTGCAACCGCTTGTGTTGGGTTAGCTGTAAATAAACGAGAGGCTACTGTAGCCGCAGCGTTTGGAACATATTCTACCACTCAGACATCCGTTCTTACAGCGCGTGCTAATGCATTAAGCGCTGCTTGGACTGCGCCATCGTCAACACAAAAACAAATTCGGACCGCAGTTAACAGCGCCTGGGCAAATTATCGTACCGCGCACAGGACTGCTATTGTAGCTCACAACGCGTCAACTACTGCCGCATGGACATTATTTAAAAAAGAAGCAAAAGACTGTAAGGCTTCACAATCAGGTGTGGTTGTTGATTATCGATCTTACGGACAGGACATGGCTCAATAATTCATAATTGGATACATTTTAAACAAGACCGGTCAGTTTGGCCGGTCTTGTAAGTTTATCTCATTAGGACTAGTATAAATATAGAAGTATTAACCTTAATTTTATGGCATTATTTATATGCCCCAACTGCGAACAACGTTCGGAGATTAAGGAAGAAGATGATAAGAAAATAACTTCGCACGTTTGTCCGCATTGTGGCCAAACCTACAATGTGGATCAGGAACTTAATGTGATTCTAGAGGAGTAGTTTTTTCTTGATTCAATAGCAACCCAATCATAGGGAATATTATTTCCCTTCGGGTTGTTTTTTTAATTGTGTGTATAAAAATATTAAGCGACATTGAATAAACAGTTACGAAATATTTTAGGGGATAAGACCTGAGAAGGAAATATTTAACATTCAGCCGCTCAAATCTATAGATCAACCTGTATGATCCGTCATCTTAAAATCAAAATTATCATTGCAAAGCTGGTATTGTATATGAATATAGATTGAGATATACCTGTAGAAATTATCTTAAACATTTCATCCGTGGCAAATAGTTCGATTCATTATTATATATAGGATGTTTGTTAAATAACTTAATTCGGCAGCTTGATGCAGCCCAGGCTTGCTTAGAGTGCTTTAAAGAAGAAAATAGGGGTATAGTTGGCTACTTAACAAAAAAGCCCCCATAAGGGCCCTATATCGAATCTATGTTAGTCGCTTAATCTATGTTATACGACGTTGATAATCCCGTTTATTATACCTTGGCTTTTACTTTGCTTACCCCCTACTTCCAAAATATTCGATCTTCAAGGCGTACATCAATATATTCTTTAGGCTTGCTTGATTTATATACATTCCAAAAAGCAATCAATTGATCGTTGGCTGGTCGTTCTGTTGAAAAAATTATTCTCCAGCCTAAATTTGTAACCGCAGTAATATCTCGAGAACCATCATCAATTTCGTAATAGTTAATTACTATCCCACCCCCCTTTTGGATCCCGGTATTAAAATCGGCGATTGATGTTATAAGTTCAGGATTAAGTTTGTTGTTTTTTTGGCTAATTTGATCGGATTTAAAATAAATTAACGGTAAATCTGGGTAGTTTTTTTGATGCAGTACTATATTTGGTAAATGAACAGTCGCAACTGTTGAGGAGGAGGCTGTATCCGCAGTGCTTGTTGATATAGGAACGGTAACAAAATCGCCTGGACCTACTGCCCAAAGGTATTTAATTACCTTTCCATCTTTATCTAGCAGGTAGTAATCTCTTCCGTCATCGTAAATAACAGAACTGTTTTTTTCAGTAATATAAATGTTAAGAGTATTTGGAAATATTTTTTCTACTCTTACATTACTTACCGGATATTCATTTTTAATACTGTTTGAAATTTTAGATGAATTTACAAACAAGTAGTGATTTAACGGAAAAAATTTGAAATCCTGATGAAGATTTCGACTCACTGTGTCCTCTACTTTTTGTTTATCGATAAGATTTAGGCCGACGATGGATACTCGCGTAACTCTAAAAAATGGTAAAAACAACAATAATATTAACCAAGTTGATAAAACAATCGATAGCAAGGTTGTTTTTAGTTTGAGAGGTTTAACCTTAATCTTTCGCTTATAAGGATTTGAAAAACCCAAAAAAGCCGTTTCTTCGTATTGACGGAATCTTTTCCGGCCGAGCGTTGTACCCACGATTTTTTCCTGACGCCGACGGGAATAATTCTTTTTTAATTTCCTTCCGGTTTGATAATATTTCATTATTAGGAAGTTCGTGAATATTATACCACAATTCTCCGAATAAGAGGATTAATTCTCGTAACAATTTCATAATTAATTGTTTCCGGGGTCAGCGCCGTCAAATCATCAGCAGTTATCTCCTCTTTTCCATCCGCACCGATTAGCGTCACAATTGATCCCTCTTTACAATTTTTTAGTTTTGAAACATCAATCATTGTAAGGTTCATACATACGCGGCCTCTCACCGGACACCTTTTTCCATTAATTAGAACTTCGGCTTTATTACTCCAAGCTCTGTCATATCCATCATAGTAACCCACCGGAATAATGGCAATTTTGCCGTTTTTAGGCATTTTATAGGTATTACCGTAACTTATGCCTGTTCCTTTCTTTACGTTCTTAACTTGAATAACGGTAGTTTTCCAGCTTAAAACAGGTTTTAGATTTATTTTTTTTCGCGATTTTTTGTCTGGATATAGGCCATAAGAACACAAACCAATCCGCACTGCGTCATACCGGGCGACTGGATGTAAAATTGTAGCGGCACTGCATGATATATGCCTAATCGGCACACAAATTCCTATTTTTTTGAATACCCCGATTGCAGAATCAAATATTCTATTTTGTTCACGGGTGATTTCATAATCCGTTTCACTCGATGAAAAGTGGCTCCACACTCCTTCAATTTCAATGTGTTTTAATTTTTGAATATTTTTTAAAAAATCTTCAAGCTCGGACACAAAAAAACCAATTCGCGTTGTGCCGGAATCAATCTTGATATGAATTTTACATCTTTGGCCTATTCGTTCGGCTACGGTATTTAACCAAATTGCCTGTTTTAAAGTATAAACTGGAAAGATAACATTCTTTTTCATCGCCTCCCCTGCTTTCTGAATATCAAAACTAAAAAAAGATAAAATTTGAATAGGCTTTTTTATATTTAACATTCGTAACAGAAGCGCCTCATCTAAATTTACTACAGCCAATCTATCTACATCTTCTAATTCATCGCAGATTTTTGCAACTTCAGCGATGCCGTGACCGTATGCATTCGATTTAATCACCGGAATTAAAAGTGTGGCCTTTCCAATAAGGTTACGAAAATTTTTCAGATTATGCTCTAGTGCAGAGCGATTAATTTCTACCCAACTTAGCATAAAGATGCCGAGGAAGAATTGTTATTAGATTTTGTTGAAGCTAAGGTATTTTTGCAATACTTTTGGAATCAAAACCGTGCCGTCTTTTTGTTGATTGTTTTCGATAATTGCGAGCATGGGTCTGTCACTTGCTACAGTTCCGTTTAAAGTGTGCGCGAATACCCTTTTTCCTTCCTTGTTTTTAATTTTAATATTGCATCTTCGGGCCTGGTAATCCGTGGTGTTGCTTGTCGAGGTAAGTTCACGGTATTTATTTTGTCCGGGAAACCAACCTTCACAATCAAATTTTTTGGCAGCTGGAAAGCCGAGATCACCTGAGCAAACATTCACTACCTGGTAATGAATTCCGAGTGAACTAATAAACTCTTCCTCGTGGGCAAGAAGCTCGTCATGAATTTTTGCCGAATCATCTGGGGCGCAAAAAACAACCATTTCTACTTTATAAAACTGATGGACTCTAAATAACCCTTTTGTATCTTTGCCATAGCTTCCAGATTCTCGCCGAAAACATGGGGTGATAGCGATATATTTTTTTGGTAAATCGCTCTCATTAAATGTTTCGTCGGCATGCATGTAAATTAATGAAACTTCAGATGTGCCAACTAAATATAAATTATCTTCAGTTGGGTTAACTGCATAAACTTCATTTTTATCAGCTGGAAAAAAACCCGTTCCGTACATCGCCTCTTCTCGCACCAAGACTGGCGGCAGAACTAATTCAAAGCCCTTGCCAACCATAAAATCAACGGCGTACTGCATAATCGCTCTTTCCAGTTGAGCAACTTTTCCTTTTAAATAATAAAAACGTGAACCAGAGACTTTAGCTCCCCTTTCCATATCAATACCACTTAATACCGATTCAACTGCAAAATGTTCCTTGGGTGTAAAATCAAATTCTGGCTTTTTTCCACTGTGACTCGACACCTTGTTTTCGGAATCATCTTTTCCAACTGGTACTGAGGGGTCATTAATATTTGGAATTTTAGTTAACAAAGACTGAAGTTCATCGCTTTTTTTCTTCAAAAGATCATCCAGCGCAGCAATTTCTTGGCCAACCTTTTTCATTTCAATAATTTCAGCATCGGTTGGTTTAGTTTTTGACTTATCATTTCGTTTTGCCCGAAGTGCTTCGGCTTGTTTTAATAACAGATTTTTTTCTTCATCAAGCCGAATGATTGCCGACAAATCAATCTTTACGTTTCTGGTTAAACTATTTTTTTCAACCAATTCTTTATTTTCGCGGATAAATTTTATATCTAACATATGATTTCGTTTGGACTATATTTATTCTGGCTTTAATTTAGAACTTTTATAAATCTTCTCTTTAAATGGTTTGAGTCGGACAATTTTTGTATTTTTTCCAAATTTGTTTTCAAGTTCATCAATAAAGAATTTTTGATCATAACCTAGCGCAATAATATCCGGCTTTTCTTCATTAATAATTTGATGCTTGTCTTCATTTTCTGATCCTAACACCACTCGGTCGGCAATATTTAATTTCTCTAAATTAGCGACTCTTAATTTTTCAGAAAAATGCGGCGAATGATTTTTTACTTTTAATACTGTTTTGTCGCGAGCTATTACTACCACTAACGAATCAGCAAGTTTTTTTGCTTCTCTTAATAAATATTCGTGGCCGGGGTGTAAAATATCAAAAGTACCAAAAACCATTATCTTCGTCATATTTTTATCTATTCTTTTGGGTTGCTTTCGGGTCTCAGGGTAGGAAATAAAATCACTTCTTTCAAATTGGGGGCGTTTGTAAGTAGTTTAACCAAACGATCAATTCCCATTCCCATACCGGCCGTCGGGGGCATTCCATGCATCAAAGCCTCAACAAAATCCGTATCGTATGGCATAGATTCATCATCTCCGGCCGCTTCAAGTCGTAATTGTTCTTTAAATCTTTCTTCTTGATCAATCGGATCATTTAATTCCGAAAATGCGTTGCAGAGTTCATTTCCACCTACGCAAAGCAATTGAAATCTTTCAACGTAATTTAAATTTTTTACTTTTCTTTTTGCAAGCGGAGAAAGTTCAACTGGGTGATCGATTACAAAAATTGGGTTAATTATATTAGGTCTCGCAAATTTTTTATAAATTTCGTCAATTAATTTGCCGCGGCCGGTACCAGAATCAATGTTGTCGATTTGAAGTTCTTTAGCTTTTTTAAATAGCGCCCCCTGTTCAGGATAATCCTCAATATCAATTTGAGCATGTTGGCGAATAAGTTCGCGCATCGTAATTCTTTTATAGGGCGGTGTAAAATCTACCGTTTCACCTTCAGCTTCAAATTTTAATGATAAACCAATTGAAGTAATTAATTTAGGTAATAAATCCTCAACCAAATCCATTAGCATTTGATAATCGGCGTACGCCCAATAAAACTCAATTTGTGTAAATTCTGGATTGTGATTTTGATCAATACCCTCGTTTCTAAAACATTTTGCAATTTCGTAAACTTTCTCAAAACCGCCGACAATCAAACGCTTTAAATATAGTTCCGGTGCGATACGTAAGTACAAAGGAATATCTAATGCGTTGTGATGTGTCTTAAAAGGTTTTGCAAGAGCTCCTCCATATAAGGTTTGTAAAACCGGAGTTTCAACTTCAAAAAAACCATGTGAATCAAAATACGAACGAATTTCTTTTACCAAAACGGATCTAATTTTTGCAATTTTAATTGATTCCGGGTTTGAAATAAGATCTAAGTAGCGTTTTCGATACCTTGCTTCTTGATCGGAAAGTCCGTGCCATTTTTCAGGCAGAGGCAAAAGCGCTTTGGAAAGAATAAAATATTTTTTAACTAAAATGCTAATTTCGCCTTTGTGAGTCGTAAAAATTGTTCCTTCAACTTCCAAAAAGTCACCAATATCAAAATTTTTGTTAAAAAATTTATAAGGGATTTTTTCTAATTCCGTTTCGGTCAGAACGATTTGGATATTTCCCGATTCGTCATGAAGGTGGCAAAAGGTCAATTTGCCCATTTCACGGCGCGTCATAATTCTGCCCGCCACAGTTAGTGAGGTTCCTTCGGCGGAAATTTTTGCTTCGGCCAAAGTGTGGGTACGACGACTGCGCGCTGGAAACGGATCAATGCCTTCATGGATAATATTTTTCAAGTGTCCAAGTCTGGCTTCCGATTCCGTTTGGTGTTCTACCATTTTTTTCGACTCACTCATATTTAAGAGGTTAATGTTGAATACTATACAGAAAAAAATGCTTAGCGTCAACAAAAAAACCGACCCATATTAAGCCGGTTTTTAATCTTAATTATCTAATTTCTTTGATAATGTAGACCATTTTGCCAGACGGAACATTTACTTCTACTTTATCGCCTATTTTATGGCTTAAAAAGGCCTCTCCTAGGGGCGATTCATTGGAAATGAGACCTTTTGCCGGGTTAATCTCTTGAGGTCCCACAATCGTATATTCTTTGTTTTTTCCATTAATTTCGACTTTAATAGTGTCCCCAATCGATACAACACCGGTCGTCTGTTTAATAATAATTTTTGCGTTACTAATAATCTTTTCTACTTCAATTAAGCGACCTTGTGCCCAGGCCATATCTTCTCTGGCTTGGTGGTATTCCGCATTTTCGGACAAATCACCTTGTTGTTTTGCTTCGTCGATACGTTTTGCAATGTCGGGTACGGTAGTATTTTTCAATGTTAATAATTCGTTTTTTAATTCTTCTAGGCTGTCGGCTGATAAATAATGAATATTTTCTTCCATAAATAAATTTAGTTATTTTCTAAGTATAACACACAAACACGGTGTGTCAAATATTATTCTAGGTATTTTTTGCCCCACCAGTCTAAGAATTTCTGAGCAATCGGCTGTGCGATAACCGACCCCTCTCCCCCATCTTCGACCAGCACAGTGACCACAATTTGAGGTTTGTTATATGGTGCAAAAGAGGTAAACCAGGCATGGGTCGGCTTGGTTTTACTCCATTGGGCGGTTCCAGTTTTCCCGGCCGCAGGAAATGCCAGTCCCCTTAATAATCCACAGCTCCCGGCAACAACACACTCTCTCATTCCTTCTCTAACAATTTTTAAATTAGCATCCGAAACACCAGCTATATGCTTAGTATCAAAAATAATTTTTTCAGATTTTTTATTTAACGGATCAACCATTTCTTTTCCAAGATGCGGAGTGACTAGATCTCCTCCGTTAGCTACCGCAGCTGTCCAAGCCGCGACTTGAAGCGGACTGACCAACATATCACCTTGGCCGATTGAGACGTTATAGGTGTCACCAACAAACCATTGTTCATTTTTTTTCGATCTTTTCCAATCTTTTGAAGGAACAAATCCTGTACTTTCACCCGGTAAATCAATATTAGTTTTTTGACCAAGGCCAAACATCGCAAAATATTTATCAATTCTATCAATGCCAAGACCGATAAATTTTTCAAAACCTCCGCCGATATAATAGTAAAAAGTGTTTACCGACCAAGCAATGGCTTTAGTGACATTTGTGATTCCGTGTCCGCCTGCTTTCCAGTCTTTAAAAAATGATTTCCCAACCTCAATTCCTCCGACGCTGTTTACAGTGGTATTTTTGGTAATAATTCCTTCTTGTAGGGCTGCAGCTGACATGATAAGTTTTATCGTGGATCCGGGTGGGTACTGTCCGCTGATAGTGCGATTAAATAATGGTCGATCTTCATCGTTTATATATTGAGAATATACGTCTTCTCTAATACCGCCCGCAAAAAGATTGTTATCAAATGAAGGCCAGCTTACCATTGCAAGAATCTCTCCGTTACTTGGATTCATGGCAATAGCAGATATTTTTCTCTTTTTAGAAATATTTGCCGTTTCACTTACCAATGACTCAAGTTTCTTTTGAGCATCAAGGTCTATCGATAAAATTAAATTACTGCCCGGAATCGGTGCTTCGGTTGCTAAAACTGATTGTTCTTTTCCGATCGCATTTACTTCAATTTTCTTTTTTCCATAAGTACCGCGTAATATTTTTTCATAACTTTTTTCCAAACCGGTCTTACCTATTAAATCCGAAGATAAATAACCGTCTAAACGGTATTTGCTCAACTCTTCATCGTTAAGTTTGCCGACGTAACCAATTAAATGAGAAAGACTATAAACAATTTCCGGTTTGGTGTTTGTGGCGGTCAGAAAATAATATCCACGCCTGCTACCACTTTCAACTTGAACACCCGGTAAATCCGAATTTTCAACATACAACTTTAGCGCTTTAAAATAATCAAGATTGTCTTGAACAGCTAAAGATTCAAAACTATAATCACCATATTTTTTTATCAAAGCCACAAGATCAGTGGTGGTTACACCGCTCATTTCAGAAATTCTATTTATTATATGTCCGCGTTCCCCGGGGTTTTTTGGAAGGTCTTGAGGAACTACGACCAAGGAAAAATTTGGGATATTTTTAAGCAAATCGCGATTATACCGATCATAAATTATTCCACGTTCGGATGCAATCGGTATCAAGCGAATGCGATTTCCTTCCGCCTGATTACGATATTTATGACCATTAATTATTTGTAGCTGGAAAACTCTTCCAAAAATTATTGCCGTTAAAAACAGTACAAAAAATAATAAAATGTTAATTCTTTTTTGGCTTATACCGGTCCCGACATATTTTCGAGTGTGAGAAATAGATAATTTTCCTTTAGAATCATCTTCGATATCAAAAGAACCTTCAACCCAATCTTTATTATATTTACCGGTTAAATCCCCTATTCCACCAAGATCACTTTCAATTTTGAATGGATTTTTAGCCATATCAAAATGTATAATTATACTTTCGGCGCGGTTTTAAAATATTATATGTTCCGTAAAATAAGAAAAAACATGCCGCATTAAGAAAAATTTCAATTAGTAAATAATATATTTCAGAAACCTGATAACTTACACGATCGCCAAAAAGCAACGGAACAAGTGCGGTAAAAAAAGTTAAAAAAGCATAATTCAGTGAAAAACCCACTAAACCTAATAAAAAAAAGCTGTACCAAGAATAGGTTGAAAACCAAATTAAAAATATTTGTTTTGCTAAGATTATTGAACAAAAAATTGTCAGTCCCAAAACACCAAACGAAACAGAAGTAAATAAGCTAAAAATAAAATAAGTTGGAATTATTAACCATAAATATAATAATTTATCTTGATAAACAACTTTCCATAAAAAAAAGATGAATATAAAATTTACCTGATTAAATGGATACGGTAAAATATACGATATTAAAATTTGAACAATAAATAAAAATACCGTCAAAAAAACATATTCCACTAGATTTTTTAGCAAGTGGTACATATTATTTTATTATGAGAACACTTACTGAGGAAATTTTAGAATAATCCGTAGCGGGTGTTACGACGGCTTGTTGAAATGGTTTATACGGTTCGTTTTCAACTTCGGCAATATTGCCAATTAATAGGCCGCGCGGAGTTTTTTCCTCAAGTCCGGATGTTACAACTTGATCATTAACAAGAATTATTTCATCGCGCGGAATCAAATTCATTTTTAAACTAATTCCAAAACCACCCTCAATAACACCTAAGCTTTTATCATGGTTTAAAATTGTTGATCCAACGCGACTGGTATTGTCATTAAGCAGTCTAATAAATGAAATTGATTTTTCGACTTTAAAAATTTTTCCAATTAAAATTCCATTGCCGATGATGGCCGGGTCCCCTTCGCTTAAACCATCATTTGAACCACGATCGATAATAATAGATTGGTCTGAGCTAATTAATTCTTTTCCGACAACATTTGCAAGCAAATGTGTTTGGGTGTGAGTTTGAAAATAATTTAGTTGGCGTCTAAGCTCAGCATTTTCTTCAGAAAATCTTTTTACATCTGCTGTAAGCACTTCAGATTCTTCACGATTAGAAATATTTTTTTCGTAAGCAGCAATAAAATCATCTCGATTTTTAAAAAACTGATAATTATCTCCAATTTTAATACTGATTCCATTTATTGAACCTAAAATCGGTAACCCTGTTATTCTAATCTTTTCTTCGACTGCGCTTAACCAACCTAAATAATGAAGAGCTATAATTAATAAAAAAACCGCCCCCACGGACAGATAGATTTTTTTTTCTCTATTTGGGGCCATATTTATTTCATTTAATTACGTTCATATTTTTTGAAAGTAATGGGAAAACAGCTACTTCACGAAGTAAATTATCGTCATCAAGTAAAATGCCAAGACCGCGAACCACTGAAGTAAGCGGATCGTCGGCAATTCTAACCGGAATTTCAATAGCTCGATTTATCAATTGATCAAGACCCCTCATTCTTGCACCGCCTCCGGATATAAGAATACCTCGCTCGTGAATATCAGCGACTAATTCTGGCGGCGTTATTTCCAAAATATCTTTTATACTATCGACAATAACCCTCAATGATTTTATCATTGCCTCCCGAACCTGGGAATCATTAATCATTACCTCGCGAGGAAGACCAGTTAGAAGATCGCGTCCTCGCATTGGATATTCAATCGGTTCAGACATTTCAATCGCCGAACCAACTTTTATTTTTATTTCTTCTGCCTGTCTTTCGCCTAAAAGCAAATTAAAAACATCTCTCGCATATTGAACAATGTTTCGATTTAGCTCGTCGCCCGCAATTTTTATTGATTTGCGGGTAGTAATGCCGTTTAATGAGATTACTGCGATTTCACAAGTTCCTCCGCCAATTTCAACAATAAGATTTCCGACTGGCTCACTAATTGGCATTCTTGAACCGATTGCCGAAGCCATAGGCTCTTCGACTATCCAAACCTCTCTTGCCCCACTATTCATTACCGCATCACCAATCGCGCGCCTTTCGACTTCAGTAATATCTACCGGAGCACCAATTACAACTTTAGGACGAGAGAAAAAATTCAAAGAACTATCTTCATAAACTTTATCGACAAAATATCGGAGCATTTTTTCAGTTACTTCAAAATCTGAAATAATACCATTGGTAAGCGGCTTGGTGGTGATAATGTGCGGAGGAGTTTTACCAAGCATGTTTTTTGCTTCATGACCGACCGCCAAAATCTGTTCGGTTTTTGTGTTTACTGCCACTACGCTTGGTTCATTAATTACCACTCCTCTACCCTTTACATAAATAAGAGTATTGGCCGTTCCGAGGTCAACACCTAATTCTTTTCTAAATCGATTCGAAAAATTCTCAAACATAAAATATTATCTGTGCAGTAAATTGTTAGTCGGTCGCTCTCGTGAAGAAGTAAAAAATACCGTTTCAATAAATATAAAAAAGACGACTAGAATAATAGCGTTCCACCAAAATAGCAATTTATTTGATAATAAGATCAATACAATGGTAATAACAGTGGCGATAAAAATACTTTGGCGAAAGGTGTGCCTAACATGTCGAAAGACTACCTCATCATCTTTTAATATTACCCTTCTGATCATAAACCCTAGAACAGAAAACGTACCAACAATTGATAAGAATAAACTTAAATAGAATGAAAAAATTCCAATAAAACCACTATCAACTGGCGAAACCTTAAATATTACAAATATCCAGGAAACCCAACATAAAAGGGTTCCAATCGACATCAAAATTAAGTATTGTTTCAGGTTCATAAGCCTGGATATATTAGCGGATTTAATGTATTTTCGCAAGGTTACGACAAATACCGTATTTTTTCCACTTTGATTCCGCTTAAGACAGTGTTGATAGCAGTCAAAAAATCTTTTTCGCGAAGTTTAATTTCCTGGGCAGCAGAAGAACTAAGACAGGCAATTGTTAAAATTCCGTTTTTATAATATGCCGGCGCTGCATAGTTTTTAATCTCTTCTCCAAATTCTTTTACTAAAAGTTTTTCAGCTTCCTCCACAACTCTTGCCGCCCTAACCCCGATTAAAAGCGGAGAAGAAATTCCATTATTTTTTAATAAGTCACCAAGAGATTTCATCATACTCGATATTCACAGATATCCTTAAAATCACAAAATTTACAAGCAAATTGGTTTGGGGTAGCAGTAAAATCTTTCTTATATATTTGATCCATAGTTGAAAGAAGTTTTGACTGTAATTTTTCCAAATCTTTTCTTTCACCAATAAATGAAGTATGCAGATCGTCATTTATATAATAATAAGTTAGTTTACTTGGCGCGCCAAGAATTTTATATTCTGCCAGTTGTTCAACAGCAATTTGGTAAATAAATAACTGCTCTTTATCTTCAGTTGATAACTTTTCTTTACTGTTGCCGGTTTTATAATCAATAATTTCTAAGGTTCCATCTACTAATTTATCTACCCGGTCGATTCGTCCATGCAAGAAATAATCACCGATTTTAATTTTGAACCAGCTTTCAAGCTTTTCCGGTATCGTCCAATTATTTTCTTGAGATTTATAAAATATGTTTAAAATTTCCTTACCTTTTTTATGGTAGTCAGCTTTTTGATATTCATCTTTGTACCAGTCGTCTTGCCATGCCGCTTCGTACATCTGCATTAATTCATCCAAACTTGGAACTTTAATACCGGTTATCTTTTCCGACACAACCGGCTTTTCAAATAAAGATGATTGTTGGATGCTGTTTAGTTCCAAAACCTTTTCATAAAAATTCTGTAGAGTTCCGTGGATAGATTGCCCAAAGCTAAAGCTAGCACTTCCTCGGGTAGGAATTCTTAGAATATGAGCAAGTTTATATTGGAAGGGGCAGGTCTCATAGGCCCGGATTTGAGAAAATGAAAAAGCTTTTGGTAATTCAAAAACAAATTCGCCTTTTTCTTCATTTTTCTTTTCAATCTTTTTTAGTGCTCCAGTATCTTTATCCGAATCTGATACGGCATAACCCAGTTCATTTAAAAAACGACTAATCTTTTTTCGTCTTTCACCACCATAGTCCGAGGCGCTTGTGAGGTAAAGTCGGTCTTTAGCTCTTGTCATTGCGACATAAAATAAACGCCGCTCTTCTTCAATATGATGATCGCCTTCTGGTAGTTTCTCTTTTATTAGCTTGGTAGGTATTTCAATAGCTTCACTGCGGCGACGGCTGGGGAAACGGTCCTCAACCAGGTTTACCACGAACACATACTTAAATTCTAAACCTTTGGCAGCGTGAACAGTCAAAATATTAATTGAATCCGGAGTATCAGACGGTTCAAATAGTCCGCCTTGGTCACCGGCTTCGGAGATAAGTTCAAAATTTTCCAAAAAACCACTAAGACCGTGGTCGCGGGTAATAGTTTCGTATTCGTTTAAATAATCGAAAAATTGTTTAATGTGATAAATTTGACGGATACTATCAAGGTTGCCGGATTCCTCTTCTCTCGTTAAATATGAAAGATAGCCGGATTTTTCTAGAAAATTATACAAAATAACTGAAGGTTTGCTGTTTCTCGCAATTTGCATTCCCTCATGAATTAAAGAAATTAAATTATCGCAAATTTTCTGCCCCTTCTCCGACAGGTCAAGTGTTACACCTTGTTTCATTGCATTATAATAACTGATCGCCTTTTTCTTGGCATTGTAAGTTATTTTTTGAAGATCATTCACACTAAAACCAAGGAACGGCATTGATAAAACACGATACATAGCGGCACTATCCCTTACGTCGTCTAAAACCCGGAAATAGTTTAAACTATCAAGCACAATTGGTTGGCGATAAAGACCAGACGATGCAAGAAACTCAAAAGGCAAGCCAATTTTTTCAAGCTGATTAATAAATGGATCCGCATGATTGTTGGCTCTAACCAGTATTGCGAAGTCGTCCCAAGTCGCGGTTTTGTCAATCTTTTTAAGACGAACAATTTCTTTAATAACATCATCCACCTCATTCTCAAGAGTAGTTGAGTGAATGTGGCAAACTCGAATTTTATCCTTTTTCTTTTGTGTAGATTCAACTCGCGTTGATTTAAGTTTTTTTTCAATATTTAATTTAATTTCTAAGCGATCAGGATTATTATTTACAATTGATTTATAAGAGATATCCAGAATTTCTTGAAATGAACGATAGTTTTCGTTTAAAACAATTTCTTTGGCTTTTGGAAAATCATCTTTAAAATGCAAAATGTTTGAGACGCTTGCGCCACGAAAAGCATAAATACTTTGATCATCGTCCCCTACTACTGTCAGCTGAGAAGTTCCCGCGCTAAGTAATTTTAATAGATTATATTGCGACCAGTTTACATCTTGAAATTCATCAACCAAAATATATTTATACTTATTCTGATATTTTTTTAGAATAGTGGGTCGCTTAATAAATATTTGGTTGCAATTATAAATCAGATCACCGAAATCAAAAGCAGAAGTATCATGTAAGATTTGATTATAAACACCATATGCTGTTGCAATTTCAGTCAGGCGCTTTATTTCTTCGATATCATGTTCCCCGCTTTCCGTATTTAACCCTTTCGCATAATCCAGATACTGCTCCGGTGAAATAAGTTCATCCTTGCACTTAGAGAAATGTTTCAAAAGTTCGTGAATATGGCGGTAGGGATTGCCGAGCGGTCGATAATAATCTAAATTAAATTTTTGAAAATTCTTTTGAATAAGCAGCCAAGCCGCAGTCGGAGTTAAAAGTTTGAACTGATTGCTAAGTCCGATATCAAGAGCGTGACTCTCTAAAATTTTTTGGCAAAATGCATGAAAAGTGGATATTTGAAGATCTGAGTAGCCGATATCAATCGCGTCATCTACCCTCTCTTGCATTTCCGCCGCAGATTTATCCGTAAAAGTTAAAGCTAATATTTCCTCTGGTTTTGCTAGCTTATTTTGAAGTAAATATGCAATTTTTTTTGTTATTACAGTTGTTTTACCAGTTCCGGCGCCGGCAACAATTAACAACGGACCTTCGATATATTCAATCGCTGTTTTTTGTGCGGCATTTAGCTTTTTTTCGTTTTTCATAGGCAGCTATTTTTTTGTATTGCGAAGCTGCCCGCACGCGGCGGCGATATCTTGTCCTTGAGAGTATCGAATGGTGGATGTAAAGTCATTTTTCATTAGCTCCTTGTGCCAGCGTTCTATTTCGTGTGATGGTGTTCGGTCAAAATTATAAATATTATCTATCGGGTCTTTCCCGGTTGAGTTATAAGGTATTAAGTTAATTCTTAAATGCGGAATTCGTTTACAAAGTTTAATCAATGCATCGAGATGTTTTTGATCGTCGTTTATTCCGCCAAGCATTATATATTCAAGGCCGATAAATTGAGTTCGGCTCGGCATTTTCTTCCGGTATTGCTTTGTCCATTCAACCAAATAATCTAGAAAACCATTTTTATGTGATGGCATGATTTTTTTTCTCGATTCTTCTATAGCGCTGTGCAGTGAAATCGCCCAGCGCACCGGCGGAAAATCTTTATCATTAATTAGTTGCTCCATAACCGGAATTACACCGGCGGTGGAAACAGTAATCTTAGTCGGACCAATATCGGTATTTGCTAATATTATCTGCAAAGCTTTTTTGACATTATCATAGTTTAATAACGGCTCTCCCTGACCCATAATGACAATATTATTTATTCTATCACCGGTTTGTGCTAGTAAATAATAACAATACCGTATTTGTTCTACAATTTCCTCGGCAGTTAAATTTCTTTTAAAACCAGCTCTTCCTGTTGCACAAAATGCGCATTTCATCGGGCAACCTGCTTGGCACGAAATGCAAATCGTATATCGTTCTCTATTTTCTCCTTTATCATCCTTTAGATTTTTCCTGCCCATTATCACGGTTTCAATAAAGTTTTCATCCCAGAGCTTAAATAAAATTTTTCTGGTGTTGTCGATACTGCTTACTAGTTCTGTATGAGGGGCAAGATATTGCCAAGAAATATCAGTCAGTTGATTTTTAAGATCTTGTGGCAGAGTTGAAATATCTTGATAAGAATTAATTTTCACATCAAACCAAGCCTTTTCAACCTGTTTGCGGCGAAATGGCTTCTCTTTATCAAGAATTTCGTTTAATTTTTTATATGGAGAATTCATAATAAGTATATATTTTAGCCTCAAATGAGGTCTAAGTCAATAAAAAATCCTCCGTTGTACGGAGGATTTTTGAAAGTGTTTTATTTAATTTTTCGATACTTATTGCCGACCCTAAGTCTGGCCAGTTGTTTTTCAAGCTGTGACTCAAGAGCTTCAAAGCTGACATGTTCTCGGTGTCTAGCTTCGGACATTGTTTTTGAAGCCCGTTCTTTTGCTTCTCCTGCTCGAACGAGATCAATCTCAGCAGCGTGTTCGGCAGTGTCTGCTAAAACAATCACCGAACCATCATCCCTAACTTCTACGAAACCACCGGATACTGCTAAAATAAATTCTTCACCATTTTTTTTATATCTTAATTCGCCTGGTTTCAAAATTGTAACCAATGGAATGTGTTTTGGTAACACAGTAATTTCTCCATCTAGCGTAGGCAAACTAACCTGCTCTATTTCGTCAGAAGAAACTGTTTTTTCAGGTGTTACGATTTGAAACTTCATAAAATGTTATAATTGCTAGGAACGAACAAATAAAATATATTTTAATTTGTGAGAGACGACGCAATTTCAAGCTCAGCTTATTTTACCTGGTCGATTCCGCCTTTCATATAGAACGCTTGTTCTGGCTTATCATCATGTTTGCCGTCTAAAATTTCACGGAAGCCACGAATAGTTTCTGAAACTGGCACATATTGACCTTCAATACCACTGAATACTTCAGCGACGAAGAACGGCTGAGACAAGAAGCGCTGAATTTTGCGAGCGCGATTGACGGATGTTTTATCCTCTTCACTAAGTTCTTCCATACCAAGAATGGCGATAATATCCTGTAAATCTTTATATCTTTGTAGAACCTTTTGAACGTCGCGGGCAGTTCGATAGTGTAAATCCCCTACGATTAGCGGATCCAAAATTGTCGAATTTGAATCTAGCGGATCAACGGCCGGATAAATACCAAGTTCAGTGAGCGAACGGTTTAATACTACAGTCGAGTCAAGGTGAGCAAAGGTAGTGGCTGGCGCCGGGTCGGTAAGGTCATCGGCTGGCACGTATACTGCTTGTACGGAAGTAATAGAACCCTTGTCGGTAGAAGTGATGCGTTCTTGAAGCGCGCCCATTTCGGTGGCGAGAGTTGGTTGGTAACCTACGGCAGATGGCATACGGCCAAGCAGAGCGGATACTTCGGAACCGGCTTGAGTAAAGCGGAAAATATTATCTACGAACAACAAGAGATCTCTTCCCTCTTCATCACGGAAATATTCCGCCATGGAAAGAGCGGTAAGAGCGACGCGGG
Organism: Patescibacteria group bacterium; assembly: GCA_041661385.1. GTDB lineage: Bacteria > Patescibacteriota > Patescibacteriia > Magasanikbacterales > GWA2-37-8 > JAKANM01. Next base: position 164,853 of record JBAZUP010000001.1, read on the forward strand.
CGCGGGCACCTGGTGGTTCATTCATTTGACCGAAGACTAGTGCAGTTTTTTCTAATACTCCGCTATCTTTCATTTCACCGTATAAATCATTACCTTCACGTGAGCGTTCTCCGACACCGGCAAACACTGAGTAACCACCGTGTTCGGCGGCAATATTGCGGATAAGTTCTTGAATCAATACAGTTTTGCCGACGCCAGCTCCGCCAAACAAACCGATTTTGCCACCTTTCAAAAATGGACAAATCAGGTCAATAACTTTAATACCACTTTCCAAAACTTCAGATTTAGTAGATTGTTTGGTAAAAGATGGAGCAGCACGGTGAATTGAATATCTTTTGGTGGTTTTTGGTTCGCCTTTTCCATCGATCGGTTCACCAATAACATTAAACATTCGGCCGAGAGTTTCCGGGCCAACTGGCACGCTGATTGGTTTGTTGTCGCTGGTAACTTCCCCGCCGCGTTCAAGACCGTCTGTAGTACTCATCGCGACCGCGCGCAAATCGTGGTTGCCGAGATGTTGTTGAACCTCGAGAGTAAGTATTTTACCGTCCGGTAATTTTGTTTGTAGGGCGGTATATAAGTCGGGCAGCTTATCTTCAAAGTGCGCGTCAACCACGACTCCGATAATCTGCGTAATTTTTCCTTTTATCATACAGTTTAATTAACAAATATCTTTATAATTATTCAAGGGCGGCGGCACCACCGACAATTTCCGAAATTTCTTGCGTAATAGCAGACTGGCGGGCCTTATTAAAACTATAATTTAATTCTTTAATAATATCCTTGGCGCTGTCTGAGGCATTTCTCATTGCGAGCATGCGGGCGCTGTGTTCAGAGGCATCGGATTCTAACACGGCCTGATAAATTTGCATTTCAACTAACCTCGGTAAAAGAGTATTTAATACCGCAGTTGGGTCAGGTTCAAATTTATATCCCAATTTAGATGCAGAAATTTCAAGATTGCTTTCTGTAGTCTGACCAAGCATCTCATCAGCTTTGTTTTCGAGAGGTAAAATTTGTTTGACTCTGGGGATTTGTCGCAGGGCCGAAGCAAAGTCAGTATAGGCTACTACAATTAAATCATATTTACCTTCGGTGTATTCTTTTATTGCGAGTTGTGCCATAGGCAAAACTTCATTAATCTGACTAGTAAGATCCATTTTTTCAAATTCGGCGGAAATTTTATGTCCAAATTTGTGGTAGATTTTTTTACCTTGCCGGCCGGTAAGCAGAATATCAACTTCACATTTATCTACTTTTTCCTGCTTGGAAACAAATTCGTGAACGATCTGCAAAAGACGGCTGCTAAAACCTCCGGCGAGACCTCGATTGCTGGTAATAAGTATTACGCCTACTTTTTTTACATTTCTTTTTGCCAGCAATGGGTGCAATGTAACATCCGATTTTTGAGCGATCTCAGTTAACATTTGCCAAGCAAAAGAAGCATAGCCCCGGGTTGAGAGCACACTTTGTACCGCCCGACGCATTTTAACCGCACTAATCATCTCCATCGCTTTTGTAATTTTTCTGGTGTTGCTGATGGATTTGATGCGGCGTTTAATTGTCTTAGTATTTACGCCCATAATTATGATTTTTTGAAATCGGTAATTGCTTCTTTTAGTTCTTTCTCAATCGCCTCGTCCCAACCATTGGCATTAATTTTTTCTAACATTGATTTATGGCGAGAGTCTAAAAATTTGTGCAGTTTATTTTCCCATTCTGACATTTCTTTTACATCAACGTCAGTCGCGTAGCCATTGTTAACCGCATAAATAATAGCGACTTGTTGGCCGACCGGCATTGGCTGATATTGAGGCTGTTTCAAAACCTCTACCAAGCGCTGACCAAGATCAATTTGTTTCTTTGTTTCCGGATCAAGGTCGCTTGCAAATTGGGCAAAAGCTTCCATTTCGCGGAATTGCGCAAGACTAAGCTTGAGTTTTCCGGCAACTTTTTTCATTGGTTTGGTTTGAGCGGCAGAACCGACGCGCGAAACCGAAATGCCGACGTTTAAAGCTGGGCGAATACCACGGTAGAACAAATCACTTTCAAGGAAGATTTGACCATCGGTAATGGAAATGACGTTGGTTGGAATATAGGCAGTAACGTCACCGGCTTGAGTTTCAATAATTGGCAACGCGGTAATAGAACCTCCGCCTGATTCCTTATTGCGGCGAGCGGCACGCTCTAGTAAACGACTGTGTAAATAGAAAACATCACCAGGATAAGCTTCGCGACCCGGTGGACGGCGGAGCAGAAGCGAAACTTCACGGTATGCTACCGCTTGTTTTGATAGATCATCATAAACGATAAGCACGTCTTTGCCTTGATCCATAAAGAATTCAGCCATTGCAACTCCAGCGTAAGGAGCAAAATATTGTAAAGCGGCGGATTCAGAAGCAGAAGCCGAAACAACGATGGTGTAATCCATTGCACCGGTTTCTTTCAGTTTGGCGACAATACGGGCAACTTTGGCTTCTTTTTGACCGATAGCGACATAGACGCAGGTCATGTTCTGGCCTTTTTGGTTGATAATAGTGTCGATAGCTACGGCAGTTTTACCGGTTTGGCGGTCGCCGATAATAAGTTCACGTTGACCACGGCCAATTGGAATCATGGCGTCAATCGCCTTTATACCGGTTTGAACAGGTTGAGTTACACCTTCACGGGTCATAACACCTGGAGCAATTTTTTCTACCGGATTATATTTTTTGGATTTAATCGCTGCACCGCCGTCAATAGCTTGACCAAGGGTGTTTACCACGCGGCCAATCAATTCTTCTCCAACTGGCACAGACAAAATTCTGCCGGTACGTTTTACCGAATCCCCTTCTTTAATGTGTTTAAAGTCACCTAAAATAACCGCACCGACCGTTTCATTTTCGAGGTTAAGCGCGACGCCAAAAGTTCCACCAGGAAATTCAAGCATTTCACTAGCCTGACATTTTGATAAACCAGACAATCTCGCGATACCATCTCCAACTTCGAGAACCGTTCCGACTTCTTCGACTTCTACCTGTTTTTCAAAAGAAGCAATGCTTTTTTTGAGTTCTTCGACAATGTGATTCACTGACATAAAGGTTTTTAATTAAAAGATTGTTTAAGGAGCTGCAATTGTTTGCGCAGGCTTCCGTCAAAAATCATATTTTCTGTTTTAATTTTAATTCCTCCTAAAATCTCCGCATCAATCATTTGGGTCGCTTCAACCTTATCGCCAAAACGTTTTTTAATTTCTTCTACTAGTTTGTGTGATAAGTCATGCGCGGAAGTTATTTCGATATCTACAATTCCGGCTTCCTTTTTAGAATATTTTATATATTCAGAAATTATCGAATTGATTTGTTTCGAAACACCCGAACGAAATAAAAGTTTAGCAAAAGCCTCAATCATTAGTGAAAGTTTGGCACCCTTTAAATCTTTTGTCGCTTCAAAAAGGGCTATGGCGTATTCTTTGTTAGTATTTTTTTTCATTTGATTTACTTAATTTTCTTTACCATTTCCTCAATCAATTGGTGGTCTTTCTTATCGGTAATTTTTTCCGACAAAACTTTTTCCAAAGCCGCAACAACCAATTCACCGGCAGCTTTTTTCACATCCATTACCATTTCATCGCGTTCGGCTCGAATGTTTCGTTTTGCCTGCTCTACTAAACCGTCTATTTCTGTTTTAGATTTAGTTTTTATCTCCATTGCGAGTTTATCGGCTTCAACTGAACTTTTTTCCAAAATTTTTCCAGCTTCAGTTTTGGCCTCATTAATCTTTTCCTGAAATTTTTCTTCACTGTGTTTGAGGTTTTCCTGAATTTTTTTGGAGTTATCAATACTTTCATCAATCATTTTTTGGCGTTCTTCCAATTTTTTGGTAAGTGGTTTTAAAATAAGATACCAGATAATCGCGGCAACGATGGCAAAGTTAATTAGCTGAAATACAAACAATGACGGATTGATTCCGAGTGATGCAAGAGGTCCACCGGCTGTGGAACCGCCTTCGGAAACTGTTCCAGCCGCTTCGTTTGTAACTGGTTCTACGATTGTATTGGACATAATATTCAAATAAGATAATCCTGGCCGGCCAAAATTGACCAGCCCGGTTATATTAACTGAGGGTAAATACGACTACCAAGCAGTAAATGGCGATCGCTTCAGCGAAAGCGGCACCAAGCAACATTGGTACGAAGATTTTTCCGGCTGATTCCGGATTGCGGCCGATTGATTCCATTGCCTTGCTGACAATGTTTCCGATGGCGAAGGCTGGTAACATACCGCCGAGTGCCATGGTCAAACCTTTGGCCAAAACGAGAATGCTCGCTTTATCCATACGTTTATGGTTACGATATTTCGGTCTCTAAGAGAAATTTTCTCCTGGCCTAAATACCATTAATAAATATTGCTGGCGGCTCAAAGAACCGACAACATCCAGTTATTAATGATGTGTCGCTTCGGCGTGTGCGCTTTCGTCTCCATGCGGAGCTTGTCCCGCGACAGTTAGGTATACAATGGTAAGAATCGCAAATACACCAGCTTGAATAAGTCCAACCAGTAATTCTAAGAGCATAAACGGCGTTGGCATAAGAATTCCAATGATGCTAGCAATAACAGTCATGAGCACTTCACCGGCAAAAATATTTCCAAAAAGACGCAGGGAAAGTGAAAGAACTTTAGCAAGTTCGCTAACTATTTCAATAAGTCCGACTGCAAATTCTACCACGGCGGTAAGTATTCCGGTTGGTCCTTTTTTAAAACTTTTTACTAATGAACCGATCTGAATAAATTTATTCATGTGCACAAAAAAACCAATGCCCGCGATTGCAAAAACGTGCGACATCACAACCGATACCAAAGCCATAGCAAGAGTAAGATTTAGGTCAGTGTTCGCAGGGCGGAGTAACAGTTCATGATTATAAGTAATGGAACCAGTGCCAGGGATGAGACCAAGCCAATTGGAAAGTAAAATAAAAAAGAAAACCGATCCAGCGAGCGGTAAGTATTTTATCGTTAATTTTCGGCTGCCGGTAACCTGGTCAAAATAACCCATTACCTGCTCAAGAATGTATTCCCAAAAATTTTGAAGCTTATTTGGGCGTAAAGAAATGTTTTTTGAAATAAATATTCCGACCACCAAAAAAATTATTCCGGCGAGCCAAGTATTAATTATAGTATTAGTAACTGGTATGGAACCAATGTGAAAAAGTGTTTCTGGTGCTAGTGGTGGAATATGAAGTGACATAACTATTTTGATTTCTTATCTACCAATGATTGATACTCTTTTCCGTATTTTTTGGCGTTTCGGTAAATTAGGATACCCGATAAAACCGCCGCCGTTACGAAACCGATAATTGTAAGGGTGCTTCCGGTATGATATTTTGTGTCTAAATTTCGGCCAACCAGAGCTAAAACTACTACCGGAATCGCTATTGCCGCACCAAAATTTCCTGCTATCCGCAAGGCGAAATAATAGTATTCTCGGTCATTATTTTTAGGAGTTTTTTCGTCCATAAAAGCGCGACTATTATACTAGAAATGCAGATAAAGTCAAGAGTTTTTTTAAAATTGTGTGTATAACTCAACAAAAAACCGAGCTAAAAAACTCGATTTGGCTTAAACAAAGGTTTATTTCATTTTAGAAAACAGTCGTAAGGCATTTTCGGTAGTTTTTTGTCTTATTAATTCAACCGATTCACCCCTGAGTTCAGCAATTTTTTTAATTACTTCTTCGACCATCCATGGTTCGCCTTGTTTCCCTCGATAAGGAACTGGTGCAAGATAAGGACAATCAGTTTCTACAAGTATCCTCTCGAGTGGCATATTTTTTATAACCTGCCACAATTCTTCTTGAGCCAAAGGGTTCTTTTTTTGCGGAGGAAAAGTAATTACGCCGGTAAAACCAAGATAAAGACCGAGATCCAAATATTTTTTTGCATTTTCCCAATTTGAAGTATAGCAGTGCATTGTACCTGAAAAATCATTCATTGAAGAAAGTGTTGAAATCATTTCCGGGTGTGCTTCTCGACAATGGATAACAAGCGGCAGATTATATTTTTTTGCGATAGTTGCCTGTAAAAGAAAAACCTCAGTTTGTTTTTTAATGACAATTTCGCGAGAAACATTTTCCGGAAGACGATAAAAATCAAGTCCGCACTCTCCAATGCCGACGACTTTCGGATGTTTGGCAAGCGATTCATAAAATTCTACATCAAAATCTTTTTCATTTATTTTATTTTCCGATTCACCGGTGTCATGAAATTCGGAAAATAAATGCCCGGGATGCAAACCAATAGAGGCGTAGGCGTCAGGATATTTGTCTGCCATTTCAACTGCGGCGCTACTAGTCCCCTTTTCCGTTCCGACAATATTAACAACAACCTTTTTTTCAAGGTTGCGTTTCATCATGTTTTCAGTTTCATTTCCGTAAGAGCGAAACTGGCAATGCGCGTGCGAATCAATAATCATAATTAAATAAATTTCATCGCATCTGGTAGAAGCGGCCAAAGAAAAGATGCGATACCCTCACAAATTGTCACTAAGTTTGATCTCGAAAGTTGACCTAAAAAACCCGACCATGGTCCGTAGCGGTCCACGATATAAAAAACGATACCAATAAATATAATCCCTTCAAACAGGCCAAAAATAAGTCCTAATATTTTGTTTAGCCCACTGATAAACGGCAAAGATGTAAAGACAAATAAAGACTTGTCAAGAATATGAAATAATAATCCGACTAATCGGTTAATAATTAAAAAACAAATAATAAACATTGCCACCTTTGGAAAATTCCCGCTCCAATGGGTAAATTTTATTAAATATTCAGCTGGAATTTCATAAAAACGACCGGCTAAATAGACACCGGCCGCTGTGCCAAGTAGTGATCCTAAGGTGCTTATTATCCCAAACCAAATACCAAATAAACCGAATCCGCCGATTATGCCAACAATTACAATATCGTATACAGACATATATTATTTATCTAATAACCTTGGAAAAAGCGGCTCACCTTTTGAAATTTTTGATCCGACCGTCAAATCAACCCATTGTTTTAGTTCGCTAAGGGGCTTCGCAAATTCTTTTGAAACATCTAATCCTAGTTGATTAATAATTTTTTCAGCGGTATCAGGCATTGCTGGCCAAATCATAACCGCGATATGCCGCAGCGATTCGGCTAAATGATACAAAAGATTATTTACTTCTTCCGTTTTTCCAGCTTTTGCCATCGCCCAAGGTTGTTTATCAGAAATTTGTCGGTCGCAAAAAGTTATAAATTTCATCGCTGAGTCTAATGCAAGATCAAATCGCCATCCACTCATCGCCGATTCGTATACCGGCCAAATATCTTTGGATAAAAAATTTATAAACTGGTCATCAGTGTTTTTTACTTCCGGAATTACATTCTCGCAATATTTTTCAATCATCGTGAGAATGCGGTTGGTAAGATTGCCGAGTCCGTTTGCTAAATCAGAATTATATCGTTCTTTTAATTTTTCGTCAGAATAGTTTCCATCATTATCAAAAGGAATTTCTCGTGCTAAGTGATAGCGCACGGCTTCGAGAGGAAACCTAGTAATTAATTCAATCGGATCAACAACATTACCAAGCGTCTTGCTCATTTTTTGCCCGTCGCCGGCATAAACAAAACCATGCACTGCCACTTGTTTCGGCACATCTACTCCAGCGGACATTAACATCGCTGGCCAAAGTAGTGAATGAAAACGATTGATATCTTTGCCGATAACATGGGTACCGGGCCAGAATTTTTTGAATAATTTACCGTTTTTCTCAAATTCTAGGGCGGTAATATAGTTACTGAGAGCATCAAACCAGACATACATCACTTGGGTTTCATCGCCGGGTACCGGTATTCCCCACGGCAGCTTTTCTTTTGAACGCGAAACACTAATATCTTCAAGTCCGGCTTTCAGTACGCCAATCATTTCGTTATACTTGCTTTCAGGAATAACGAATTGTTTATTTTTTTCAAAAAGAAATTGCAGCGGTTCCTGATATTTAGATAATCGGAAAAAATAATTCTCTTCTGAAACTTGTTCGGGGGCCCGGTTGTGCAAGGGGCACTTGCCGTCAATTATATCTTTATCGGTTTTAAAAGATTCACAGCCGTAGCAATATAAACCAGAGTAAGATTTTTTGTAAATATCATCGCTTGCGACTACCCTTTTCCAAAGTTCCTGCGCACCCTTAATGTGCCGCTCTTCGGTAGTGCGGATAAAATCATCATTTGAAATATTCCATTGATCAAGCAGGTTTTGAAATATTGCAGACTTTTCAGCAGCAAAATCTTCTACTTTAACCCCAGCATCACGAGCGGTTTTAAGCATTTTTTGGCCGTGTTCATCGGTACCGCTTAAAAAATACACATCATTACCAAGCAAACGCTGATACCGTGCCATTATATCTGTATACAAAAATTCAATCGCATGACCCATGTGTGGCTTGTCGTTGGCGTAGGGAATAGCGGTAGTTATATAAAATGTTTCGCTCTTTTTCGGCATATTTAATTTATCACTATTACAAATTCTCCTCTTTCGTCTATTTTACTTGCGATTATTTCATCAATCGTACCCCGATAAACTGATTCAAATTTTTTGGTAAGTTCGCGGCAAACTACGATTTGTTTTTTTGAATCCAAAACGTTTTTTAAATCTTGCAAACATTTAATTATTCGGTGGCCAGATTCAAAAAAAATCACCGTTCGCTCTTCCTTTGCCAAATCCGAAAAATATTTTAGTCTTTTATTTTTATGAGGAGGAAACCCCAAGAATATAAATTTGTCAGTTGGAAAACCGGAAATGGAAAGTGCGGTTGTTACGGCCGAAACTCCAGGGATTGGAATGATTACAATTCCAGGAATTCGTTTTACCAATATTGATATCAGCATGTTCCCCGGGTCGCTAATGCCCGGCGTGCCCGCATCGGTAACTAGAGCGACATTTTTTCCTTCATTTAAAAGATTCTGAATTTCCTTCACTTTTCTTTCGTCACTGTGGTGATGATAACTAATTGTCTGCCCTTTCACTTGGTAATGATCAAGTAATTTTTGGGAAACCCTAGTATCCTCACATAAAATAATATCAACAACCTTAAGAGCTTCGATCGCCCGAAGTGTCATATCCCCTAAATTACCAATCGGGGTTGAAACAATGTATAATTTTCCTGTATCCATGATCAATATTTTAGCGAAAAATGGCCTAAAAAGCAAATCTTACAATATTCCCTGTTGTTTTAGGTTTTCCCTTAAATCTGCAATTTTTCCAGTAATATAGACACAACCTTTCATATTGTATCTATTTAAAACATAATCAACGTTGTGCTGCTGGTCATCAATAAAATATGCTTCTTCCGCCGTACAACCCAATGAATTAACAAGCGTTTCATAAAATTCAGAATCGGGTTTAGTATATCCAACTTCGCAAGAATAAATTGATGTATCAAATAATTTATAAAAATCGTATTTATCTTGCAGAAATTTCAATCTTTCTTTCATGTTTCCAGAAAAAGCAATAATTTTATAATTTTTTGTTCGCAATTCAATAATTAACTTCTTAATATCTTCATCCTGTTTATAACTATCATAATATGCCCTTGAGATAAATTCGATGTCATAATAGGATGGCAGAATTTCTTTTGCCCATTTCCAAAAATTTTGGTCAGTTATTTTACCTCGCAACGCATCCTTCCTCATTTCTGATTTTAAAACCTTTTTTAAAAGCTGTTCATCGTAATTTTTTGTTTCCTTTAAAAAATTATAGACATGTTTTCCACCATCTACAAAATATACGCCTCCTAAATCAAAAATTACGGCGCTAATTTTTCCCATATTTTTGATCTCTAATCGATTTTAAACAACTAATTGTATAGTCAAGATCCTTTTTAGATGTAGAGCGGCCCAAACTAAACCTCACCGAAGATTTATTATCTTTTTCACTCAAACCGATTGCTTTTAGTACATGTGATGGTTCGTTAGTAACAGCTGAGCAGGCCGAAGCTGTCGAACATTGAACTCCGAACGAATCTAAATAAATAACAAGTTGCTCACCGTCGTAACCAGGAAATACAACATTTACATTGTTAGCTAGTCGGTTTTGACCAATTTCCGGACCGTTTAATTTTGCATCCGAAAATAATTTAACAATTTTATCAAAAAAATATTTTGATAATTTATTTAATCTGACTGTTTCTTTATTTATATTTTTAGATGAAATTTCTAGCGCTTTAGAAAACCCAACAATTCCAGTGACATTTTCGGTACCGCTTCGGAGTCCCTTTTCCTGTCCCCCACCCAAAATTTGTGATGATAGCTCTACACCACGTCTAACATACAAAGCACCAACCCCTTTTGGACCATAAATCTTTCCACTATTTATCGTCATTAGGTCAACATGCAATTTTTCTACATCAAGTGATAAATATTCCGAGGCTTGGCAGGCATCCGAATGAAGGTACGGAAAATTTGCATTATTTTCCTTGCGGTAACGCAAGATTGCCCTGCCAATATCCGCAATCGGTTGAACTATGCCAATTTCGTTATTAGCATACATAACCGAAATCAAAACAGTTTCTTTGTTAATGAGTTTTATGAGGTCATCAACTTTTATCAATCCATCCTTCCCGACTGGAACATATGATACTTTATAACCATTTTTTTCAAGCTTTTTTAAGGGTTCTAGAACTGAGGCGTGTTCGGTTGCGACACTTATTATATGTTTACCTTTAAACCCTTCGGAAAGCCCAAATACGGCCAAATTATTAGCTTCTGTGCCCCCGGATGTGAAATAAACTGTATCTGGCTGGGTTTTTAAGATTTCAGCGATAATCTTACGACTCTTTTCGACAGTTTTTGAAGCAAAAAAACCTTCGGCGTGCAAGCTAGAAGGATTACCAAAGTGCTCACTTAAATACGGCTGCATGGCTTTAGCGACTTCTTTTGCAACTGGTGTAGTTGAAGCATTGTCTAAATAAACAGTTTTTTTCATTTATTAAAACGGTAAGGTTAAATTAATATTTTTTTGTGTGGAGTTTTTAGGCGTAAACTCCATATTCACCCTAAACGGCAAAACTTCACCAGTTAGCGATTTGTAAAAAAGTTGTTTATTCTTTTTTCCAAATTCATAAACGTCTTTAGTAATTTTTACATCCTGTTCACAATATTTCCTTATTTCAGCAATTTTTCCCTCTTTCCACCAGCGAATTGCCTGGAGACCATCAGCGCTTTTCTCAACACCATCTAGTGTTGCCTGCGCCAAATCATTCAATTTCAAACGGAAACCCAAGCTCTCTCTCACTCGTTCCATAATATCGAGGTGGGGAATTTTTGTAAGATCACCCATGTAATAATTATTTAATACCGGAACATCAAAATGGGCGCTATTAAAACCAATCAAGAGATCTGACTTTTCTAAAATTGGCCAAAGCTTGCCAAGCTCGTGCTCTTCAAAACTCTCATAACTATCAGTTGCGTATTTATAAATAGAAACACAAGAAATTTTTAATTTTTTAAAATCATTGTTCACATCGGCAAATGAATTCTGAGTTTCAATATCAAAGACAATTTCGTTTGGCATAATTTATTCTAAATTATAAAACATTTTTATACAGGAATCCTCATCTTGAATTAAGTTAAGTTTTAACGCTTCAGCAGGTGTAACCCAACGATGTTCTACATGTGATTTTTCGTCAATTTTTACCGCTTGTTTTACTGAAAGCCGCACCGAGTACATGTGATATTTAAAATCGTACGTCGGATAGCGTACGAAAAGTGTTTTAAAGTATCTCAAGTCATTTTTACCCAGTAAAATACCTGTTTCCTCTTTTAATTCCCGCAGAACCGTTTCATCTGGCAGCTCGTTTTCTTCAATTTTTCCGGCCGGCACGCCCCAAGTTCCACCTTGCGGCTTGTGATTAGCTCGGCACAATACAAGTATTTCGCCATCATGCTCAATAAAACAACTAGCCACTTCAAACTCCTGATTAAATTTCTCTGGCTCAGCCAAATAAATCATAATCTGAAAAAAAATTAAATTATGAAAGGTGTTTTACAAGCTCGTCTAATTTAATAATATCCGATTTGGCCTCGTTTCTTTTTTTAACTTCAACCGAACCTAGCGCGAGAGTTTTTTTAGAAATAATAATTCTGGTAGGAACTCCAATTAAATCCGCATCGCCAAATTTTTCACCGGCACTTACCCCTTCGCGATCGTCAAATAAAACATCAAATCCTTTTTGCAACATAGTTGCAAATAATTTTTCAGCTTCAGAGGTAACTTCGGGGCTACCAGCCAGGTTTACCAGATGTATTTTAAAAGGCGCGACAGCTTCTGGCCAGATAATTCCTTTTTCATCGTGAAAAATTTCAACCAATGCACCCATGATTCGAGATGGCCCCATTCCATAACAGCCCATTTCGACTGGCTTATTATTTCCTTCAGCATCTTTGAAGGTAAACTTGAATGAATCACTAAATTTAGTGTGAAGTTTGAAAATATTTCCAACCTCAATGGCTTTTTTTATTTTAAGATCAACATTATTACAGTTCGGGCAAAAATTATGTTCCTCAATGATTTCCTTATTAACTGCAACACGACATTTCTCACATAAATATATTGTGTCTTCACCGATATCGCTTATAGATTGAAATTCGTGAGAATAGCGGCTAAACGCTCCACCAGAGGCATAAGTCAAAACAGTCACTTCACCCAAGCCTAATCGATTATAAATATTAAAGTAGGCGCGGAGTGCTTTATCATAAAACGTGTCCAAATCTTCCACTGTGGTGTGAAAAGAATACATGTCCTTCATGTTGAATTCCCTCCCCCTCAATATTCCAGATTTCGCCCGGGCTTCATTACGAAATTTATTTTGAATTTGATAAACGTAAATCGGCAGATCACGATAAGAAAACGCGTAAGACTGAACTAGCGGTGTTACCACTTCTTCATGAGTCGGGTTAAGCATAGCCTTACCGCCACCAATAATTTCCGTTCTAAACAAAATATCCATCGTTGTTCGTCCGGTCGTAACATAGCTCTCCTCTTGAGTTAAAGCCGGCATTAAAATTTCTTGTCCGCCGAGTGCGTTCATTTCTTCTCTAATAATATTTTGAATTTTCGTCAAAACCCGCAAACCAAGCGGTAGATAATTATAAACCCCGGCCATCTGCTTATTAACAAAACCGCCTTGGGTTAGAAACCGGGCATTAACACTTTCCGCATCAGCCGGTGTCGATTTAGTCGTTTTTCCGAATAATTGTGAGTATCTCATAAAATATCAATAATATGCTGATTATAGCGGTTAAAATTAGGTTTGTAAATGATTAAATAATAAAGTACGCAGCTGCTGCAACCAAAACCCGATATATTCCAAACCCGGTGAAAGTATGTCCCTTAATAAATTTAACCAGCCACTTAACCGCAATGATAGCTGTAATGAATGAAACCACAAACCCTATCCCAAGCGACACAACCTGTGACGAATCAAACGAATTGCCATTTTTTATTAAATCGAGTCCAGTCGCGGCAAGCATGGTTGGTATTGCAAGTAAAAATGAAAACTCGACAATTGATTTACGATCATAACCAAGAGCAAGTCCGCCAACAATCGTAGCGGCGGCTCGCGACACCCCGGGAACTATTGCCAGACTTTGAACAACGCCTAAAATTACAGCATGTTTATAAGTAAGTTTTGAAATATCCATTTTTTCCGTTTTATCTTTTGCATACCACTTTTCAAAAAATATCAAAACTAAACCGCCGATAAATAATGAATAAATAACTAGATGTGAATTACCCAAAAAATATTGCTTGGCTACTTTGTAAATAAGAAGTCCGATTATTCCAGTTGGAATAAATGCCGCAGTAATTTTAAGAAAAAGCTGTTTATTATACAAAATCTTTTTTCCATATAAAAAAACCACGGCGAGAATTGCGCCGAGCTGAATAATTATTTCAAAACTTTTTACAAATTCCGATTCAATAATTTTTAGTAAATTTGCAGCAAGAATAAGATGGCCGGTAGAAGAAATCGGTAAAAATTCTGTTATACCCTCCACAATTCCAAGAACTATTGCCTGAAAAATTGATATCATAAAATCGATAAATATGGGTTATTTTATCACAAAACTTACAATAAAAAAAGAGCCGAGCGGCTCTTTAAGGAACGACAGTAACTGTAGCACTGCCACCACCATCGCAGGTGATATAATTTGTACCAATATTATTGAGGGTCGCGATTGCGTAATTGTACGAAGCAATCAAATATTTATCATTTTTTATACCGATTGAGTGAGCTTTGCTATCGCGGTTATCAAGCATGATTTTACTTCCCTGCTTTACGATAAGCGAACCAGGTGTCGCCTGACAAGGATAGAATTGAATGTAATAACCGGAATCCTTATATTTTGTCGAAGCATCAACATACGACTGAGTGGCTGATTTTGAAATTACTGGTTTAGTTTCTGTTGTTTTCGGTGCCGTAGTTGCTGATTGCTTTGTGGACTGAATAACCGGCACGGTTTTTTGAGTTGTGGTAATTTCTGCCTGAGTAGATGTATTTTGACCTATTGTATTTTTAGATCCATTATTCTCATTATTGGATATTTTGTTTTTGCTATATATAGCTAGAACAATAAAAAAAACCACGATTCCTCCTGCGGCGATGAACTTGGAATATTTTTGCATAGTTTTATTAAAAATATTGTCTATACTATACACTATTTTACATTATCCGTCAAAGAATCAACCGATTCGATAAGTAATTTTGGAGAATCAACAACTAGGTCAACGCCCGCGCCTTCCAGAGCTTTTTGATTATGAGCACCCCACAAAACACCAATAACCTTAATGCCGGCATTGTTGGCGCTTTCCACATCTTGCGTGGTATCAGTAATCATTACAGTTTTACTGCTATCAATTTGAAAAGATTTCAAAATTTCCAAAATTTTTTCGGTTTTATTCGAATTATCATCGAATCCAAATACTTCTTCAAAACAATTTCTAATCCCGTGTTTAGTTAGAAAATGAACAATAGTGCTGGAATATGATGATGAAACAACAAACAGAAGGTGCGTTTTTGATAAATTGACTATCACCTCTTTAATTCCAGGCATTATTGCTCCAAATAATCCGTTTGATATAACACCGCCAAAATCAAAAATTACGCACTTTTGACCTTGTTTAACAAGATTTTCATTCATTATTATCACATTATTATGGTCAGGCCTTGATTTATTTATTATTTCAGTGTATAATGTAGGAGAATTAATTTAATCTTTATGAATACCGCATTAAAAGCGCGTCTAAAACACAGTTTAAAGAATACCAAGAAAGGTAAGGAATTGGCAAGAAAAACCAGAAAATTCCGACGTAATAACTACTGGACCAAGCCAAAAAGCATCAAATAAATTAAAAACCTCCATTCGTGGAGGTTTTTTAAATTTCCGTTAATAATTTTGCCGTCCAGCCGTCAACTAATTTTTGGTTTAAAGAAAGGTCCAAATAATACCCATCTAACTTTAATGTCGGAAATATTTTTTTTGAACCGAGCGACCGAAGAGCCGCATCAATGTAATCTACCGCGCCGCAAAAATTAGTAAAACTTCGATTACCACAGCCAAATACTGTGTATTGCTTGGGAATTATTCGCTCTGCGGCAACTCGTCTTAACAGGTCCATCATAAACTCGTGCGGCACTGCATCCTTTCCGTTGCTTTCCCAAGTTGGCGAACCAAATATAACCAATTTGTATTGTTCGAGGTCGCTTGGATTTACTTTTTCTGCGCGTTGCATTATCACTTCATGCTTAACAGATAAATTCTTCATTATTCTCTCACTAACTAAAAAAGTATTTCATGAATTAGTGGAATAAACAATAATTATTTTCATGTCAGCAATACTTATCAAAAATTTTTGAAATGTCACGCTTCGGCACTGAGCGTTTTACGAGCGTTTCATTTTTTAGTACTTCGAGCTGATCTTCGTAGCATGGGGCGTCACTTTCATAAAAGACACCGACCGGAATATTTTTTTCTCCCCACTCAGAACATTTTTCCATCGCTGAATAAAGATTATTAGTTTTGTACTTATTATCTAATTTATAAGTATTTTTCTGATAGAAGATGTGGGTATATTCATGATTAAATGTTACGCAGGGCTGTAAAATATCAAGTAGCGCGAAACCTTTGTGTTTCGCGGCGCGAGCCATAAGTTCCGCAGTATGTTCAATGTCACCAGCATAACTACGCGCCACAAAAGTTGCTCCGGCTGACAATGCGAGCATCATCGGATTTAAGGGTTCCTCAATTTTTCCATCCGGTGTTGATTTTGAAACATAACCTTTGGACGAACGTGATGAAGTTTGTCCGGTGGTAAGCCCGTAAATAGCATTATCATGCAATATCACAGTAATATTTTGATTACGTCTCGCGGCGTGGATAAAATGGTTTCCTCCTTCTGACAAGCAATCGCCGTCACCAGTAAAAACCATTACATTTAAATTATGATTTGCAAACTTAATTCCTGAGGCCACCGGTATCGCTCTTCCGTGGAGACCCTCAAAAGCGGTAATTTTAGTAAAGTTTATAATATGACCATGACAACCAATACCGGCGACTATCACAGTATTACCGTCGCTCCAGTTTTCGGCTTCTGCAGCTTTTTTAAACGAATACCAAATTCCAAAATTGCCACAACCAGTGCACCAATTACAAACATTTGGGGTTAGAAATCTGTCAGTTTGGTTCATATGGCTAATCGTTTATTTATTTCTACAACTAATTCGTCTGGAAAAAATGGCCTACCATCAGATTTAAGTAAATTATCCATTATTCTAATGCCCGTCATTTCGGTAATTAAACCGCCAAGTTGAGCAGAAAAATTACCTTCAACATTAAGCAGCCGTTTTGCCCGTTTTAATTCTTTTGCAACCGCATCAGACGGAAATGGGCTTAACCAACCAATATGAACAAAATTTACATTTGGCAATTGCTTCATCGCTTCCAAAACTGCTCCTTTAGTACTGCCCCAAGATACGATTGTTAATTCCGCATCTTGTGGCCCATAAAGCAATGGACCCTTCATATCCTCTGTTGAACAAGTATCCATTTTGCGCATTCGTTTACCCATCATCATATCGCGCATCGCCGCTTCATCATTTGTATAACCTTTTTCATCATGTTCATCGGAATTTGCAACAACATGATTTACACTGCCGGCTGGCGCGCGTAGCGAAATACCGTCTTCGGAATTCGCGTAACGTGAATAGTCCGCAATGCTTTTCATAGAAAATTTCCCTCGCTCAATCGGACCGGTAACTTTGAATGGCTGGAATGATTGGTGACTTTCGCAAATTTGCTTGTCGAGCATAACAATTACCGGTGTCTGATATTTGTCGGCCAAATTAAAAGCGTCAAATACCATTTCGAATGCTTCTTTGGCATCGCCGGGAGCTAAAACAATTTTTGGAATATCCCCTTGATGACTGTGTAAAACAAACCGTAAATCTCCTTGTTCGGTCCAAGTGGGTAATCCGGTAGAGGGTCCGCCCCGCATTCCTTCGATAATAACTACCGCTGTTTCAGTCATGCCGGCGAGCCCTATTGCCTCGGTCATAAGACAATAGCCTCCCCCGCCCGTTGCCGTCATTGATCTTACACCCGCAAACGAAGCGCCAATCGCCATGTTTAATGCGCTTATCTCATCTTCTGGCTGGCGGAAAACAAATTGATAATCTTTTTGGAGCGGAGCAAGAGTATGTAAAATATTTGTTATTGGTGTCATGGGGTAAATCGCGGCAAATTGCATTCCGGCCGCAACTGAGCCAAGCGCCGCAGCTTCATTTCCGGTAATTACAATTTTTTTACCAGAACTTTTTTGTTTAATCAAAAGCGGCTGAATAAATGTTTTAAAATTTGCAACCGCATATTCATAACCGGCTTCAATCGCCTCCGTATTTTGAATTTTAACTTTTTCGCTTTTCGTTTTAAACTCTTCAGCGACAATCCCTCTCATCAAAACTTGATCAGCCCCAAGCAAGGCCGAAACCGCACCAAGCGCAATCGTATCTCTTAGTAGCACTGCGCCCTTTTCCATTGCTATTTTTCCAAGCGGCATGTCAATCAAGCGATATTTATTTACATTGGTTGGAAGAATCTTAACTTGCGAGCTGTCATAAAGTATTGTCGCATTTTCATTTAAAAATTCGGTATCTCTATTCATTGATTCCTGGTTTAACACTACCAAAAAATCGATCCCCGAATAGGCGCTGAAAATAGGTTCAACAGAAAAAGTTGACCTAAATAAAGTATGACCACCCCGCACAATTGAAGGATATTCAAAATAATTAAAAACACTATAACCAAGTCGAACTGCGATTTTTGAAAAGCTAAGTCCGGTCGAATTGATACCGTAACCAGCCTCTCCACCCATTGCTAAAGTAAAATGTTTCATAAAAATGCCTTGCCATCGACGGCAAAAATTTCGTTTTCAGTAATAATAATTGGGTTAATTTCTATTTCCTTTAACATCTCACATCTTTCTAAAAGCCCATCGACAATCATAATTAATCGGACCAACTTGTCTATCGCGTAAGATTTACCAGTACGATAACCGGTCAAAATTTTACCGATTCGGGAATTTTTCAACAAATCAATAATTAATTCTTTTGAAGCCGGTAAAATAATAATTTTATTATCATTAAATAATTCTGCATAAATACCCCCTGCTCCGAGCAATAATATTCGTCCGTAAACAGGATCTTTTTTTATACCAATAATTACTTCAATACCAGGCGGTGCAAATTTTTGAACCATAATTCCGGCGTCTAATTTTTTTGATTTGAGCTGATCGACAACTTTCTGCAGCTTACGCATATCTATCGCCAAATCGTCACCGTTATTTATACCGGAATAAACTCCACCAATATCAGTTTTATGCAAAACAGCGGGTGAAGTAATTTTAATTGAAATTGGATATTCAAAACGATGAGCAAATTCCTGAGCATCAGCAAAACTAGTCGCGAGCGCATAAGGAGGCAACCGCACGCCAACTTCATTTAGTATTTCGTTAACCTCATAACCGCTCAATACTTTTCTTTGGTCAAAAATCTTACCCAAATAATTATTAACTCTCCCAAGCGACGAATCCGAAATCAATGATTTATTTGATTCACTACCTAATACCGCAGCCATTCTTTTTTTATTCCAAATCCACATTTTTCCCAGCGCTTTTACCGCGCGTTCTGGATAGTGAAATGAAGGAATTTTCGCCTCATTTAACACCTTAACTCCGATATCAGTTTGCGAACCGCCCATAAATGAGCAGATAATTGTTTTTTTGTATCTTGCAGAAAGTTCACAGATTACTTTGGCAGTTTGTTCGATTTCAGTCATTATTTGCGGTGTAAGCAAAGCAAGAACACAATCAACATTTGAGTCTGCTAAAACCGCCTCAAGCGCATCATGATAACGGCTGGCATTCGCATCTCCTAGAACATCAATCGGATTATGCAATGCCGCCTCTCTCGGTAACAACTTTACCAACTTATTTTCAGTTCGTTTTAATAACGGCGCAAGTTTAAGATTGTTTTCAAACAAAAAATCTGTGGTAATAACCGCTGGTCCACCAGCATTCGAAACAATCGCAGTGTTAGGTCCCTTCGGGGCATTTTCCCAGGAAAAAACTTTTAACAAATCAAACATATCCTCAATACCTTCCGCTCTTATAGCACCGCTCATTTCCAAAGCTGCAGAAAATATCTTGTCATCTCCGGCAAGAGCACCCGTATGCGAAATCATAGCTTTACTAGCCGCAACACTTTTTCCGGGTTTTAAAACAATGACCGGATTTTTAATCCCATTTAATGAAACGAGTTCAACAAATTTTTGTCCTTCGCTTACCGATTCAAGATACAGACCAATCGGTTTGTAAGAAGAAAGACCATTTAATTGCTGTTTTTTTGTAATTAGAACATTATCTTTGTTCAATTGCCAATAATCCAAAAAACTATTTTCAGTTAGCCCGGCTTTATTTCCGATTGTTACAAATTCATCAAACCCAATCGAGTTTGCCGCCGCCCAATCAAACATACTGGTGGCGATTGCGCCGGATTGAGAAATAAACCGAACGTTACCGGTTTCTTTTGCTACCATTCCAAAAGTCGCATTGACCTGAGACGCAGTACTTAAATAACCAAGACAATTAGGACCGAGTATATTAATCTTAAATTCTTTTGCAATTGTCACGAGCTCATTTTCAAGTTCCGCACCACTCACGCCAATTTCTTTAAATCCAGCTGCCAAAACAACAATATTTTTAGTTCCCTTTTCACCAATCTCTCGAATTAAGCCAGCAATTGTTTCAGCGGGAGTAGTTAATACTGCAACATCGGGTATTACAGGAATTTCTGTATAAGATGCAAAAACCTGATGTCCATTAACATCAGGAAGGTGTGGATTAACCAAATAAACCTCTCCTTTAAATCCAAATTTATCAAGATTCTTTACAACAATATTTCCGATCTTTTTTTCATCTGCGGACGCGCCGACTACGGCGATAGTTGAGGGGCTAAAAAAGGTTTTTAATTTTTTAATGTCTCCTTTCTCCATGTTATACATTATACCATTTTTTAATTTGGTGGACAAACCCTTGTATAAAAAAAGCCGACAATGTAATTTGTCGGCTTAAAAAGGCTATTTTTTTAGCAAATCTCTAATCTCGGTAAGTAATAATTCTTCTTTGGTTGGCGGTGGCGGTACGGTCGGTGCCGCTTCTTTTTGTTTTTGCAATTTATTTATCAGCTTAATCATAATAAAAATTACCGCGGCAATAATTATGAATTCAATAACATTTTGGATAAATACTCCATAATTTATAGATGCGAGCGGTGTACCATCGGCGGCTTTAGTCATCACCCACTTTAAATCCTTAAAATTTACATTGCTAATTAATAACCCAAGCGGCGGCATAACTATGTCACCCACTATTGAAGTAACTATTTTACCGAAAGCACCTCCAATTACCACACCAACCGCAAGATCAATAACATTCCCTCTCATTACAAATGTTTTAAATTCATTTAAAAATTTCATATCGATTATATTAAAACAATATAATTATATAATCTAATTTTCAAAATTGCAATAAAAAAACGGCCAAAGCCGTTAATTGAGGGGGGGAAATAAATGTATAATGAGGATAATCAGTTCGTAATATTCTAGCTGCTTCCTATTATACCAATATCCGATTTTAGGTAGAGCCTAAATACCGAACGTTTTTTCCTCTTTTATACACTGATTTTCACCCTCAACTATATTGTTTCTACTCGTCTATATACTAACTATAGCACCACTAGAAGCTTCGACAAGTGCACAAATGGTGCATAACTAAAACCCCTCTTCTGAGGGGTTTTAGTAAGATTTATAATAATTATTTTTTTTCTTTTTTGCCGGTTATTTTTCGGAGTCTCGCCATACCTCTTTCCAATGTCCGGTGCAAATCCTCTTTTAATGCTTCCTTGTGCGCAATTTCTTTTTCCACAAATTCCGCATTGGTCTCAATTTTTTTAGGTTTAGAAACCTCAGTGCTTACACTCTCTACATCGCGACCATACCGGTGTAATTTTTTTTCTTCTTCGTTATTTTCCTCACGTTCTAGTTCGCGTTTTTTTTCAAGCTCTTTTTCTTGTTCATTTTTTGCCCAGTCAAAAAGCGGTTGACCTTCCGCACCTTTTTTTTCCACCATAAAATATTATTAATTAATACCTAATAACTCCACTTCAAAAAATAAAGTAGATTTTGCAGGAATTGGACCATACTGTTCTTCGCCATAGGCTAAATTATATGGCACGGTTAATTTGCGCTTTTCGCCAACTTTCATGCCTACTACCCCCAAATCCCAGCCTTTTATGACCATTCCCGAACCTAGCACAAATTCAAATGGTTCATCTCGGTCAACGCTAGAATCAAATTTTTTTCCATCTTCAAAAGTGCCGGTATAGTGAACACGAACACTTTTTCCGTTTTGCGCCTTCTCCCCTGCTCCTTCTTTTATTACTTCTATTTTTAACTCATTCATAAAATTATTCAGTTGTTTTCCCATCAAATTCTTCATGATCGCTTTCTGCAATTGATTTTGTCGCGTGTACTACTCCATCACGGTGATGAGCCGGAGAATAAATCGTATATAATTTAAGCGGCTCACTTGATGATGTGTTAATAACATTGTGTTTTGATCCGGAGGGAATAATTACCGCCGAACCATCAGTCACCAAAGATTCTACCCCATCAATTATAACTTTTCCTTGTCCGCTTTCAAATCGGAAAAATTGATCATTGTCGGTATGAGTTTCCATTCCAATCTCAGAATTAGCGGCAATATTCATCACAACTAATTGCGCATGTTTTGAAGTATACAAAACCTTTCGAAAATTTGCATTATCGAGGGTAAGTTTCTCGATATTTGCATTAAAACCTTTCATATATTTATTCGGTTATAATTTCCCAACTAATTCTGTG
Source organism: Patescibacteria group bacterium (assembly GCA_041661385.1). Taxonomy (GTDB): domain Bacteria; phylum Patescibacteriota; class Patescibacteriia; order Magasanikbacterales; family GWA2-37-8; genus JAKANM01. The sequence goes on from JBAZUP010000001.1 coordinate 187,362, forward strand.
GAAGGTGTGAGTGTTTTGTCGCCTGGTTTCCAGTTTACCGGACAGGCTTCTCCGCCATGCTCCCGAACAAATTTTGCTGCTTGAAGCTTGCGAAGCAGTTCCCGCGGATTTCTACCGATATTATTTGCATGCACTTCATAAGCTTGAATAATCCCATCCGGATCAATGATAAAACTTCCTCGAAGCGATAGACCTTCTTGAGGAATATATATTCCAAGCGCCTGGCATAAAGCACCAGTTGGATCGGCGAGCATCGGAAAATTAATCTTACTAATTGAGGGTGAATGATCGTGCCAAGCCTTATGCACGAAAGCAGTATCGGTGCTGACACTCATTACTTCTGCGCCTTCTTTTTGAAAATCCGGATATAGATCCGCGAGATCAGAAAGCTCGGTGGGACAAACAAAAGTAAAATCTGCTGGATAGAAAAATAATACAACCCACTTTTTATGATAGTCATTAAGACTAATCTTTTTGATTTCCCCGCCAACAAAAGCCTCAAAAGTACTTCCTGGCACGCTTCCGCCAATTAGCGGCTGCCGGTAATTTAATAAATTTTCCATATTAGTGGAATTAATAATTATATTTTTATCGTAACAGACTGAATGCATTTGCGCAACCCCGAAAATATATAGGGCGCCTCCGAAGAGGCGCCCTGGTGGTGCATGGGTTTGCCGCTAAGCGGCGTTGTTGTCCTCCTTGGAGAGGGGTGGTACGGGCTGGGACTTTTGGTCCTTCCCGCTGAAACGATCGACAGCTCCGCCGACGTCGTGTTCGAGAGTCGCCCCGTCGGGTGTCACCAGCTTGGGGTGATATCCGAAGCGCTGATTGCCCATCCTGCCTGCGTGAGACATGTGTATCCGCCCTTTCCTCTACTATTAGGTCCATGCTGCTTTAGTAGAGCTTAAAAATGTTATCACAATAAGCTAAATATTTCAAGATAAGCTATAAATATCACAACATTTATTATTGACAAAATGTCATAAAAAACATAGACTCTATATACAAATATATTCCCAGGTAGCGCAGCGGTAGCGCAGTTGGCTGTTAACCAATTGGTCGTCGGTTCGAATCCGACCCTGGGAGCAAATTAAAAAGACGGATCTAGTCCGTCTTTTATATATTTTATGATGAAGTTTTAAAGACTTCAAAATTAAAACATTTTAACTATATTATTTTTTTACCCTGAAGCAATCTTACAATCACTACGATAATAGCTATTATGAGTAGAACATGGATATAGCCCCCGAGCGTATAGGAAGTTACAAGTCCTAACAGCCAAAGAACTAATAATATAACCGCTATGGTCCACAACATATGTTTGAACATTAGTTTAATAAATAAAATAATATTCGCTGCTTGCTTTCAAGCAAGCTTCATAGTAATCTTAAAAAGTACACCCATTTCTGTCAGGTCGCGCTGGCTATTCTAATTACATACCCAATAAAGTACTAGGTCAATAGTAAATATAATTAAAGGTGCATAAATGGTGAATGAATTTTTAAAATAACCGCATTTTAGCGAAAAAATATGCCAATCAAAGTAAAACAGGGATTTACATTAATAGAACTTCTCGTGGTTATCGGTATTATCGGAATCCTAACGACGATTGTCACCGTAGCAACGAATGGTGCGAGAATAAAGACGCGCGACACCAAAAGAAAAGCCGAGTTATCACAAATTGGCAGATTTTTTTCCGCTTCGAGTTGTTTTATTCCAAATGCCGGCCCTGGTGATTATGATTTAGCAGATTTAGTTTCGGAAATCAAAAGTAAAAATCCACAACTAGCCACAATGTTTAAACTTCCGGTTGACCCAAAAAGCGGAACCGAAAGCAAAACAAATTATCATTATAAAATTTTAAATTCTGACCGCTGTATTCTATATGCAAATCTCGAAAATAAAGATGAAAAAATAACAATCCCCGATCTGAACTTTCCAGATGTCGGCAAAGGAACTGGAATTCTAAGGTCAACTACCGAAGGTGTAAACGGAACAAATATATATTTTCAATACAGCAAATAATTACGAAATTAAAAAACCCGTTTTATAACGGGTTTTTTAATATAAATAACTGTAATGGACTTTAATTATTACAACAATTCATCATCTGCCGAAGGATCAATTACCCCTTTAAATAAAACGTCTTCGATGTTTTTAACGCCAAATTGCCGACCGTCCAAAAAACCCGCCACAGCTGCTTCGGCGAGCCAGCCAGACTTAACCCAATCAAACAACCATTCACTGGTATATTTTGGATTATTTTGAGATATGCCAGCACCAATTGTTTTTAACCAAGTACGATTGTAATCTTCCTGCGAACCAACCGAAGGTGCCATAATTATCGGCAAACCTAAACCGGAATAGAAAACCAACTCACTTGGTTTGGTCCACAAGACATCAGTAGTTCTAAGGGCATTATTAAAAAGCTTAAAATAATCTTCTTTGTGAGGCGCAAAAATTATATTTAAATTTCTTCCGAAATTTTTAATTAGCCGTGAATCAATAATAGCTTTTTTAAAATAGCTATAAACATCATTTCGGCTGCCCGCAACCAAATTAAAACAAACTTCTTCTTTGGTAATTTTTTCTCGAAGACTCATTAAAATATCATGAGCAATATTTCTTTGGGCACCGGCTCCCCCGACACCAAATGTAACCGTAAGCGGACGGCGACTTGGCGAATTAGGCTGAATTCCCGGCAAGAATCTTTTAATTGTATCACCATATTTGGACCGATAACGATGTTCCGGATCTAAATTGATTACCCGATCAGAAAGATCAGATTTTAAATCAGCGAAATTCAAACCAATATTTTCGCTCGGCAATGGAAAACCCGTCAAGAAAATATTTTGATCTTTTACTCCGTACAATTTGAGACGTTCTACTACCCGGCGACATGGGGCCAAATACTTAATGCGGCTTTTAGCAGGATTAAGCGCAACCCAAGCCCGGCTAATATCACTGTCGCAAATAACAACGTAAATATCATTTTTAAATTTGTGCTCTTCCGCCATAAAAGCCACCGTAAAAAAGGTGGTAATGAGCGGAATGTCTTCGGTATTTAATTGTTTTATTAAATCTTTTCCAAAACCGGTGCGAATCAGCGAGTATTCTTGTCTAACCTGAATGGAAGGCCATGACAAATCACGGCGAGGATAAAATTGATCAATTGATTGAAGCTTGTCGAAAGCATTCCAAATATATTTCCCAATAATTGGAATGCCGGTGGTGCGAGAAAAAAATTCATAAGTTCGACGTCCACTATTCCAGATACGATGATCGCGACGCGGAATTCCGGCATAATTATTCGCAATCAACACTTTGCCATTTGGAGATAATTCGCGTAAAGGATAGGCAGCCCGTTGATGGCCATACCCCATATCTACAGCAACGACCCAAGCTTTGTGATCCATATTCGAAATGAATGAGTGAAATGATTAAATTTATTTATACATTTCCGAGTGAATGAGAATATATGCGGCGCAGCCCATATATTAATATCGACTATTTTCGTTTATTTACAGCAAAAATAAATCCCATTTTTTTATCAAATTTCGATGGCATAATTTGAACACCAAAACCATTTACTCTAAGATTATTTTCTATTACTTGATACTTTTTTCCACCATCCAAATGGTACTCAATTATAAATGCTTTTATTTTAGCAAGATCTTCTATCTTTAATCCTTCAAACACTTCGTATTCCCCTCCCTCAATATCCATTTTAACCAGACTAACATTGTCAATTATACTCTTTTTAAGAAGTTCAGGCAACGACCAGGTGTTAACTATAGTGCTATTCTGCGTTTTAACATCCTCTCGGTTGAGCAGATAATGATTATGACTATCCTTGGAAACCACCAGATGCCGCCGGCCCGCGTCCGCAGCAACGGCCCCAGCAACAACTTTAATGGATTTAATATTATTTTCTTTTAAATGCCTGCTCAGCTGATCAATATTATTTGGTTCCGGCTCGATAGCAAGAATTGGCACATTTTCGTTTAAAGTACGAACGTACAAAGAAAAAAAACCGGCATGACTACCGATATCAATGATTGGGTCAGTGGCGCTTTTGATAATATCGTCAGCAATCCGGTATTCGTGTTTATCAAAAATCTCCGCCGCGACACTTTCGTCCGCATCATCTCGAATATAAACAGAAAATGATTTACCGTTTGATTTAACTTGTATCTTGTTCATAACACTCTAATTATATCATAATTAATACAAAAAAACACCGCAAACGGGTGTTTCTGTGCCTTTGTTCCGGGACTTGGATTCGAACCAAGATACTCGGCTTCAAAGGCCGATGTCCTACCATTAGACGATCCCGGATTGTACAGCCATTAGACCTGCCCGCAATGCTACGCATAGCGTTGCAGGCGGGCGATCCCGGAATTAAACCTTCAGTTGTCGTCGCATGGCAAGACCACTTGAAAGATTGGTCAGGACCAAAACGGCCAAAGCTTGAATTCCGAACAGGTACAGCATATTCGACTGGTAGTAATTTGTCAAGGAGAAGCCGTTAGCAAAAACAATGCTGATATACTGATCCAACCAATGTAATGAAGTAAAAACAATCACAATTGTAATAGCAGTGCTAACCAAAGCATAAATAGCCGCTTCTAATAAGTATGGGCCCCTAATAAACAAATTATTTGCGCCTACCAAGCGCTTGATGCTAATTTCCACCTTCTGGCTTTGGATGGCGGCCCGAATCGTGTTAAAAATGATGAAAAAGGCTATCACAGCAAAGAGCAGAGACAAACCTAGGCCAACACGTTCGATTCTGCTGGTGATAAGCTGGATTCGATCCAATGCGGATTCATTTCCATCAAAACTTTTATTTTCAATAATCGGTTCATACTCTGGAACACTTAAAGCATCAATAATTTTACGATAATCGCCGGGTTCTTTAGTACGAATTGTTATAGTTGGTCCAAACGGGTTGCCACCAAGTTCATCGAGCGCCTCCAAAACTTCCGGACTCAAACGATGGCGGTCTTGAAATGTTTTTAAAACTTCTTCTTTCGAAACTAATTTAAGTGAAGTTACTTCCGGAAAAGTCGCGACATAAGATTTTAATTCTTTAACTTGCTGTTCTGTAACAGTGGGCGCGAGATAAAAACTGATTGTAACTTGATCACGAACGAGTTGTAGTGCCTGTTTGGTAATAATATCAAGCGACCATAAAGTATTTACCGACAACAACATCAAAACCAAAATAAATACCGTCATGAAAGAAAGCCCAAAATTTCGTCCAATATCTTGTAAGGCAAATTTTGCAATTCGATAAAGTGAACGCATATTATAAAATATATTTTCCTTCTGAATCATCGTTAATGATCATGCCATCTGCGAGAGTAATAACACGGCGGCGCAGTTTGTTTACAACTTCGCGATTGTGAGTTACCAATACAATCGTCGTTCCAAACTCATTAATTTTTTTCAAAATCTCAATAATTTCATCCGTATTAATTGAATCTAAATTTCCAGTCGGTTCATCAGCAATAATAACTTTAGGTCTGTGCACAAGCGATCTCGCAATCACCACTCGTTGCTGCTCTCCGCCGGAAAGCTGATCGGGATATCTTTCAAACTTATTTCCAAGACCAACCAAATGCAAAACTTGCGGTACTATTTGCCTTATTCTACTTCCAGTCGCGCCTGATACCTCAAGAGCAAACGCAACATTTTCAAAAACAGTCTTCTTAGGTAATAATTTAAAATCCTGAAAAATGACTCCGATTTGTCGGCGAAGATATGGAACGACGCTGGAAGATATTTTTGTAATATCCCAGTTTCCAAGCTCAATTTTACCTTTAGAAGGCTTTTCTTCAGCTATAAGAAGACGAACGAGGGTTGTTTTACCCGCGCCGCTTTGACCAACAATCGAAACAAATTCACCAGGTTTAATTCTAAGATTGACATCTTTCAAAACTGGCGAATTTTGATTGTAATATTTTGAAACTCCGTAAAGACTAATCATAATTTTGTTTTCTTATTATAGCACATCCTGACCAGACAATGAATATTTTTGGGGATAAAATAAAAAACCACTCAGAATAGGAGTGATTTTTATGTTTGTGAGTCGAGCAGTGAAAGTCCCATAGTGAGTGATTCTTATATGTGTGAGCCGAGAATGGGACTTGAACCCACGACCTGCGGTTTACGATACCGCTGCTCTACCAACTGAGCTATCTCGGCGTTTTTGGTGGAAATATCATAGTCTTTAAACACTGCTTTGTCAATATAAAAACCCGCGAATTTGCGGGTTTTTTAATTTCTTTACATCATCTCCATTATCTCAACCACTTCTTTTGGATAACTCGGCAATACCGAACCGTTATAATACCACAACTTTTGAGCTTGAGTTTTATCTTTATAATATTTTGCGGTAGATTCTCTTAACCCACACAAGTGATCGCTGACATTTTCAATCGCATCATTAAAGTCATTGAATTTAATATTGGCTGATCCCCAACCAAATGGATTATTATTTCTTAAGTGTTTTCCACCAGATGATTCACGAACACCAATAGCTGGAAGAAGGCGCCAATCTATATCACACTTTTCCGCAATTTCGACAAACTTAGCACCATAACCGGCAAGCGGCATATCGCGCTTGGCGAAAAAGGAATCTAAACGGTTAATTTTATCCTGTTTCTCAACATCAACTTCCTCTGTAGTGGTTGTTTCAAAACCAACATAAGCGATTGATGTTTCCTTGGTTGAAAAATTAACCACTTGAAATACATCCAAATATGCCAAAGATAGCATTTTTGCAGACGCGTAAGCTGGGTTTAGAACGACGCCAATCACAGCAAAAACTGCGAATAGGACAAGATTGATAATTTGTTTGTTGGTCTGATAAATATTCATAATTTTCAGTCATAAAAAAAATATCCAAAAGGATATCAATAATTTTCACAACTGAAGAGTATATCATAAATAGACCCTTTTGTCAATAGTTAATCATAAATATTGGCTTATATTTGGCTAAGATAAGCAAAAACAGCCTTGCGGCTGTTGCTTTGAGCGGGTAACGGGAATCGAACCCGTGGCTTATCCTTGGGAAGGACACATATTACCATTATACTATACCCGCATTTTTAAAAAAGGCGGCTGTTAGCCGCCTTTAGTCTTAATTTGTTTCACTCGCCGGCGTTTCTGTCAATACTTTGAACGGGTTGTTTATCTTTCCATAAACATGGATGGTCGCTTTCTTTATAGCATCACTAAGAATCTTATCAAGCGATGGAAAAGCGAACAATATGTGTCTCGCTATAACTTGCTCCTTGTTTACATTTTTGCCGGATTCATCTTTTACCTTTTCAGTTTTCTTATCCATAGTTTGAACTACATGATATCCATATTGAGTTTCAACTAGAACTGGTGATAACTCGCCCTTTTTTAAAGCAAAGGCGGCAGTTTCAAATTCCGGAACCATATCCCCTTTTGCAAACCAACCAAGGTCCCCGCCTTTTTGAGCGGTACCATCGGAACCGTATTTTGCCGCCATAGCGACAAAATCTGCTCCGCCTTTTATCTGATCAAGAACACCTTGAGCTTCGACGCGAATCTTTTCTCGAGCAACCGTATCAGAAGCGATAATTTTTGCTAATTTATTCTGCAATATATATTGACCAATTACTTTCTTTTCAAACTGCGCTAGTGTCCAACCGTATCTTTCTTTTATTGCCGCCTCAGCTTTCGTAAGGTCACCAAATTGCTGTATTAGAATATCTTTTTTTACACTATCAATGTCGGCCTGTTCTACTTTTACGCCAAACTTAGCAGCCATTTCTTTAATAAGAACATTATTAACTTGTCTGAACAATACTTGATCAGATAAATTTTCATCCGTTAGGCTTGCAGCTGGTCCGTTGGATTTCGCGTCAAAACTTCTCATTGCTTTAATCGCGCTTAAATCATCAAAATAATCACTAAACAAAATTGTTTGGCCGTTTACCTTGGCAACCGGCAGGCGCAAAACTGTTGCTACTGCAACAGAAAATTTATCACTCGCGGATTTAGCGTAAACACGATAAATTCCTGTTCCGACCGAAGCTATTAAAATCAAACCAAGAAAACCAAAAAAACCGAATAAAAATACCTTTTTAGTCACATTTATTTTTTTGGCAGCTTCCTTTTCGACGACTGGTTGTTTTTCCACCTCTGGCATGTTTGTCATAAATATTTGAAATTAATTACTGTTAAAAAAGTAATTCCACCACTGACGTGGGTTGGAAATTCTAATTGATTCTAACATAGAGGAATTTGTTTGTCCATCCTTTTTAGACGCCCCACCGATAACAATAACCTGATTTTCACCGGGCTTTATTAAACCAAAATTTGTCCGGCCGATTTGTTCAGCATAAGCAGGCGATTTTACTTTTTCAAGAATTGCTTTCAGTTCGGCATTGGTGTTTTCAACTTTTTGCGCCTCTTCTAGCATGTGATTTATTTCAACCCGTAAAATATAATTTTGGTAATATTTTTGAGCAAAAAAATATGCAAGAAGCGCAAAAAACAACGACCCACCGATTAAAAACCAGCGAGATTTTAAAAATTTCTTTGTTGCTCCTTTTTGCTGTTCCATAGGAATAGCCACTATTATTATATCATTTCCAAATCTTCTTTTACACCTTCATCGGCAATTTTTTTAAGCTGACTGTTTACACGCTGGTAAAGCATAGTAAGCTCAGCTTCACTCAGGTCCGGAACTATTTTTAAGACTTGTTTGAGCAAAGCTGAATTATTTATATACTGATTATTTCGGTTAGCTGCCTCTCGACGCTCAAACAGTAAATTTTGAACGCGGCCGGGCTTGGGAACTTTTTCGATTTCAAAGGTAAATTTACCGTCTCTCGGGTGTAAAGTGATTAAGCCATAATTTAAAATTGTCGGCAAAAAACCTTTTTTTATTACCACCACATCAACTAAATCGGTAAAATTAAGCGTTGCTAAAGTTTCGGAAAATAGTGATTCTCTTTGAATATCAAAAATTCTTTCGTTAGTTACTACCAAATAATTCGAACGATTAAATAATGCTCCATATAAAACTAAATATAAACCTAGAGCCCAAACAGCACCATAAAAAATTTGACCCTCAAGTCCTTTTTGCCAAAACCAAAAAGTAAAAAATGAATTAACAAGCAAAATAACTAAACCAATACCAATTCGAAAAAAACTATGGACCATGGCGGGTTTTATTATTTCGACAACTAACTCCCCATTTCGAAGCGGCAAATTTTTTATTCTAGTCATAATAATTCTGCTAATAATTTTTTTGCAACTTCACGATCGTCCCAAGGGATCTTTTTTCCGTTCGCAATACCAATATATGGTTCCGTGCCTTTGGCAGTGATAGCAACCGTATCACCAACAGTAGCAATTCGAAATGCGGTTTGTATTGCAGTTTTTCGATCTAGTTCAATAAACAAATCAATTTTATCGTGTTTTCCGGCTGCCCTTGCTCCTTCTGCAAGCATCTCAGCGATTTCGGCCGGGTTTTCATCATAACAATTTACATCCGTAATAATTACAATGTCAGTCATTTTTCCGGCAATATTTCCCATTGTGCTACGTTTTTGAACATCACGTCCGCCTCCATCTGAACCAACAACACTAATTATCCTACCCGAAGTCATTTTTCTAAGGCTGTTAAACAAAGCTGTTAAACTCATTGATTCGTGAGCATAATCTACTACCACCTTAAAGGATTGGCCTGCTTCAATAAATTCCATTCGACCGGGAACAAGTTTTACGCCTAATAAGGCATCACGAATTAATTCATATTTAATTCCAAAACTTTTTCCGACTACCGCTGCTGCCAATCCATTATAAACATTAAAATCGCCGACTAACCCCAGAGTATATTTTTCTTCACCGATTGTAAACGACTGATCTTCGTCTGCTACTTTTTTTGCGAGCACCGACTCTGAATCTTTAAATGTTTTTTCCGTAAAACCATAAATATATTTACGATCGGCACCAAACGAAAGGAAATAATCAACCTCTTTATCATCGCCGTTTGCAACAATGGTTTTTGGAACAACTACACCATTAAGTTTTTTTTGACAAACCTTTTTTAAACATGCAAATATCTTACCTTTATCATTTCGTAAATTTTCAAAACCGCCATGGCGCTCCGCGTGCTCTGAACCAAGATTTGTAAACACGCACAAATCATAATTCAAACCATAATGCCGATATTGTAAAATCCCCTCCGAAGAAGTTTCGACAACGACATGGGTACAGCCGGCCATAACCATATCATGAAGCATTTTCTGAATCTGTCCGCGGCCCAGCATGGTCATTTTTTTATCATTAAACCAATGCTTGTCGCCAATCTGAAACTCAACAGTCGACAAAAGTCCAACCTTAAAACCGCCTTTTTCTAACACCGAAGCAACAAGACGACTGGTGGTCGATTTGCCTTTTGTACCGGTAACGCCGATAACAATAATTTTTCGAGAGGGACGGCTGTAAAACCAATATGCAAAAAAAGCAATTAGCCAATGTAATAATTTTTTACTCATTTTAATAAGCGGCTCCATAAAGCACTCTAGGCCTTAAGACTCACCTCGTAAACAATTTGTTGAAGTTTATTTAATGCGTGTTTGGCCTGATCAAATTTCTGGCGATGATATCCGGTCAAATCCATATCAATAAGTTCATTGATAATCGCTTCGGAAACTTCGTAACAATGTTTTACAATTTCAAATTTTCTTTCCGTCGCAGATTTTATCGCGTAGCGCACTATTTCTCCTGGCACATCGCAAAGTCCGCTAATAAACATATCTGAATCCACAGGAAGCTCATCGATTTGCCCTAACTCTTTGCCTTGAATAAAAGATGTAAACAATCTAGCTTCAACATATTCCTCGAGAGCAGCCCGGAAAGCACCTTCATCAAAAATCCCCTCTTCGCCGTGGTATTTTTTTACCAAACTATCGAGAATTGATAGAGACTTATCGAGACATTCTTTGGCTTCTTTAGTTTCGTCTCGCTGAAGGGCAAATATGCACTTTTTAGCGAGGTGTTGGGCGTCGCCCGAGGCCTTAATTAGGGTGCGGCGCTTTTCCGCATAAGATAGCAATTCTTCGCGAACCTTTTTAAAATACTTGAGATTTAACATAAATATATTAAAATTATCCACCCTGGGACTTGATTTTTATGCTAAAGTAGTATATCATGTACGAAGTCTGAAGTCTATTTAGACGGGTTGGTAGCTCAGCTGGTAGAGCAGCTCCCTTTTAAGGAGAAGGTCATGGGTTCGAATCCCATCCGACCCACAAATATAAAAGCCGCATTTATGCGGTTTTTATATTTGTGTGGGAGGAGCGACCAAACTGCTTTGGTCGCGTATGGGGTGAGAACGCCGGAGCCATGTCCGAGGAGCTTTGCTGGCGACGAGGACGGCGAGGCGGTGGCTAGCCCGAATGAGCGGAAGCGAATGAGAGGCGAAGCAGAATCCCGGATAAAGCGCGCGAGAATCCCCCGACCTACTTCAAATACTTATCAAAAAACGCGACTGATCTTTTCATTGCGAGGTCAAAGTTCGGAGCTGATAAATTATGATTGCCGTTTTTATAGGTATATAATTCTATCTTCTTTTTTGCCAATTTCATCTTATTATAAAATCCGCGCGAGAAATCAATCGGCACATCCAGATCTTTTGTACCGGCGTGAAGCTGAATCGGTGTAGTTATGTCTTTTATATAATAGGTTGGATCGACAAGTTTCCAATAACTAAGATTTGTTTTTGGTGTGCCATATTTCGCGATAATCTTTTTGCGATAATCTTGCTTCACTGAGATGTCCTTTGGCGAAGGTCTGTATACAGCTTTCGGATTATTATCCGGCCAATTGAACATAATATCGCGGTATGATGCTACTACCCCACCCCAGATGACTGCTGCTTTAATGCTTTTACCATCTACTAATAAATTTTTTAAAGTTATATTTCCACCCATTGAATGAGCCCAGTAACCGATTTTTTTTGCATTAACATCGGGATATTTTTTTAGACTTGAAAGCGCGTTCAAAACATCGATAGCGTACGCAGGTGAATAATACACACCCTCTGGAGCACCCTCAGACTCCGCGTGCCCGCGATAATCTGGTTTAAAAACTACATAACCTTTTTTTGCAAAATAATCTACATAGGCCGCGTAGCGCTTTTCCGTGGTATATACTTCGGGTTGAACATAGCCGTGAAGAAAAAGAATCGCCGGCCAGCCACCAATAGGCTTTTCACCCTTTGGCACAGTTAGCAAACCATTTTCCTTTAATCCATCAGACTCATAGGAAACAATATAGCGATAATAAGTACTAGAGGCATCTAACTCACTTACAACGACAAAATCACTGCCCGGGTAAGCGCGCGCTTTAAGCGAAGATATTTTAAGCTGGTTTGCTATTTGCGAAACAGAAAGTTCTTTTACAGTTGAAGTTGTTTCTGCCAAAACCGAACCCGCTACAAATATAAAAGCAAATACAATGATTGCCGTTATTTTTTTCATAATTTTTTCAATTCACTTGCCAGCGCTTCTAATTCATCTTTAAGCGGACTTTCAGGCCAGCGCCCTACAAGGACAGAAATAATTTTTAGATACTTTTCAATAGTTTTTTCTTTTGACTCGCTAAATCTTTTAAAAGTTATATCGCCATATCGCCCATGGTCATCTAAAATCTCGGCAATATTATTTAAAACATCGGCGGATTTAAGCATGATAGAATCATGAGAAAAAGTTTTTAACCGTTCTAAAACTTCCGCCTTACGCTCTTCTTTTTTTAATTGTTTATTATCCGTTACACTTACCACCAAATCTGAAACATTTTTGCCAAATCTTTCTGTTAGCATTTCCGCTGTTACTTTTTTATCTTCTGAACTATCCTCTATCGTGTCATGAAGGATACCCGCGCAAATAACATCTTCATCAGCTTCGTGCAAAGCTAAAATAAGCGCAACCGTGAGCGGATGTGTGATATATGGAATATCTTTACCTTTTCGTTTTTGATCCTGATAATGCTGATGAGTTTTTGCGGCAAACTTAATGGCACGATGAATTTTCTCGGTATATTTCATATATAAACAAACAATATTTCTAACAAAACTATAACATGGAATATTAAAAAGATACACCCCCTCACCATTTGCATGATGAAGGGGTTAAAGAGGTACCTTTTTTAGACTTTGGTTCCGCAACAGGGACACCCATGATTAATGGAAACCACTGGAGTTCCCTCGATTTCGATGGCGGTTGCTGATGAAACAATGCAGACTGAGATTGGAACAAGCTGGGGCGTGCTTGGAGCAAATTTACGGGTAAAGATTCTTTCCCGTACTTCTTCCAAGCATTTTTTGCTAAAAGCAATTTCTTGCACATGCAAAATCTTTTGTCCCTGATCGAGACGCAAATTTGCTTTCAGACACTTGAACTTGGCTCCTGCTCCCAAACTTTTGGCGAGAGCAGTAAAAATTTTCGTTCGATAGTCTGCGACTACCAGATCTATTACGCAAAGACTATGTCTCTGCACTTCTTTGGTAATAAAATCCAATGCCCGGTCGCGAAACAATTTATTCTGAAGTTTTATAATCGTTTGTCGATATTCTTCCCGGATGGCCTCCCGACTCGCAAGCAAATACTTATCATTAAATTTTTTTTTCATCATTCACCTCGGCGAAAAAAGGTTAGTATAAAAACTTGCTGCAATTTTCTCACCTCACGACTTGCGCGTCAACGAAAATCTGTGCATAACTCAGCTATTTTTCGACTTTTCAATAAACCCATGTCTGCTATAATACATTGACAAAAGTGCTTTTTTGTGGTATAATTATTTGTACTTTTAACCATATATTATATGAGAGAAACCCAACGAGGTTATCGACCTGAAGATATAAAAGCTCGCGACAAATCTGCGCTTGATGCTTCATTTCGAGCTTCAAAAGAGACACCAAATGATATTATTGAATTAACAGACGAAGATTTAGCAATCAAACCGGAAGACAGAATTAAATCAACCGGACATGAATTTGATCTCGACCTTGGAACAGAAGATATTGATATCGATGTCGATTGGAGCAAGGCTGACAAAGAAGAAGCTGAACGACGCGGTGTACCGGTTGAAGTGATAAAAAAAATTAGAGAAGCAAAGGAAAAGAGTGAAGAAATAAATAAAAGAGCAAAAAGAAATTAAATTTAAAACCCGCCTAATCGGCGGGTTTTTTATTTTTTAATATTCTTTTGTAAGCAGTTCAATAATCTCAATTATTTTTTTAGGATCTGTCTGGGGCAATAAATCGTGAAGTTTGTCGCCTAATTCTTTTAAGTATTGTTTTTTAGGAACAAGCTCTTTCAGCATTTGCGCGAGCCTCAAACCGTTTATGCCGTTATCAAGCATTATTATTCCCCCGTTCTTTGCAAACACTCTCGCATTCTCTTCTTGGTGTGTACCAAACATCGGCAAAATTATTGCCGGTTTACTAAGAACGGCTAATTCGGTAAGGGTAGAAAACCCAGCGCGCGCAACAACAATATCGGCTACTGCGTAGGCGTCTTTCATTTCACTTACAAAAAAATCATAAACATGATAATTTGGAAAAATTCCCGCCGCCCGCTCGGATAATTCCTTCGGTCGTTCTTTCCCTACCAAATGAATGACGTGCCAATCTTCGGGAAGTTGCGGAATCGCGGAAAGCACCAGTTGATTAATAGTCGCGGAACCGGTTCCCCCGCCAAGCGCAAATATTATCGGTTTTCCTTCCGGAATACCAAATTTATTTCTTGCTTCATTTTTATCGGACACTTGCAGATCTCGAGATGGGTTGCCGATCCATTCAGTTTTTTTTGGCGGTAATTTTGCGGCTGTTTCCGCGAGCGCCGCCGTAGTTTTGAAAGCCAATTTAAACATGAGTTTGTTCGCGAGGCCGATTTGAGCATCTTGCTGATGAACCCAGGCCGGCATACCAAGGAAAGCTCCGGCAAAATGCACCGGTACACTTACATATCCCCCGGCCGAAATTAACAAATCCGGTTTTTCACGAATTAAAATAACTAACGCGTGAAAGAAAGCGATAATAAGCTTGAATAAATCGATAATATTAAGAAGTGAAAAATAGCGTCGCCATTTTGCCGATCCGATTGTCAAAAACGGTATTCCGTTATTTTCAACTAAAACCCGTTCTGGTCCGGTTTTAGTACCAATCCAAATAAATTTAACTTCTGGATTGAATTCACGGTAACTTTCGGCAATTGCAATAAGAGGCACGACCGGCCCCAGTGTCCCCCCGCCGGACAAAACAATCTTCATACGCTAATTCTAATAATCGCGAAGTTTGCTGACGATTTCGGTATGTTGAATTTTTTCGAGAGCTTTGGCTTCAATTTGACGAATACGTTCGCGTGTAACACCAAATTCCTGGCCCACTTCTTCAAGGGTGTGTGTAACGCCGTCACCGAGACCAAACCGCATTTCTAGAATTTTTTGTTCACGTGGCGCCAAATCCTTGATTGCGTCGTGCACATAATCACGGAGAATTTGAAGACCGGCCGAACGATCGGGAGAAATATTTTTAACATCTTCAATAAAATCACTTAATTGAGTATCCTCATCATCATCACCAATTGGCACTTCAAGTGACATTGTGTCCTGAGAAATTTTTATAATATGTTGAATTTTCGAAACCTCTTCACCCATTTCCGCTGCTAATTCCTCTGGAGTGGGGTCGCGGCCAAGATCCTGAAGCAGCCGACGCTGAACTTGTTGAAAGCGATTAATAGTTTCAACCATGTGGACTGGAATACGAATCGTACGAGATTGATCGGCAAGAGCGCGGGTAATGGCCTGACGAATCCACCAGGTGGCATAAGTTGAAAATTTGTAGCCTTTGCGGTAATCAAACTTTTTTACTGCCCGGAATAAGCCAATATTTCCTTCCTGAATAAGATCTAGCAAGGTAAGACTTTTGCCAACAAATTTTTTAGCAATTGAAACAACCAGGCGCAAGTTCGCCTCGATAAGCTTGGCCTCGGCCGCTTTATCATTTCTTTCCTTGCGTTTGGCGAGCACAACTTCTTCCTCAGCCTTAAGCAGTGGAATCTTGCCGATTTCACGCAAATACATCTGAATTGAATCCGAAGAAATTTGACCCAAATCAAAAGGAACATCCATATCGGGCTGTTCACCTTGAAATTGCTTTAAAGTTTTTTTGTTTACATCGTGATTTCCGAGCAAGCTTCCTGCTCCCTCAACTACAGAAATTCCGTTTTTTTCGGTTATTTCAAGAAAGGCCTCATACAGTTCGAGGTAACATTCTGGCCGAGGCATGGTTTGCATTAATTCCGCTTCCGTAATAAAACCGCGATTGCGGCCTTTTTTAATGAGCGCCCAAATAACTTCGGCTGGCGGCTCGACTACTTCTTCCGGAATAAATTTTTCTTTTTTCTTGGCTTGAAGTTTTTTAAATTTTTTGTCGTCGCGTTTTACGGCTTTGACATTTAATTTTTTGCTTACAGCCTTCTGGGCTGCGTGTTTTGGTTTGGCGGATTTAACCACCTTTTTTAATTTTTTGGCTTTGCCAACTTTTGGACTTTTTGACTTTACAGTCATGTTGCCTTATTAAAAATATTTTTTAAATAGCTTGAATTTTTTGTAACTCGTCAATTAGATTTGATATTCTCAAATTATCCTTTAGTTTTTCCGCGTCAGCCAGTTCACTTTGTATTTCCTTTCCTCTCTGAACCTTCCACATACCTTTAATTCTGTACAGGAGCTGCTCCAACTCCTTACCCGATGTTTCGGGTGTTATATTGTCAAAATCCTTTGAGGCCCTTAATAACAAGAGCTCCACAGAGGAAGAAAGGCCAGTATTCGCTATTTCCGAACGAATATCATCTGCGGTAATTTTGTTGCGCTTATTATATATTCTTTCGGCTGCTTCGTAAAGGCCTGCGAAACCAGAACTAAAAAATTGGCCAGTCGGTATTTTATCACGCAATGAATTGTAATTTTCCGGGTGTTTCAATAGTAACGACCAAAATTCCTCTTCCATATTATCCTGCGGGCTTTTCACGACAATTTCTACCTTTGACAACTCTACCTTTACCGGACTCACAACTTTCGATTTTATTTTTTTAATTTCTTCACGTAATACGCTCGGCTCAATTGAAAGATCATCTGCTAATTTCTTTAACCACTCATCCCGTTCTACGCCATTTGGAATTTTTGAAATTTCCAGAAGCAAAGCCTGTGCAACTTTTTGTTTTGAACCAAAATCTTTCTTATTTAATCCACTAAGATGAATACCAAAATACCAATCCATCACACCCTTGGCATTTTTTACGGAATCAAACCAAACTGTCGGATTTTTTTTCAAACATTCATCCGCGTCCTTTCCGGCTCCGGGAGGAATTTGAATAACTTTTATACTCATTCCGTTTTCAAGCGCTACATCAATTCCTCTTTGACCGGCTTTTTGTCCGGCCGCATCCGCATCAAACGCCATGATAATATTATTACTATAGCGCTTTAATAATTTAACCTGTTCCATAGTTAATGCCGTACCAGAAGCCGCAACCACATTAGCCATACCAGCTTGATGGCAAGCTATTACATCCATTTGCCCTTCCACTACCACCGCTTGATCTTTGGCTTTGATTTCTGTTTTTGCGCGATGAATTCCGTACAAAACTCGTGATTTGTCATAAAGCGCGGT
The DNA here is from genome assembly GCA_041661385.1 of Patescibacteria group bacterium. GTDB lineage: Bacteria > Patescibacteriota > Patescibacteriia > Magasanikbacterales > GWA2-37-8 > JAKANM01. The sequence goes on from JBAZUP010000001.1 coordinate 205,090, forward strand.
TTCTGGAGTGTTTACATATTTTCCGCCCGACTTCTCTGTTTCCACCAAAACTCGGCCGGTAAAGCCAATTACATTCGCGTGAGTATCGTAAATCGGAAACATTATCCTACCTCTAAATCGATCATAAAATCCCTGACCGGTTTTTTCGTCTGCTCCTTCTCTTCTAATTGTAAGCCCCGCGAGAACTAAATCTGTTAGAGCAAAACCCTTTTTTAATAAATATTGAGTTAGCAGTTCCCACTGATCGGGAATATACCCAATTTGCCAATCGGTAATAGTCTGATTTTTTAATCCTCTATTTTCTAAATATTTTCTTGCCGGTTCAGCAGCCGGAAGTTCGGTAAGAAAACGGTGATAAAAAATTGCCGCGGAATTATTTATTTCAAGCAAACGATTTCTGAGGCTAGCGTTTTCTTCATTACGATCAAGATTAACTTCTACTCCGGCGCGTTTTGCGAGCAATTTTAAACATTCAACAAAATCCAATCCTTCCATTTCCTGAACAAAGGTAAAAACATCTCCGCCCTTACCACAACCAAAACAATGCCAGATCTGTTTTTCCTGATGAACCATAAAAGACGGGCTCTTTTCATTATGAAAAGGACAGTTCGCTTTCCAGTTAGCGCCAGCCTTTTTTAGAGTGATATATTCACCAATAATCTGGACGATGTCCAACCGGTCTTTTATAGCCTGGGTATCTGTTGCCATATGCTCGCTAGATTAACACTAAAAATCCATCTTCGCAAGTCTAAAAGGTGTTAAAATTGTGCTTAATTTGGCTTAAAACTGCCCAAATGCTCTTGACAATATCGTCATATTATGCTAATATATTCAGTTGATTTTAACTCGGCGAAAGAAATTTCACCCTGTTAATCAGCAAATCTGATGTTCACTTTTCACCTCGAAAGGGAAAACGATGACCCGTAATACTCGCAGTTCATACCAGAAATTGCTCTTGGTACTCAACGAAGTCTTCGTTGGCTACTGGTTCATCACCTACCCAGTCATCATCGTCACCGCATCCAACTTCGCCGTTGAGCAAGATTTTTCCGAAAGACTCATCATCTTCGCCTTGCTCCTTCCGGTGTTGAAGATGGTGCTCTTGCTCGTCGAATTGAACGATGAGATGAAGGCTGCCCGTGAAAACAGGCAGTACGACGAGGAGAAGGCCAATTCCATCGGCCCCATCGAGAACGAACTCGACATCCCGACGAATATTCGTCGAATGCACCCCGACCCAAACTGGGGGGAAAAGTTCGTTGCTGCCATGAAGAATCCGCAGCCTGATGACATTCCGCCCGAAGACGGCAAGCTCCTCGACTTCCCCGCCTACAAGAGGCACAGCAAGAAGCCCGACCTGCCCAACTAAAGCAGGACATCAGAAACACCTCTAACCCCTCCCCCGATTCGTCGGTGCGGAGGGGTTTAAATTTTATACTTATTCTTTACGAAGCGCGTCAATTGGACTTAAGTTAGACGCTTTACGGGCCGGATAAATACCGAACAGTAAACCAATGACGGCTGAAAAACCAACTGAAAGTAAAATTGAAAATAACGAAACATCAAAAACCCATTTGAAGCCAAAACGAACTGCTAGGTAATAAATTACATACGCTAAGACCGAACCAATAATAATACCTACTACTCCACCACCAAGTGTAACTAGCACCGCTTCTGAAAGAAATTGTAAAAGGATATCGCTTTTTTTTGCGCCCAAAGATTTTCTAAGTCCGATTTCAAACGTCCGCTCGGCAACCGATACATACATAATATTCATAATTCCAACCCCTCCCACCAAAAGCGAGATACAAACGAGCGCCACCAAAAGAAGTGTAACACCATCGGTAACTGTTTTCAGAGATTTCAAAGCGTCAGCCGTGGTATTTATCATAAAATCATCACGATCGGGGTTAGTGATAGAATGATTTTCGCGAATTATTGCAGCCAAATCATCCACTGTTTCGGCGGCTTTATTTGTGTCGCGCAGATTAGCTATGATCTGTCTCACATAATCAATGCCCAATAATTTTTTTTGCATTGTTTTACACGGCATGTAAATAACCGTATCGAGATCAAAAATAAAAGCGGCACCGCGCGGAGCCAAAACACCAATCACTCGAAATGATTTTCCACTAAGATAGATATTTTTTCCAACCGCCGATTCATCACCAAACAAAGTTTCTTTTACTTTCGCACCTAGCACAACAACAGAGGCCAGTGAATCTTCCTCGTCTTTGGCATAAAACCTTCCTTCAGAAAATTTTAACACCTCAACTTCTGCCGCTCCGGCTCCTTCACCCCAAATAGTTGTTTTTTGATTATAGCCATTGTAGGAAGCGATTTCCTGGCCGATTACCATTCCATACGCAACGGAAATATTTGGGTGTTTACTAACATCTTCAATATCTTTATCCCGTAAAGTGGTAATTACAACACCGCTTGCCTGAGCAATTGCGCTATCGCTTGAATTTGCCTTAGATGTTGGAATTTTAGTTTCAATGCTTAAAGATTTTGCATCAAAAATATCAAATTGACCAAGCACAAACTTTTGCATACCGCGACCCGCCGCCATAATAGTAATAACCGCGCTAATGCCAATACTAATAGCTAGCATTGTTAAAATCGTGCGGCGCTTTTGGCGCAAAAGGGACTGATATGCGAGTCTAATGTTATTTATACGAATTAACATATTATTCGTGTCTCAGAGCTTCAATCGGATTTAACCTAGCGGCGTGGCGAGCAGGCGTCACACCAAAAACAATTCCTATTACAATTGATACGATACAGCCGAGAATAATTGAAGAAGGAGTAATAACCAAATCCCAACTATAACCCATATTTTTTGCTATCGACGCAACCAAAATAGAAATTCCGCTGCCGATAATTATACCAATAACACCGCCCGTGAATGTTATCAAAATCGTTTCAACCAAAAATTGGGCAATAATTTGTCGGCTCTTTGCTCCAACTGCTTTACGCAGGCCAATTTCTTTGGTGCGCTCTTCTACCGCCGCAAGCATAATATTCATGATTCCAATACCGCCTACAACGAGTGAGATTGCCGCAATCGCAGCAAGAAAAAATTTAAGACCATTGGTCACCGAGGAAATCGCTTCAATCCCTTGATTAGTAGACCGAACGGAAAAATCATCATTATCTGGATTTGTTATATTATGCTGTTCGCGTAATTTTATTTTAATAAATTCTTCCACCTCTGAAATATTATCAGCCGAATCTACCTTTACTCGCATAAAATTTACATAATTTATGCCGAGCAATAATTTCTGCGCAGTAGAAAGTGGCACAAATATTTGATTGTCTTGATCTTGAAAACCGCTTCGGCCTCGCTCCTTTGCTACGCCAATAATTTGAAAAATCGTTTTTTTAATTTTTACATTTTTTCCAAGCGGATCAGCGTCCGGAAATAATGCCTTGGCAACTGTACTGCCAATAACCGCAACTTTCGCATTTCCTTTTTCTTCTTCTTCAGTAAAATAGCGACCAAATTCCAAATTTATTTCTTCCACATTCGGATACCCGGCGGAAGTGCCAAGAAAATTTGTATCAGTTTTATTATCACCGCTAGTAACAGTATCAATACCCCGCACATAGGACGTGGAGGCTAATATATGTGGAATCTCGCCATTGTCAAAAGCTTTGCGATCATCATCTTTAAGAGTTGTAACGACGATACCCATAACCGAGGCAGGCGGACCTTTTTCGTCGGATTTTCCGGGTAAAACTCCAACCAAATTTGTACCCATGCTTTTAAATTGATTAACTATGAGGCTCTGCGCGCCCGCACCAACGGACATAATAACCACCACCGCCATAACGCCAATAATAATACCAAGCATGGTTAGAAATGACCGCACCTTATTTTGGCGTAAAAGACGCCAGGCATTACGCAGGTTATCGAATATCACCATACTGATAAGAAGTTACTTGCTGAGTTCACTTTTATCTTTTGCAATTTGGCGATTTTTTACAAGCTCGTCAGAAACAATCAATCCATCATGGATTAAAAGAATCCGCTTCGCGTGCTCCGCCGTATATTTTTCGTGCGTTACTAAAATAATCGTATGACCCTGTTCATTGAGCTCCTGAAGAATTTTCATCACCTGCAAACCGGATTTTGAATCAAGATTGCCGGTTGGTTCGTCGGCAAAAATAATTTCGGGATTATTTATTAACGCACGCGCAATTGCTACCCGTTGTTTTTCTCCACCCGATAACTGGCCCGGCGTATTATTCATACGATGTGAAAGACCGACTTGTGCGAGAAGCTCAGTACCTCGCCGATCTCGTTCGGCGCCGGACGCTTTTGTATATAAAAGCGGCAGAACTACATTATCTTTAGCGCCCACCCGATTAAGCAAATTAAAAGCCTGAAAAACAAAACCAACCTTACTGCCGCGCATTTCCGCAAGCTCATCATCATCAAGGGTGCTCACATCTTTATCTTCAAAGATATATTTTCCGGTTGTAAGTGTATCGAGAAAACCCAAAATATGCATGAGAGTTGATTTGCCGGAACCGGAGGGACCCATAATAGCAACAAATTCACCTTTTTCAATACTAAAATTCAAACCACCCAGAACCGGGGTCGCAACGTCTTCGGTAGTATATTCTTTTTTCAAGTCAACTACTTGTATGAGCGCCATATTTTTTGGAATTATTTTATACTCAAGATAACCAGTTCACCTTCTTTAAGACCAGTTAATATTTCAACCTTACCTTCATTTGCCTTCATACCGATTGTAACAGTCTTCTCAACCGACTGACCATTTTCAAGTACTTTAACATATTTAGTGCCGTCAGTTCGTGTTTTTACACTGCGTAAAGGAATGCTTAAAACATTATCTTTTTGAGCAGCATTCACTGAGACGTTTGCGGTCATGCCGGGTTTAACGGCTTTGTTAGTGTCATCGAGACTGATTCGTACTTTGTAATACACAACATCCTGAACCTCAGTAGAACCAGGATCAATAGTTAAGATAAGACCGGAAAATTTTGTTTCTTCACCAAATGCATCTAAGGTAATCTCGGCTTTTTCGCCAACATTGATTTTAGCGACATCAGTTTCCGGAATATCAACATTTACTTCGTAATGAGGTGAAAGTAAATTTATGATTGCTTCAGAACCGTTTACAGTCTCGCCAATTTTTTTATTTACTTTAGTAATAATTCCATCAATCGGCGCACGAATAATCGCTTTATCTCGATTTGCGACTGCCTGAGCTAGCGCCGCACGATATGGTGCAACATCGACATCGCGGGGCGGAACAACTTTGCCTTGATAATTAGCCAAAGCTTGATTGTAAGCAGCACGCCTAATACTAATAGCATTTTTGGCATTGGTAACTACTTGGCTCTGCCCAACAAATGATGTGTACTGCGTGGCGAGAGTAATACGAGTTGATTCAATTGTTGTTTTTTTACCATCCAAGATTGCCTGCGTAAACGAACCATTGGTCACAGTGTTATTTAACATCTCCGATACATCAGCTAAGAGTTGGTTAAAAGCAACAAACGCAGTATCAATAGCCGGAACAACCAAATCAACGGATGAAGTTGAACTAATAGAAATTAGATTTAAAGCTAATGATCTAGCATTGTCACGAGCTCTTTTGGCTGCGCTATAATCTATGGAAGATTTTCCGATCAAAGAAGGTTTCTGCACTGATAATAGGGTCTTAAAATCCGCGTTAGCATTTGTATTATCAATCCCTAAAATATTGTCGGCTTGAGTTAAACTGTCGTCTAATCTTGGCAAGCTGGCTTGAATTGCCACGATCATGGTATTGCGGGCATTTACCTCGTCCGCGATAGATTGATCAAGCGAAGCTTTCGCAGATTCAACCGCCGCCGCATAATATTGTTTATCCTGATCGGTTGATCCGGCCAAAATTTTATTCAAATTTGCCTGAGATTGAGCAACTGCAGCATCAAGTTCGGCCAAGCGAATATTCGCAAGAATTTGTCCAGTTTTAACAATCGACCCTTCAGCCACATTCATTCTTTCGATTGTTCCTGGCATTTCAAATCGCAAGGAAATATCATTTTTCGATTCTACTTTACCGGTTGCGTCGACAGTTTGTTTTAGGGTTTCAAGAACAACCGGAACGGTTTCATATACCGGCGGTTTATTTTTTGCCTGATAACTGCGATACCAATAAAAACTACCGCCGGCAACAATGAGCAAGGCGATAATATATCTGGCTTTTAGAAATTTCTTTAAGTTCATAAACTAAAATTTAAGATGCTTGGTTAAATGTTTTATGTAAGTTTCCATTTTTTTCTTTGAGACGAAAATCAGAGTTTCATTATGAACCAATGCGACCAAACTATCTCCAGTTTTAATCTTGAGAGCGGCCCGCGCTTCTTTTGGTATAACTATTTGACCGCGCTCACCAAGACTAGTTACGCCGCAAACTTCGGGATAATCACCCATTTTCAGTTTTTTCTTCATAAAATATGATAAGTATGAATAATCATACTTATCATATAAATATTTTTGCCTTTTGTCAATTAAGATTTTTCCCAATCTTGAACGTTTTTTAGGTACTCATCTTTAATTTTTTCAAAATAGATTTTGGCCGGTTCATATTCATTCGGAATTATTCCATCCAAAATTGCTTCCTCAATCGCAGTTTTAATTTTACCAACCGTCGGACCCGGTTTAAGACCGCAAACTGACATTATTTCATCACCGCGAACCGGCGATTGAAAAGACAACATTTTATCCTTTTCTATTACTTCTGCCACCCGCTTTTCAAGTCGATCGTAATTTTTAAGACGGCGCTCTTTTTTTAAAGGATTACCAGTTGTAATATCACTTCGGCCGAGAATTAGTAAATCATTTATATGAACACCAAGCGTAACAATAAGACGCCTGACCGCTGAATCGGTAATCCCCTCATCCATAAGCGATATGGGTTGGAGATGCCAGCGAATAAGTTTGGCAATATAATCGGTTGTATCTTTAGAAAATTTAAGCCGTTTAGCAATGACATATAACATTTTTTTACCCAAATGTTCATGAGCATGAAAAGTCCAGCCGATTTTTGGAATAAATTCTTTGGTGCCGGTTTTGCCAATATCATGCAGAAGACCAGCCAGGCGTAACCAAACATTATCGGATTGCTCCGCAATATTATCTACGACTTTAAATGAGTGGATCAAATTATTTTTATGCTGATGACCGAATATTTCTTCAACCCCATCAAGATTTGCAACTTCCGGTAAGATTTGTTCAAGTAAACCGGTATGAAATAAAAGCCCAAGACAAACCGAGGGTTGTTCTATTGCCATCATTTTTAATATTTCATCCTGAATTCTTTCACCAGATATTATTTTTATTCTGGATCGATTTTTATGGATTGACTCAAGTGTCGATTTATCAATAAAAAACTTCAGTTGTCCAGCAAAACGAATCGCTCTAAGCATTCGAAGCGGATCATCGGAAAAAGTCGTATCCGGATCAAGCGGAGTGCGCAAAACCATTTTTTCCAGATCTTTCTCCCCTCCGTAGGGATCGGTTAAGCTTTTTTTCAACGCGGCGGCCGTAACCTTTTTTATAAATATTTTAACCGGCGCCGCCATAGCATTTATCGTAAAATCACGACGACTAAGATCGGTATTTAAATCAGCGGTTTCCACTTTTGGCTTACGAGACTTCGACTGATAGGTTTCCGATCGAGCGCCGGCAAATTCAACCTCGATTGTATCCTCTTCACCATCTTTCAAAACATATCGCGCGGTATCAAAATCTGGAAATTCTACCAAAGAACCAATTTTCTCCATTGTTATATCAAATTTCTTGGCAAACTCAACTCCTCCACCAACCACAACACAATCAATATCTTTTTTTTCTTTTCGCCCCAGCAACAAATCGCGCACATAGCCACCAACGACAAAAACCTCCGTTTTATTTTCGGAGGCTGTGTCATTAATTTTTTTAAATATCTCAATCAATTTCATATCATCTTTACTCTCCGCTCCTTCAGAATTATTCTTAATCAACCTTGCGATGTATACCAGTTCGGTTCGCCGCTTCTTTTTCATCAATCAGACCTTCTTTAACCAGCTGTCGAACCGAGTTTTCCATCGTTACCATCCCTTCTTTCGCACCAGTTTGAATAGCAGATTTTATTTGAGGAATATTATTTTCTCGAATAAGGTTCGCGACACCTGCCGTATTAACCATAATTTCACGGGCCGGCACTCGTCCGCCGTCTTTGGCGGGAATTAACTGCTGAGCAACCACACCGCGAAGAACCGCTGAAAGTTGAATGAGAACTTGCTTTTGTTTTGAACCTTCAAAAACATCCACAATTCTTTCTACTGCTTCTGCGGCACTACCGGTATGCAAAGTAGAAAATACCAAGTGACCGGTTTCTGCCGCCGTTATTACCGTCGCGATTGTTTCCGGATCGCGCATTTCTCCCACAAAAATTACATTCGGATCCTGACGCAAAACATATTTAAGCGCATTCGCAAATGACTTTGTGTCCGTTCCGACTTCACGCTGTTCAATAAGACTTTGCTTATTACTAAACACAAATTCAATCGGGTCTTCAATAGAGATAATATGCGCACGTCTCGTTTTGTTTATTTCTTCAATCATGGAAGCGATCGTGGTAGATTTTCCGCACCCCGTCGGACCGGTGATAAGGACAAGTCCATCTACTAATTTTGAAAAACCAAGCAACGAACTTTCAAAATGCAAAGCTTCTGGTGTTGGAATATCTTTGGGAATAAGACGCGCGGTAAGAGCGATATTTTCTTGCTGCTGATGCAGGTTAACGCGAAACCTAACATCATCAACTGAAAAACCAAAATCCAGTTCTTTATCTTGTTCAAACTTAGCAATTTGCTCTTTAGTAATAATTGAATAGATTCCAGTTTGTAAAAGTTTATTTTCTAAAACGGTATCCTCAATGTTTTGTAACACGCCCTCAATGCGCAAAATCGGATTTGTGGAACCAACTAAGTGCAGATCTGAAGCATCTCGCTTTATCGCTTCTCTAAAGTAAGCTTTGATTGGTTGCATATTTATCTCCTTAGGTTAAAATTATAGCTTAATTATACAATAAACCGGCCGACTTGAAAAGCATCAATAAATATGGTAGTCTTATGAAGCAATTTTGCCACGGGCTGTAGCGAAGTTGGCTATCGCGTCTGCATGGGGTGCAGAAGATCGCAGGTTCAAGTCCTGTCAGCCCGACGCGAGCCAAACCAGTACAATAAACGAAATCCGGTTATATGCCGCTACGCGTCATATAGCCCTCATCGCTCGAAAATAAGAATTAATTTCTTATTTTACTCACTCTATCGGGCTATAGCGCAGTTGGTAGCGCGCGTGGTTCGGGACCACGAGGCCGTGGGTTCAAGTCCCACTAGCCCGACAAAAAACAAAACAAGCTTTTTAAGCTTGTTTTGTTAAAAGTTGAAACCTAAATTGAAAGTAAAAAAAACATGAAAAAACTTTGACATATCCAGCTTTTGCAGTAAAATACTAATATATCTATTAATAATTATAAATATATGGAAAATACGACCCAAGAAGAGAAAACTACAACGCCAAAACACGTGTTTTTACACCTGTTCGTAATTATTATGCTGTACGCCAGCACGATTAATTTTGTCACCCTTTTATTTCAATACATTAACTATTGGGTTGCTGACCCGCTTTTAAGGACCTCTTATTCTATTTCATATAACGCGGATTTAATTCGTTTTGGTATTGCGGCTTTAATTATTATTTTTCCGGTATTTATTTTGTCTTCAAAATTCTTAAATTCTAGTTATCTCAAAAATGCAGCCATCCGTGAAATGCGCATTAGAAAATGGCTGATATATTTTACCCTTTTTGTTTCAGCCTTAATTATAGTTGGCGACTTAGTTGGAATAATACTTTCCTTTCTCAACGGAGAAGCTACCCTTCGCTTCATTTTAAAAGCGCTTACCATTCTATCCGTCACAGGCTTAATATTTTTCTATTATTTAGGAGATTTAAGAGATTCAGTTTCTTCAAAGAATATAAAAATATTTGTCTGGGGTGTAATCGGTGCGGTAACTGTCGCAATTATTACCGGTTTTTTTGTAGTGGGTTCGCCGAGTGTTTCAAGGGCTATCAGATTTGATAATGAAAGAACTGCAAACTTACAGGAAGCCCAGTATCAAATAATTAATTACTGGCAAAATAAAGGTAAACTTCCTGCAACCCTCGGCAATCTAACGGACAGCATTAGCGGTTACAAGACCCCGACAGATCCAGAAACCGGCACTGCTTATGAATATTCAGTAACCGGCACAACGACATTTAAGTTGTGTGCAAACTTTAACTTAGCGAGCGATGCAAACAACCCAAATAGCATGCAAACCGGTGCGATTTACGCACCTTATCCAAATGGAAAAGTAGATAATTGGAGTCATGAAAAAGGCCGCACTTGCTTTGACAGAACAATTGATCCTGAAATCTATAAGCAATTTGACAAAATTAAATAATATTCAGCATAAAATAAAAAATCGCCCTAGAGGCGATTTTTTATTTAGCTTTATTTTTTCGAAGATAAATATATATCATTAACAATGACCCGTAGTTCAAAATCATAAACCACGGCTGACCCCAAGAAAAACCATCAAATTTCCAATTTGAAAAGGGCCAAAGAAACGGTGTTGGATAAAATTTATAGCTATGAGTGGGAATATCCATAATGATATGCATGAGCCATCCAATCATCACAATCGGCAAATCTCTCCAAGAAACAGATTTTCTAAATAAATATTTAATAATTAAAACCAGCGCAATAACTCCGAAGAAAACAAATAAACTATGTGAATAATTATATAATTGACTCGATAAAAGAAACGGTCCTCCCCCGCTTTGTTCTAGGGCAACAGAATTTTCAGGGCGGATAGGAATAATATTTATTCCTCTGAGGCGCATCCAAAGAAGCCAAATAATTGCCGGGGTAAATGCAAACAAATCCGGAAACATTCCCCAAAAAGCCGCCAAAAATAAATTGAATTTAGTTTGTTTTTTCTTATTTATTCCTTTGACGGCTGCAGCGGCCCAGAGACCGTGAGAAATAATATCCATATTATTCGTGGGCCTGATATGCGAGCAAGCGCATTTTACGTTCAAACCTCCAAGAATTTATTCGTCCGGCGGAAATTACCGTAAGACCAGCCACAATCGACTCCGTTGAACCAATGGTCGCGAGTGCCCAACCATTATCCATAATTCCGAGCAAGGCGCCCGTAATACCCATAACCGGCGCAAGCGAAGCGCCGATAATAAGCCCCAGTCTCGCCGGGTTAGTAAAATCTTGGCGCAAAGCAATCCTAATTTCGCTTTCATCCTTTTGATCAAATGATAATTTATTTTCGATTTTTAATTTACGTAAATTTCTTCGATACATTAACAATGATTGAAATGCCGTGGTTAGAGATAATGCAACTGCAGAAAAACCAAATACCACGCCACCGAGTATCATCTGTCCATTTACAAGCAAATGATGAACAGAAAAAGCTCCCCACGAAGCAAGGGCAAAAACAGGTATAAGTATTCGAGAACGTCTAATCAATTCTTTCCAGCTAAAACCAGAGCCGCGTAATGCAGATAATTCAGCTGCTTCACCAAGTAAATCATCGGTTGAAGCCGCAAATATTTTACCGATTCCAGCGGCATACTTTTCCAAAATATGCGCTACCGGACCGATTATAAATAGCGCTTTTATAATTGATTGCGCAATTTCTGTACGTTCGTGTGCATTATCAACGAGTACGCGATAGATTGCGTAATCAATCTGTAAAGGATAAATAATTTCACTAAGTTCGGTCATAAACTGTTGATCTTCCGGTTTAATACCATTATTGTCTTCATCCACCAAAACCAGGCGTTTAAAACGTAAATGATCATTTAAAATCGTTTTTACCGCTTCATCAATATTTTCACCGTGAACGTGAGCCCTTTGACGATCGCTTTCGGTTACAATTGGACGATGTTTTTCACGCAATAATTTTGGTAACCAAGTAATTATATAATTTTCCTGACTAAAAACACTAATCGTATGAACCGCTTTCAAAACATTTTCAGGTGTTCTCGTCATGGTTCGAACTCCAATTGCCTTTCCGTCTTTTAAAAGTTGTCTAATTCGTTCCTTATATTGCGGAAAACGCCTAAAAATATATACCAATTCAATCGGTACATATTGCTCCATGTCACATTCTTCCGGCAAAGAAATCAAATCCATTCGATAACTGCCGAGAATTTTTTTCTGAGCTTTTTTATTTCCGTATTCAAACATATTATAACTCGATAAGCGTTTGATCGCCGATAATAAGACGGTGGGTTTTTTTTGTTTCATTTTTTACAACTTTTGCCTGATCGCCAATAATACTATTTTTTATCACAACTTTTGCTTCGATGCGGCAGTTCGAAAAAATTATTGATTCCGAAATACTGGCATTTTTAACCGTACTGCCGGAACCAATAGTTACATTCGGTCCGATTTCACATTTTTCCAAAAAACAATTATCACCAATAATAACCGGCCCGATAATTTTTACACCAGATCCTATTTTTAGTTCTTTTCCAAGATGAACTCGTCCTTTAATTTTAAGTTTGTGGCCATTGCTCCCTGAAAACTCATCATCTTTCATTACCTCCAGCAAAAGTTTATTTGCCAATATTAAATCTTCCGGCATGCCGGTATCTTTCCACCAGCCGGTCACTTCTTCCCAACCTACCTTTTTTCCTTGTTTTAAAAAATAAGAATGGATGTCTGAAATTTCAAATTCCCCTCTTGAAGATTTTTGAATATGTTGAAAAGCATCGAAAAATATTTTCGGACCATATAAATATATTCCGGTTACCGCAAAATTATTGGAAGGGTTTTTTGGTTTTTCCTGCACTTCTATCAATTCATTTTTTTCGTTAAATACTGGCACACCAAATCGCTCTGGATCGTTCACGCGAGAAAAAGCCAACATACAATCATTATTGTTGCTTGTGAATTTTTCAAAAAACGGCACTAAACTGCCAAGCACAATATTATCTGACAGATAAAATATAAAAGGATCGTCCCCAATAAAATCTTTCGCGCAGTTCACCACATGGGCAATACCCTGAGGACCGCCGGTTTGTTCAAAATATTTAATTTTAACACCCCACCGGCTGCCGTCGCCGACAACATTCTGAAGTTGGACTTCACCAGGGTTGGTATTAATAAAAATTTCATTAACGCCAGCCTCAATAACCTTTTCAATCGCATGAAAAATCATCGGCTTGTTGGCAAGCGGTATTAAATGTTTATTGATGGTAGTCGTAATCGGCCGAAGTCGAGTAGCTCTGCCACCGCCGGTAAGAATGGCTTTTGTGATTTTCATAGCAATAGGCGATATTTTACCAAAAAACTAGTAATTCTACAACCCTTTTATAAATTATCATGAGCGGATTAGCGATGTATCGAAGCAGCGGGCTGTCCATACCTTGTTTTTCGCCAAATTTAATATTCCCCGTAGTAAGCTTTAATAATTCTCGATCAGTAATTTTACGGATCACCTGGATCATTTCTCTCTTTTTAACCCACAATTTCATATTATCTACCTTTAACCAATACTGATAAATTTTTATTTTTTCTCTAAACCAGCCTTTATAAATAAAAAATACCAGTAAACCAAGCTCCATAAAAATAAGCATCGGCAAAAGCAATATTAGCGTGCCGGTTTTATAATACATTAGCAGCACCGCATAGCGATTGCGTTCTAAGAAATAAAATTTGGAAGCGCTTCGGTTAAAAACATATTTATGAAAAAATTTCGCTGTTGAAACAATTACAACTTTATAACCGGTAATTTTTAAGCGTAAAGAATATTCAATATCTTCATGATAAGCAAATAAATCTTCATTTAACTTACCATATTGCTTTACCAAACCTGCCCGCATCATGAGAGCGGCGCCACTTGCATAGCCGACTTCCGATACCGGAGGAAGTTTTATACTGCTTTCTTCTACTCCAAAATTTGGGATGAAGCCAAAACCGAGATAGTTGAATGAATTTCCGGCAGTATTAATTTTAGTTGTACCATGAAGCAAGATCAATGCTTGAGCGCAGCCAATCGTCTTGTCGGCCTCTAGCGCTTCAACCATTTTTTGAATACAGGTTTCACCAACATAACCGTCTTGATTGTGCCAAAAAATATAATCAAAGCCGTTTTTAACCGCCCAATCAATGCCAACGTTATTTCCACCGCAAAAACCTTTGTTTACAGTCTGGGGCAATATTATTACTTCCGGTAATTCATTTTTTGAAAGCGGCAAAACAAGTTCCTCAATTTTTTTTATTGATGAACCAAACTCCGGATGTGGATTATCTACAATTACTAAAGCGGTTTTATCTTTTGGGTAAGTCGATTTCTTAAGCGCCTCAATCATTTCAGGCAAATATTCGTCTGAGTGATAGGAAAGATAGACAATCGCTACTTTTGGTTCATTCATATTTTAATAGCGTAATATTTAAAATTTCCGCGCCACTTCCACATATACTTTAACCAGCTCAAAATATGAACACGGGCAAGTTTGTTTTTGAACAATGCTTTTATAACTTTGGGTTCCGAGGCTGAACCGCGTCCGTGTACATGTTCAATTTTTGCTTCCGGAAAATAATATACCGATAAGTTATTTTCCCAAAATCTTCGACAAAGATCACTGTCTTCGTAATACATCCAGAATCGCTCGTCAAAATAACCGACTTTTTCAAAAGCCGCACCGCGAATAAACATCGCCGAACCCATGAGCCAATCTACCGGCCGTTTAAAATTATGTTCCACATCTTTCATAGTAAGATGACGGTGGTATTTTTTACCTCTTTCAGTATGAAGACGGGTTCTAGTAAATAACGGATGCCAAAAAGTCGGAAAACGATAACATGATAACTGTAAAGCTCCATCTGGATAAACGATTTTGGGGCCAGCCATACCGACCGAACTTTCTTTTTCCATGAAATTATATAATTTTCGCAAAACACTTTCGTTTGAAAAGAAGAAAGTATCGGGATTTAAAACAAAATAATAATTTGCTTTAACTGATTTTAAACCGATATTTTGCGCAGCACCAAAACCGCGATTTTCTTGAAGCAGTAATTTTTCCGCTTCCGGATATTTTTCAGAAAGCAGAGCAATACTGCCATCTGACGAGGCGTTATCAACTACAACAACTTTAACATTTAAGCCAGAAATTTTGATATCTGAATATAGCGAAGCAAGACAGCGGTCAATCTGCTCTTTTCCGTTAAAATTCACGATAACCACAACGACATCAAACATATTTTATGCCCACCAACGCCCTAAATTTTTCCAGGATTCGCGAGTGATACTTTTAATTCTTTTGCGTTCAGCTTTCAGTTCTTCCCTTCTATTCCATAAATCCCTAATACCTTTTAAAATTTCCCTATCAAACCAAAAATTATATTTAAACTTTAATCCTTCATACCAAAATATCAAGAAAAAATCAAGAATAAAGTTTGGCCATTGCTCATTTTTATAAATAGTAGCCAAGTGATTACGATAACTATTATATCGAATATAAAAAGGCTGCTTTTTCTTATTCTTAAATCTACCTAATAAAGACTTGTCTTCCGGTTCTTTAATACCCCGTTCATGATAGGCGGAAATACCGGTAAGCACCGCTGAACCAAAACCGCCGAGCTGTAATTTCCACGCCAGATCGACATCTTCCTGATAAGAAAAATAACTTTCATCAAATAATTCACCGGGTCGGCATACAGCTCCAACCGCTTGACGACTATAAATTGCAATAGCTGCTGATACCCCAAAAACATCATGTACCGGAGATTGTTCAAATACTTCATTTTGAAAATTTTTTCCGGCGCTAATATCGACAACTTGTCTATTTTTTCTAATCTGCAAACCAAGCGAGTCGATAATTGTTGTTTTAGTTCCATTTTGCATCCGAAGCAAACGCGGTGAAACCGAACCAACTTTCGGATTTTTATCGAGATAATTGGTTAATTTTTCAAAAACCTCCGTTTCCAAAATAAGGTCCTGATTAATCACCGCAACATACGGCGAAGATGATTCGCGAAATAGAAAACTGTGAGCCGGAGCAAAACCGATATTTTTATTTTTAATAAAAATTCTAACCGGAACGCCAATTTTATCTTTTTGTTCGTTTATAAATTCAACCGATCGATCGGTAGAGCCGTTATCTAATATAAGCAACTCCCAATCTATGAAACTTTGACTCTTTAGGGAATCAAATAAGGCGGGTAAATATTTTTCGCCATTCCATGTAACTAATTGAACACTAAGCTTCATAATCGTAATGAGTGAGTATAATGACAAATTTATTTGTCATTATCGAGCGAATTAGTTTATATCGGAGATATAATCGTAATGAGTGAGTATAATGACAAATTTATTTGTCATTATCGAGCGAATTAGTTTATATCGGAGTTATTATCATGTACTAAATCAATAACCCAGGTCACAGCGAGCACGAACGCTGCTATTATCGCGAGACAAATTCCCGCGAGAAACGATTCCCATTTAAAAAAATAATTTATCAAACTCTTTGCAAATTGATATTGTTTCCAAAATAACTTTTGTTTCGCGAAGCTTCTTCCTCCAAAATCTATTGCCTTAGCATCTGGAGTAAACCAAACTTCATAGCCAAGTTTTTTTGCCTCTTGGCACAAATCAACATCCTCAAACCAAATAAAAAATCTTTCATCAAATAATTTACCAAGATTACTATAAACCTCTCGGCTCACCAGCATAAATGAGCCCTGCACACTATCTACTGCTTGCGCCTTTGAAAAATCAAATCCTGTTTGTAAATATTCATTCAGTAATTTGGGAAATATATGATGAATTTTTAACAGTATTACCAGCTGATCAAAAAATTTCGGAAAACGACGCGGCAAAGCATTATTTTTTATGACGCCGGCTTCATTATACAAAGCCCCGCCAACGATGCCGGCTTTGGGGTGCTGCTTTGCAAATTCAATCAATTTCTTTAAACTCCCCTCACCCACTTCCATATCGGGATTCAAAAGCAAAAAATATTTTCCACTAGATTTTTTTACTAACTCATTATTAGCAGCCGCAAAACCGAGATTTTTAGAAAAAACTGTTAACGCTAAATCCGGAAATTTTTTTCTAATCTCGGTAACTGTACCGTCGACAGAATTATTATCTGCCACCAGCTGCTCATAACTCAAACCGTCTGAACCTTTTTTAACCGATTCGAACTGCCTCAAAACAAAATCAGCCGAATTCCAGGTTACGGTAAGAATTGAGACATCCATAGTCGAAATGAGTAAAAGAAATGAAAAAATTTTATTTTTCTTAACAAATGAGAATATAGCGAGGCCCCGATAATTATTTCGTCTTGAGAGCCAGCTTAAGAAAATCTACGGTCGGAATAGCCGTCGGATCAATTCCTTCAATGATGGCAGTATAAAAACTTAGATAACTGCTAAAAACCAATACTTCTATCGTTTCCAACAATTTATTTTTTTCTTTACAGCGATAAGTCAAAAACTGTTTAGCGTGTCGAACTAAAATATTTTTTGTAACCTGATATCGTTTTTGCACCCGTTTGTCATACAAATCCGATTCGATAAACGCAAAAGTTTCATTTTCACCAGCAGGAAATGTTAACCCTTCAAGCAAATGATGATTTAGTTCAGGGATAAGAAAATACCCGCCGAACCGCTTAGAATTTTCATTAAGCTGATTAGCCGCCACATGCACGCTGCCCGCCAAATGCGCTGAGCCAACATACCAAACCGGACCGCGTAATAACGCGGATGCAAACTGTTTCGCCAAATTCTTCTGTTCTCCGTTTTTCGGACCAAATAATTTTTGATATTTTTTGGCGGTATTTACAACCTTGTCCAAAGTAATTCCTGAAAGTTTAACTTGCTTTAATCTGATTAACAAAAGTAATGGCCCAAAAATTGTATAACCGAGACCCATTCGCGGTGAACCGCAAGGATTGTTTTGTGTACCAAATATTAAAGCGGGAATTTTATTTTTTTGTGAAATTTTAGAAAGCTCCCCATTTGAGGTGATAATAATTATTTTGGCCTTGCGTTTTCTGGCCTTTTCAAGCGCTGACAAAGTTTCCTCAGTTGAACCTGAATAACTAACCGCAAAAACCAAGGTATCTTTGGTTAAGGTGCCAGGAATATCATAACCATTTACAACCTCCAAAGGTATTTGCAGTTCATTTTCATAAACGGAACGAATAACATGCGCTCCAAGAGTTGAACCTCCCATGCCAAGAAAAATGATATTTTTAAATTTCTTATAATTACCGGGAATTTTGATCTTTCTCACTTCATCATGAACCTGTTTGATTTGATTGGAAAGCTTTTCAATACTTCCAGCCATATTCATGGAATCAAGACGTTTAATTTCATTGATGCTATCGAGGTTTGCTTGCATAAAATAGATAATAAATTCGAGTTTAGTTTAGCAAAAAAACCGCCACTTGTAAACAAATGACGGTTAATTTATTTCTTTAAGCTAATACCGGTTTTTGAGCAAATTCCTTTACTTCTGATTCATCTTTGAAAGCATGCGGGTATTTTGCAACCAGATAATCACGCAAGGCTTTTTCCCATGGTCTAACGGTGTTTACTTTTTCAGCAATAAGGCGTTTGGAAATTAGACATTCTCGTTTTGGTCTTGGAGTATAGAAAGTTTCGGAAAAATAATCAGACGAAACCGGTTTCACCTTAATTTCTGATTCATAACCAAGTAAAGAAACAATTTTTTCGGCAATCTCAAATCTACTGGCGGCACCGGGTGAAACCAGATGATAAATTCCGTTGGCTTTTTTATCAAGTAACACATTTATGGTGCGAGCGACATCCGGCGCATAAGAAAGCGTTCCGAATTTATCATTTACAACGTTTAATTCCTGGCTGCCGGAAGTAATTTGCGAAACCAATTTGCCGACAAATTTTTTATCATATTTTGGACCCCCGCCAATCAACCATCCGAGGCGTAAAATTAAATGCTTTGGCGCATAATATTGCGTCATAAGTTCGCCCATATGCTTGGTTAAACCGTAGACGTTTAAAGGCAGCGGTTCATCATGTTCAGTGTACCAATCGCTACTGCCATCAAAAATATTTGCCGAACTGGTATACACTAATGTTGCACCATATTTAGCGGCAAGTTGAGCCATGGTTTTGGTAGCGAGTGTGTTTACCGTATAAGCTAACGGCAAATTTTTCTCACACGCTTCCAAATCCGTCATAGCAGCAAGATGAACGATATAATCCGGCTTAAATTCCGAAATAATTTTTTCGGCATCGGCAAAATTAGTTACATCCAATTCTGATTGCCAATTTTCTGTCGGGTGCTTGGTGGTAGCGCAAACTAAGTATTTTCCTGAAAAAGAGTCATACAAAGTTCTACCAAGCGCCCCATCCGTGCCGGTAATAAGCATCTTTTTCCTTCCAACTTTTTCATCTTGTTCGGCTTCTAAAATTTGCTTAGCAGATTCCTTAGTTAGTGACTTGATCAATTTAAAATATTCAAAAGCTATCTTGTCCCAACTATATAATACCATCGCGCGTTGGGCAGATTTTAATCCAAGTTCAATTATTTCTTCACGGTGATCTGAAGCGTATTCAAACTGCCTGGCAAGCGAAGGAACATCCATTGAAAAGAATAACCCGGCATCTCCAAGAGGTTCACGATTTTCCTTTTTGTCGTTTGCGATCACACAAACCGCCCTACCCATCGCTTCGATAAGCGCTGGAGAATGTCCGCCTACTTCGGCGGCCCGCACATAACATAATGAATTTTTAACTAATTGTTTATAACGCTGACCAAACAAAAACCCGGTAAAAATTACATTTTTTCCGGCATTCATTTTTATTTCTTCCACCAATTCCGGAGAGTAGCGGTTATCACCCACCATTACCAAGGGTAATTTACTACCGGATGCAGCGTGCGCCCTTACTACCAAAAGCGGATTATTTTCCGGTTCAAACCGGGCAACGTAAATAAAATATTTTTTGTAAAGCAATTTAAATTCATCAAGCACATCAATGTCAGGTGTTTGTTCAGTTTCGATTTCGGTGCCATAAGGAATAAAAGCACTCGACATTCCCCGTTCTTTTTTATAAAACTCCTGCACACTGCCGGCATCTGTTACAATTTGATGTGAAGCAATACCTGCGAGGTATGAACAAAGTTTTAAATAGGTACGAGCAAACTTGCCCCATTTTTTACGATGCCAATCCAGCCCATCCACGCAAAATACAACTTTCTTTCCAAGAATTTTTGCCAGCAATGCAAACGGCGCATTTCCAACATTTACAACAATTACAACTGAAGCGGTATTATATATAAACACATGCAGTACGCTGATCAAAGAATGAAAAAGCGTATCCAAACTTTTACGCGCAATAGTTGGTAAATAAAATAACTTCACGCCTTTATATTCAACGGGTTTGTTTTCAAAATAATTGGATCGGCAATATACCGAAACATCAGCGCCGAGCCCTTTTAGATTAACCGCAAGCTCTTCTGCAAGAGTTTCAAAACCACCGTAAGAATTAGGAATTCCTCGGTGACCGAGAATAGCAATGCGAATTGGCTGAGTTTTTGTAGTAGTTTTCTCCATATTTCCGCTAATATTAGCGTAAACCTAAACTTGATACGGAACAAATAATTATACATCAAAAAAGACCCTTTGTCAAGGGTCTTTTGAAAACGATTTTTTACCTATTTCTTTAAATCTTTTTGTACTTCCTTCCATCTCTTTTTTAATTCCCTGAGAAGCATTACTTTAACTTCTTCTGCCAACTCTTTCTTTACTGCGTATTCCTCTACTGCTCTTTCTACTAACGCATCATACATATCTTTGGTTGGGCCCTCCAGCTGTTTCAGACTCGCTTTTAATTCATTAAACAGCGGCTCAAGATGATTGGCCAACTTTGAGCGCATTTCTTTGCCTTTAGGCGTGGCATTTAGCCACATGAGTGACGCTCCAAGTAAACCTCCTAAAAATAGACCCTTTTTAAATCTTCCCATATGGAGATAGTTCGTTAGTTAGAGAATTTAAATATATGAAAGGGATTCTTTGACAAGCTCTAAATTATAATCTGGATCAGGTTCCACAGCCAGCGCTAGCAGTATTTCCAGCGGCTGCTGATAGACCGAAACCTGGCTGAAATGAGGTGCCTGGTAAGGTAGTGTTACATTCCGCAGGTGCATTGGTAAAGGCCGCGCAAATTGCCTGTTTTACAGCTTCTGGAGTGCGTCCAGCTTCAGACTGTACGCCATTGATTACGAGAGTCGGTGAACCCTGTACTCCGTATTTGGCATTTTCAGTTTGATTGATTGGAAACATCGGATACTGACCGGAGAGCCAAGATGCTTTGTCATTAAATTTAGCCATGATGCCAAATTGCTTATCGGTTTTAGCATAGCAACTATCAAGAGCGGATACATTTACTCCGGCGGAAGTTAGACATTGTTTATAATTTGCAGGCTGACCGTCATTTTGCCCGGCAGAAAAGAAACAATTTAGATAAGCGCTGTACTTCGCTGGCTGTTCTTTACTAATACAATACTGGCGGGTATTTTCTTCGACTTCTTTCTGACCATGCATGGCGTAACTGACATACTTAATTGAAATGTCTGCTTTATCCTTCAATAAATTCCATGCCGGTAAGAAAGCTTTTTCCATCTGCAAACCATAAGGGCAATACGACATCACGAATAATTCGACAGTTGGTTTGGCGGTCTTAGGAACATTGGCAGCCGGTTGCTGCTGGGCTGGTTGCTGTGCTTGTTGTTGCGATGGCTGATTGGCTGCAACATAATTAGAATCCGTGGTCTTGCCAACATTTACCTTACCCGTAAGGGTTAGATAACCAAGAATAATAAAACCGAGGGTACCGAGGGTGAGAAGCCCACCAACAGCCCCAACGATTAGAGCGCTTTTGGGATCCAAAAGCTCAAATAAACTTTTTTTGTCTTGCGACATAAATAAAATAGAAAAATAAATAAGGTAGATATTATTATAGTACTTTTTTAACGCTCAGGCAATACAAATTGTCAAGCTAACCCCCTGGGTTATTTTGGTTTGATTGCGGTGATGTGAAGATTTGGCGAAGGAATGTATTGTAATATTAAACTTTCTATATAAACAAGGCCATTTATGCACTTTTTAAAAAATTTAATGATTGCTGACTCATTATTTTCAGTAAAAAATTGTTCATTATTAATCTGTTTTCCCGTTTGTTTCTTCGCTTTTGCTTCCATTGCAAAAAAAGCCGCAATCCCAATTAACTGCCCTAGGACATGTTCACTATATTTTATTGAATAATTAAAACCGAATTTATTTAGCGTTATTAAAATATCATTTTTTGAAAAGTAATTAATATGGCCTGCATATTTATTTGTAAGATTTTTTCCAATATTTAATTTTCGAAGCCAATTCCAAAATGATACTTTACTTCCTTCGCATGGCACAAAGATATAAAGCACCCCACCCGGCTTCAAAACTCTTTGGGCCTCAGATAAGATCTGTTGCCAATTTTCTACATGCTCAAGAACATCTAATATAATTACCGCGTCAAAAAAATTATTCTCCCTCGGCAGCAATTCACCAGTCTGACAAAAATATTCAACACCATCTTTAGTTTCGCGCGCGGCGTTTATTGCATTCACGCTAATATCAACACCCTGACAAATTAATTCTGGCCGAATTAATTTTATACCACGTATAAACTGACCGGCTCCACAGCCGATTTCCAAAACTTTATCACCCGATTTAAGAATTTTAAGAGCTCGTAAGGCGTGCCCCAAACGGATACTGGTCGGATCGCTAATTTTTGTTGATGCGGTTCCCCTGCCCCAAACGGATTTTTCGTAATCAAAACTCATACCGCTTCTTTGTAAACTTCTTCAAGTCGATCCATATGACCTTGCATACTAAATTTATCCAACACTAATTTTCTTCCTTTTTCACCCATTTTCTTTTTTTCTTCGTGCGATACGCTTATTATTTTCTTCAAAGATTTTTCCAAATCTACTTCGTTACCAGTTTCAAATACATATCCAGTTTCACCATCAATAATCTTTTCATGCATTCCCGGTAAATTACTACTGACTACCGGAGTTTCACAGGCCATCGCCTCGGTAGCTACCAATGAAAACGATTCCGAAATAGATGGAATTACGACGGCAAAGGCGGCGGCATAAAATTTTGCCATTTTTTCCGGGTCGTGGCAAGCGCCAAGCCATGTGATATTTTTTATTTTTAGATTTTCCGCCTCAGCCCTATATTCATGCTCGTGATACCCGCCGCCCACAATTGCCAAATGAGCATCATCACGATTAAATTTATGCCAAGCTTTTAATAATTTTGATAATCCTTTGATAGGCAATAAATTACCCACGAACATAAAGATCTTTTTATTTTCGAGCCCGCCAAGACCAAGGTCGTGCAGATTCACCGTCTGCGGTTTAAAAATTTCTGTATTAATACCATTGTGAATTACTATTGATTGATCGGGAAATATAAATTTACGTTCGGCTAAGTAATGGCGTTCATCCACCAAAATGACCCGTTTTGATTTTTGCATAATTCTTTTTGCAAATAACCGGTCATAAACATTTTTAACTAATTGACGATGTTTGAGAGTTGGCGAAGCATCCATGTGATACGTGACAACATAAGGACGGCCCGAAAGCCAAACCCATTCTGCTCCGCCATAAAAAGGATAATGCAGATGCACCAGATCAAAATCATGAAAAGATTGTCGTAATTCTGGTACTAAACCCGCTATACCACTACGAACCAAAGGCTTCGCTCGCACCACTTTAAAAGGAAATTTTTCATCTTTATATTCATATGGAAAATATGCCAAGGTAAAAACGGTTACTTGGTGGCCGCGCTTAACCAATTCACTTGCTTCATCGTATGCGACTCGACCCATACCGCCGATATCTGGAGGCAGAGACGCAACGACGTGTGCAATTTTCATATGATTTAACAAAATATATTCAACTAATCAATCACTTTTCATTTCAAAAAAACGCCAAGTATTACTTCAGCGCCTTTTCTCTTATTACCTTCGTAATTTCACGATTTAATTTTTCTATCTTAATTACAAGTCGGAAGACGATAAAAAACAAAACTACCAATGAAATATATACGACCACATCGGCCCCGCGTCCAACCCCGAGCATCTCTGCGACCCGCGCAGTAAGATTCGGTTGAATTACCACTACGCCCGCTAGCACCCAAAATAATATCCAAACCACAGTTTCTTTCAGTGAAAGATCTTCCGAACGATAACGCATAAATACCTTGCTAATTGCAATAAGAAAAATTAATATTAGCAATGCTTGAATAGGCTGGTTCATTTGATTTATATAGTTTATTTAGTAAAACTAGCTATAATGAGGTCTAAGATAATTCTAAACCCTCCGGAGAGTCCTTGTCCATAGTTCAAATAAGTCACCTCAACCGGACTTTCTGCATAAGTTAAATTATTTTTTTTAACAATTTTTAGTATTTCAGTATTGTGCGCCATGCGATCATGAAGGAATACTACTTTGCTTAAAGCTTTTTTTGATAAAATTCTAAAACCGTTGTGTGCATCTGAAAGCGTAATGCCAGTGAATACAAAATTTATCCATCGGGCCGCCGGTAAAATTAAATATTTTTTTTGCCAAGGAATTTTTGAACGGCTATCTAAAAATCTCGAACCAAAAACTAAGTCGACATTTTTATCCCGCATTAATTTTAACGCCGGTTCAATATCAAGCGGATTAAATTGACCATCAGCGTCAAAATGAATTACTATCTCCGCTCCGACATTTCTCGCGTAGGCATCCCCTGTTTCTAACGCCGCTCCTTGCCCGCGATTAATCTCATGTTTAATAACTTTCGCTCCAGCTTTTTCAGCCTCGAGCGCAGTATCGTCTTTAGATCCATCATCAACCACTAAAACATCTTTATAACCATGTTCAAAAAGACCGCGTATCACGCGGCCCACCCTTAATTTTTCGTTGTAAGCCGGAATAACGACCAAAACCATAAGCATTAGTTGTTCTGCTGACTTGAACCGATACTATTAAATAACAAAGTTTCTTTACGAGCAATAATATAATCGATGGTTTTGCGCAAACCCTCTTCTAGCCTTACAAGCGGCAACCAATCTAAATTATTTTTTGCATAGCTAATATCCGGCAAGCCTTTCTGAGTAAGAAATAGTAAAGGTTTTTCAACCACAATCCTTGAAGGCGAATTTGTCATTTTAATTATTGCTTCGGCAACCTCGGCATAAGGAACTGCTTTTTCACCGCCTAAATTTGCAACTTTTACTTCCGGACCGGTATTTTGAAGTCGAATAATACCGTCAACGATATCACTCACATAACACAATGACGTTGAAAAAGATTTGTCACCGTAAATAACTAAATCTTTTCCTTCTAAAGCATTAATAATAAAATCTGGGATGAGCTGGTGGTCAAACAACTTCATGTGCGGACCGTAGGTAGTAAAAATACGGGCAATTTTAGTATCAATTCCATAAACTTGTCGGCTGGTTTCTACGCAGGTTTCCGCAAATCTCTTACCTTCGTCATAACACGCGCGTTCAGAAAGCTGATTTACCACGCCTAAATCTGTTTCATTGAAAAGGTCTCCCCGACCCTGGTCATCACCATACACTACCGCGCTTGAGGTAAATAAATATTTAGCGTGATATTTAACAGCGAGATCAAGCGTATTTATCATAGCTGAAGAATTTGCCCAAAGCGACTGCATTTTTAATTTTTCAAAATCGCGCGGGCTGGTAGGACACGCTAAATGATACACCTCTTGAATACCCTGAAATTTTACTTTGAATTTATCCAATTCATCATACTGATCAAGATTTAGAGGTTTATTTACATCACAATTGATAAATTCAAAATCCGGATATTGGAGTAAGTGATTAATGGTTGCAGGATCGGAATTAGAAAAATTATCCATGCAAATTACCTTGGCATCTTTAAGCAACCTTTCACATAAATGCGAACCGATAAAACCGGCGCCGCCGGTAACAAGTACATTCTTTTTTTCAAAAATTGGTATATCCATATAACATTAATTTGTGCCTTTATTGTAGCATTTTTTGCCAATGATGACAATGGAGCTATCTAATAGTCGCTGGTAGACCGGGCGTGACAATAGTTAAGGATTCATAAAAATCTTGATCCAACAAAACATAGCGGCCTTTTTCCGGTAAAAAAGGTAAATAATAGTTTTTGTCTCCGAAATTTAAAGTTTTAATTTTCCACAATTTACTCACTGCTAAATTCAAATTTTTTGTAACAATTTTTTGATCACTTAATCCGACCGAGGCGATATTCACTTTTCCATCTCTAATTATTAACAAAATTGCCTTATCACCAACAATTTTATAATCCAAAATTTTTGTCGAATTTTTTATTGTTGCAACAATCTTTCCGGTCGATACTTTTTTTATGGTTATAGCACCCCGAACAAGAGTAGCAGAAAACATCTCCCCAAAATCATTCACATCAACCATAGATTGGTCTACCACATAACGACTAACAACTTTTTTTGTCGTAGTATTATAAATTCGATAATCTGTTCTAGCGGTTTTTTTATTATATTTATAGGAAACTATATAGAATCCAGATTCAAAATATTTTATGAAAACATTCTCACTAATTAGATTCGTTTTAGAAATTTGAGTACTTCCACTAAAATCACCATTCTCTTTATAAACATCAAGAAAATAAGCATCGCGACGTTTTGCGAGAATCGCAGTTTCTTCTTTTAAGAATGCAGGATAAACAACTTGTGATATTATTTTTTCTTCTGGAATGCTTGAAACAGAAGTAGTTATATCTTTTGCAATATCATAACGGCGAAGTTCGGAATTTTTAACATACCAAAAACCACCTCGGCCGCGTTTAATTGGGCTTCCTGCTGCCATTGTTAAAGCTAAACCGGCATTAAGCCGACCACGACCAACTTGCCCAGCATGCGGCGCATTATAAATATCAATTGGGTCAGCGGTTGAAAGGATTGTATTTATAATTTCTTTAGCAGTATATTCGGGATGAACTGACTTAATGAGCGCAGCGGTTGCCGCTACTAACGGCGTAGCAAACGACGTGCCAAACCACGGCCCACTAAACTGATTTGGATAACCGTACTGTGGCGCAAACCGCTCGGTACTATAAATATATTCGCCTGGCGCCATAATATCAATGCACTTTCCATATTCGCTAAAATCACTTAGCCTATCCTCTGAATCCACCGACCCAACTGTTAACAGCCAATTCTCACCCTCGCCATCATAAGCATCAAAACATCCTGGATAGGTTGGTTTTTTACTTGTATCGCCGATACTGTCAGCCGAGTCATAATTTCCCGCGGCAACGACGATTACTATTCCCTTTTTATACGCCTGCCGCATTACTTCGTAAAAACGCTGTTCAAAACTATCCCCCATAAAACTCATACTGATGATATCGGCACCGTTATTAATCGCATAATTTACTGCTTCAGTTACGCTTTTTAGAGAACCGGTGCCATTACTTCGAATTGCTCGAAGAGTCATAATACTGACTTTTTGCGAAAGACCCGTGCCGTCTAGTAAATTATTTCCTCTAGCGCCAATTAACCCACCCACGATTGTGCCGTGGCGCACCGCTTCTTTATCATCCGCCACATCAAAAACAGAAGGACGCACATTGTTATTATTTTCAACAAAATTCCAACCATTTACGTCGTCGACGTAACCATTATTATCATCGTCTTTTCCGTTATCAGGAATCTCCCTCTGATTAACCCATAAATTATCTCGGAGATCTTCGTGCCAAATATCCATGCCAGTATCAATAAAAGCCACCACTACCTTCTTTGAGCCCGTTGAAACATCCCAAGCGGCTTCAGCATTAATTTGCTTCATAAAGATCGCCTGCTGATTATACTCCGGGTCATTTGGAACTAAAGCAAAAACCGGTTCAACAACAAAAATCGTCGAAATAATAAGACAGATCGAAAAGATTGCTTTTTTGGCCAAATTATTATACAATCGCTCCATATAACCTATTAATTATACCATTTATTTTGGCTACTCCCAACTTATGTTCTATCGTCTAAAACAAATGATTTTGCTATTCGTTGATACCGCAATGCTTTATGTCGGGTTATACGCGGGTGTTGCTGCACGCAACCTAGAGATTCCAGGCAAAAGTCTTACCGGTCTTATTCTTCCCATATCACAATTATTTATTGCCGCTCTCATTATCATGTTTATTATCGGTTTATATGATGTTGGACGCAGTCGCAACTCTTGGAAATTTTTTCAAAAAATTCTTTTATCGGCTGGAATATGGTTTGCGGTTGCGGTGTTCTTTTTTTACGCTTATCCAAATATTACTGTTTCACCTAAAACCACTCTTTTACTAATTACTTTTTTTGGTTTTGGTTGTGTTGCTCTATGGCGTTTTATTTATAATCATTTTTTATCAGCCAATCTATTAAAAACATCTATTGTTTTCGTCGGCTTTAATAACGAAATAAAAGAAATAATTGACGTAATTAATAAATTTCCAGAACGGGGCTATGCTGTTGCTGGCGTAGTTAGCAGTTCAACTGTTTCCGAATTAAATTCCGCCCCAAACCTAGCTTCAATAATTAAAATAAATAATGGCGCCTATCCTGGTTTAATTGTAATTTCCGAAAATACTGCCACTCCCGAAATTCTCAAAGAACTTTACCAAGCGCTATATAGTCAAGTAAGCATGGTTAAACTGGCGGAATTTTACGAAGCTTTTTTTCGCCGCATTCCTCCATTTACTTTTTCTGAAGATTGGTTTATTACGAATCTAAAGGAACAATCCTTAAAAATTTATGATCGCTTTCGAATCATTATGGATTTGTTTTTTGCTGTTATTACCGGATTGGTTTTTATTGTTTCATTTCCAATTATCGCCTTAATTTTAAAAATTACTTCTCCTGGTCCAATATTTTTTTCTCAAACCAGAATTGGAAGAATGGGAAAAGAATTTAAGATTTACAAATACCGTACCATGAAAGTACTGGGTGCGGGCGGCAGCGCTGAACTAAGCGGGCCACAATTTGCAACTGTAAATGATGAACGAATTACTTTTTTTGGTAAATTTTTACGCCGCACACGGCTTGATGAGATTCCTCAGTTTTGGAATATTTTACGCGGCGAAATGGCACTGATTGGACCTCGGCCGGAGCGCCCGGAGTTTGTAAAAATTCTTACCGATCAAATGCCGTTTTATACCTTACGACACCTCGTCAAACCCGGTCTTACCGGCTGGGCACAGCTCCAGGCATCATATTTTGGCACGATTGAAGAAAATTTGGTAAAGCTAGAATACGATTTGTACTATGTAAAAAATCGCAATTTATTTTTGGATATTGCGATTATTTTACGGACTTTTAGTGTGCTATTTAGGTTCATGGGAAGATAAAATAATTGACCTACAGAATCAAGTTTAAGATTGCCAATTTACAAATTAAAAACCCCGACTTTAGGTCGGAGTTTTTTATTTAAATATTATCTAGCTATTTATGGTTCCCATTTTTTATTCCGAGTGCTGCTTTTATGAGACCAATAAACAGCGGGTGCGGATGGAGCGGTCTCGACTTAAACTCCGGATGAAACTGCGAACCGACAAAATATGGATGGTTCGCAAGTTCAATAATTTCGACTAAGTCTGCTTCTTTATTTACCCCAACAATCTGCATTCCGGCTTTTTCCATTTCTTCACGATATTTATTATTAAATTCATAACGATGCCGGTGTCGCTCGCTGATATTGGTATCTTTATATAATTTTTGAACTTTGCTACCCGCTTTTAATTCACAATCATAAGCGCCGAGCCGCATCGTACCACCGTAACGATTTTGTTTTACATTATCAGCTTGATTCGGATTAATATGAATTACCGGATTATTTGATGCTGCATCACATTCAACCGTATGAGCATCAACATACCCAAGAACATTGCGCGCAAATTCAACAGATGCAAGCTGCATTCCGTAGCATAAACCCAAATACGGAATTTTGTGTTCGCGCACAAAACGGATTGCATTGATTATGCCTTCAATTCCGCGAGTACCGAAACCACCAGGAACGATTACCGCATCAAATTTCTTCAATTCTTCGGTCTCTCCGGGGTTCTTTTCATACTTTTCCGCATCTACCCAAGTAAGCTCCGGCTTCGCCCCATAGAGCCAAGCAGCGTGTTTTATCGCCTCGATTACAGAAATATAGGAATCTGATAAAGTATAATTTCCGGTACCAAAATACTTGCCAATTACGGCAATTTTGACCGGTTTTTTTGCATTTGCAATACTGTTAATAAATTTGTTCCAGCCCGGATTCTTCTTTTCACGAAAACGTAATTTTAGACGTTTTCCAATGAGGTCACTAAGATGCTGTTTTTCAAAATTTGCCGGAACGTCATAAATACTTGAAACATCCGGCGCGCTAATAACATCTTCTTCGGTCCGAAGACCGCAAAATACCGCCAGCTTTTCTTTACGCGGCTGATCAAGGGCGTCTGGCCCTCTCGCCACAATAAAATCCGCTTGAATTCCACTAGAATTAAGAGCGCGGGCGGCGTGCTGAGTCGGTTTAGTTTTCATTTCACCGATATGGCTAGGTACCGGCAAATAACTAACGAGCACGAATAATACATCTTCAGGTCTTTCCAATTTCAACATGCGAGCCGCCTCGAGAAACAAAATATTTTCATATTCCCCTACCGTACCGCCTATTTCAATAACCATCACTTCGGCCTTTGTTTCTTCGACCGCTTTTTTCATTCGAGAAATAACTTCTTGAGGAATATGAGGAACGACTTGTACGCATCTGCCTTTGTAATACATGCTGCGTTCTTTTTGAATTACACTTTCATAAACTCTACCGGTAGTCATGTAATTCAACGAAGTGATATTAGTATCAAGAAAACGTTCGTAATTTCCAATATCTTGATCAGTTTCATCTTTGTCATCAGTTACAAATACTTCACCATGTTCGAGCGGGTTCATGGTTCCGGCATCCACATTAACATACGGATCAATTTTCATAGCGGTTACGCTCAGTCCTCGATTTTTCAGAATTCTTCCAATTGATGCAACTGCGACACCCTTGCCGACTCCCGAAATAACTCCACCAATAACGAAAATAAATTTTGTTTTTGCCATAGCCAATGAAAATCAATACTAAGAAATAGCTTGTACAATAATTTTAATTTCAGCTTCTAAACCGTGTCCAAATTTAATATTCGCCGCAAAAGTTCCGGCTTTCTTAATGGGTTTCATCTGGATTTGATCGGGCAAGACATTATAACCTTGTTTTTTTAGAGAATCACAAATTTTTTGACTCGTTACCGCTGCATATAAAACACTTTTTTCGTTGGCTTTTTCCATAAGTTCAATTTCAAGGCCGTCTAGTTGGCCGGCGATACTCTGTTGTTCGTGTAAATCAGCTTCGGTTTTTTCCACAACTTTCTTTTTGTCTGAATTTATTTTCTGAATTGCTGCGGAAGTTGATTGAACCGCCAAATGATTGGGGAATAAAAAATTCCTAGCATACCCTTCGGCAACTTCTTTAACATCATCCATTTCTCCAAGTCCTTTAATTTTTTTTAAAAGTATTACTTTCATAACATAATTAGAAAGGATTTCTCCTTTCCCCCTTGCTTTATTTCCTACTTTTCCGTAATATTATACAGTAATTCAAATAATTTGTAAAAGAATAAGCTGTTTCCTATGAAATCTGGACTAATTACCCTAGTCGGCCGATCCAATGTCGGTAAATCGACTCTTCTTAACACAATCATTGGTACTAAAATTTCTGCCGTCACCGACAAACCGCAAACGACCAGAAATGTTATCCACGGTGTTCTTAACCATGCGCTTGGACAAGCGGTGTTTGTCGACACTCCGGGTATTTTTCGCGAACACCACAATCACCTTTCTAGCCAACTTACTGAAAGCGTTCACGAAGCACTCAAACAAATCGACGTAGTTATTTATGTCGCCGATCCAACCAAGCCAATGGGCCCGGAAGAACGATCCATCCTAAGCACAGTTCGCAAACTAACCATGCCTAAAATAATGGTAATAAATAAAAGCGATCTTTCTACCAAAGAAAAAGAATTTTTGGATGATTACAAGGCGTTATCTGAAGATTTTTTAGCGACTTTTGAACTTTCAGCAATTAAAAACCGACATATTCAACCACTTATTGAAAAAGTATTTGAATTACTTCCCGATGGAGAACCATACTACCCACCCGATCAACTGACAAATATTGATAAAAATTTCTGGATAGCGGAAATAATCCGAGAAAAAATATTTTTGGCTTTGCGCAAAGAAGTTCCTTATTCAACACATGTCGAAATTGAAAGCGTTGACGAAAAACCTGACATCACAGTAATTAAGGCAATGGTTTATACTTATGACAAAAAGTATAAAGAAATGATTATCGGCAAAGGTGGCCGGGCAATAAAAGAAATCGGCATCGCCGCGAGAAAAGAACTTGAACAGGCAGCAAATAAAAAAGTTTTTCTCGAACTTGAAGTTGAAACTGACAAGCATTGGATGGAAAGAATATAAATTATAAATAAAAAATCCGCTTATTAAGGCGGATTTTTTTAATTCTATTTTTTGCTGGGAGGCAGTTGTAAGATTATTTTTTCAAAAGCTCCAATGCTTTTTGAATTACCACATCTTCACCAATCGCTTCCTTTTCAAATTCTTCTTTAACTTCAATATTTGGAGTTATTCCTTTTTCATTAATATTATTTCCGGCCGGAGTATACCATTCTGCTACCGTAACTTTTAATGCCGAACCGTCGGAAAGCACTTGATAGTCCTGTACTGAACCCTTTCCAAAAGTCTGCTCGCCGATCACAGTGGCGGCTTTATTATCCTGAAGCGCGCCCGCAACAATTTCCGAAGCTGAAGCCGAACCCTTGTTTACAAGAACAACCGTCTTAATGCCAGAAAGCCGATGCAAACCTTCGGTATAATGTATATTTTCACTTCCGTCACTAAATTTCTCACTTACTATTTTGCCTTCTGGAACCCATTCACTCGACATCGTTATCGCCGCATCAAGGTATCCGCCCGGGTTACCGCGCAAATCTAAAATAATTCCGGCTGGTTTTTTATTTTGAATATCACCAATATATTTATTTAGCTGTGGTATGGTATTTTCGTTAAATTGCATTATCCTAAGATAAGCGATATTGCCGGTCTTTTCCGAATATATCACCGAAGGTACGTTGATCTTTGCCCGATGAATAGAAAAATCCCTTACCTTATCCCAACCATTCCGCATAATCGTAAGTTTGACACTGCTGGTTGCGGGCCCGCGAATATTTTCAACTGCAGTGTTGGTGTCCATTCCAACCGTTGGCTTACCATCAATAAGCATAATTTTATCTCCCGGTTTAAGACCGGCTTTTTCTGCTGGTGTATTTGGTAACGGTGAAATAATCATGAGTTGATTATTTTTAATTCCAATTTCAGCTCCGATACCATTAAATTCACCTGATAAACTTTTGCTAAATTCAGATGCTGCCATTGGAGGAAAATATACTGAGTACGGATCACCAAGGCCGGCTACCATTCCCTGAATTGCTCCATAAAAAAGATCCTTATCTTTAATATCTTGCTGTTTAACATATTTTTGTTTTATCGCATCCCACACTTCCCAAAACTGATTAAACGAAACTTCTCCTGAATGGTTAATTAACCGGTTCAAGTCAGTGACTTTTTCAATACTTACTTGTCCATTCTCATTGGTGATGGTTTTCTTTACATACATCGCCTCTCCGGCAAGTACTCCCACTCCAAAAATTAAAAAAGCAGCACTAACACCAAGATAAATGTTAATGTATTTAATTGATCTAAAATTCCTAAGTCCGTTAAACATAAAATATTATTCGTTTATAACTTCAATTTGAGCGCCAGCGGCGCAAAGTGTTTCATAAAGATTTTCGTACCCTCGATCAATTGTATAAGTATTACGCAGAATTGACCGGCCTTTCGCCGCGAGCATCGCAATAAGTACGTTTACCGCCGGGCGCAGCGCTGGCGGAGCAACCACTTCATTTGGTAAAAAATTAACCGGGCCTTCCACCCATACTCGGTGGGTGTCCACTAAATCTATTTTAGCACCTAATTTTTTTAATTCCAGACTATAAATGGCCCGATCTTCGTAAACCCAATCATGAATCATAGTGCGCCCCTTTGCGGTCGCAACAATTGGAATAAATAGCGGTAAATTATCGATGTTTAACCCGGGAAACGGACGACATTCAATTTTGTCTGGCAAGGCTACCAATTTGCTTGGAAAAATTTCAATATCAACCAAGGTAAATGCTCCGCTTTTTGATAAGTGTTGATTTTTAATTTTTAATTTTTGACCCATTATTTCCAGTTTATACATTTCCAATTCCAAAAACTCCAACGGACAATTTTTTATCGTGAGGTGAGATTTGGTTACAATGCCGGCGGAAATTAAAGTCATCGCCACAATCGGATCAGGCATAATTGGATAATCTTTGACCGAGTGTAATTTTGAAACACCTTCGATGGTAAGAGTAGTAGTACCCAGTCCGGATATTTTGGCGCCTGCCTTCACCAAAAAGTGGCACAAATCTTGTACCGTATAGTTGGCTGAGGCCATTTTTATTACCGTTTTACCTTTGGCGAGTACCGCGCCCATAATAGCATTTGCGGTAGCAGTATCACCAGATTCGTACATGATTATTTCAGCACCTTTTAAAATAGAATTATTTTCAACCTGATAAAACCCGGGAAATGTTTCTACCTTAACTCCGAGCTTTCCCAAAGCATAAAGATGAGGGCGAACGGTCCGGTTTCCAAGTTTGCAACCCCCTGAACGATAGAGTTTATATTTTTTTTCACGGTGCGCTAGCGCCCCAAGTAGCATGAGACCGGCTCTGGTAACTTCAGCGGCATGACGATCCATTTTTTGAAGAGTAAGCGGCCGGCTGGAATCGACTTGTAATGTGCCGGGTTTTATTTTAGTGACCCGTACTCCAATGCTGACCAATAGTTCAATTATCCTATTTACCTCTTCAATTTGCGGAACGTCTGAAAGAACCACCTTCCCGCGTACCATAACAGACGCGCACAAAATAGCGAGAGCCGAATTCTTGGCAGATTGATTTAACAGGGTCCCGGAAAGCTTTTTTCCGCCCTCTACGATAAGGTATGCCATACTTTACTTAGCAATAAATTTCAGGTAAACTGAAGTATACTATATTTATTATGGATTTACAACTTTAACGGATAAGCCAATGGAATACCCAGGAGCTAAATTTCGCCGTCCGATTCGCCTCACAATGTTAATCCTGTTTATAACGGCTTTTTTTATTATTTCGCCCCTCGTTATCCTTTATAGCGCCGGTTATCGTTTTGATTTTAAAAACGGCTTATTAAAGGAAACCGGCAGTTTAAGCGTGGATATTTTACCCAAAACTGCGGCAGTTTATCTGGAAGGTTTAAAAATTGACCAAACCCTGCCAGTTAGACTAAATAATATTACTCCTCATAAATATACGATCCTCCTTAGCGCGCCTGGTTATTACGACTTTGAAAAACAAATCGAAATAAACAAAAATCAAACCACCTATATAAAGGAGCTAGTTTTAATAAAAAAAGATAAGCCAAAGCTTGTTTCAAAAGATTTGGCGCTAGTAACCGCTCTTTCAGTTTCCGGAAAATCCTTGGCTTATATTATAAAAGAAAAAAATAATTACGTGGTAAAAATTTCTGATGAGCAAACCGGCAGCGTCACAACTGTTTTAAAAATAGCCGACGACGAAATTCCAAATTTATCCTGGTCACCAACCGGTGAATTTTTGGCTGTTCACTCAAAATTTTCTCCTTATAAACAATTTTTTGTCGTAAATGTTTCTGCGATTGCGCCAAAAGTATCGGATCTAGCTCTAATAAATAAAAGTATTATCGATAAATATATTTGGAGTCAAGATGTTGAACCAAAACTACATTTTGAGTCTGGCGGAAATATTTATTCTTTCCTTCCCCGTCTTAATAATGCGAGCCGAATTGCCTCAAGCAGTTTCCAAGACTGGTATTTGGACGAGGGTTCACTATGGACGATTGATTATATCACCACCTCAAAACAACTAGCTATATACAGCGACACCCTTGGATTTAAATCTTTTTTTGCTTCGATTTCCGAAAATAATGAGTACGCTTCTTCATCTTTAAAAAAACTTAAACTTGAATCGGCGAAAAAAAATACCGTGGTACTCGCTGATTCAGAAACCGGAAAATTTTTAATTGTGAAACGTGATAAATATTTTACCGTGAACGCCGATAAAATGTTTTATTCTAAATTTAATAACTGGCTAATCCTGTGGAATTCATTTGAATTATGGACCTACAGTGAAAATGACGAACCGTATTTATTAAACCGTTCCGGAGAAAAACTAAATGACATAATACCGCTCGATCAATATAACACCCTTGGTTTACTTTGGAATAATGAAATTTCGGCGTTGTACCCCTATTTTTATACCGAACGCTCAATTGTAAACGACAAAATTTCATCAATGACGGCGAATCCGGACCAGAGAATTATTTACTATAGTAATTCAAATGGAATTTGGAAAATAAATTATTAAAAACATTTTTATGAAATTAACAACTTTCACCGACGGCGGCGCGCGCGGCAACCCAGGCCCGGCTGCAGCTGGAATTGTTATAAAAAATGAAGCGGGTGAAACTTTAGCTTCTTATGGAGTATATCTCGGAGAGCAAACAAATAATTATGCTGAGTACTCCGCGCTTCTTGAAGCTTTAAATAAATCCCTTAAACTCGGCGCTTCTGAAGTAGAATGTTTCCTAGATAGCGAACTGGTTGTAAAACAAATGCGGCGTGAATACAAAGTAAAAGAACCCGCCTTACAAAAATTATTTATCAAAGTTTATAATTCAGCTGCAGCATTTAAAAAAGTAACTTACCACCACATTCGCAGAGAAAAAAACAAAGAAGCTGATGCTGAAGTCAATAAAACTCTTGATCTTCAATAAAAAAAACCGCCCTATAGGGCGGTTTTTAGTTTAATTATCGGATTCATTAGCGCTGGATTCTTTGAGCAGCTCAGCTCGCTTTTCTTCTTCATGTTTTTTTTCTTCTTCTAGCTTCTTCTCGCTTTCAGATTGTCTTTCTCTTTCTTGAATAACTGCCTTTGATTCCGAACGATACCAACGTGTCTCTTGGTCACGCTCATTTACTTCCAGGCGAATTTGTGTCGAACTGGCAATAACTTGTTCAATGCGAGCCGGAGTGCTACTCGAATAAATCTTGTATTCATTTTCATTATCAATCACTCTTATCTCCCCTTTTTCATTTTGAATAATTTTTATTTTCTCCTTTGTTTTAGATTTTGTAAACTTCTTTAAAATATTGTTATTTTTAAAGAATGAATTTTTTGCATTAGTATTTCGATCCTCTCGGTCGAATTCAACTAGGGTACTGGTCGGAAAAGAAAGAGTTGTACTAGCCACAGATGTAGAACTTGTAAAAACAATCGGCTCCTGTAATTCAGCATCTTTTATTTTGTGACGGTTAATTCGTTCTTGAATTTTCACTTTTAAATTATTGGCTTCTTCTGAATCGCCTAATTTAGCTTCCATATCCTCTAGATTGTGATCAACATTTTCAATGTCCCGATCAATCAATTCAACCTCGCGGGGCTGAGTAGTAATTACAATTAAATTCGATGATGTCGGGCTAAAAGCTTCGCTTACTGTTCCAGATGTAGTTAAGGTTGAAGTAGCTAAAGAATTTTGTTCGACGGAAGAAAAAGTTAATTTAATTTCTGAACCGACTTTATCCACGATTACATCA
The DNA here is from genome assembly GCA_041661385.1 of Patescibacteria group bacterium. Taxonomy (GTDB): domain Bacteria; phylum Patescibacteriota; class Patescibacteriia; order Magasanikbacterales; family GWA2-37-8; genus JAKANM01. The sequence continues at coordinate 243,090 of JBAZUP010000001.1, forward strand.
CGCTCGGCTTCACGGCGACCGGCTTTTTTAAATAAAAATTTAACTTTAGCCTCCGGACTAACTTTTGTTTGTTCTTCAATTTTTTCTAAACTAATTTTAATCGGATAAAGCACACTGCCTTCGGTGACCTGCGGTGAATTATACGCGTAGGCGCTAGTGCCAACCATACTAACTCCTAAAGTGCTAGCAATTATAATTCGAGTTGTTTTAACCCAAACATACCGGTACCAAATACCGGGTTTGCCATAAACCATATCAAATTGCCTAGAAAGAAGAGCGTTTAATTCACGCTTAAAACCAGGCCTTGGTTCAAGATCCTTTTGTGCCTTCTTCAAGTTGTACCAAAGTTTTAGGTTCATAAATATTCCTTCATCTTCTTTATTATCCGGTGCGAAGCTACCTTCACCGCACCCTCCGTGGTGTTAATCATTGTGGCTACTTCTGCGTAATTATACCCGATAATATAGTGTAATGTTACAATTTCTGCTTCTTCTTTACTTAATTTAGCCAAAATTTCATAAACCAAATTCTTGTTTGCCTGCTTTTCTGCCACTTTTAAGGCTGATTTAAGCCATTTTGAATCATTATTACCTTCTTCATCATCTTCGTTGATATTATCAATCGGCACCGTTAATTTACGATCACGCCAATAATTAGCAAGGTGATTTTTAGTTATCGTCATTAGCCAGGCGGTTTTACTGCGAGTTTCATCATAGTCGGAAAAATGCTGTAAAACTTTCATGAATATTTCCGAAACCAGGTCTTCCGATAATTCACGATCGTGACACCGAAAAAAAACAAAGCGGTAAACCTTGTCAAAATGAGTCTGATAAAATTTTTCGAATTCCTGCTTTAATGAAGACATAAATCTGTAGCAGACATCCAACTATTTAATCAGATTATTTATTGCTTGTCCAGTTCGTCGAGAAGTTTTCGGTAATTTTTACTAATCTTTTTGGGTACAATAATTTTAACTCGAACATAGTGATCTCCCCTACCGCGCCCGCCAACTTCCTGAACACCATGTCCCTTCAACCTTATTAGCTGGCCCGATTCTGTTCCTTCAGGAATCTTAATTTCTAGCTGGCCATCAATGGTTTCTACCTTGACCGTCGCGCCAATTACAGCTTTTGAGTACGAAATTTCCTGATCCGTATAAACATCAAAACCATCTCTTGTAAAAATTTTTGAAGGTTTGATACGAATACGCACATAAAGATCGCCGCTTGTCCCGTTGTGCGGCGCCGCCTCGCCATGACCGGTCAATCGAATTGATTGGCCATTATCAATTCCAGCCGGAATTTTTACTTTTACTTGATTATTTTTTGAAAGTATTCCATCGCCGCCGCAATGTTTGCATTTTTTTGCCGCGTGCTTGCCTCGGCCATTACAGGTAGGACAATTTGCAACGGTCTGAACGGTTCCAAGAATGGTTCGTTGATTTTGAAGAATTTGCCCCTGTCCATTACACGAAGTACATGTTTCAAGTTTACTGCCCGGTTCAGCTCCGCTACCCTTACATACCTCGCAAGTAGACTGCCTTCGCAGATTTAATTCTTTTTCAATCCCAAACGCCGCTTCTTTAAAATCTAATTCAACATCAACCTGAATATCATGGCCGCGCGCTTGCCTTGGACCACCACGGCGTCCGCCGCCGCCAAAGCCAAACATATCACCAAAAATATCACCAAAATCGGCACCGCCGAAATTCGCGGAACCGCCTCCATTACGAAAAGCGCCCATCACATCTTCCCAGCTGGCTCCGCCAAAACCGCCCTGCTGTTCAAAGTCAGATCCAAACTGTTCGTATTTTTTTCTTTTTTCCGCATCGCCCAGCACTTGATAGGCTTCGTTTATTTCTTTAAACTTTGCCTCATTTCCACCCGGTCGGTCGGGGTGGTGTTGCATCGCAGCTTTTTTGAAAGCTTTTTTTATTTCGTCAGTTGAAGCATTTTTTTCAACTCCGAGTATTTTATAATAATCCTTTGACATAACTATCTTTTTAAACCAATACTTTCCTCTCTTTCAACTTCACTTCGTAGTTCTTGATAGAGATTTTTTGCTGCATCGCTAATTTTTGCATCCCAATTCGGAAGATCAACCCACTTCACACCATTAATTATTTCACCTTTAATATTTTCTTTTAACCATTCTCGGTGATCATTTTTTAGTTCGCTTAATTCTCTTTCAACCGAACACTCCGAACATAACCCATGTGAAGTGTTTTTATTTTCAAAAGGAATTTTCTCTTTTTCTTGCCTACGCCCGCAATCCATGCAAACGACAATCATACATAATAATTATCAAGCACCACAACGAGTGCATGACCCTAAACCCGATGTGGTTTAGGGTTTTTGTTCATCAACTACTTCACCCTCAATTGGACCCTCGTCCTTCTTGTCGCCGGCAGCTCCACCACCTGGCTGTCCTGCAGACGGTCCACCTTGCGGTTGTTGAGTTTGTTGGTAAAGTTTGGCTCCAACTGCTTGGCCAGCCTTAGAAAGCTCCTCTGAGGCCTTTTTAATAGCCTCGACATCATCCTTATCTTTTACTTCTTTCATTTTGGCAACTGCCTCAGTCACCGCTTTCTTTTCATCTTCAGTAATATTTATTTTTTTCTCTTCAATATCTTTCATCATTTTTTCTGTGGTGTAAACCATAGTATCTGCGAGGTTGCGGGTTTCAATTAGCTCCTGCTTTTTCTTATCTTCGGTTGCATGAAGCTCGGCATCCTTCTTCATATTTTCTATATCCTCTTTAGAAAGACTGGTAGAAGATTCAATACGAATTGACTGCTCTTTATTTGTTCCTTTGTCTTTGGCTTTTACGCTGATAATGCCATTTGCATCTATATCAAAAGTAACTTCAATTTGCGGAACACCGCGCGGAGCCGGAGGGATACCAGTGAGTTCAAACTGGCCCATTAATTTATTATCATTAAACATCGAGCGTTCACCCTGAGCGACTCGAATTGAAACTGCCGGTTGACTATCGGCGGCGGTAGAAAATACCTGAGTCTTGCTGGTCGGGATAGTAGTGTTGCGTTCGATAAGCTTGGTGAAAATTTGACCCATGGTTTCAATACCAAGAGAAAGCGGGGTCACATCAAGCAAAAGCACATCTTTGACATCGCCTTTTAATACTCCACCTTGAACAGCAGCGCCAACAGCGACTACTTCATCAGGGTTCACACTGATATTCGGCTTCTTACCAAAATATTTTTCAACTGTAGAGAGAACCAGTGGCATGCGAGTCATTCCACCGACCATTACAATTTCATTAATATCTTTAAGGTCCATTTTGGCATCGGCAAGAGCATTCTTTACCGGCTGAAGAGTATTACTAACTAAATCACCAACCAAATCTTCCAATTTAGAGCGAGAAAGTTTAATCATTAAGTGTTTCGGACCATTGGCGTCAGAAGTAATAAATGGCTGATTGATTTCCGTTTCTTGAGCGGTTGAAAGTTCAATTTTGGCTTTTTCAGCCGCCTCTTTAATACGTTGAAGAGCTAAATTGTCTTTACCAAGATCAATACCATTTTCTTTTTTGAACTCATCAAGAATCCATTGAATAATGCGTTGATCAAAATCGTCACCACCGAGATGTGTATCACCGTTGGTCGCAAGAACGTGAACAGAATCTTCACTTACTTCAAGAACCGATACATCAAATGTACCACCGCCTAAATCGTACACCATTATTTTTTGTTCTTTCTTTTTATCAAAACCATATGCAAGCGCCGCGGCGGTCGGTTCGTTTATAATGCGAAGCACTGTAAGACCGGCAATTTCACCGGCGTCTTTGGTGGCCTGTCGCTGTGAGTCATCAAAATATGCTGGCACAGTGATAACTGCTTCAGTAATTTTTTCACCGGTTCGTTCTTCGGCATCAGCTTTCATTTTTCCAAGTATCATGGCCGAGATTTCTTGCGGGGTGTGTTCTTTTCCACCAACTAATACCTTTACGCCTTCACCGCTTTTTACCATCTTAAATGGCATGTGTTTTAGGTCGCGTTGCACTTCTGAATCTTCCCACTTGCGGCCAATCAGGCGCTTAATGGAATATAAGGTGTTTTCCGGGTTGGTCACTGCCTGGCGCTTGGCAAGCTGGCCCACCAACCGTTCACCGCTTTTTGAGACAGCGACAACCGATGGAGTCGTGCGCGCTCCTTCTTTGTTTTCCAGCACCTTCGGCTGGCCACCTTCAATAATAGCCATACACGAATTAGTTGTACCTAAGTCTATTCCGAGAACTTTGCTCATAGTAAATTTTGATTATTAGTAATTAGTAGCTATTTGTAGCCCGCCTGCAACGCTATGCGTAGCATTGCGGGCAGGTTCCCAAATCAATTCCAAGTACTTTTGACATAAGTGAAAATATTTATTATTTATTTAGAAATTATTACTCTTGCTGGTTTTATTACCCTCTTCCCCATTTTATATCCTCCCGAAACTTCACGAATTATTTTTCCAGACTTTTCGCCATCTTCTTCCCCGGCTGCCTCATGAAAAACCGGATCAAACATTTCTCCAACAGTTTTTATTTCTTCTACATCGTGCGCCTTTAGTACATCCCCAAATTGCTTCATGATATAGCCGATTCCATCAATCCAGTTTTTAATATTTTTCTGGTCGCCATTGAGGTCGGGATGATGATAAAACGCAGTTTTGAAATGGTCATAAACCGGTATAAACTCTTCCAAAATCTGCTGTTCACTCATTTGCACCCATTCGGCGCGCCTCGCTTCGGTTTCTTTTTTTAAATTCTGATAATCTGCCATTGCTCTTTGCCAGCCGAGTTTGTATTCAGCGGATTGCAACTCGCATTTTTCTAACGGCGAAAGTTCAACGGCTTCGGCTTTTTGCTCTTCAGCATTTTCTTCATTTTTTTGTTCGTCGGTCATAATTAAATTATTTCAATAATCTTGTGAATCAGTCCCCAATTCTTTTTATAATTCATGCGCTGAGGGCCAAGGAGCACAATGAGTGATTTGTTGTCGTCGCCGAACCGGCTAGCAACCACTGAGAGCATGCTGCCAAACGGGTGGTCTTCACCAAGATAAAATTCGGGTTCATTTTTAACTTTTTGGAAAAATTCCGGCAAGCATTCGTCGCTGTGATCAAACGCCTCGGACACTGTCGCAATTTGTTTCATTTCTTCAAAATCCGGCTTCTCAAACAAATTTGCAAGACCAGTATAATACACTTTTTCCGGTGAAAAAGCGATGAGTACAGTCTCGTCCGATACTTCAACTAATTTTTTTGCGACATTTTTCATCGCCTGTTCAAAATCGTTGTAAGCGCTAAATGCCTCTTTGAGTAAATCACTATCTTTGCGACTAGTCGTATCGACACCGCGATTAAGCTGGCGTAGATAATATTCATAGCCCTTGGTGGTTGGAACGCGTCCAGCGGAAGTGTGGGGGTGAGATAAATAACCTTCTTCTTCAAGAGCGCGCAGTTCATTACGAACAGTGGCCTCACTCCAATCGAGTCCGGCTTTCTCTACCAAAAAACGCGAGCCAACCGGTTCGGCTGTCGCGATATATGTTTCAATAACTAAATTCAATAATTTTTGCTGTCTTGGTTCCATGTTCGTAATCCTATATAACAACCCCGTCCGTATTTCACTCATTCAATAGAATGGCGATGTAACCAGATACGACAACGGGATACCGACAGATACTAGTTCCGTGCAATTCCCCTATCGACAGGTCAGACGAAGGACGGGGCTGCTAGGCAGGATTGGAGCTGAGGCCGCAAATTGGCCCTAAAGGCCGTTCCGCGGTTATCACTCCACTCCTATGAGTGATAATACACCCTATCGCTCCAGCATGTCAAGCGATAAAATAGTGGATAAAATATAATAAAAAAACACCCCTATTTTTGGGGTGTTTTGTTGATGTTTTTATTGATGAATCTGAGAGATTTCGCTGAGGAGCACATTTTCTACATAGATACCGCGCGGGAAGAAAATCTTTTCAAGCTCATTTTTTAATTCGATTTCAACACTGTCACGATGCGAGCCGATAATGTTCGCATAATCGAACCTAGAAAATACCATGCGAATACGGCTACGAATTGCCGGCCTAACAATCTTAGCGACAAAATCTTCACCAATGGTTTGCCAAATCGAAGGAACTTGATGAATATCTAAGCGGAGTAAAATTGTACCGTTTACTTCTACTCGCTTACCATCTTGTGTAACCGCGGCAATAGGAATGTCCCCAAGCGCTCTTTCATGAGCGGCATCAAATTGACGAGAAATACTATATTCCAAGGTCTGAACATTAAACAATTTTGCTTTTTGCCAAAACGGAATTTTCAAATGCAGTCCGGAAGTCAAAACTTTTTTTAATACTCCCCTGCCCAAATCGTACACGCAAGCAACGTATCCCGGTGGGACATAAATAAAAAGACCCTTCAGCACATCATCCACTACGAATGAATATACTAATCGGTCTAAATCATTTGATTCCGCCATATTTTATTTCTTAATGATGCGCTCCTGCGCTAGGCAGAGAAGCTTTTTTATTCTTCTTTTTTGGCACTACCGTTAGGTAATGAATCGCCTTAATCATATCAGTAAATATCATGGTTGTCAAAATAAACAACGACTTAACCATGGGCAAATACCAGAGCGCCACAAACGTAAAAATCGGAAAAAATATAATGAAATACATGTCTGAAGGGCTCCAGTGTTTTTGATGACGGCTTCCAATTAGGGTAGAAATTATAAGATATAAAGTTGCAAGGCCAGCCCACAAATAATCGTGGCGATAGCCAATATCAAACCCGTAAAAACTAATATTTATTTTGCCGGGATAATCAATAATCGGATAAAGAGTTTTGATAACTTTTTCTCCGGTAATACCTTGTAAGAAAACTTGATAAAGTAAAATAAGTACTAAAAATTGAATTGCGAGCGTTAAAACTTTTGCCCATGGAGAAATGCGGTATTTTTTCATGATGCTGCGCGCCGCCTCACTCTGAGCAATCCGATCATTTTTAAAAGCCAACATTGCTTTTCTAGCTTCTTCCTCCGCTTTTTCACGACGATCAGTATTCATGAGCGCAATAATTGTAAGCGGCAACAATATAACTCGAAGAAAAACCGTAAGCCAAACCACTGCCCACCCAAGGTTTTCACCGGCGACATTTACATAAATCCAAATCAGCGCGTTAAACAACGGCTGGAAAAGGAAATTATACCAAATCAGATTAAGCATAAATATGCCATAATAATAACATAAAATGACGCTATTCGCAAATGTATTGGAAATGATTAGGGCGGCCGCAATTTCGCGGCCGCCCCGGAAAAAGAACGACTATACGACCTTTCTTACATCGATGTCTTTTCGCTCAAGACCGAGCGAGTAAAAGGCGGTAAGAACAGCCTCAAGCTGAGACGGATTACCGCCAAATTCAGGGCTCCAAACAAGCTTGATATCGGACGGTTCACCGCCGTGCGGATAGATGCGAAAATCACATCGAACTGAGTTATTAAACCGGTTATACTTGTGAGCCGACCTCACAAATGAAAGATGGCCCACATAACCACGCCGCAGAAAAACGGCGGCGATCTTCCGAATAATTTCAAAGCTTTTTTCACTTTTGCGCCCAGCCTCTTCAAAAGCAACAAAGCTCGGAAGCTTTTTGTCTACCATGAGCGCAGAAAGATCTGGAAGGTGTCTTTTCCCGGATCCCTGCTCGGCTTTTCCGACAATCACCGGTGAAATATCATGCAATCTGGAAAAGAGGTATCCAGTTTGATATGCAATATCACGAAACATCTCCTGATCTGGCGGGAAATGCAAAACCCCGTCGAACCATTTCCAATCTTTTGGAATAGATTCTACAAGCTTTTTACGGACCTCTGGATTATCCGGAAGCGCAAAAAAGATTTGGTTTTCCATCTCTTCCTCCTCATCGTGCTTGAAAGGTTAACTGATAGAAACTAACACGAGAAATAAAAATTAGCAAGGTAAAAAATAACCGCTTGGTTTAAGCGGTTAGATATTAAACTGAATTACTCATGAAGCTCCCAAATGAACCGCGCTACCGGGTTTGGCTTGCCGATAAGCGGATGGTGATGCAAATTTATAAACGGCATGCCGTTACACTCTATAATACCCCACTTTTTACCGGCCGGCGAAACTGTCACATCATCAACGATGAAATCAAACCCGAGCAGCGGGTCGCCGATAGCGGCGGCGGCTTTTTCCAAAGCCGCTTTGATTTCCGGATGCGTTTCCTCGGTAATTTCAAAACTTGAACCGCCATAGGAAATGCCGACTTTTTCAGTAAGATCAATTTTTTTATCTTTCGGCAAAACTGTTTTAAGATTAAATCCGTTTCTAGCCAAAAATTCATTTGAAGATTGAGAAATTTTAAAATCTTTTACGCGCGGATCTTTGGCGGCATTTTTTAATTCAATTAATTCACTAATAGTATGGGTGCCGTCGCCAATAATGCGCGGAGGTGAACCGCCCAAAACTCCCGCAAGTTTTCCACCAATTACTGTGCCTCGGAATACGTCTCCGATCAAATGTTCTTCCATAACCACCCAGTGGCATAATTGCTTGGCTATTTTAAAAGCCTTACGAAGCTGCTCTTCATTATAAATATGAGTGGTGGTGTGGCGGCCGCGAGAACCAAGCCTCGGTTTAATAATAACCGGCTTTTCCAATTCACGAAACCTATTTAACAATTTCTTATATTTTGAATATCCGCCACCCGGTGAAACCGGCACCCCGGCCGACATTAATTTTTTCTTGATTATGGCTTTATCGTCTAGCCAAAATTCAATCTCGGTATCCTTAAATTTATCAGGTCGCGGCAAACCAGAAAAATACATAACCTTATCGCCAATTTTTGCGTCGTAAAAATCAACCTCACGCCCAAATATTTTTGCTCCTCTCATTTCAATCCCCTTTTTTTCAGCTTCCTCCCATAAAACTTTTGCCCGTTCAATCGTCCAAGTTTCACGATTATTATGGAATCCAACCAACTTCAACTTTTCAAATATTCGCCACCAAAGCATAAAAAAATTATCCAGAAGTCGACTAAACGCCCTAAAAATCCCCACTCTTGCCATGGACCGATTCAATGGCGACATCATTATAATCATTGATTCACTTATCCACTGCACATTATGCGGAACCGGATTATTACCGCAATATTCGCATTTCTTCGGCGCAAACAGATTACTGAAATTGGACGGGATAAATAAAAACGGCTTCAGTTTTTTCCGTTTAACATTAGACGTCTTTCCGGTAATTATTTTGTAATATTCAGGCAGCATAGTATCAACAGCTTTTTTTAGGGAAGTTAAAAGACAAATCTTTTTAAAATCTGCGGCGTTGTTTTCATTTCCGTACAAAAGCACGTCTAAGCCGGTCGCCGGAACTGAGCGGCTTTGATAATTAATAAACGAAAGAGCCATATCCGCCGCAAAATGGTTGGTTTGAAGCGCCGCTAAAAATGGTGGAATTATAAAATTGTTTTCCAATAATACTTTTTTCCAGGCGGCCTTTAATTCTGCCAAATAATTCACCTGGCTGAACCCGCCGCCGCAAGTCACACCATAATAAAACGAAATCACAATATAAGTAAGGGCCATGCTCGGCATAATCTGATTATTGTTCAGCGCTTCCGCTACGCCATTTGGGGTAAGTGGAATATTTAAATTGTAATCATTGCTAATAAGTTTTTCATCTTCCAAAAACAGTCTAACTCTTTTACCGTTTTTTAAACCCCAAAACAAAAAGGTTCCCTTATTCTCCGCTTCAAAAAATGCCCCGGCAATACCGTTGAAATTTTTCCTAAACGAAGACAGGGTCTTTTTATTAAACATCAGTTCAAAGATAGCCGTTTTTTTATTTAGGTGGTGTTGTAAAATTAAATTCTTTACAATTTCTTCCTGATCCAAATAAATTAAATTCGAATTTTCCTGTCCGGGAAATAATTTCCATAAATGATAATTTCCTCTGCTGATTTGATCAGAATATTTTTCGCACAACAAATTATCTTCTCTAAAAAATGTTTTATTCAAAATTTTAAGCAATCGGTTAGATTTATAACCAAGATCTTCCGCAATTATTTCTTTTATTACATTAGCAACAGCGCTTTTATCATAACCTTTGGTGATATGTATCGGCTGGTGCTTATTTTTTAAACTGAAGAGGTGCAAGCGCTTTTCGTCGAGATTTGAATCATGAACCAAAAAACCTCTGGGAAACGATGAATTATTGAGCGATACACCTGAACAAGCCAAAGTAAAAATATATTTATTGTTTTTATGATTATTTACCAATGCCTGCAACCAAGTAGAATTGAAAAAAAATGCGTGAGTAAGCGGGCCATGATGGTCGGCGGTGGAAACATAATATTGATTCCATAATTCCACTCGCGCTTCTTCCGCCGTCTTTTTATCAAATAATTCTAAAATCTTAGCTTCAACAACCCCAAGAAACTCATTTTTCAAATCCTCACTAACATTTATTTGCTCATTAACAACTGAAGAAGCATACTCAAAAATCGATTCTTGACCGTGGTCATCGATAATATTTTTTAATACTGGTTTGTCGTCAAAAACTTTTTTTCTGATTATGCGCCTCGACATATATTGCTACTCGGTTATTTTCAACTCCTTTTCACCAAGGAAACGAACTTCACCTAGCAACTCTATTTCTAAACTCGGTTTAAAACGAATTTCGTACCTGTGACCACTTGGCTGTTTAACAAAAAAAATCTCATTTTTTGACGGGTCTCTAAAAGGTATACAAGCCGCTATACTCCCCGATCCACAGGCGCTTTCTTTTACAAAAGTTCCAGTTTCTTTAACCCAAACTGTCGGCTCAATTTTTAAACTTGCGTAACTATTTTTTTCGAGAAAAATTATTCCAAAAGCCGGAGAACTATTATAGTATGCCCGCACCAATGAATCGGCATCGAGATCTTTTTTTGTAGTCACGAGATAAGAGATACCCTGCAGTTCCACCAAAAAACCATCGAACACCACGGTACAACCCACCACTAATGAGCCGGGCATGGATAGCGCGATAAGTTGGTCAGATTTTTGAGCAGTAATCTCTTGGTCAAATCCGGAAACTGTAAACTTTACTTCATCAATATTCTTTTCGTTTAACCAATGACTGGCCGCGGAACTTGCCGCATTCACGCAAAATTCACCGCCCATCATTTGCAAACGTAACGGTCCCGCGCCCGACAAAACAAACCCTACTTGTTCAATTTCTGGATTACTCGCCATTATCTCCCTTGAAACCTCTGAAACTGAATCTTTGTGATTAGAAAAAACGATCGCAGTAGTATTGCCACCCGGATAAAAAACCTTATATTTAACGTTATTTTTGTTGTTATCTATTGCCATAATTCCGCTTAATTATAGCAAGAACTTAAAATAAAACAACCTTAAACAAAAAACAGCCCATTGGGCTGTTTTTTGATATTTCTATTTAATCATCTTCCTGCTCGCTGTGATTCGTGCGAGTTTGATTTAATGATCGAACAGATCTATGCTGTTCACCTTGTGAATTCTTTGAATCATGAATTTCAATTTCATTTTCATCTTCATGATCATCTTCATCGTCATCATGATGTTGATTGTTGGTATTTGGGGTTGAAGTTGGAGTTGAGGTTGGAGGAGTTACTGGCGGAGGTGTGGTCGGGGTTGAAGTAACATTATTTACGGTTACTAAAATTAAAGTTGAATTTCCAATATTACTTGCTGGGTCATAGGCCTTTGCTTGTAAGGTATGCGGACCGTTTGTTTCCAAAGTGGTGTCCCAAGCAAATGAATATGGATTGGTAATATCAAGATATTTTAATATACCATCAACATAAAACTCTACCTTTGCAACACTTGGCACACCAGTCGCATCGGCAGCAACCATTATAGTACCAGACACGGTAGAAGGACCCGGGGTGGTTATATTGGAAGTTGGAGGGGTTGAGGTGGTTGAACCGGCATTATTAACAGTTACGTTTACAACTGAAGAGTTGCTTACGTTTACACCATCATAGGCTTTGGCTTGCAAAGTATGCGCGCCATTTGAAACGGCGGCAGTGTTCCAATCATACGAATATGCCAAAGAGGTGTCCGTTGAAGCTAACGCACCATCAATATAAAATTCAACTTTCGTTACTCCAGTATAAGTAGTGGGAAGTAAATACGGAATCATGCGTGTCACATCTGTCCCGTGCATGCCGAAATATAGCGCGTCATTATTTTGTCCGCAGAGGAAAACATTTCCACCAGGATGAGCGCCGGTTGGTTGCAGCGGCGTCACATCATACTGTTTTCCATAAAGATTTATTACGCACGAAGAGAAAAGGTCGGTAGCGGTTGCAGCGATTGTAACTGTTCCAAAAACAGAAGCGCCGTTTGCTGGCGAGACGATTGAGACAACCGGTGGCGAACTATCAGTTGGAGCGGCATAAGCCATAATCGGCAGGAGCGGTGCAATAACCATTGCACTAACCACTCCATATATAAGTGTTTTTAATGAATTTTTATTCATATGACTTGATGAAATCATATCGCGAAACATCAGTTGAGACGCGATGTTAATTAATTTATTGTTTTTTTCAATAACAAACCGGAAATTAGCTACTTACATATATTTAATTTTTACAAATTAAAAAAAGACCAATTGTTATTCGCCCTCATAATGATAGACAGTTTTGCGGCAATTTTTGGACTAATCGCCTATCTAAATATTCATTACACGCTACAACTACAATAGGTTACAAACTAAAAAACCCCTCTTGATATATGACAAAAGGGGCTAAAAAAAGATTTATTATTACGACAATAACTTAGCCAACCTGTCTAGTTCCGCCCTTTCGGCAAAAGGAAAGTTTCGTGGAGAAAATACGATTTTATTATTTTCAATACCGGCCGCGCGGGCTGTAGTGATGTCGCCAGAATTATGTAAAGGAGCAACAATCATATGAGCATGACCGACTCCGTACCCATTAACAATAATTCCCACCCGGTCAGGTTTTAAATTTTTTTCAATTGCCCTAGTTAATTCTCTTGATTTTTTAAATATTTTCTCAGCAATTTCATCGCTGACATCAGAAAATTTATCTATATGATCTTTAGGAATAATCAGCACTTGGCCGGGCCTGATTGGTTGAATATCCATAAACGCAAAAATATCAGTGTCTTCGTACACTGGGCTACATTCAGCGGTTCGAGCAATTATTTTACAAAATATACAGGTCATAATTATGCTAGTACTTCGGTGTGATCATGGCTGTGAGAAACTCGCAAATCGCATCCCAATTTTTTTAAGGCGACTGATGTGTGCGGGAATACTCTACCTTCTTTTTCCAATCTATTAAAATGATGACTCTGACGCAATATTACCATCGAAAAAACATTTGTACCAGTAACATAAACTTTTTTATCTTGCTTTTCCAAAACTTCTACTATTTCGTCAAATGCATCAACCCCATCAAGATCAATAAAATATAATTCGCGCAAACGAAGAACTACATTCTCAACTCCACCCAAATCAGTTTCAAATCTAGAAATATGCGCCTGGCCATCCACATAAGTCAAATGACCCTTAATTGAGTAAACCAAGGTATGAGATTTTTCGGATATTTCTTCAATATCACAACCATGATAATGGCACGACACCGTATTCTCATCATCATTAACAACCATATCAAATTGGCCTTTTGAAAGAGTGTCGAGGAAAATAATGAGCGATATCGCCGCACCAACCATAATACCAATTATTGGATCTTCATAAACGGTAATAGTTGCGACAATCATAGCAACGGCAAAACTTTTTTTATCAACATGCCACATCCTTTCTAAATGTTCACGCTCAACCATTTTAATAGCAACCATCGTTAAAATAGCAGCAATTACCGGTAAGGGTAAATATTTAAAATATGTTAAAAAGAATATTGAAATAACCGCTACCATAACAGAACTTACAAATGCCGAGGATCGATGAGTTGCTCCGCTTTTTATATTGAGCGCAGTACGCGCAAGTGCCGCCGTACTAGGAATTCCTCCCATAAAACCACAAACAATATTGGCAAGACCGAGACCGAACATTTCTTTTCGTTTATCATGTTTAGTTTTGGTCATGCCGTCGGCAATCTTGGCCGATAACATTGTTTCGAGAATAGCAATAAGAGCGACGGTAAAAGCAGTAACAATAAGTGTGCGATTAAAACCGCCCACAAATGAAACTGATAAAAAAATTTTGGGAGCAATATCTGAATACCGCGAACCAAGCGTGGCAATTGTAATAGGAATAAATTTTGCTGTTGATAGATAACCTAAAACCATACCAAACGGCGCAACAATAGTTGCAGGTGGAAGTTGAGGAATAGAATGAAAGCGTTTTATTAATCTTTCGATAACAAACATGGCGCCTAAAAATAGTGCAAATGTTATAAGCGCGACCCAGGAAACCGAACCAACGTGACGAATCGATTCAATCAAATTTTCAATAAATCGTTCGTGCGGCGGCAACCCTGATAAACCAAAAGCAAAATTAAAATTATTAAAAGCAATGATGAACGCGACGCCAAGCGTAAAACCCTGAATAGTATTAGCTGGAATATAAATTAAATATCGTTCAAGTTTTAACATCCAGGCAATTAAAATTAGTGCGCCAGCTGCCATCGCTAGAAGACCAAATTTATCCGGACCGTTGATAAATGCGAAAGTTGCTAAAATTCCTGAAAGAGCCCCGGTCGGACCAACGATATTAAAATTACTACCACCAAAAATACTGGCAAAAAGACCTGCCCAAATCGCCGTAATAATGCCTTGAGTTGGTGAAGCTCCAGCCGCGACCGCAAGAGAAATTGATAATGGAATAGCGACCAAAGATACCGTTAACCCGGATTTCCAGTTAAACCTGAGCTTTAAAAAAAATTCTTTCATAGAATTTCGCTAATTAATGAGAAAAAGAAGAATTTATATGGCAATAGTATACGCCCATCATTATTAATCGTCAATCGATATTGTGGAAAACCTTAATATTACTAAAAACACCCTACTTAGGGTGTTCTACGGTACAGCTTAAAGCTTAATAATTTCTGGCAATAATTCCCTAAAATCTGAGATAATTTTCAAAGGATTCCCCTTTTCTAGCCGGGTTCGATCGTGAAAGCCAAAGTCGACAGCAATAGTATTGAGCCCAGCTTTGTTCGCTTCCAAAATATCACCCAAAGTATCGGTAACAAAAATACTGTTGTGCTTAGCGATTCCGTACTCATTTTTTAGAGCATTAAACTTTTCAATTTTTGACCGATGGGTTTCCACGCCAAGAACTTTTTTGAAAATATGAATAATATTATTATTTTCAAAATATTCATTTAAAATTAATTCTGAATTAGAACTAACGATAAATAACTCAAACTTATTTTTAATTTTTAAAAGCTCTTCTCGAATATGCTTCTCAATTTGTAAATCTTTAAATGCCTTGACTGATAGATCAATAAACTCTTTGGAATTTTGTTCATTAATTTTTTCATGTAAATATAAATTACCATTAAACATGTCCTTGTATTCTTCTACTGTGAACCCGTGAATTTGCTGACTAATCGGATAAACCAAATCAAAGGTATCATGAATTACCCCGTCAAAATCAAATATTATCGACTTAAGCATTTTATTCTCTGGGTTCAACATGAACAATTACATTGTCGACATTACTGATGTTTTCTTTAATCATCAGTTTATATCGTCTGGCGACATTATGCGATGCCTCAATTGTTTCATTAGCATCGGCATAGCAATGTAATGTAATAAACATTTTGGCACCGATTTTTCTGACCAAAATATTATGAGGATCCTTAATAATTTTTAATCCCAATATCAAATCTGCGACTCGTTTTTTTATATTTTCCACCTCTTCAGTCGGAAGTTTTTCACTGGTTGCCTCCTTCACAAGAAGCGGATCAACATGCGTATTTAATTCCACATCAAGTCCGACTTCATTTTGAACATCTTTTTCCAGATGTTTTACAATTTTGTTCGCTTCGCCGACTGTGAGGCTACTCGGCAGTTCGAGGTCATAACTGACAAATTTTTTATCGCTTAAATTATCGATAACGATATTATGAACCGAGTGGCCATGTTTTGATGAAATTGTCCGAATAATATCTACCATCGTTTCATCTTTAAGCTGAATCGGTTTTGTGTGTACAACTATATCCGCGCCGGGAATTTTATCCTGTACGGCTTGCTTGGCTTTTTTTACGACTTCATCAACTTTAATGATTGAAAATCCCCGATTAATTCCAACTTCAATTTCAATCGACACCGATGGACCGAGCGGTCTAACCCGAACTTTTTCCACATTAATTATCCCATCAATTTTTCCAACAATTTCTTTTACAATATCGGTTATTCCTTCGGGGGCGGTATCGATAAGCACCGCAATCGTTCTTTTTCCAAGCCGGTACCCGGCAAACATCACGAAAAAAGATACTCCTATCGCGGCAAAAGTGTCGGCTCCTTTAACACCAATAAATACCAAAGCTAAACCAATCAAAACAACTGCCGAACTCCAGATATCCGAACTAAAATGCAAAGCATCCGCTTCGAGCGCCTGACTATTTGTTTCTTTGGCAATTTTACTGAGTGCCCGGGAGCGAGAAATATCTATAATAATTGAAATAATTATTACCGCAAAAGCATACCAGGTAATTTCCACTTCGGTATTTTTTGTTACAAGCCGGTGAACCGCTTCATATATAATCCAAGCACTAGTCAAAAATAAAAGACCGGTTTCAATGAGGGCGGAAACACTTTCAATTTTACCATGACCAAAAGGATGGTCGTCGTCGGCCGGTTTGTCGCTGACTTTTACTGCGAACAAAGTTAGTCCGGCTGCGCCAAGGTCGAGAGCGGAATGGGCGGCTTCAGAAATAATACCCATACTGCCGGTCATAATACCGACAACAAATTTCATGATAGTCATTCCTGCGCTCGCGAGAACTGAACTTAGAGCAACGGATTCTTTTTTATTCATCATAAATTAGTTTGAATCAGCGATTGCTCAAATTTTCAAATAATAACTTTGCCACCTTATTATGTGACTTCCACCCTATAATTGGCATATGATTTATTGGAAACCAGCGAATGTCTTTATTTTCCTCTGAATCATTATTAATAAGCGACCCAACATAATTATTAACCTTATAAAAAATACTAAAATGTCCAGGGGATCTCGGATCATCTGATGTTTGCAATAAAAGAAAGTATTGATATTCTACCACCTTTAATCCAGTCTCTTCTTTAACCTCTCGAATTAAAGTCTCTTCCGGGTGTTCACCGTAATCAACAAATCCAGATGGAAACACCCACGTATCTTTATAAGGATCCCGTCCACGTTTTACCATAAGTACGTTTCCATCATTGACTATTATAGCACCGACTGCAGATGCTACATGAGGATAGTATATCCACTTACAATCAGTGCACCATTGCCTCGCTTTAGATTCTTCAATCTTCTTTTTTAAGGCTTTGCCACAATATGGACAAAATTTATATATTCTAGAATTTATAGTTATCATATTAATTTCTTTATTTGTTAATTCAACTTTGCACAAAATGTTTTTTTGATAAATACTACATTAAAATTAAGCAAAATTTTGATCAATAATATTAGCAACCCTCTTCTGGTAATTTTCAACTATTTTTTGCTGATTACCAGATGCCTCGTTTGATCCCCTAGCAAGCACAGTGGGGCGGCCTTGACCGGCTAAAACTTTTGATGCTGATGAAGTAGTTATAACCCTGGGAAGAATATCAAATCGAACGGTATCGCACCCATAAGAAAATGATAAATTGATCATTCCAGCAAAACCTTTAGTGAGCCACGCTTCGTTAGCAGATTTCATATTACGAAAATCAATACCGGCGGGCTGCTTAATATTTTTAGAGAGATAGTATAATAACTCATTTGATTCGGAAGATAACCACTCTTGATTACCCTTGATATATTCACGTATTAAAGCAGTGCGCTCATCTTCTATTCTAGGAATATATCTGTTAGTTAAACGATCGGTGTGTTTATCTGTAAATATATTCTCAACTTGAGCGTATTCTTCTTGCATATCATGATATAAGGCCTTAATATCGGGGAATGTATTAAAAATATTTTCCTTATTATTCAACTGTAAAGATACATACCCATGCTGCATGTCGACCTCTTGTGATGCGAGAAAATTATTAAATAATTTTTGTTTTTTAATTGAATTCGCAACAAAATCCCTATATAATGGCGCGAATGGTTCTACAACGCTAAGCCGCTTAAACCAATTTAAATCCTTCCATGAAACTGGCGTTCTACAAGTTTCAACTTCATTATCCCTTGAAACATATATATGGGAGTGGAGTTTTGTTTGTATCGAATGCTGACCTGGTAAATTATCTTCAACATTATAACCTATAGATACATTTATTTCTCTACTATCAGCATCAAGTGTCTCTTGAGCAATTTTAGAATTTACTTTTAAAAACAACAATCCTTCATCGTCTTCAAGATCTTCAATAGTTTTTACTATTCTATCATCATTCCCAACGAACATATTAATGTCCTGGAATGTCCATGATGGAGATTTGGAGGTAAGTATATATTCTAGCCCTGTTCTTGGATGTTTTATCGTGCGCAATGGTTGAAGTCGTTCTTTGAACTCGCGCCAGGAAAGCTCATTAGCTTCTTCTTGAGAAATTATATCAGGATAATATTTCGGAGTTTCCATAGACCCAACCGACAAAGTCCTCCCCTTTAAAATTGATCTTAAAAAAGGATTTTTTTCAGACATATAATTTTGAAATGCTATTTCATTGTGCTACAAAACGCCTTATGAGGCATCCTATTGAAATCTAGATACAAAATTGAAGCACTTTAGTCATCCTATAAATAGACACTATTCCGAGAGAGGTTCGAACTTTCGAGGCATTTGACGCCCTACACGACCCCAGGGATTCCTGCGAGACTTTTTAGATTTAACTTACAAGGCGGAGAGTGAGAGATTCGAACTCTCGAGGGATTTGACTCCCTACACGCTTTCCAAGCGTGCGCACTAGACCAACTATGCGAACTCTCCACTCTATAAATTATCTCTCTTTTTAAATACCTGCCTGATTCTATCAGAAAAGATGGTCCCAGTCAATATTAATACAATGATAATCATCCCCCATTGCGCTGCGGTAAGATGTAAATATCTTGGATCGCTATCTACCAAATCCGTCGCTCTTAAAAAATCTAAAAAGAATCGCCCGACAGCATAAATCATGAACGAGTAAACCGAAACAATTCCCCAACGTTTAGAAATTAATTTATTAAATAATTTATAAAAAATCCCAAAAATTACAAAAACAAACAATGATTCCAGTAAGCCCAGATCAAAACGGCTACCGTAAGGAAATTTTACTGCCAAAAAAGAATTCGACAGAATCCCAACATGATCATGTATAAGAAAACAACCAATTCTTCCAATTCCTTGACCCAAGAAATAACTAATCGCCATAATGTCTAAATATGGCCAAAAATCAATCATTTTAAAATGGCGAAGTTTTGCAAATAAATAAATGGCTACCGCGGCGCCAAAAAAACCCCCAAGTGATGACTGTCCACCCTGCCAAAACTTAAGAATTTCGGACGGGTGAATAACGTAAAAATCAAAATTATAAAAAACCACATGAAAAATCCTGGCAAAAAATATGGCTGATACCAGAACCCAAATAACAAGATCCAAAAAAACATCCTCGGACAAAAGATATTTTTTTGTTAGTTTACGGCCCAAAGTGACCGCACAAATAATGCCCGTCGCGACTAGTAAGCCCCAAACATGGATTGTTAAAAATCCAACAACGAAATAATTAAATTGAAAATAAGGAATCATACATTATGATTTCATATGCTTTACAATGTCCGACGGTTCATCAATTATCTTAATTAACAATTCATCTGGAGCGGAAATTGTTTTAAATTCTACATTTAAGTTGTGAATTATATCAAGCAATGGTTTCCAATATTCTTTTCCATATAACAAAATCGGCATAACTTCCATTTTCTTTGTTTCCTGCAGAGTTAAAAGCTCAAAAAGTTGATGCAAAGTGCCGAATCCGCCCGGAAAAAAAACAAAAAAATCAGACGGCGCGGTAATTATTAGTTTGCGGACAAAAGGAAAGAAAAAACCTTTTGATTTTGTAATATAATTATTAACCCGTTC
Source organism: Patescibacteria group bacterium (assembly GCA_041661385.1). Lineage (GTDB taxonomy): Bacteria > Patescibacteriota > Patescibacteriia > Magasanikbacterales > GWA2-37-8 > JAKANM01. Next base: position 263,339 of record JBAZUP010000001.1, read on the forward strand.
CTTGCCATTCAATTGCATCGTAATACCGATACTCTCACCACCGAGTTCAAAAGCGCCCTTACTTGCAGCTTCCATAATACCAGGACCGCCGCCGGTAATAACCGTATATTTATTTTCTGCCAAAACCTTACCAACATTATAAGCTGCCTCGTAGTATGGTGAACCAGGCAAACAACTTTTGGTGCCGAGGAGGGTGACATTTTTATCAATTCTAGTCAAAAATTCAAAACCTTCAACCAACTCTGCCATAATTCGAAAAACTCGCCAATCAGTCGTACCTTCTTGGCAGAGCGGATTATGCGAATCGTTATCACAGACATTTGGTCGGTCAGTAATATCCTTTATGAGGTCATAAGCTTCTTCCGCGGTTTCGACGATGTGCCAATGATTCATTTCACTGCTAGAAATAGAATGGACTTCTTCAACCGCGCGTTCACGCAAAAAATTTATAATCGGCTCCCAATATTCTCTTCCGACCAAAACAATTGGCGCTTTATCCATGAAACCCATTTCCATATAATCCACCACTTCAAAAAATTCATCTAAGGTTCCATAACCCCCAGGGAAAAAAACAAAAGCATTACCAGGAGAAGTAAGCATTACTTTTCTGGTAAAAAAATAATAAAAAGCGACCGCTTTTTTCACATAAGGATTAATACGCTGTTCCATCGGTAATTGAATGTTGAGGCCGACCGATTCACCGCCAACTTCAAACGCGCCTTTGTTGGCCGCTTCCATAATACCGGGACCGCCGCCGGTAATGGTGGTAAAACCATTTTTTCCAAGCAGTCTGCCCAAATCCTCGGCTATTTTGTAATACTTATTGTTTGAAGGGATGCGCGCAGAACCAAGGACGATAACTTCTTTAACAAGTTCACTTAAAAATTGATAACCTTCAACCATTTCAGTAACAATTCGAAAAATTCGCCAACTATCACGGTAATTTACCGCCGCGCCAGTAGTCTCCATATGATGGTGCACCTTGAGCGGACTTTCGTTATTGTGCGTGGCGTCATTATTATTTTTCTGATTTTTATCCGCCATAAAAAAATTTTAAACCTTGGTAAAAGCAAAACCAATATTCATTATTTCTCCTTCGTTTAACCGAGGACCAATAATTTGAATACCAACTGGTAAATTATTTTTGTTTTTTCCAGCTGGCACAGAAATTGCCGGCATTCCCGCTACGGCAGCGGGTCCAACCATTACATCCGCAAGATACATAGCAAGCGGATCGTTTGATTTTTCACCCAGTCCAAAAGCTGGAAACGGAGAAGTTGGCGTGATTAAAGCGTCAACTTCCTTAAAAACATTATCAAAATCCCGACGAATAAGAGTACGAACCTGCTGAGCCTTTTTATAATAAGCGTCATAATATCCCGCGGATAATGCATAGGTACCGATAAGAATACGGCGCTTTACTTCTTCGGGAAAACCATTTTTTCGTGATTCAGAATAAATCTGATATAAATTTTTATCCCCCACTCGTACTCCATACCGGATACCATCGAGCCGCCCCAGATTTGAACTATCTTCGCAGGGAACGATTATATAATAAACTGCTGTTGAATATTTGGTATGCGGCAGACTAACTTCTTTTATTTTACAGCCGAGCTTTTTTAATTTTTCTATTGCCTTCATGGTAATTTCTTTCACTTCCGGATCAATACCTTCAATTTCAAAATATTCTTTTGGCAAACCAAGCGTTAACTTTTTAAGATCTTTGGACAAAAATTTATCATAATTTGGAACAGCATCCGGAACCGTGGTCGCATCAAGCGGATCCTGACCGGCAATCACTTGCATTACAATGGCCATATCCTCGACGGTTTTGGTAATGGGGCCAACAGTATCAAGTGATGATGCCATGGGCATAATTCCAAAACGAGAATTACGGCCATAACTCGGTCGCAGCCCAACCACACCACAAAAACTTGCCGGCTGACGAATCGAACCGCCGGTGTCTTCAGCAACAGAATATAAACATTGATTGTCCGCAACTGCCGCAGCTGAACCGCCCGATGACCCGCCGGCAACCTTGCTTAAATCTGCCGGATTTCGCACTGGACCGTACATGCTGTTTTCATTGCTAGCGCCATGACCAAATGAGTCACAATTGTTTTTTCCGACCAAAACCCCGCCTGCCTCCCTTATTTTCTTGATGACAGTTGCTTCAAAAGGTGAAATATAATTATCCAAAATTTTTGCCGAACCAGTGGAACGAATTCCCATGGTATTAATTGCATCCTTTACTGAAAAAGGTATACCCGTAAGCGGGCTCGCCTTGCCGTCGGCAATCATTTTATCGGCATTCTTAGCATCAACAATAGCACTCTCTTCGCAGACAGTAATAAAAGCGTTTATCTCAACATTTCGTTCTTTAATTCGTTTAAGACACGCTTCTGTAAGATCTACCGAAGTAAACTTTCCGGCTCGAAGACCTTCCGCCGCCTCTTTAATTGTCAGTTCATTTAATAACATACTAATCTTCAAAAACTTCAGGAACAACCAATTCATTTAATTCTGTCATCGGCATTTGGCCAAGTATTTTTTCCTGACGCCCTGAATTTCGCGATATGTCATCACGAAAAACATCCGTGAGGCCGGTAACCTGAGAAGTGATTTCAATTCCGTCAGTATTTACCTCGTTTAATATTGTCATGTAATCTAAAACAACAGAAATGGTTTCTGTGTAGCGCTTTTCTTCTTCTGGAGAAAGACCAATGCGCGCAAGTGATGCAATTTTTTTTACTTCAGCAATTGATAAAGCCATATTTAAATGAGTGAACGAAATGAATCCATAACTCTGAAAACGAATGAAAATATATGGGACGAAATCCATATATTTATACTTCGCCAGTATATCATATATTTTAGGGCTTAGGCAAGAGAAAAATACTTGAATAATTCAGTTAAATGCTGTATAAATTGAGATATGAAAATTATCGTAAAAAACGAAAAAGAAACTATTTCAGAAGGTATAAAATTTAGCAGCCTGCTTACCGGCGGGATGATTTTATGTTTGCATGGTGAATTAGGCTCCGGAAAAACGACTTTTACAAAAGGGTTGGCAAAAGGCCTGGGAATAAATATTGAAATTAAAAGCCCGACTTTTACTTTGATGAATATTTACAAAATTTCGAATAAGAAAATTAAAACCCTCATTCATATCGATACATATCGATTAAAAAATGAACACGAATTAATAGAAATTGGCGCTGAAGATTATTTAGGTAATCCAGATACGATTACGATTATTGAATGGCCGGAAAAAATAAAAACGCTTTTGATTAAAAAAAATGTGGCTGATATATATTTCAGCCACACTGCCAATGGTTTTAGGGAAATTACTTTTAACTAAGTCGTTCATTAACTTTTGTTACAATATCTTCGAGTGACCAATCCGACTTAACCAAATAATCATACACTCCTCTATCTAACGCGTCCGCAACCTTATCTGCAATATTTAAATTTGTTAATAACACAACCGGAACGTCTTTACCCCATTCATTTCCGCGTAATTTCTTTAATACAGTCATACCATCCATAATCGGCATAACAATATCCAGCAAGATTAAATCCGGATGATCAGTAAGTGCCATTTCAAGAGCAACTGCGCCGTCGCCCGCAGTACTAACTTCATACCCCTCCTTTGAAAACCTCTCTTTAAGAACTTTTAATAAAGTTCTTTCATCCTCTACGATTAGCAGTTTCTTCTTCATATAGTTTGAATAAATCATGTCGCGCGTTATAATTAGGGCGACTTAAATAATTATTTTTTTTCTTTCATACCGGAAAGCGGAACTTCAAATACAAACTCTGTTCCGTATCCTTCTTTTGATTTAAAGGAAATCTTCCCTCCAACAAAATCCACTACAGATTTCACAATGTATAACCCCAAACCGGTTCCGTCGGCTTGAATTTTTCCAGCATTATTCGCCCTAAAAAATTTATTATATATATTTTTTTGATCTGCAATCGGAATACCAATTCCATTGTCGATAACCGAAACGATAATATTATCCTGATTTGATTTCATTTCAATTTTTACCACACCTTTTTCTAAGGAATATTTAATTGCGTTTGAAATTAGATTTTGAAAAATCATCCTGATCAAACTTTCATCTATCATAACAACTAATTTTTTCATCAAACAAACATATTCAATTTTTACTTTTTTTCCGATTGCATCGGGTTTCAGCTCTTTAACTACATCATTTAAAATAACGCACAAATCGGCAGATACAACATGGATCGGTAAAGTACCTAATTCCAATCGTGAAACACTTAATAAATTATTTACTAAAGTTATCATCCTTTTATTACCATCAAAAATCTCTTTTATAAATTCAGTTTGTTTTTTATTTATTTTTCCGGCTTTGCCGCTTAGTAATAATTCTGAATACCACCTAATCGCTGTGAGCGGCGTTCGAAGCTGGTGCGAAGCCAATGACGTAAATTCCGTTTTCGCGCGATCGACGGCAACTTCTTTAGAAACATCTCTTTCTAACCCGATAAAAAAAATCGGTTTATTATTTTTATCAAGAATTGGAGAGATACTTACCGCCGCATCATAAATTTCACCATTCTTTCGATGATTTTTTACTAACCCTTTGAATGGTTTGCCTTCGACCTTAATAACCTTCCAAAGATTTTCATAATATTTTTTATCCATTAAACCACCCCAAAGTTGCCCGGCTTTTTTTCTGAACATTTCTCCGGTCGAATAACCGGTAATTTCTTCCGCAGCTTTATTAGCATACATTATAAAACCCTCACTATCCGTGATAATGATATGATCAGACGCCCCTTCAATTGCTAATCGAAATTTTTCGTTTTCAGACAACAGCTTTTCAATTTGTTTTTTTTCTTCTTCTACTTTTTCTTTACCCCCTTCTACTTCTATAATCTTTATTTCTAATTCACGCGTTTTTTCTTTAACTTTTTTTTCCAAGGAACCGGTAAATTCGCGCTGTCTTATTAGTAATTTATTAAAAACATCCGCAATTTCCCCGAATTCGTCCGAGCCTTTCATTGGCAAGTGTTGTGACAAATCACCTCCAGCTGCCTTCGGTAAAATTTTCGAAATAATATTTAAAGGCGTAACTACCCGTCGTTTTATAATTATCATCAGAAATATTAAAGCAACCACTTCGAGTATAAACAACACAAGTTGAACAGCTTCAGAAACGACAACTTTATTTCGAGCCGCCTCCTCGGCTGCTCGTACCGACCGATCAGTAAGGATAAAAAAATCTTCACTTTGACGCAACAAATCGGAAAATGCATCAGGCTGATTTTTTGACAGTTCAATAGTCTTTTTTATTTTTTCCCAATCCGTCGAAACATCATTCATGAGCAGCTGAAATTGGTCATTATTTAACTTCTTTAAACCAAGCGATTCATCGCCGTTTTTAAGACCGATAATAATTTTATCAAGCTGAAGCTCATAAGATTCTGCTTCACTATAATGACCGGCATAATCAAGCTTGAAAACCCGTTGCGCGAGACCTCTTACCAAGCCTGAATAATTAATAATTTTTGCATCGCTTTCTGAATTATGAATAAAAAAATACAGCACTCCAAACTCAAGAAGCGTCATTATAATAATGAATAATCCAAAGCGCTTTAACAAACTTGCGACTTTCATTAGATTTGACTCTAATCTATTAGTTTCATTTATTATACCATGTCTAACAAATGAAAAACCAACCCGCCTAATATAAACCAATTTTATACAAAATATTCAAGTTTTTTTGCAAGCCATTCACGCAAATGTTGCAACCAATGCCGACGACGAAAAGCATCAATATTCAACGGCTCCGCCTGGGCCTTTAACTCATCAAACATGCCGTTCAATTCCGAAACCATTTTTTCATCAGTAAAGGAAACAGCGCTTTCTTCCTGATACGAAAATGAACGCGGCATCAGATTTATACTTCCGACCAGCCCGAGCTGACCATCTACCGTCAAAGCTTTACCATGATTCATTTTAGGCAAAAGATAAATATTAGCTCCCGCCCGAATTGTCAGATCAAAATAGGTCCGCGACAAAAGTTCCATAAGTTGAACATCCGCGTGATGAGGTAAAAAAATATTTACTTGAACTCCCCGAGCCGTTGCAATAGCGATGCCGCGCAAAAAATTTCCATCTGGAATATAATATGGCGATAATAAATTCACCCTTTCTTTTGCAATTGTTAAGGCCTTCAAATAGAAAAGTTTGGTCCGCGGCAACTTTGCCTTGGACGGCGAATGCACAATAAATTTTAGTTTTGCTGACAAATCTGGAATTACTTGTTCCAATATTCCCTGTCCTAAATACGGATACAATAACCGTCTTACATCCTTACTTTGACCGCCGGACGAAATATAGCTTCTGGCGAACCCTTTCATGAGCGGCCAAGCAATTTTTCCGGTTAATTTAATAAAAATATCATCCCAATCTTTAAAATCGGCTTTAATATTTACTCCGCCTAAAAAAACTATTTTTTTATCGACAATTAAAACCTTTCGATGGTTCCGGTGCATCAAACGAGAAACAAAATTCCAAAATTTAAGCTGAGGGTGATAACGACTATATCTTAAAACTACTACACCTGATGATGTTAAAAATTTTTCAGCCTTAGAAGAAAGTTTTGAACTTCCAAGAGCGTCTACTATCAATTTTACCTCAAGTCCAGCTTTAGCTTTTTCTGCAAGCAAATTTACAAACCGATTTCCCGCTTCATCATCAACAAAAATATATACTTCCCAAAAAATTGATTTTTGAGCTGTGAGTAGTGACTGGTACATTGCTTCCCAGGCGTCAGCGGTGGTTTTATAAAATTGGTACGAAAAATTATTTTCTTCCATAATAATCTAGTATGCCACCTTTACAATAAGCAGTCAAAAAACATAAGACCCCCGCCCCGACGTACTGTCGGGACGAGGGTCTAAAAAAAGAACTAACTTCTGTCGGCTTAGCCGACCTGCTGGAGAGACGACTTTTCCTCCTGTTCGTGTATGAACTCGAGCACGAGCTCATGGATGTTGCGCTTCACGAAATGCGCGAAGGCCTGCGAGTCCGCGAGAATCTTCTCCACCTGCTCCTTCGGGAGCTGATCCTCGTTGAAGGCATGACGCGCGCCCTCATACACGAGATGGGGAACCATGTTGCGCTTGAATTCGTCGGAACCATTCTTCATGACTACTCCTTGTTGTGAGACTTTCCGCCTCTTTTTGCCGATCTGGCAGGCCTGTTCCAACCGCTGAAATAGGCCATACAGATTATAAAAAGAAAAATCACCCGTTTTTTTCGGGTGATTAGAGTGTGAAGTTATTTCTTACTAGGCACAATCATAATCACCCTTCTTCAACAAAGAAAGGCTAATAATGCTAAGTAATGATTGCTTGTTTTGCATATTAATGTCATTATATATAATAACTATTAAGTCGTCAAATTTATGAAATACACCATTAAAACTGAGGCGCCAGCTTTAATATCAATTTTTATAACCTGGATTTTGGGCGTATACTTTTATGCGCAATTTCCTGAAAAGGTAATTACGCACTGGAATTTTAACGGCGTTGCTGATGGTTACTCCGGAAAAACGCTTGGAGCGTTTCTCATGCCAATTATTTCAACATTTTTTTATGTTCTCTTTTTAGCTCTTCCAAGTCTTGACCCAAAAAAAGAAAATTACCTTAAATTTGAAAACTTATACCATTGGTTAAAAAATATTTTTATTATTTTCATGCTATTAATTTCTACTGTTGTCGGAGCCGTTAATCTTGGCATAAACATCCCGATAAACCTGATAGTACCAAGCCTGGTCGGACTAATGTTTATTGCACTTGGTAGTATAATTGGAAAAATTAAACAAAACTGGTTTATTGGCTTTCGATTTCCTTGGACACTAACTTCCGAAAGTGTTTGGAATAAAACCAACCGCTTTGGCGGCTGGTCAATGATTTTCTGCGGCGGTCTAATGCTTCTTACGCCGTTATTACCGAACGCAACGGGAATGGCAATTTTTTATATCGCAATTTTACAGATGGTATTTGGAACAATGATCTATTCATACCTCGTATATCGCAAAGAACAAAAATCCGGCCAAAATAAAATTTAAGGCTGAAATAATGTTTCCGGAAAAAACTTAACTTCTTTAATTCCCGGAAACTGTTTAACAGTTGCTTCTATTTGCATCCAAAGTACGCCGACCCGGCATGATCCGCCCGAGGTTTTGTTGTTTAGGTCGGAAAAATTTAGAGTCGCAATACCGTCGTTCACAAAAAGCGAATTCAATTTAACCCCCTTGATCGGGAACTCACTCGAAACGCCCTGCGCTTTCTCCGCCGGGTAAATATTCCCTGCGAGTAACAAATTTACGGTATCTGAAATTATTTTATCTGAATTTGGCACAAACCGCTTTACCGATACGAGTCCCTTTTCGCTGCACAAAATATTACCAGTCCCGTCTTTATCTAAACCGGCATTATAATAATATAAATTAACTTCACGGCTTAATTTTGACGGCAACAAGGTAACCGGAATTTTAATTTCTCGATCATTCTGAGGCAAACCGGAAGGGTTGTCAGCTGCGAGTACCAGTTCCGCCGGTGTTTTTGTCGCAACATCAAAATTTATAGTCGCAGAAAACGGTACAAAATCCGTCGTCATCCAATCACTGCCGGCCTGCGCAATCGTGGTTGTTATAACCGTTCCTTTTAAATCAATCAAACGTATAGGGAAACTAGCTTCAAAAAACCATTGACCGCGTGCTCGACCAGTAATAGTTGTCGGACTTTCCAAAATATCTCCGGAAGTAATTTTGTCGACACTAATCAAATCTGCCGAGGTTTCCGCGGTAAGCTCGGTAATAGTTAAAACTTCGTTTTCCTTTTCACCTGAAACTCTAACTCTTGTACCGTTTGGAAAATCAATTTTATTACAATCAACTCTAGTACTGCCTACCGAACATTCACTCGTGTCAACGAACTTCAATTCAATCCGGCTAGCGGGCTTATCAGGCATATCTACTGTCAGATACCAAATGTCTCTAACCAAACCCGTGCTGTTGCGTATAAGCGTACCAGCGATTTGAAAATTCTTATTTATTCCATCTGGGGTCGAAGAAACAACCGGCGGACGCGTTGTTTGCAACAAGTTCCATTTCCAACCATAATATCCAAACACTGAAACCAAAACTACCCCGATTGCCAAAATTAAGTATTTTTTCATAAAAAACTTTTTTGCTCTATATGTATAATAATGTTAAAACGCTTGAAAAGCAAGAAGAAATACACCTCTAATGGTGACAGTTAAGTTCTTATACAAATAATAATGCCAATAAGTAACAAAAAACGACCCATGTGGGTCGTTTATTATATCGTAATAAGATTTTAAGAATTTACTTTTTCCAAAAATTTATTTTCGGCATGAAGCGCAATCATATCATCATAACCGCCAATAAATTCATCTCCAACAAAAATCATCGGCACCGTCTGCCATTGATATTTTTCCACCATTTCATTTCGAAGTTTTTCATCACCAGCCAAATCAACTTCTTTATATTGAACTTTTAGCTCATCAAACAAGGATTTGGCACGGCGACAGTATGGGCAAACCGGAGTAGAATAGATTGTTACTTGTTTACTCATATTAGGTTTTTTTAAATTTAACGCTAAACTCAGGTTCGTATTTATTACTATATTCGTCTACCACCTCTACTGTCTCGCCTTTCATGAGTTTCGTCAAGGCGGCATCAGAAAGCATCGTGTTATCAGACTCAAGATCTACTTTAAAATCTTCTAATTTTGTAAACTCACCGGAAAAATCATTTTTTACCGATATTTCGATTTGTTTTTTTCGCTCCCGCAAAACTTTAATCTTTTCTTCTACATCTTTATACTCGCCAGATGCAGAAAGGGCATCTTTGTACGCTCCTCGAATATCTTTTGATTTCTTTTTAATTTCCTGAATACGATTGAATATTTCCTGGATATCCTGCATAAAAATTAGACGAAATTTAATTTAAGTTTGCATATTATACACTTAAATATATTTTGAAGCAAGACTAAAAAACCACACTGTTCGTGTGGTTTTTGAAGTTTATCGGAATCTTTTTTGAAACCCTCTGTTGCGGCCGCCTTGAAAACGATTGTTTCCGTTGTTTAGATTGTGATAATTGCCCGGTGGCAAAGAACGGCGTGGTGGAAGCACGGGAAGAATCATAATTGGAATAGTTTTGCGTATTAAACGTTCAATGCTTTTTATTTCACCGCGTTCACTTGGCGTTGCAAAAGAAATCGCCTTGCCAGACTTTCCGGCGCGGGCAGTTCGACCGATACGGTGAACATAATCTTCTGAATTGCTTGGTAAATCGTAATTAATAATCAAAGAAATATTATTTACATCAATACCACGGGCCGCAATATCAGTCGCAATCATGACACGGTACTTACCAGATTTAAAACCGCTCATTGCGTCCTTGCGCTGGGCAAGCGAACGATTGGAATGAATTTCGGTGGCACTATGACCCATTTGCCGAACACCGGCAGCAATTTTCTTTGCTCCGTGCTTGGTGCGCGAAAATACCAAAATTGTTCCCGGATAATCAGCAAGTAATTTTTCAAGCAGCTGCATCCGGACTTCTTTACTGATCATGAAAATTTCTTGTTCAATATTGTTGGCGGCTGTTCCCGACGGAGCTACTTCAATGCGCAAAGGCAAGTGCATGTGTTCTGAGGCAAGGCGCGCCACTTCATTTGGCATGGTTGCCGAGAACATCAATAATTGTTTCTTTTTTGGCGCTAAAGCGAGAATCTGTTTAATCTGAGGAAGAAAACCGATATCAAGCATGCGGTCGGCTTCATCTAAAACCATAACCGTTATTTTATTTAAATTTACGATTCTCTGTTGGAGATGGTCAACCAAACGACCCGGAGTCGCAATAATAATATGCGGATCACGTCGTAAATCGCTAATTTGTTTTCCCATTGAAGCTCCGCCAATTAAAACCGCAGTTTTAAGTCCAAGTGAACGGCCGATTTTTTGTAGATTTTCATCCACCTGAATAGCAAGTTCACGGGTCGGTAAGAGAATGAGGCCCTGGCCATTATTTTGAGCGATACGCTGAATCATCGGTAAACCAAAAGCCAGCGTCTTGCCAGTGCCGGTTTGTGCGATACCAATGAGATCCTTGCCTTCAAGCGCGGCCGGAATGGCTTGATGCTGAATAGGGCTAGGAATATTAAAGTTGTTCTGCTTTAAGATTGCGAGCAACTTGTCCGACAATCCAAGGTCGGCAAAACTGAGGTTTGACTGTGTCTGTTTAGTCATAAAAATAATTAGTGACCCGATATACAAATGGGTCACTAATCTAATTATGACGCAAAGATTCGAGTCTTAGCCAAATGGCTAGTTATTAAGTGGTTAATTATACCCTTTTTTTAGTATTTTGTCAATAGCTGGTCGTTTATGGCTCTTATTTCTCGGTTATTTCTTGTTAACGCTGATTACCACAGAATTCTTATCACCATTTTTACCGATTAAAATTGACACGGTATCACCGTTTTTTTCCGCTACCACCGAAGATGAGTCGCCAAAATTCATTGTACCGGTAATCTTCCAACCGTCAGCTTTAAATTTTTGCTGATATAAAGTAGAAATTTCCTCAATTCCCTTGGTTGAATCAACTGAAATAGAGTAGTTTTTCTTACTTCCATCAACAATTGCGGCAGTTATTTTTCCTTCTATTACATAAATATCTTTTGGAAAATCATCCGGTAATTTAACATCCACGCCAGATTCAAATGTTCCTCCAGCGCCGATATCCACTTTTACATTGCCATTTTTTTCATTAACTTTAACCTGGCCGCCAGTTTGCCGCTCGATCAGTTTTTCGGATGCGGTTTTACCACAGCCTAGTCCTAATAATGTAAATGATGAAATCAACAATATAACCGCTTGTTTTTTATTCATAAAATTTTTTATTAATTATTTAGATAATTTTTTTTCTAAACTTTCAAGTCGCGCGGTCAGCTCCTTCATTCCGTGAACCATGTGCACCCCTAGCGCAACATCTTCTTTTATTTCCTGTTCAGTTTTTTCCGCAACTTTTTTTTCTCCATTCATGCCGGAAATTAAAATTTCATTACCAATAAAACTGGAAACAAAAAGACCAATAAGAAGCAGCAGTGACATGCCGATTAAAATTGAAAGCGGTCCATCCCACCAGGCATAGCCGGTTACTAATTCTGCATTTTGAGAATTCATCAAAGACATGGCATAGTCCATGCTATGCCAAATCCCCCGCCAAAAAATAATTACCCCGGCGCCACCAAGAAATGCATAGGTAATAGGGAAATGACTAAGCCTACCTCTTACTTTATCTTCGAGTTTATCGCCAAAATTGAATATCTTCTTAAACAACATAATTATCAAATTATTAATATAAATATCATACTCTAGAAACAAGAATTTAACAACAAATAATTTTTTCGATTGCAATTTTATTATCAACAATTGTTTAGCTGCATTGGATTATCTATTGACTTTTTACCCCTTTTGTGATAGACTGTATCCATACAAACATTAGTGAAATTTAGTCGAATTTCTACTTTGTTTAAGTATTTATTCAGCTATCTTTATACTAATATGAAAGGTACTATCAAAAGTCTAAAACCTGAAAAGAGTTTTGGATTCATCAAACCAGAAACTGGAGACAAGGATCTCTTTTTCCACGTTACCGGTTTAGTTGGTTGCCAATTCTCCGATTTAAACATCGGCGATTCGGTTTCCTTCGAAGTAGAGCAATCTGACAAAGGACCAAAAGCGGTCGGTGTCACAAAAGCCTAACTAGAAAATTCAAAAACCCCGACGCAAGTCGGGGTTTTTTGTTGTCAAAAAAAACAAGCCACCCGTCATTAATCATCCAATATTGAAAAACTAATGACGTCGGATGGCTTGTTATTGCCAGCGACGCCCTAACAATGTTAAGACTTTTTTGCCGACTTGATTATCGCGTGCTGGTGGCCGGACTTTGATTGTATCAGCCGCCATTCAAACTCTCGGAGCGCTCGCCGAATGACATCCTTTACGTGTGGCAACTTTGAACCCTCGCGGAGGTCTTCGAGCCAATCAACAAATTCTTCGTCGCATCGGATGATAAGTGCGGATTCTTCATCCGTCAACATTGGCGCATTGGCCTTTTTCCAGTCACGAAGCGATACCACGTTTCCGGAGAGGGCATCTCCTTTTATTTCCTCATCGGAACAATCAACGTATCCGTCGAAATCGACGATGAAAACTTCATCATTTTTCATGCGGCTTATTCTTCCAAGCAAATAAAAGATCACGAAGATTGCCGCAAATAATGCCAACAGAAGAACTGTTTCTTTGCTCATGGAGCCTCCAGTTGAAAAGAACCGTTAATTTTCCTTAGATTGACGTCCGCCATTTGTTGAATTACAAAAAAGCTGACTTAACAACATATCATAAATTTCAAGTTTAGTCAATACAAAAACCCTCCGCCTTGGGCGGAGGGTTTTTCGTTTTGAAGGTTTATTTCTTTTTCTTAGCGACTTTCTTTGGAGCAGCTTTAGCCTTGGCTGGAGCTGCTTTCTTGGTTTCAGTTTTATTTTCAGCGGATTCAACTTTGACAGTCGCTGGAACTAACGCCTGTAAAATCTTATCAAGTTTTGTATTTAACATTTCTATCTGAGCTTTAAGCTGGTCGTTGTTTCCAGAACTTGGAGCACTTTTTTGAAACATCGGTTTATTGCCGATTGCCCGATCTTGGAAATTTCCGCGATTTCCACCACGGTCATCACCTTCTGGTCTCTTGAAACAATTACTGCAGTATACCGGTCGGTCGCCAGATGGCTTGAAAGGAACTTCACATTCTTGGCCGCAGGTTGCACATGTAGCTTTATGCATAAAAGGGCGTGGCTTATTGAAACCACCACGGTCTCCACCGCCAAATCGCGGTCCGCCAAAACTTTTCTTTCCGCCAAATCCTTTACCGCCACCGCGGCTGTCTCTTTCAAAATACGCCATAAATGAAATGAATGAGTGTAATCAGTGAATGCTTTCACTGATTACCGAATGAATGAGTTTATATGAGCAGAGCTCCTATAATTTTGTTATTTATATTAGTAACGAATCGTAAGTATAGCATTTTTTCGCCCAAATAGCAAGGGCAACAACCCCTTATCCTTTTCACCAGCTTTGATAAAAAAGATAAGGGGTGGGAGCGGTATCGAAACACCGCTCCCACAAATCACTCCCCTTGGGCTACTCCACGAACTTCTGCAGAGCCTTGATGAACTTCTGGTACGACCGCTTTTGGTCGCGAGTGAGGTGCAGCTTAAGCTGCGAACTGGCTGGGGTGAATCTGAGCATCTCCTTCGCGATGTTGTTCGGCTTCATCTGGCTAAGCAGCCAGATCTCGCAAATCCCGATGTTGCGGATCAGGTAACGGAAGTGCTGCCTCTGGACTAGGTCCAACTGCTGGATGAACGCCATCATGGCGGCGATGACCTGGGACTGGGGATGATTTTCGTTCTGCTTTGACTTCGACATGTGCTCCTCCTTGGAGGCGGTCTAAGGTTGGCAAAACAGAACATTATACACCTTTTTACCCATTTTGTCAAGATAAAGGCACCTACCTGGACAAAACCCCAAAAACCTGCTAGGTTTAGGGCAGAACATTTTCAATTGAACCCAAACCCAGAGGGTAAAATGAAGATTCCTTACATTGGAATTACTGATGTTCCGTCTGGTAAAGAAGCGCGATACCTTCTAAAGGTGCTTCGTGAAGAAAAAACCGTGGGAAATTTTCCGCATCAACTGATGGTTGGCGCCATGATGAGCTACAAGACTCTGCACGGCCTGCCAACTAAGTGGGCGAGAATTTTTCCGGCCTACCAAGACCTCGCCGACATCTTTGTCGACGACCCGCTTGCTTTCAACACCCTGCACTACGCCGACTATGAAGGCATTGACGTCGCGGCATCTCTCCTCGACGCAATCCATTGGGGCGGCAAGAACCTGCGCGCCCTACAGCTCGACATGGTCTGGCCTAAGGCGTCTGCCATTGCCGAAGTTCGTCTTCAGCATCCAAAATTGAAGTACATTCTGCAAATCAACAAAAAGTCACTCGACGAAATCAAAAATGACATGAACAAACTGGTGGGTGAATTACACCGGTACCAAAACACCTTTGATTACGTCCTGTTTGACTGCAGCATGGGCGAAGGAAAGCCGATGAACGTAAGCGACATGTACCATTTCGTTTCGACGGCGCGGCGATATCGTCCTGAACTCGGCATTGCTATTGCCGGCGGCCTCGGTCCGAATACCGTTTCAATCTTGGCGCCGATAATCGGAGATTTTCCCAATACCAGCTGGGATGCACAGGGTCAAATCCATCCAAACAATGACCCCAATATCCCAATCAGCTCAAGGCTGGCTGAAGAATACCTCCGCAAGAGCGCACTGCTCGCGCGACGCTACCATCGTAAAAGGTAAAAATTAGGAGGATGTGCGGCGAGCCACATTAGTAAAGCTCGCACATCAAAAACACCTCAACTTTATCGGGGTGTTTTTGTTTTAAAAAAATTTAATTCTAAAATATTAATTTGAAAAATTTGGCGCGCCGCAATTTTTCAAATCTTTAAGTGTTAATTTTTCTTTCAATTCAGATCTTTCTTTCATTATTTCACAAGGAAGCGTAAGCGGTTCTGGCCTACTTCCATACATAAAATCTCTTGTTGAAATACCTCCGCGGTATTCAACATGTGAAATATCCCCTTCTTCACTTGGCTCCAGGCGACAAAAAGTCGTTATTTTTGCAAGTTTTTTCCAATCTATATTGTATTCGTTCCAACGATCAACAATATCTACTGCATAACCATAATTATGAATACTTTTTCCACCTTGCGCATCCGTTACCAGGTGTCCATTTACCGTTCGCCCCTGATTATATATCTCATCTTGTTCGGCAATCGTTCTAAAGCCGGACGAAATTCGAAGTGTATAACCATATAGAGCAGCAACCGGAATAAAGCAATCATTGACCTGAGTTAAAAAATTTTGATTTATTTCAGTAGGTAATGGAGCTGGTCTTAAAATATTAAATGACTCCATTGCAATTACATCTTCAACTAATAGTTGATGCCTAAAAAATAAAATTCCGCCAATTGAAAAAGTGGCAAGAATAATTACGATTGTAAGATACAACCAATTAGTTTTATCTTTAAGGATAAACATCACTTATTTATAATAATTTTATTTGTAGCCCGTACGGGAGTCGAACCCGTCTTTACGCCTTGAGAAGGCGACGTCCTAGCCGATAGACGAACAGGCCATGTCGATAAAACAGTAAAAGTATATCACTTTTTTTCAAAAAGTCAATGACTTACCTATACCCGATAAACTCTTATCCCCTGTTCTTTTTGAACGGGTTCGTGCCCAGGAATAGGAAAAGTATAAGAATAAATCATGGCACCAGGTTTTAATTCGGAAAATAGTTTTGGACCAAGTTTTTCCATGGGTCCGGGCATAAGAAACGCAAACACCACATCTGCATCTTTTAAATCTGCCGTGTAAATTGATTGTAATCGCACGCTAACTAAATCGGAGACGCGCGCAAAAAATATCGCGAGTTTAGTGTAATAAACTAAAAAAGGATTAAGTTCATAACCAACGGCGTTCGCGCCAGTTTTGGCGGCAAGAAATAATAACCGACCATTACCAGATCCTAAATCTATCACTCTCATGCCAGGTTTTAAATTTGCGAGCGCAATCATTTTTTTTGCTTGCTTCAAATGAGTCGGCATGCACGGCACACCGATAAGAGATGAGATAAGAAAAACGACAAATAAAAAACCGACAACAACAATAATTAAATAAAAAAATAATTCCATAAATATTACTTGGCCAGCCAAAAACTATCTTGTCTCACTAATAATTTTTCCGCTTGCAACGGTTCGGCCATTATTTCTTTAACGATTTTTTCCATCCTGGAACCTTGCGATCCTTTTATTAAAATCTGATCGCCTTCATTAATTTTTTCTTGTATAAATTTACCTGCCTCAACACTATTATTAAAACTTGCAATACTATCATCACTAAGTCCCGCTTCTCTTGCTGCAACAGCTGTTTGTTTTGACGCTTCTCCTACTGTCACCAAAAAATCAATTCCATGTTCTACCACCTTAAAACCGATTTCACGGTGGGCTGAAGCAGTTTCAGTGCCAAGCTCGAGCATATCACCAAGCACCGCATAGCGTCGTCCCTTTTCATTTTTTGTTAAATCAGCAAAAACATCCAAAGCGCTTTTTACTGCATCGGGGCTCGAATTATATGAATCATCAATAATTAATGTTTTCTTTATGCCAAGTAACGGTCGCATATGACCGGGAAGCGGCAAAATCTTTTTTAAAGCTTCTGCTCCCTCTACTAAATTTATTCCGTAAATTGTTCCGACCGCAAGTCCTGCGAGTGCCGCCGGAATTATCGCATTACTCAAAAATCCTGGCATAAATACCGGCACAGTGCTTCCCGCGAGCGTCACCTTAAAATTTAAACCTTTTGGAAGCAATTCTCCGGGTAGCGTCAAAATATTTACGTCCGTTGCCCGCAAATCTGCTCCTTCTTTAAAACCATAGGTAATTTTTTCCGCCTTGGTTACACCGGCATTTTCCATTACAAGCGCATTATCAAAATTCAAGACTGCAGTTCCATCGGCCGTAAGATGAGAAATTATAATTCTTTTTTCCTGAGCGATGCGTTTGATTGTTTTAAAAAATTCGGTATGCGCGTGAGAAATATAGGTAAGAACACCGACCCGACAAGGTGCGATTTCGACTAAATATTTTATATCACCGGGTTTATCCGCTCCCATTTCTAATACCAAAATTTCCGGATAATTTAAATCTTTAGAAAATAATAATTTAAAACTTTTTATAATAACCACTAACCAGCCAATTACCGACCGCCCGGGAGACTTTTCAATACCAATAATAGTGAGCGGTAAACCTATTTCATTATTGTAATTTTTATAATTTGCCCTGACCCTAAATCGCGAAGCAAGAACCCCGGCGACAGCTTCTTTGGTAGAGGTCTTGCCGATTGAACCGGTAATACCAACCACTTCGGGATTATATTTTTTTATAATCGCGCCGGCAAACCATCTTAAAATACCGAGTAAAATTGTTTTTAACATATTATTATTTTTTATCGCCCGGAATACCGTAATAATTCAAGGCAAATTGCATTACATCATGAAAAACCGGCAAAGCCGTTTGTTCGGCCCACTTAAGCTCTGGTTCTTCATATTTAACAATTAGAGTAAAAACTGGCCTAGTCGCTGGTGCGAAACCAGCGAAAGTGTGGTTTGTGCGCTCCAAGCTATATTTTCCTTTTTCAGGAATTTGCGCGGTACCGGTTTTTCCGGCCACATAATAATTTTCAATCTTGGCGCTGAAATAATGATTGTCCACCACGGAAATAAGCATGCCAGAAAGTAAGCGTGCCGCCCCCTCCGAGATTGCCAAATCGATTACTTCGGGAGTACTTTTTTCGCTATGGCCATCATCATACCTTTCCTCCGACACAATATACGGTTTCATCAGTTTACCATTATTTGCTACCGCTGAATAGGCCGTTGCAAGTTGAAGAGGGGTAGCTGTAAGACCTTGTCCAAAGGACCCGTTGGCACCAAAAATTTCACCCCTTTTATCAAGCGAACTAATATCCCCGCTCATTTCTTGACTTAGGCTGATGCCGGTCTTTTCTCCAAATCCGAATTTTTTTACATAATTTCTAAAACGATCGCCGCCAAGACGCTCCTCAACCCAAACCACACCGGTGTTAATAGATTTTTCTAGAACTTGCGTCATGGTCTGTCGACCGTAGCATTTTTGTTCGGCATTGCGAACTTTATATCCATTAATATTCATTTCACACGGATCAACATAAGTTGTAAAGGGAGAAACTATTCCAAGATCGAGCCCTGCCCCCATTGTAAAAGTTTTAAATACCGAACCCGGTTCATAAGGTACAAAAACTGAAGTATTATTGAATACCGACAAATCATCCACTTGAGAATAATTATTTGGATCAAAATCCGGCAAACTACACATCGCCAAAATTGCGCCGGTTTTTGGATTCATGAGAACGAGTGAAGCGCTTTTTGCTTTATAATCTTTTAGTCCTTGTCGAAGACGATCGCAAGCATACTTTTGAAGAGCTCGATCAATTGTCAAATAAATATCACAACCGTTTTCGGCTTGTATATTAGTTCTCTCAGCTAAAGTAATCCAATCACCTTGCGCGCCTTTTTCACCCAAAATATAACCCGCTCGACCGGATAATTTTTTATTGAAATAGCCCTCTATCCCATACTTTCCATCTAATTCACCGGCATTATTTCTCTGGGCAAAACCTAGCACGGAAGCCCCAATGGAATCCTCAGGATAAAAACGATATTTTTGTTCTTCAAACCTAATTCCATTTATATTATTTTTTTTAATTTCATTAGCAACTTCTTCGGAAACCTTTTTTTCTATTACTTTATAAACCGATGCATGCTCTGATAATTTTTCAAGCAAATCACTTTTTTTCACTTCATCAAATTTTAAAATAGTCGCTAATTTATTAGTAGTAGACACAACTGCACTAGCGGGAATACTTTTCGGCACCGCATAAACCAAATAATAAGTTTTATTTATTGCGGCCGGAAAAGATTCACCCGTACGGGAATCGGCAAAATAAATACTTCCTCGCTCGGCCTCTACCTGTTCGGAAGTTTCATGCGAACGAGCCGCCACGGCAAGATAGTGATCATGCCTCAAAATTTGTAGAAAAAAAAGCCGGCCAAAAATATACAAGGCAAAACCTAGAAAAAAAAGCGCGACCAACCGGTGGCCATAATAATCTTGTACTTGAGGCTTTCGATAGTTCATAATTTAGCTATATTATAGCCTTTTATTTAATTTTCGACAATAAAAAATCCTCCGCTTTAGGCGGAGGATTAATATTATATTATTTCATTCCTTTTGCAACGCGTCTTGCATCATTTTCATTCAAAATCGTCTTACGGATCCGAATATTATCTGGTGTTATTTCTACAAGTTCATCCTGACCAATATATTCGAGAGCATCTTCAAGGCCCATTGTGCGTGGGGTGTTAAAATGTTCGGCACCGCCATCACCTTTTGAACGCATGTTTGAAAGTTGTTTTGTTTTACATACATTTACCCGAATATCTTCTGAGCGGGCATTTTGGCCGACCACCTGTCCTTCATATACCTGTACGGCCGGACCGACAAACAACACACCACGATCTTGAACATTAAGAAGACCATATAAATTTGTAACGCCGGTTTCGTGCGCGACGAGTGAACCCTGATCGCGTTCGTGCCAACCACCTGGATCCGGTTCGTAGTCTGCAAACATCGTATTAATAATACCTAGACCGCGCGTATCAGAAAGAAATTCAGTTCGATAACCAAATAAACCACGAGTTGGAATTAAAAATTCAATAAAAGTTATTCCATTTTCGGAATGCATGTTTTGAAGTAAGCCGCGTCGAGCGCCTAATTTCTGAATAACCACACCGGAATAATTATCTGGCACTTCAACAAAAACCTGCTCATGGGGAGTTAAAATTTTACCATCAACTTCTTTATTAATAACCTGAGGCTGTGATACTTGCAATTCAAAACCTTCACGGCGCATTCTTTCAATAAGAATAGCGAGATGTAATTCACCGCGTCCGGATACGGTCCAGTTTCCGTCCGTTGAATCTTCGGCTCGCATCGCGACGTCCGTTTCAAGTTCTCTAAATATGCGCTCGCGAATTTGGCGTGAAGTTGTAAATTTTCCTTCGCGGCCGGCAAACGGTGAATCATTCACCATGAATGTCATTTTCACTGTCGGTTCTTCAATTGAAATAGTTGGCAAAGCGATTGGATTATTGATTTCCGCTACGGTTTCTCCAATGTTTACATCTTCAATTCCGGCGATTGTTACAATGTCCCCTGCTTCAGCTTCATTAATTTCTACTTTGGCCAAACCTTCAAAACTTAACAAGGTGGTGATACGGCACTTTTTCATTTGACCAGCCCGATTAATATGCATGATTTCCTGACCGGATTTAATAACGCCATTGTGAATGCGGCCAGTAGCAAGACGACCCTTAAAATTATCGGCCGAAATTGAAATGGTCAACATTTGTAATGGTTTTGTTTTATCTCCAGATGGCTCCGGTACATATTTCAAAATTGTATCAAAAAGTGGAGAAATATCAGTCATTTTACTAAGGTCCGGTTCAAGGCCGGCCTTACCCAGGCGGGCAGCCGCATAAATAACCGGAAAGTTCGCAATTTCATCACTTGCGCCTAGTTCTAAAAATAATTCAAAAGTTTTATCAAGCGCAAACTGGGAACGAGCGCCCGGCTTATCAATCTTATTAATTACCACGATAACACGGTGACCCATTGCCAAAGCCTTTTTAAGCACAAAACGAGTTTGAGGCATTGGACCTTCTTGCGCATCTACCAAAAGTAAACAACCATCTGCCATGGAAAGTACCCGCTCAACCTCACCACCAAAATCGGCGTGGCCTGGAGTGTCGATAATATTTATTTTAACATCCCCTACCCGAACTGAAGCATTTTTTGAAAAAATCGTAATACCACGCTCCTTTTCAAGATCATTACTGTCCATAATAGCTGTCTGAGCGTCCTGTTCTTTGGATAATTTGGTATGAGATTGGCGCAACAAAGAATCCACTAGCGTGGTTTTGCCGTGGTCAACGTGAGCGATAATTGCAATATTACGTGGCTTCATTTGTTTTGATAAAATTTTAATAAAAAATCTGCTTGATGAGCAGAGAACTTCCCTCTTTTTCTGAGCGGCTATACTTTATCACAAATCCGCTAATAAATCAAGTGAAACTCTCCGCCGGCCACTTTCACATGAAAATAACCGCTGAAGAGCTGCCGAAACTAGTTCGGCAGTTCAGAACGACAATGGAGTAATTACCAGATGAGGACTGCCCCAGAAATGAGTACGAGCGCGCAGCCAGCAAACACACGCCGCTGACGGCGTCGATCGAGGCGATTCAGCTCCGCAAGGACAACAATCAAACCGATCATCATGATGGCACAGGCAATCACCTTGCCAACACCGAAGATCATGATTCGATCCCAAAAGATCTGCATCTTTGCTTCCCATTTGGGAAAAGTGAGCGCGGGCACAATACCCAAGAAAAAAAGAAATGCGCCCCAAAACCGGGTCCGATCGGCATTACCATGAAAGCAATCACTCCCGTACACAATGGTACGGGAGAACATCCAGAAGCCGCCAACGGCAAGCAAAGCACAAACGGCTGAAAAAAAAGTTTGCATGGCTCCACCCATTGGTTAGTTGTTAACGTTCTGATTATGTTTTTCTTGGCAAGATAAGATACTATCTTAGCAATTAAAAACGTTTAATTATAAAACTAATTCGCACTTTTGTCAAGCGCTTTCAATGCGGAGATTTAGAAGATTTCCATGTGAATACTTTTGGTATTCAAACCATTTGCTAATAAGTACGCCCGAACATCTTTTACCATCTGAACATTACCACAGATATAGTATTGACTTAGTAAATCAACATTCAAATGCTCGGTCACCCTTCCTTTTTCGCCATTCCAAGATTCCCCAGGGCGGCTAACAGTTAAAATATAATCAAAATTTTTATTTTCCTTTTTTAGGTTTGCTAAACGATCTTTCCAAAAAACATCTTTTTCTTCTCTTACCCCAAATAGCAATCTTAGCTTTTCAGCAGTTTCCTTCCGACTTTCAAGCATTGCCATAATTGGAGCTAGGCCGACACCGGTCGCAATATAATATTTATTACCTGGCAAATTTTGAGTAAAATATCCTTTAGCAGCGCTAATTTCAACTTCTGAGCCAACCTCCAAACTAGCTAGCCAAACTGAACCTTTTCCAGTCGGAAGAATTTTAATGCAAAATTCCAAATCACTTTTATCGGGCGAATTTGAAATTGAATAACTACGCAGAACGGCAGTGTCACCGCCCGGAATTTTAAATTGAACAAATTGACCGGCTAAATAATTATAACCAGCCGGCTTTTCAAAGTGAAATTCACCGACTTCTTCCGCAATTTTGTTTTTCTTTATTAATTTTACCTTAAAAAATTCAGTTTCAGACATACATTGACGATTGCTCTTTTTTGAAGTATTATTTCGTAATGGGTTTCTGTTGTTTTAGCGAAAAATTGCTTGGTCAATATTATCACAATAAAAAAAATTTGACAATGAAAAAGTCCGCAAATAAAACTAAATTAAAATCGGTTAAATTAGATCGCTCACTCTACGATCATGCCGATAAATTAAAACCGCGCTTTTCCGAAAAGCCGGGTCTTACGGAATCTACCGTTCGAGAAATTTCTCGCCAAAAAGATGAACCAGCTTGGATGCTAGAAAAACGTCTTGCCGCTCTTAAAATTTACCTCCAGAAGCGAATGCCTTCATTTGGACCGGATTTGTCAGACCTTGATCTTGATTCAATAATTTATTACTCTCGCCCGAATGCAAATGAAGAAACTAATTGGTCAGATGTGCCGGATGAAATTAAAACTACCTTTGCGCGGCTCGGCATACCTGAAGCCGAAAAAAAGGCCCTTTCTGGCGTGGGCGCGCAATATGATTCAGATGTCGTTTATCATAAATTAAAAAAGGAGTGGTCAAAGCTTGGCGTGATATTTGAAAACATGGATATCGCTGTAAAAGAATATCCAGATTTAGTAAAAAAATATTTCATGACCGAATGCGTACCGGCTAGCGACCATAAATTTTCTATGTTACACGGTGCGGTTTGGTCAGGCGGCACATTTATTTATGTTCCAAAAAATGTAAAAATCCTTTTACCTTTACAAGCCTACTTTCGAATGAACGCTCGGAGCGGCGGACAATTTGAACATACGCTGATTATCGCCGACGAGGGTTCGGAGGTTCACTATATCGAAGGCTGCTCAGCCCCGCGTTACAACCAAAATTCTCTCCACGCAGGCTGTGTAGAAATATTTGTTCACAAAAATGCCCGGGTTAGATATTCATCAATTGAAAACTGGTCAAAAAATACTTATAACCTAAACACCAAACGCGCGCTGGTAGACGAAAACGGCGTCATTGAGTGGGTCAGCGGGAATATGGGCTCGGGTACCACCATGCTTTATCCATCATCGGTGTTACGCGGACGAGGCGCAAGATCAGACAGTCTGGGCGTTGCTTTCGCGGGACCGGGTCAAAACCAAGATACCGGTGCGAAAGCCATTCATCTCGCTCCTGATACTTCCTCAAACATAGTTTCAAAATCAATTTCAGTAAGCGGCGGAATAAATACTTTTCGCGGCCTGATAAGAATTGCTCCAAATGCGACCGGCGTAAAATCTGCCATGGCTTGCGACGCGCTTCTGATCGGTCAAAAATCAATCGCTAATACCATACCGGAATTACAAATAAAAAATGACGAAGTGAATGTTTCCCATGAAGCCCGAATCGGTAAAATTGGCGAAGAAGAAATTTTCTTTTTACAATCACGGGGACTTAGCGAAACTGAAGCGGTCCGCCTGGCCGTATCCGGATTTATCGAACCGATCATAAAAACTTTACCCGTCGAATACGCTCTTGAATTAAATAAATTAATTGAGCTTGAAATGGAAGGCGCCGTTGGTTAAATATAATATGAAGCAAACTATAAAAAAACAATTTCCAATTTTTAAAAACCAACCCAACCTCATATATTTGGATAACGCTGCTACGACACAAATCTGCGCGCCAAGCTTAAACGCACTAACTGATTATTATCTAAAATATCGAGCCAATGTCCATCGCGGCGTTTATAACATTGCTGAAAAGGCGACGACCGCTTTTGAAAATGCGAGAATTTCTGCAGCAAAATTTCTTAATTCGGAACAAAACGAAATTATATTTACATCAGGCTCAACCGCCGGATTAAATTTTCTCGCTTCCTCTCTCACCCCGCGCCTCAGTCACCGTGAAAATGTGGTTATCACCAAACTTGAACACCACTCTAATCTTGTACCGTGGCAACAAGCAGCCAAACACTATGGTTTTGAACTTCGATTCATTGATGTGACTTCCGACTTCCGGATTGATCTTGAATCTGCCAAAAAACTTATCGATCAGAATACAAAAATTGTCAGTTTCGCTATGGTTTCAAATGTTTTGGGCTCTATTGCGCCAGCCAGAGAAATTATTAGTCTTGCAAAAAATGTCAAAGCACTTACCATAGTTGACGCAGCACAGGCCGCGGCTCATTTGCCGATTGATGTAAAAAAATTAAATTGTGATTTTTTGGTTTTATCCGGACACAAAGTTTACGGACCAAATGGTATTGGAATTTTATATGGAAAAAAAGAATTACTGAGTGAATCAGTCGAGCCGATTTCATTCGGCGGAGAAATGGTAAGCGAAGTTACTGTTGCAGGCGCTACTTGGGCCACGGTCCCCCATCGCTTTGAAGCCGGAACACCAAATATTGCAGGCGCTATCGGTCTTGGCGCGGCATTAGAATTTATCGGAAAAATTGGCTGGAAAAAAATTGCCAATCATGAAAAAAACCTGACCAAATATGCTTTACAAAAATTATCACCCTTAGTAAAGATTTTTGGTCCGTCTTTACCCACCGAACGCGCCGGCGTCATTGCATTTACTATTCCGGGCATTCACCCTCACGACATCGCAGATATTATAAACACTAAAAAAATCGCCGCTCGGGCAGGCCTTCACTGCGCCGAACCGCTCCATCGCGAGTTTCGACTACCCGGCTCCGTTCGCATCTCGCTTGGTATATATAATAATGAAAAGGATATTGATGCGCTGGTTTCAGCATTGAAAACAGCCAAAAAAATCTTCAAAGTATGACCGACAATATTTATCAAGAACTTATTTTGGAATTAGCCCGCAACCCGCTGAACAAATCTACACCGGCAAGTTTTGATAACCGGCTCAAAGCCGAAAACCGGGTTTGCGGCGATAATTTAACTTTTTTTATCAGTTGGAGTAAATCTGGCGCAGCCAGCGAAGTAGCTTGGGACGGTGACGGCTGTGCGCTTTCGGTTTCTAGCGCTTCGTTGTTTTCCGAATATCTAAAAGGAAAAACCAAATCCGAGATTAAAAAAATAAAACCCGCTCAAATTTTGAAATTATTAAAAATGAAAAAATTAAACCCCAGCCGCACTAGGTGCGCGTTACTTCCGCTAGAAAGTGTTCAAAGTTTATAATTATGCCTTTTCATATAAAGTTTAGAGTTAAAGTGGTGTTTACTGATGAAGCAGGAAAAATACTAATAATGTGGGCTCCGGATGGCAAAATTTGGGATTTGCCGGGCGGACATGTTGATATTCCGGAACAACACCTTGCGGCTTTAAAAAGAGAACTAAAAGAAGAACTGGATTTGGATGAATTTCCGGAACCAAAACCAATTTATGTTTATACAAATTTTAAAGAAGTGACCGGCCGATATGCAATTATTGCCTGTTACCAGATTAAAATGAACGACCCAATAAAAAAATTGAGTAATGAACACTCAGAATTTAAATGGGTGTCCAAAGAAGATTTGTTGAAAATTTCCGAAACTGAAATGTATTTGAAGGAATTGGTAAATCATATTGAATAGATTATGTCCGTTGAAATTAAAAATTTAAGTGTTGCTGTTGCCGGTAAGCCGATTATTGAAAAGATTAGCTTGACCATAAATCGCGGCGAAACACATATTATAATGGGCCCCAACGGCTCCGGCAAATCAACTCTTGCGAACGCCTTGCTGGGCCACCCTAAATATACTGTAACAAGCGGTAAAATTTTTGTAGATGATATTGATATTACAGCCAAACCACCCGACTATCGCGCAAAGCAGGGTTTGTTTTTGTCCGCTCAGCAAGCGCCGGAAATAAACGGAGTCACTGTGGCACACTTCCTGCGAGTAGCATCATCTAGCCTTTCTGGTAAACCAGAAAATCCTTTTACATTTTACGAGTCATTAAAAAAGACAATGAAAAAATTGAATATCGATCCGTCGTTTGCGACTCGATATCTAAATGCCGGATTTTCGGGTGGAGAAAAAAAACGCGCTGAAATTCTTCAGCTTCTTACTCTAAACCCGACCTATGCTATTCTCGACGAAACTGACGCCGGTCTTGATGTGGATGCTTTAAAAATAGTTGGTAAGGGCCTTGGGAAATTCGCTACCAAAGACAAGGCTTTAATCATCATCACTCATCAATCGCGCCTCTTAAAATATTTGAAACCGGATTTTGTTCATATCATGATAAGGGGTAAAATAGTAAAATCAGGCGGCAAAGAATTAATTACTGAAATTGAAAAAAGCGGCTATAACAAATACATATGAAAAAACTTTCCAAAGAAAATGTCATTGAAATATTAAAAACTATTAAAGACCCGGAAATATTTATTGATATTTGGACAATGGGCCTAATTTATGATTTAAATGTAGAAAAAGATAAGGTAAAAATTCTAATGACTTATACTACCCCTTTTTGTCCTTGGGGCCCTCAATTAAACCAAGAAATTATTGAAACTCTTAAGGAAAAACTGGGCATAAAAAATGTTGATATCGAACTTACTTTTGATCCGCCTTATCAAATGCCAGCCGACCTTCGGGCATCACTTGGAATCTAAGTATGAAGAAAGTTAATATTAAAGTTTGTTGCGGAAATAAATGCTCTGAGCGGGGCGCAGTTCGCATTCTAGAAGAACTTCAAGACAAATTTGATGAATCGTCGGTAGAAATTTCTAAATGTCTCGACTACTGCGAACGAGCGCCAACTGTAATTGCGGACGACAAAATTTATTTTGAATGTCGTACTAAAGATATTGCTGAGCGAATAAAAAAAGACAGCGGTTTACCAATTACGGAAATAAAAATTGAAGATTTACATCTTGACGACGACTTAATATAAATTTGAAATATGGCAGATGAATTGAAAACAAAACGCGGTAATTCAGATGAAGCAATAAAAAAATCCGGTCAAATTCGCCGGATTGTGGTTGACCGAGTAAAATGTATTGGCGCAGATTCTTGTGTCGCTGTTGCGCCCGGAGTTTTTCAATTAGACGAGGAAAACCTGGCTTACATCGTGGATCCGAATTCATCTGACGATGATACCATTCTAATGGCCGCTCAATCCTGCCCGGTACTCGCAATTTTGCTTTACGATGAAAACAATAATATTATCTTCCCGGAATAACCTGCTTCTTTTTTCCAACGGCGATAATATTGAAATAGGCCATTGTTAAACATGCGGCAGTTATCGTACTTAGATACAAACCAGAGGTAAGAGGAACAAAATGGAATAAAGTTCGAAGTGCGGGCGCTAGCAAAATAACATGAAGAGTAAGCGCCGTAAAGATCACGAGCCAAAGTAGCACGTGATTATTTTTTATCTGACTAATATCACGACTCATCATAATAACGATTAATTGACCGATAACTAGCGCAGTAAATGACATTGTTCGACCAAGGGCGATATTACCAATCCATAAACCATAGCCATAAAACGCCAGTGTTAAACCAAGAATACCGGCACTCTGCCAACCAATTTGCCACCAATGTTGGGGACTAATAAGCGGCTCCGAAAGCGGTCGGGGCTTTTCAGTCATTCCAATTTTTGAAATCGGATCGCGCTCAAGACCGATGACGGTAGATGGATCACTAAAAAGCTCTAAAAAAATAATATGAATCGGCAAAAAATATAATTCTTGACCAAATAGAATTGGAATAATCGCAAGCCCGACGATTGGGATATGAAATGAAACTAAAAAAATGAAAGCTTTACGTAAATTCGCGTAAATTCGCCTACCCTCTTCGACGGCTTTTACAATCGTTACAAAATTATCATCAAGTAAGATAATCCCGGCGGCCGCTCTCGCCACGTCCGTTCCTTTTTTACCCATTGCTATGCCAATTGTCGCCTTTTTTAAAGCCGGCGCATCATTTACACCATCTCCGGTCATCGCGACAATTTCTTCGTTTGCTTGCAGAGCCTCAATAATTGCATATTTTTGTTCGGGCCGAATTCGAGCAAAAATATTTACCTCCCTTACTAAATCTCTAAGCTGTCCGGGTTTTAAAGCATCTAAATCTTTCCCTTCCAAAACTTTTCCTAAATTTTTAAGCCCCACTCTTTTGCTAATAGCTAAAGCTGTTAAAGCGTGATCACCAGTTATCATGATTACCCTAATTCCGGCCTTATCACAAACTTCTATTGCCTCCTTTACACCATAGCGAGGCGGATCACTCATAATAATGAGGCCAAAAAATTGAAGATTATTTGTTTTAAAATCTGTACAGTCGATGATTTCAGTTTTTGCTATCGCGACGACCCGATTACCTTCTTCTGCCATTTTTTCATAAGCCGAAATCACTTGTGATTTTGCCAAATCATTTTCGAAGCGACAACTATTAATAACGTTTTCCGGAGCGCCGGCGGTATATTGAAAGCAAGTATTTTCTACCTCCCAAATATGATTTACCATTTTCGTATCAGCATTAAAGGAACTATCTTTTTTAAGGGTATATTTTGAAAAAAAATCATCAGAAATTATTTGTTTGACCTTAGCAAATCTTTGCATTTCAATTTCCATCGGATCAATTGCCACCCGCTCCATAGCGAGAACTGATGTCTTGATTAGCGGCGCAATTATTGATAAATCTTTTAATTTATTTATTTCGTGAATTTTTCCCTCAAAAAAGACTTTATCGAGTGACATTTTTCCTTCCGTAAGAGTACCGGTTTTGTCCGTGCAAATTACCGTTGCCGATCCTAATGTTTCAACCATTACCATTTTACGAACTAGCGCCTGACGATTCGACAAACGCCAGACACCCATAATTAAAAAAACACTAAAGACAATCGGAAACTCTTCGGGAATTATTGCCATCGCAATTGTCAAAGTACCAAGAATACCTTTTAACAAGCCATGACTTTGGCCAATAACAAAACCAATAAACAATGCAGTAATAATCGCCGCTGTAGCCAATTGCCTTACTAATTTACTAACCTTTAATTGAAGTGGGGTTGGTTGTTCGTCAATTTTTTCAATCAAATTACCCAACTTGCCGTATTGGGTTTCGCCGCCGGTCGCGAGAGCGACCATTTCACCTTCCCCCTGAATAACCATTGTACCTTGGCTCAGTTTAAATTTATCCGACATTTCCGCTTTAAATTGATTTTTAACTACCGGCGCCGATTCACCAGTTAATATCGATTCGTCTACTAAAAAGCCAGCAGAATTAACAACCACTCCGTCGGCTGGCACCTTGTCACCTGCGGAAAGATAAATAAGATCACCAGGAACTAAATCACCGATTGAAATTTTAACGAGCATCGCATCTCGATACACTCGGCATTCTTCCACTAATAAATTATCAAGAATTTGAATCGCTTTGTCCGTTCGACGTTCTTGAAAATATTGTATTAAAGCAATTGGAATAATAGAAAAACCAAAAATCGCGGTTTCAAGATGTGAGCCGATAAAATAATAAATAATTGTCGTTATAAACAAAAAAACCAACATGGGCTCGGAAACTATTCCCCACAAGGTTTGAAACCATGTTTTTCGGCGCCGACCGGGCCGAAAATTTCCGCCATATTGATTTGTTCTTACCTCAGCATCAAGCGTTGACAACCCCCGGTAAGACGCGGACATCATTGCATTATTGAATGTAAGTGCCATAGCCCCCTTATTATAGCATTTTATTGTTGTTTCCAAAACCTACCTTCTTCAAACATCTGTCTTTTCCATTCATAATAATGAAGAAAGTCGCAAAGTGACAGCTCCGTTTGATTTTGATCAGTATTTTTATCTTCACATTTTATTTCTGAAGGAACATCATAGGAAACTTTACGCTTTCCATTTTTATCAACTTGGTTAATATACAAACCAAGCTCATGCATACCAAGCAAATTCGGATACATGGACCTGTCATCAAAGATTGAATGGCCGTCGAAAGAGTTTCGAGTATTAATATTTAAAATTTGTAAAACTGTCGGCGCTAAATCAATTCCTGATGAATAAATATCAATTTTTTTAGGCAAAACTGTATCCGGAATATAAATACCAAAAAAATTTTCGTCATAATAAGTAAGAGTTTTTGCTTCTTTAGGAAATAGATCTTTGGTTAACGCACCAGGAAATATGGCATGATCAGCAACCGCGATGACAATTGTGTTTTTATACAAATCGCTTTTTTCAAATTCATTCCAAAATATTTTGAACGCATCATCGGTCGTATGAAACATGTTTAAAACCGGCTGCGATCCGTCACCATAATTTACCGGATCTTTTGCAAGATCAAATGGCGGATGAGTATCAACCGTAGCAAGCATCATGAGAAATGGCTGGGGCGCAGTTTTCATAAAACTTAAAACGATCGGAAACATCTGATGATCACTATATCCCCATGAAAGCGGCTTATCTTTTATATATTCTGCGAGCTCAGATGTACCAAATACTTTATCTACCCCCATACTAGTAAATATTCCATTTTTATTGGCAAAATTTTTATCTACCGCCGTCACATATGCGGTATACTTATACGCTCCATCTTTTTTTAAAATTTCAGGCAAACATAGCAAGCGATGGCTCTGCAGCTTTCTTTCGTTTTGAATTTCATTGTGTCCGGTTGGCGGTAAAAACGAGCAAAGCTGAGACAGAGTCCCGGTAATGGTCGGTGTTGATGCATTATAGTACTTATGAAATATTGTAGTGTTTTTATCGGCCGCAAACTGGTCTAAACCCGGAGTTAGGTCCGGAAATTTTGTACCGTACGGTCCGGTAAGCCTGCTACTAAACGATTCAAGCTCAATAATTAAAATATTTGGCGGAGTTTTTCTAAATCGATCCGGTAATAATTTAGTTGTCGTTGGTGAAAAAATTTCACTTCGTGAATTTACAAAAAATTGATTCGGCTCATAAATAAGCCCGAATTTTGCCAACTTTTTTTGAAGCGGTAAATCTAGCTCACGAACTACATTTGTACCTAAATAATAACGATAAAAAGATGTCGCGATAGCGTGCTCGGGAGTATTTTTAAATGAAGTAAGCCCAAGTAAAATCGCAAGCGCTGTGATGCCAATTGTAAAATTATAAAAATTAGAATATCTAGCACCAAATTTTTTAACATCCCGCAAATTCTTACGAACTAATATTAAAAATATTACATAAACCAGCAAAGCAAAGCCCACTAAATAAAATGTTAAGGAGTTTATCAATACACCACCCGCCCCCGAAGCGTGCTCCATGGCAATAGGACTAAAATAA
Organism: Patescibacteria group bacterium; assembly: GCA_041661385.1. Lineage (GTDB taxonomy): Bacteria > Patescibacteriota > Patescibacteriia > Magasanikbacterales > GWA2-37-8 > JAKANM01. Next base: position 295,708 of record JBAZUP010000001.1, read on the forward strand.
AGACCCGAATAATAAAGTATTCCTAAATTTATTGTCCAAATTAACAATGAAAAAGAAAACAGCACTATCCACAAAACTAACAAAAAATACCGAAAAATATTTCGCAATTTGAAATAAAAATAATTGGCCAGCGCAAAGCCCAAAAGCCAAAACGAGCTCATCGCAAAAGAACGGAATAAGACAATATTAAAATATTTAATATTTCCGTCTAAAATATAATAATGATAAGAAACATATTGCAGTATCGATTCTAAACAAAAAAAGAAATAAATCAAATAAAAAAATGACCGATTTAACGCTAGCCATGGCTTAGAGCCAAGGTGAACTGCAATCATCTTTTGTAAACGCCAAAAAAGTAGGGGCAAAAGAAGCAAACAATAAACTAAACTTAACCATTCCGTTTCAATAAAAAAAATAAAAAATAAAAATGATGAATAAAAAAATAATTCATTAAAATTATAATAAAAATGTTCTCGCCAAAAAAAATGACGACCGGTAATTTTGACGAAATACCAATATAATAATTTAGCAGCAAAGAAAGCCGCCGCGACAAAAAAACTAAGTAAAACTATTTTACCAAAATAAACGATTCCCGGCTCACGATGAAAATGATACCACCCCCAACCAATAGCAATAATAAAAGACCCGGCAAGCACATATAAGCTGCCGGGATACCAACGGTTTTTGCCGCCGTGGCTTTTAAACAATAAATCAAACATAATTTCCGCTTACCTTCATTCCCCTGCTTTCTCGTCGTATTCTTTATTACCTCTGGCAACATTTTTATTTTTTTTCACATTACCTCGCAGACGTTGCTTGTATTTCTTCAGTTCCGCCTCCAATTCATCTCTAAGTAAATCGATCGCCGAATAAATATCCTTTGCAGTTTGTTTAGCAAACAAATCTTTACCCGGAACCTGCATTTTACATTCCGCAAAAAATATTTCACCTTTTACACGATGATGCGTTTCTAAACCTAGCGTTACTTTAGTATCCAATATTCTATCGAAAAATTTTTCAAGACTAGCAAATTTCTTTTCAACATACTTTTGCATAGCCTCAGTCATTTCAAGCTGACTACCACTCATCGTAATTTTCATATGATTGGACGAAATCATGCCGCGCAACGTCGTTTGAAACGCGACTCTTAAATAAATCAACTAATAATTTGAACCTCTTCTTCTAAATTAACTCCAAATTTATTATACACCCTAGTTTTAACCTCATCAACTAATTTTAAGACATCTTCTGATGAAGCTTTGTCAATATTTATCATAAAATTACCGTGCTGTTCAGAAACCATTGCTCCACCAATCTTTAGCCCCTTTAAACCGGCCTGTTCGTTAATCCAACCAGCGGGTACTTTTCCAGATGATACAAATTCAGGTGGTAATTGTCCGGCAGTTTTTGGCCAATCTTTAACCAAAACATTTTTAAAAAAACTCCCAGCCGAAGGATAAGGCGGATAATAACCAGCCCGACGATTTAATATCTCCTGCATTTTTAATAGGCTTTTTTTACTTTCACCTTCAACCAATTTAAACCAACCTTTTAAAACTATTCCCCCATTATGCTTAAAAATACTATCACGGTATCCAAATCCGCATTCCGCTGGATTAAGTTCTACCAGCTCTCCATCAATCCAAGCTTCAATTTTAGAAAGAACCTTGCCGGTTTCACCACCGGCCGCACCGGCATTTCCGCGAATCGCTCCTCCAACTGTTCCAGGCAGACCCGCCGACCATTCGAGGCCAGAAAAATTGTTTTGAAGAGCGAACAATGACAAAACCCCAAAACTAACTCCGCTTTCTGCTTCAATTATTTCATTTTTATTTTTAAGAACCGAGGTAGAATTTTTTATCACCACCCCTTCAAAACCGTTATCGGAAATTAAAACATTCGAACCGCCTCCCAAAATAAAGTAAGATATACCCTCACCGGTCAAAAAACCCAATAATTCAATTAATTTTTCTCTTTCTTTAACTTCAATAAAAAGGCTAGCCGGTCCGCCAACCTTAAAAGTAGTAAACTTGGCCAAACTAACGTTCGCTTTAACATTTCCAAATTGTTTCAAATATTTATAAATAGCTGGATCCATATCTTGGGGTTTGTTTTGGCTAAACATTGCAAAAATTAGCCGTTTTCAGTATAATACAAATGTATGAAAAATATTTCTTCCACATTAGCTGACCGACCAGTTGCCTATATTACCAGAGACCTAGAGAGAGCGCTACCCCTCATCACAAAAAAAGGTCACTTCATTATAACAAACTCTTCTCCTTTTGCGAAGAAAATTGCCCAAAAATATAAGGGTATTTTTTTGGTTTCTGACTCAAAAGTACTTGATACCCACGAAATTCTTTCCCGTCCCGATGTAATAAAGTTTATTAATTCAAAAAAACTTTTTGGACTATTGGTATTTAAAAACACCTCCGCAATTGAAAAAATATGTTCCAACCGCGGTTGGAACCTGCTCAATCCCTCCGCAGTTCTTTCGTCGAAAATTGAAGAAAAAATTTCCCAAGTTGAATGGTTAAAAAAACTTGCTCATCTTCTTCCCCCTCATCAAATCGTTAACGGCTCAAAAATCGTATTTAAAAGCCGCCCTTATATTGCCCAATTTAACCGCGCTCATACCGGTCGCGGTACTTTTCTTATTGATTCACCAAAAGCAGCGGCCGAAATTACCAACAAATATCCAAATCGTCCGGTTCGAATAACAAAATATATTGAAGGTCCAGTATTTACCGCGAACATTGTAGTATCTAAAAATAAAATTCTTATCGGCTCAATTTCTTACCAAATTACCGGCCTAGCGCCTTTTACTTCAAACCCTTTTGCTACAGTTGGAAATGATTGGTTTTTACCAAGCAAGATATTATTGGAACAAAACATCAAAGATTTTAATTATATTGCCGAGGCAGTCGGAAAAAAACTGGCAGAGGAAAATTGGCGAGGCCTGTTTGGCATTGATGTAATACTTGATAAAACGATAAATAAATTTTATCTACTTGAAATAAATGCTAGGCAACCTGCATCAACCACATTTGAAAGCGAACTTCAGGCCAATAATAAATCCCGAACGACCTTTGATGTACATTTATCCGCCTTGTTCGATTTTGATCAAAATGAACCAGCCGGGAAAATTAAAGATGGCGCTCAAATTATTCTCCGGGTGTCTGAAAATCTGACAACAAAAAACCTTGAAAAAATTACTTCAGCTCTGGGCAAAGCCGGGTTTACTACCATTCTTTATCCGAATAAGCTGCCAGGCAGCGATCTATTGCGAATAATGAGTAAAAAGGGTATAATGTCCGCCCATAACGAGCTAAATATGCGCGGTCTAAAGATTAAAGAAATTATCGAAAAATATGGATGATAACCGGCCAAAAGTTGGAGTGGGAATCATGGTTTTAAAAAATGGAAAAGTATTATTTGGACAAAGAAAGAACGCGCACGGCGACGGTGAGTTTTCGTTTCCTGGAGGTCACCTCGAACATGGTGAATCTATAATTGATTGCGCGAAACGCGAAACAAAAGAAGAAACCGGAATTGAAATAGAAAATGTGCGATTACTTTGCGTGAGTAATGAAAAAAAATATTTACCAAAACATTATTTAAATATTGGTTTAATAGCAGATTGGAAAAGTAACGAGCCAAAAATAACCGAACCGGATAAATATATCAAAGTGGGCTGGTATGATTTAGAAAATTTACCTAAACCCAGATTTGAAGTAGTAGATAATTACCTTGAAGCTTATAAAACCGGAAAAAAATTATTTGATTACTAACATGCTCTCCCCTGTTGCTGAAAATTTAATTGAAAAATATTTTAACCTTCCGTTTCCGGGCGTAACAGGCGTACGCTGTCCGTACTATATCAACCGCCGCGGCGCTCGCACCCAGCTTCGAGTTCTGGTTGGAAAAGGTTTACCCGATGAAATTGTGGAAGAAAGTAAAATAATTTCCATTCAATACGAACTTGGATTATTTGATAAAAACGGCCGTTGCGACGAGCGCGGGGCAGAACTCATTCGAAAATTTCTTGTTGATCAAAATATTGGCATCGAGTGTTCAGGTTTTGTAAGCCATATATTAAGAGCGCACTATTTGGAAACAAAAAAATTTGATATTACAAAAAAACTTAATATCTGTCCCAGCGGAAAATTTATTCGTAAATTGATTTGCAAATTACGGCCCATCGAAAACATGAATGTAAGCATCTTTGCTGACAACAGCAATAGTTCAATTATCAACACTGAACAATCCGGCTATGACCAGGTTCAAGCCGGCGATTACATCATAATCATGGAAACCGGACCGCTTCAAAAGCGAAATCATATTATTTTGATTCGCGGAGTTGAAAATAAGATAATTAATTACGTTCATGCGAGAGCTTGGTCGAGCGAAGGTAAATATGGTCATGGCGTTACCGAAGGAAAAATTAGAATTATTAATAACAATAAAAACCTGCTAGAACAAGAATGGATAGAAAATGAAAAAATAAATGATCAAAACGAAACATACCTCGAAGCAAAACAAGCAAAAATATTAGAATTAAGAAGATTGAAATTTTAATATGCCGGGTTATTTATCCTTACAACTTCTACAACAATCCCTGCTATTTCTTATCGGATCTACTGTTTTAGCATTTCTTCTTGCTCCGCTTTTAACCGCACTACTTTATAAATACAAAATCGTCAGAAAAGCCGAGCATGATTATACTCTGCAAGGAGAGCGAAAAAATAAAGCCGGCACTCCGATTATGGGTGGACTTTTGGTGATTGTTGTAGTTTCGCTTATTACGATCTTATTTAACTGGGATCGCCGCTTTACTTATGTGCCAATTGGCGCGATGGCTATTTCGGCAGTTCTTGGCGCGGCCGATGATTTACTCAACGTATTCGGAGGCAAACGGCGCTTACGAAATATAAAGCACACTTTAATTCTTATTAAAGTTCACAAAAAATGGTACATGAAGATTTGGCACATTGTTTGTTTACCTTGGACCGTTTTTCGACAACTCGCAAGCTTGCTCGGATCAAAACAAGACAGGGGTGTTCAAGCACATGAAAAATTAATTTTACAATTTTTAGCCGGCGCGGTTACTGCCTGGTGGGTCTACTTTAAGCTCGGCCCGAGCTGGCACACACTTTGGATTCCTTTTGATGGCTCTATTTATGTTGGACCATTAATCATTCCAATCATTATCTTTTTTGTCATGTTTACTGCAAACGCTGTAAATATTTCAGACGGACTTGATGGATTAACTGGCGGCGCCCTTATTTCCACTTTCCTCGGACTAACTTTGCTTAGCTGGGTAGAGGGCCGTACCGCTTTCACACCATTTAACGCAACCGCCGTCGGCGCACTCATCGCTTATACATATTTTAATGTTAAACCGGCCCGTTTTCAAATGGGTGATGCCGGGTCGCTCGGTCTTGGCACTCTGCTTGCGATTAATGCAATCGCCATTAACAAAACTTTACTACTGCCAATGCTCGGTTTTATTTTTTATATTGAAATTATTTCTGTAATTACTCAGATCTTTTTTCGCCGCGTGCTCGGGCGGCGATTTTTTAAAATGTCACCCCTGCACCACCACTTTGAAATTGCCGGTTGGAATGAAGAAAAAATTGTTATGCGTTTTTGGATAATACATTCTTTTATGGTTATTGTTGCGGTCTGGATCGCCCTTAGATAAATATGGCATATTTAAAATGGAACCAACAAACAATTACTGATTTTTCTGACACTAACATAAATTCACTTTACAACGAAGGTTTTCTTTTTGGCCGAATTAGCCACGGGACCATGGACCAAACCCGAAGCGTCCGAATTAATTTACTTGCGTTTGAACCATCGAGTGAAAACCGACGGATTTTAAAAAAAACTGAAGGGCTTCAGATCACAAACAAAGGCCTCCCCTATTTTTCCTACGACTGGTCAATTGGAAAACTCGGCAAAGATTTTTATGATACCAAATTTGGCGAAAAAACTTTCAGCGCCAACAAAATAAAAGAATTACTGACTGACCGGAAAAAAAGCAACTTTAACAAATTACTTTTGTATAAAATCGAAAATAATATCGCCGGTTATGCAATCTGTCTTGAAACCGACGAAATTTTGCACTATTGTTACCCGTTTTACGATCTTACTTCACCAATACCGAACCTTGGCCTCGGTATGATGCTACGAGCAATACTCTGGGCAAAAGAAACAAATAAAAAATATATCTACCTTGGATCCGCCCAACGACCGACTGATACATACAAATTGCAGTTTGAAGGCATGGAATGGTATGACGGTAAAGTATGGAAAGATAATTTAAACGAATTAAAAAAGATTATTTCGGAATAATCTATGTCCGAAAAAAAACACATTCATTTTATCGGAATCTGTGGCGTCGCGATGAGCGCGCTCGCTTTGACGTTTAAAGAACGCGGCTGGAAAGTTACCGGCTCTGATAAAGGATTTTTTCCGCCGATTTCTACCCATCTTGAACAAAATGGCATTGATTTTTATGCGGGTTGGCACCCTGAAAAAATGGGAACTCCTGATTTAGTTGTAGTTGGAAATGTGGCCGGCTCTGAAAACCCGGAATGGCTCTACATCCAAGAAAAAAACATTCCCTACAAATCTTATCCGGAAGTTGTTGGAGAATATTTTGTCCGACCAAATTCTATTGTCTGCGCCGGAACCTACGGCAAAACAACTTGTACAGCGCTCCTTAGCTGGATATATTTGAATAACGGTTATAATCCGAATTACATGTTCGGCGGGCTTAGCCAAAACAAACTCCCGGCCGCACATCTCACAGAATCAAAATGGAGTATTCTTGAAGGTGACGAATATAAATCTGCCCGGTGGGATAATCGGCCGAAATTCAGCCACTACAATCCTAAGTATCTTTTATTAACTGCAGTCGTTTGGGATCACGCTGATATTTATAAAACTGAAGAAGATTACCACCGCGCCTTTCAAAAATTAGCGAACGAATTACCCGACGACGGACTAGTCATAGTATCGGAACGAGTTGATTCAATTTCTTTTTCACCAAAAATAATCACTTACGGAAAATCCAAAAATTGCAGCTTCCGCTATGGCACCATCTGTGAAGATGCAACCGGCCTAAAATTTAATATTTATCACGATAACAAAAGTTATTTTATTGAATCGCCATGCCTAGGTGAATATATGGCCGATAATATTACCGGCTGTTTTGCGTTAGCTTTTTCTCTTGGCATTGAAGCAGAGAGTATTATTGAAAATATCAAAACTTTTTTGGGAATGAAAAGACGCCTAGAAAAAAGATTCGAAGGTAAAATAGATGTTTTTGACGACATCGCCCACTCTCCCGCCAAAGTAAAATCCGTGATTGAAACTTTACGTCGAAATTATCCTGATAAAAAATTGATAATAATTTTTGAACCAAATACCGGCAACCGCCGCCCCGAAGCAATACCAGGTTACGACAAAGCATTTCTAGGTGCCGATGAAGTAATAATTCCGCGTCTTACAAAAATTAAACACACTGAAGGTGACGATGAACCGATTGAAGGCACGAAACTGACAAAAATTATCGCCAAGACCCACAAAAATGTAAAATATTTTGAAAACGACGGTGAATTGGTTCGTTATCTGCTCGATAAGAATAATGAAAATGTTACGATCGCCTTTCTTGGCAGCCACGGCTTTCGCGGCATGATTGAAGATCTGGTAAAAAATCTGGATTAAAAAATCCAGTCGCTCGCGAACGACTGGATCAAGTTCTGCCTATTTTCCTTCGTCAACCACCTCTACAGCTACATTATCTTTACTCAGATCTTTGACCTGAAGGGTTATACCGCAAGTGTCGCATTCGATAACATGTCCCTCTTTTAAATTTGGATAAGAGGAAAGATTTACGTCATTTTTACATTCTGGACAGATTAATTTCATATGTGTTAGGATTTAAAATAATTTCAACCAAGAAATACTATACACCAACCAATAAAAACTGACAAGAGATTATGAAAACACCCCAAAAACCAATGCCCAATCTGGCTAAAGCACTCGGATTAAAAAACGAAGTATGGTTTAAGTTTGAAAATAAACACCACCTTGGTTCACATAAGGGCCGCTCCATACCACGAATGATTGAAGAATATTTAGAAAAAAAAGTAACATCATTTGTTATTTCTTCATCTGGAAATGCCGCTCTCGCCGCCCTTCTTACAGTTGTCGCACACAATAAAAATAAACCTACAAGCACTCTTTCCCTAAAAATTTATGTCGGTGAAGGAGTTACAAAAGACAAATTATTAACATTACAATCAAAACAGGACAGCTGCATAAGTATTGAACAGGTTAAAAACCCCAAACAAAGCGCGCTTAATTTTTCCAAAGAATCCGGTGCGACCTGGTTGCGCGGTTCAACTGACCCACTCGCGCTAATCGGTTATCGGAGTCTATCTGAAGAACTATTAAAAATTGAAAACCTCTCCGCCGTTTTTTTAGCGGCATCTTCTGGAACCGCCGCCGAAGGAATAATGTCGGGTTTCAACGCTGCCCATACAAATCCAGAGCTTCACATTGTTCAAACTGATTCATGTCATCCGATTATAAATTATTTATTAGAAAATCAAAATCAAACGGTACCAAAAGTCAGTCTGAATAATAGTTTGGCGGATGCAATAATTGATAAAGTTGGCCATCGAAAAGAAAGCGTAACAAAAGCAATAATTAATTCAAATGGAGCCGGTTGGATTGCGAGTGACGCTCAGATTAACGAAGCGATTGAACTTGTAAAAAAAGAAACCGGAGAAAAAATTTCTCCGAATAGCGCGCTCTCGGTGGTCGGCCTTAAAGAAGCAGTACTCTCCGGCCGTAAATGGAAGGGGCCAGTGGCATGTATTATCGGAGGAGATTAATTTTTTGTTGTAATCATTAATTCCTGCTTTTTTTCATTGTTGAAATTAACGGCCGCCAGGCCGATTTTTTGATTTCCAAAAATACCCGTTATAATAAAATTATTAATCTTTGATCCGGAAAAATTAAATATTCCGACCTCGGGATTTTTTTGTTGTTTTACGACTGCGAGCTCATCTGAACCATCACCATTAAAATCTCCGGCTGAAATAGTCAGCGTACCATTAAATTTTTTTCCAAACGGGCTAAAACGAGTTAATATTTTATTCAAATCTTTATCAAAAAATACTACTTCCGCCGGACGACGACCGCTAGTTGCAAAAATAATGGACGGTTTACCGTAAAAATTTCCAATGGCGGCCGAAAAACCGCCCTGATATTTTTTTCCTAGCGGATAGAAGCTTTCATTAATAATTCCACCATGATAATTATACAGAACTACTTTTCCACCTCTGGAACCACTGACAATTATTTGTTTTTGACCATCATTTTCTAATGAACCCAAAGCAACATTTATCTCACCCTTATAATTACCGCCCAGAGGAAAGTCATTAAACCAGCGTGCGCCGCTCTCATCAAATATTTCCATTCGGGGTCCGGTTACAACAATTTTTTCAAGCATCTTGTCACCATTTACATCACCAGAAAATATTTTTGCGCCGCCGGGAAGATCGTTTTCATACGAAAAAAATCCGTTTCTGGCGCGTTTTCCAGTAACATTATAAAAACGCAAAAAGGAACCGTTCGCATAGACAGCCTCGGTCACTCGCTGAAATGTTTTATATAGCAAAATTCCATCCTTTGATTGCAAAGTTACCGAATCGACAATCGATCCATCATTTACAACTTTATCCTGTGTGCCGATCAATTTTTCGTATTCACCACCTAAATCAATGGTGCGACTTTGATCCGTCGGGTTAACTAACGCAAGACCATTAGCGTAATCACGACGCCAAACATCAGGCTGAAACGGCGAATTACCTCCGACTGAAATTGCGTTCCCCGCCGCCCCACCGAGCTCGGCGTCATATTCATCGTACCACCAAAGCTGGGCATGATTCTGATCACCATAATCATAATCAAAATAGACGTTATCTGTTAGCAAACTACTCGCAAGACCAAATCGAACTTTTTTATAATCATTTTGTTTGCCGGTATTATTACTGTTTGAATTAAAAACATACAGCTGCGGAGCGGTATTCAAATTTTTGTTTTTTGACATTACCGTCATGATTGCGCTCCAATTGCCGCCGCTTTCCCAAGGAGTTGGAAAAGTTTCATACATTCGGCCGTTCACATATTTCTGAAAAACTTCGTTTGAGCTGCCATTAATAACTAAATATTTTGTTCTAATATTATTTTTTGCACTTTCAAGCAAATACTTTACTCGCTGTTGCCACTCAATATCCGTTAAAGTTTTGTTTCCCGCTGAAACGGCGCTTAAAACCACGTCACCATGATTAATAGACGAAACCGTGTCGTTCACCATATCAAAAAATACCCCATCCACATTCGGCAAAGTAATAATATTATTGTTTATAAACTGAACCAAATACCCTGACCAGGCCGGATCCATATTTAAATTGCGAATTCCCGGCCAATCGGAAATAATATTTCCCGACCGATCCCTTAACCACCACTCATCTTTTATGCCGTTTAAATTTTTATAAACCAAATCATCCGGCCAATATTTAAAATTATAACTTTGACTTGGCACATAAGCGAGCATGATTATTTTCGGATTTACCTTTTTTACAGCAGCCAATATTTCGCTTCGAACAATAAATTGATCTGGGCTAAGAATCAGTAAATTCATTTTGCTGAGTTTTTGTATAGATGTCGAATCCGTCGGCAAAGTACCAAGATAATATGCCGCCACTTGAGGCGCGGCGCTGGTTTGGTTTTGAAGAAGCACCAACGTCAAATACACTCCGATAAAAATAATTGAAATAATTTTCCAAAAAAATCTGTTCATATCTTAGTCTCGCAAAAAATTCCAGGAAAATTGATGCTCGCGGAAATAATATAGAGCAATTCCGACAATTAACCAAAAATATACCATGAGTGTTCTAAATTCAAAATATGGACCAAAAAAACCAAGAACTGAAAGCGCGACTACCACGCCACATAAACCTTGCGCAACAGTTTTTTGAATCACATCCTCAGTTCGTCTTTGTACAAAATACGCACTGCGATAAATTTCCCTAAATAATAATATCCAAATAAAAAGTCCCGCTGTACCAAGCTCACCCCAAATACTTAACCAATTATTATCAATTTGACCATAAATATTTTGAATACCGAACGGCAAATGCAACTTGTCATAAATCTCACGGTTATCGAGTGCTGCCGCCACTCCACCGCCATAATTGCCAGGTCCAACGCCAAACAATGGATAATGACTTACCACCATGAGCGGAGTATTAATAATAAAGAAAAATCTTCCATAACCCTCGTAGCTTTGTTGCCAGCTATAAAGACTTACCGTTTCTACTAATCGATCTCGAATCGACTGACGACCGGTTTTATCTATTGCTGCCGTGCCAAGGCTTTGTGTAACAATGACAAATAATAAATACATCGTAACAATAAAACCACCGACGGCTAAAATTCTAAATAAACGGCGATCGTTCATCAAAAAATAACCAATGGTAAACATTCCGGCGAGAAAGGCAATCCAACTAGCGCGCGAATAAGTCAACATTAATGCAACTGCTCCAAGAACAAAAGCAACCCACCATTTTTCTCTCGCAACTTTATCCTTAAGCGCATAAAACCAAGGAAATAACATAATAAGACCTGTCGCAAGCAAACTACCAAGCCGATCATAGCGACCAAGGGTCGCGAATACTCTTTGACCTGGTGCCCAATTTTGTTCGATACCACCATATTCAATGGAACCAAAATTTATGGAATCTGAAAAAAATAAATATTTATCAAGAACACCGCCGGAAATCGCTTGAATAATTGCCAGCACCGATTCGCCTACAACAATATAGATACCAATTTTTAAAAAATTCTTTATTACCGCTTCGGAATAATTCTCTAAAATAAAAATTATAAATATCAAAACAAATCGAAGTAATTGTCTAATACCTAAAAACCAAACGGCCGGATTATATAAATTGGTAAGTAACGAAACTAAAGTTATACCTAAAAATAATAATAAATATTTGTTTACTGGCGTAACAGGAAACCAATGACGATTCTTTTTTAAATAACTGGCCCAACTAATTATGAGGGTGCCATAAACCAAGACTTCCGGAAAATATTTTATAAATACATAATAATCCGAACTCGAGTATCTTAGAGCAATAGTTTCAAAAGGAAACCAAATTAATAATGCATATAAAATGTACTCTGTTTTGCGTAATGAAAAAACTATCAGTAAAAATAAAAATGCCACGACTGCGAGCAGAAGAAAGGTAAATGCTGAACCTTCGGCGAATGGCGGGACATTAAACATAGAATCGAAAATCTGGGCTTATTATACTATTTTTCAGCAAAATACTAAAGTAAAATATCATTTTAAAAAACCCCAAAACGGGGTAATTTTAGCCAAATATATTAATTATGGCTATATATCGACCACCTTTCAAAAAGCTGAGCGATATATAGCTGCCGACCGTTCAAACACGGGTGCATGAATGGTCGGCAGAGTAATTCTCCCGGACCACTCGTATGGTTAACGAACGGTCTGGGAAGTTTTCTTCAGTGAAACACTACTGTTGGTAGACGCGTCCACCGTTCCAAGTGGCTCGGTAGTTCGGCACCACATAAACGCACGTGGTACCGTTTGGCGCCCACCAGGTCCGCTGAGAACAGCCGGTCAAATCGCCGTTCTCCATCATGGACCGATGATTCCTCGCCGGATCTGAGGTGAGACACTTGTCAGCTCCGACATAGTAACCACCATCCCATGCGGTGTCGGTGTACACTTGCACACCAACTCCCGTGCGACTGACGCACAACCGGAACTGGTCCGGCGCGCACTTGGTAGTACCCTGGATAAAGACTCCAGAGTGACAGTCGAACGCATTTCCAGACTGTGGAGTCTGGTCGATCTCAACATCACCGTTGCAGGTCTTGGTAGCAGACCAAAGCGGTCCGCAATTCAAGCTCGAGCATTCGGTATGGGCGGTGCAGGTTGCACCGTTGGCCTTGCCGGTACCACCAGCCGTATAGGCGACCAGATTGATCGTCATCGAGTGGCTGGTAGCGCTCCAAACGCCGGTGACAGTGAGCGGATAGGTAAGCCCCGTCGTACTTGCCGCAAGCGTGTAGGGCACGGTAACGAGCAGAGTTGAAGTACCGCTTGAATTTGCAACCGTGACGGAAGTCGGGCTGAGGCTGGCAGTAGTACCCGCCGGAGCTCCGGTAACAGTCAGGGCGACGACCTTGGACGTGGTGTCCGCGGTCGCAATCGTGATGATTGCAGAAACCGAGACGGTTCCTGTCGTCGGAACGGTTACCGACAAAGTCGGTGGACCCGAGATCGTGAAATCCGTTGTCGGAACCACACAACTCGTACCATTGCACGCGCCGGTCGCGCAGTAAGTACCATTGCCATTTGGCGTGGTACCACATCCGTTGTTCGGCAGGATCGAAGTCCCGCAAGCAACGGTGTTCGCCGGCGGATAGGTCGGTGTACAACCCGAGACACAGGTGGTGCCGTTGCACGTGCCAGTCGCACAGTAGGTACCGGTGCCGTTTGGCACAGTACCACATCCGTTGTTCGGCAGGATCTGAATCCCGCAGTTGACGGACGAAGCCGGCGAATAGATCGGCGTGCAATTCACCTTCGGCGCACAGGTGCCGTTGGTGCAGGTGTCACTTTCGCAGTTGCTTCCCTGGTGACAGGGCATGCCAACCGCCAAGTCCGTGCGATCGTAACAGACATTGTTGATGCAATCCTGGCCGAGCAGGCACGACTTGTTGCAGCTTGTCGGCGGAATGCACAATTGGGTAGTGCGGTCGCACTTTCCGCTTGAGCACTTGTCATCCCCAACTCCGCAGAACGCGTAATCGGGACGACCGACACACCACCCAGACACTCTGCCGGCCTCGAGAGGACAGAGCAACGAAACGCACTGGAGTCTCGAGGTGCAAGGCGCACCGTTGAAGAACTGCTCGGAAGGAACACAGAGGTTCGATTCGAGCGGCTGTGGTGCACAGGTCATGGTGTCGCGGCAGGGCGGGCTGCAGGTCTGCAGGGTGCACTTGCCCACCGTCGCGGTGCCGGTGACGATGCATGTGTTGTTGTCGGCGCACTGGTCCGATCCGGTGCAGTCTGCACCGATAGGCCTGCCGACGCACTTGCCGTCGGGTCCGCAGGGCAATTCGGAAGAGCACTCCAGGTACTGGTTGCAGGGCTGACCGTTGGGAATCTTCGGACAACCCGTCAGCATTGCGATCATCATCGCAAACAACGAGAGCTTCCGCATGGCTGCTCCTTCTCCTCACTTCATGCGAGGAATGGTTCCGGCTTTCACATGAAAGTCGGTAATTCTTGTTTCACTTCAGTTTTCAACGAACTTCTTGTTTCTCCTTTTCTAGTCACAAGATTAGTTATGGCTAGAATAAGGTTGCCATCAACTCTCGGAAGAGTTGATGGCAATTTGCATAGGCGAACCTATGCGATGAAAAGAGCTACTTGTGGCTAGAAGAAGCCACCGGTGACTGTCTCCAGCTTGTCGTTCGTCCAGGTCTGGAAAGGCCGGGACGGACTGGCATGCTGCCAACCGGTATAGGTACCGGTGGTACCATTCGGCACCGTGAAGGAGCCGGAGGCTTCAGGACAGCAGATCTGCGAATTCGCAGACACCGACTGACTGTCGACGTTCTTCTTGCCGGCGATGAACTGGTCCCAGCAAGTGAAGACGCTGTTCGTCGTGGGCGTGGCGCAAAGGATGTACTGCGCCGTTCCGACAACGCAAACGTTGTCGATGCACACGTGACCAGACGTGCAATCCGGGGTGCAGAAGTTTCGAGCGTAACACACGCCCGAGACGCAGTTCTGGCCCGTGGGACACGGGTTCGAGCTGCTGCACACGTTGTTGTTCGGAGGCGTGGTGCCCGGAGTCTTGCAGACTCCGCTGTCGCAGACCAGATTCTTGGTCCCGTCGCAGTCGGCGCTGAAGACGCACTTCTTCCCGACCTCGCAGAGGTTGGGAGGCTCTGCCATCCGGCAAGACCATCCGCAGTCGACATCCGACTCCGAATAGTCCTGAACGCCGTTGTTGCATCGGGCGACGTCCCAGGTGGTGCAGATGCCCTTCAGCTCCCGCTCGTTGCCGCAGACCAGGCCGTCGGCGCACTCGTTGCTGTTCAGGGCGCAGGAATCGTGGAACTTCTTCTTCCCGTGCTCGTAGTCCTTCCCGCAGCCGGGGAGGAGGGTGAACATCGCCACGATGGCGATGGTGAACAACTGCGCGAACTTCTTCATGATCGCTCCTTCTCTCCCCTTTAACGGGTGAGATTTTTCCGAGCTTCCATTATGAAAACCCGGTAATTCTTTTTCCTATCTGAAAATAAATTTCTTTATTCCCAGAAGTGGAGGTCCTTGCGCCTCTTGACGCAAGGACCGATCCGATCGATCTTTTAACGCTCGAAAGCGTTAGAAAATACGATTTTGCCCTATCGGGACAGGGCAACGTCCGCGGCATTGAAGCCGATTCGGACAATGAAGCTGCTTCCTGGTGACAGGTATCCGTCCTTCGGGCCCAAATTGTGGGCCCACTCTCCCTCGGCGACGAAAGCGCCGAACTTCAAACGGAGAGTTGCTCCCGGCATGCTGGCCGTGAGCTTGTCCATCTCCCATCTTCCGATGCGAGTGAACGACGGACCAATGCCCATCTGAAACTCCCGATCAAGAGCGTTCACGAAGTTGAAGAGGATCTTCCCCTTCGCTTCGGCTCTGAAGAGCGGGCTGAAATTGCCGAGAGTAAGACGGTCGTGATAAATGACCGCCCCACCACCGGCAATGCCGATGAGCAACCGATCCCCGAGGATCGGAGGTGAATAGTTCAGCTGAACATCTCCGAGGACAGCGCCATCGGTAATCCATCCCAGCCCGAAGCCGAGCTCGAGATAGTTTGACCGCTTCGTGACGATCACCGGAGGCGGTCGAGTGTCGACCACTTCAAGTGGGCCATAGATCCTGCGGCGGGAGTCTGCTGCGGACGCTTCGTCCGCGGCCTTCTTCCTTGCTTCCTCTTCCTCGCGGATGCGAGCTTCGGAAGCTGCCTTCTCACGAGCGACGACCTCGGCGACCGCCTTCATGTCGGCTTGCTGCTTGCGGTAGTCGAGCACAGCATGGCGCGCCTGCTCCGGATCGTTGCAAAGCTCTTCCGGGTATTCATACTGCCGGCAGAACTTCCGATTGATTTCAGTGCGGCGCTTCTCGTTGTCCTGGTTGACCTTCTTCTTGAGTGCCTTGCGGACGCACTTCGGGTCCGCACAGCACTGCGCGCTGACATGAAGACCACCGAGGGTCTTCTGGCAGGACTTGAGGGCGACCATGTCCTCGGACTCCGGCGTGAGCTCGACCTGAATCTTGTCGGGCATGTGCCTTCCGACGATCTTGTCGATCTCGGACTGCGAGAGACTGGTGGGTGCCGGTGCCGCCGACTCGGCCATGACGCTACTCGCGAGCGTCATGAAAACGAAAGCAACTGCGAAGCGAACGATGTTGTTCATCTTTTCTCCTCTCCCTTTACGGGGTGGTAGTGGTTTCGGGTTGCTTCTGCTTCGAACCGAGACGATTCTTCAATTCCTCTGCAGAGGTGATCGCGGTCTTTTCCGAGATCTTGATCTGCTCTGCAAGGCAAGCTGCGTTCCAGGCGTTTCGCTCGAGAGCGAATTCATTCGCCTGATCAGCGATCTTCTTCTTGAGCTCGGCCGTAGCAAAGCTGGATGCCGCACCCATGTCGGGGAACACAGATCTCCCCATCATGAAAGCAAAGACGGTGCAGATGGTACAGACAACCACCCAAACCCACGGGAACTTCTTCGGCTTCGCATGATGAGACCGAGATGGCTCGTGATGAAAGTGAGCCGGCTCGTCGTGTGGAACGGCGGAGTGATCCGTATGAAAACTGGGCTCTTCCTGATGAGTCGTTGGCACTTCCTCACAAAGAGACGTATTGTAAATAACGACAATATCGTCCCAAGCCTTCAGCGCCTTCTGCTTCATCACCTTGTGATGGTCCTCGGGAATATGAGGGCGTCGCAGGCTATCGAGCGCCGATGTGAGCTCGTTGAAGTGTTCCAGCATCTCCTGCTGATTGACTTTTTTCGTGAGGAAATCAAGCACGGACTTGACACTTTCGTGATTGGTTTCAATGCCGATCTCTCGGAGCTGGACCAAAAGCGCTGAAGTATATTCGCCTGGCTTCATCATTTGCTTTCTCCCTAGTTGGTAAAATGAGCTCTGTCCTGTAAAACAGGACAGTCCAGATATACTAAACAGATTTCTGGAAAGAAAATCGGCTCAAAGCTGGTTTTCTTCCCTAAAACCTGTACTAAAGTGGCTTGCCTATCCAAAAATACCTTATCACACAGAACTGCTCAGCTTATCATAAATTAGCGAAAATGTCAAGAGCTTTTTGCAGTCTTTACTCCTATATAGCACAAACTAAAAAACCCGGCCAAATAGACCGGGTTTTGAGATCAATTTTTGGCTAAATTCTGCCAAAATGTGTGTGTCGACGATATTTAAGAATCCACAAAGCCGAAAGTAAGAAACCAATTACAAATCCGGCCAAAAAATTAGCTACCACATTTGGTCGATTTGGAAACATTGAAACTAAAGGATTATCAACCTGTTTTAAAACAACGTCACCGCCAATATATTCCCAACCCCGGCTGGTGAGAGTTTGAACAACGGCATTACAAAAATTCTTTACTTCATCAGGTGTAGTCGCATACGTAGTAACTTTAAGCAGACTTGTACCATAAACAGTTTCCGGTTTTACATCCCGCTGCCAATTTTTTCTTTGCTGACGCTCACTATAATTTTTCCATTTATCTTTATCAAAAGAAACCGCTGTCGATTCCATTACCTTATCATAAAAATCTGTGGTCTTAATAACTTCCGCGAGGTTCTCACCGATTCTTTCGGCGGACTTGGCTTGGGTGTAAGGATCAACTCCAGCTCGATCGCGTGAAATAATCAAAACTTGACTTACCGCGCTGTATTGAAGCGGGAACACAAAAGAAATTGCCCCGGCTAAAACGGCGACAATTACTCCCCACAAAATTAATAAATTTAAATGTTTTCTGAGAACACTAAACATAAAAAAATAAATTATAATTGCAATATTGGAACCTGATTTTCAATAATATTTCCGTTTCGCCAAATACTTACTCTTACTCGCTGCGCGCCCATATTATACCACAAATTTTCCCGGTTGGCGCTGCGGCCATTTATCTCAAGAATTACATCTCCCTTTTGAAAAAATTGCCGATTGCCAACAACTTTTGAAACAATAAAACCCGAAATTTTTTCTTCGTTTATGATTAATAATTTCTCATCACTATACCAACCTTCCACACCAAGACTCGGATAAATAATCTGCTTTTTATCATCAATTCCGTTTAAAAAATAATTTTCATTTACAAGCGACATTACCGCTCCCCCGCCGACAATAAATCCAACCATATTACCCGATGAATCTATCGCAATCGAGCCGTTTTTAAATGAATCACTAAGGTTGTACAAGTATGTTGAAGCAGTATCTAAGTGGCTGTTTTCTGAACTAGCAACTTGCCCAGATGTCATTGTGCTGTGCCAGCGGCCCTCTTGATAAACAAACACTTCATCATACTGACTTAGGCCATTATTAAATGTAACTACCCGGAATTGTTGATCAGAAACATTTGAATTTTTAATTCGGGGTTGAATTTTTATATATACAAGACCGGTACGCTTATCAAAAAGAGAACTTGTGACAGAATATAACGATCCGTTAGCTCCAACTACAACCCAATCTTTGGTTCGACCATCAAAGGTCGGAACATACGAAAGCAACCAGCCTGATGTAACACTCATTACACCATCTGTCACCTTGTCGGTTTCAGAAAAATAACTAACTTTGCCGACGATCGTCGCTTTTCGATAAATGGAAAAAATTTGATCTTTAATTTTATTTTGAGCCCTAACTTGTAGCTGCTCGCGCGGAATTGACAGAGAACTATTATTATAAAAATAGCCGTCGTCATTTATAACCAGCGGCCAAATCCAACCCACCAAAACCGCGGCACCGGAAAGCCCTGCCAAAATTCCAAAGGCCGATGCGGCAATAATAATTTTGAGGCGCTCCCACTGACGATGGCGAGCTAAACTTGATGATGGCGGCGGTAAGTGTGGAGGGAACATAGGATTACTTCCAGCGAACAATAAATACTAAAAAAATCAACATTAACGATAAATTTGAAACCAGAAAATACTTCTGTTTTGACCAATCAATCCCGGTGGCGGATAAATTAAATCGAAATAACAACCAAGTGATATACCAGACCCAGGTCAAAAAAAAGCTACTAACAAAATAACCGATTGGCCATAAAAACACAATACCGCCAATTTCAACTAGAATCAAAAGCATGACCCCGGCCAATTGGATCATTTTGTTATTTATTTTTTCACCATATTCAGCCCATTCCCAAACACTAATTGCCGTAACAATTATTCCGGCGAGTAAAATACTCCAAACAACATTTTGTCCATTTATAATTTGAAAAATCGTCAGGGCTGAAACAGAAAGCCAGATGCCAATAATTCCGAAAAGAGACATAAAAAATTTCCAGCGGCGATGTGGCTTTTCCATTATCGACAAACTGTCGGCTCGCGTCGGAATAAGCCAAAAACTCGTGGCAGACATTATTATTGTCAATAATTGCGAAATCCAAATATTTGACGGATCACTAAAAACCAAAAATGCTACCGCTCCAATATTACACAAAAATAATGAAATAAAATGTTTGTAACGACTAATATACGGAGGATAATAAACAAAATTTACTAAACCCGCCCACCAAATAAGTCGTACTGCAAACCAGGCTGCTACCAACCAATAATTGTGAACGCTAGTCAGCCACCATACCAAAACAAAAGAAAATAGGACATCAAAAATGACAGCCAAGCGTGGATGAATAGAAATTAGTCTTCGATCGGGCATATAATCACAGAAAGTATAACCCGAAGTAAGAAATAAATAAACCCCCTACCGGGTTTTGCCTTGCTTTTCCGCTAAAATCTGATAAAATAATCCTATGACAAATTTTGCTGAAAATAAAAAAGCCCGGTTTGATTATGAAATTCTTGATACTTATCAAGCGGGAATTTCCCTTACTGGACAAGAAGTTAAGTCCGTTCGTGCCGGTCAAATTAGCCTGACCGGTACTTTTATTACTTTTCATAATGGAAAAGCAATTTTAACCAACGCCCACATCTCGCCTTACAAGTTTGCGGGACCACTCCCCGATTACGAACCTACCCGCAGTCGCACCCTCCTCCTACACAAGCGGGAAATCAATTATCTACGCGGTAAATCCGAGGAACAAGGCTTGACAATAGTGCCTCTTCGGGTGTATAGTAGTAACCGTCTTATAAAGCTAGAAATAGCAGTAGCTCGCGGAAAGCACCGTTTTGACAAGAGAGAAACGATAAAAAAACGTGATTTAAACCGAGAGCTAAAAAAAGATTCAAAATACGGGAGTGACCGGCTTTGACAGGGAACGTTTAATTCACTTGCCTACCGAGGTGGCCTCCATAGCCTCGTAAATACCTGGGGGCGACATAATAAGTGCAAACTTGTTATCAAAAGTAAAGGCATCTGTAGCTAACGCTTTCAGCACCTTTGCTCCGGCAATGGCCTAAGGGCCGTCGCCCATCATCCGCGCCGGGACCCGACCAGTGCGAAATGGTGTCACTATCCGGGTGTAGTCTATTAGCGGCGGAATGACCGCTAACTGACGAAATACTTCAAACTAACCTGTTTCACTTTCGCTTTCTTACGAGAGACAGGCGAAACAACAAGAAAGCTATGTAGGTAGATGGTGCGTTAAGCATCTTCTGGACGCGAGTTCAATTCTCGCCACTTCCACAAGAAAAATTATGCGTATATCACGCGGTAGAAAAAAAGAAGAATCAAAAAAAGTTTATGCGATCAATGAGGAAATTACCGCCCCAGAACTTTTGGTTTTAGGAACCGAGGGTAACAATTTTGGCATCATGACAACCGGCAAGGCTCTCCTCTTAGCCAGGGAGCAAGGCTTGGATTTAGTAGAAATAAACCCGATCACCAATCCGCCTGTTGCCAAAATCATTGACTTCGGTCAATTCCGTTACAACCAAGAAAAAGAAGCCCGTCTACAAAAAGCACATCAGCATATTGTAGAATTAAAAGGCGTACGTATTTCATTACGCATCGGCGAACATGATCTGGAAATCAGAAAAAACCAAGCGCTTAAATTTTTAAATGATGGTAATAAAGCCAAAATTGAAATAATTATGCGCGGACGAGAAATGCAACAAGGCGCGAGAGCCACTGAAATGCTAAAATTATTTGTAAAAAAAGTCGGTGAAGTTGTGCCAATTCGTTGGGAACAAGATGTCGAACGACAAGGTAACAAAGTAACTGCAATTATTGCGAAATCTTAATTAATTTTATGCCAAAACTAAAAACACACAAAGCAACAGCAAAAAGATTTATAAAAACTAAGACCGGAAAAATCATCAAGCGCATGGGCGGACAAAATCATTTTAACGCCAAAGAAACCGGCAATGTCGGCCGCAACAAAAAATCTGACGTTGTAATGAGTACCGCTTGGAACAGAATTATGAACCGAAATTTACCTAACAACTAATCACTATGACACGTATCAAAGGTGGCAAACTCCATGCCAAACGTAGACGCGGTATATTAAAACACACTCGTGGCTACAAATGGGGACGTAAATCTAAAATCAAAGTTGCGAAGACCGCCAAGATGAAAGCCGGAGCGTACGCCTTCGCCGGCCGTCGCGCCAAAAAGCGCATTAACCGTGGCCTCTGGCAAATTCGTATCAACGCCGCTGTTCGCCAATATGAAATCAGTTACAGTCGTCTAATGGGCCTTTTAAAAGCCAAAAAGATTGATCTTGACCGTAAAGTATTGTCTCAAATCGCTCGCGAACACCCGGCCATTTTCAAGAAAATTGTCGATTCGGCCAAGGCTTAATTATCCACATTTTTAGCACTTGACGACCGTTGACATTTGGTCCGAAATCTGGTTAAATAACGACATTAAAATAAGGGCTCTGAAAGTGTTTGGCACGTGGATGAAGCGCCCCCTCCTTCGCTTCATTCCTACTGTCAGACACTTCTAGAGCCCTTTTTGTTTTCGCATTGACAATCGCCTTTTTTTTAGATATAATCTTTGCACAATTCACCTGGGTCGGTAGTTCAACTGGTTAGAGCACTGCCCTGTCACGGCAGAAGTTGCGGGTTCGAGTCCCGTCCGACCCGCCAGGGAGTTTCGCATAAAAAGTAGTTCGCAAGAACTGCTTTTTTGTTGTGCAAAAAAGCATTGACGAAATGGCAATTTTATGATAATATTTTTTGTTCTATTCGGATGAATAGACGGTCCCTTCATAGGATGACAGGGTCAATATCCTACCCTTTTAAAGGATACAAAACCAAGGAGTTGCCGGATGGCTACTCAAGTGAACATCGTCGACGGACCGTCGAAGTTTGACCTCATGCTCGCGCTGTTCGAGAACAGAACGAGACCTCCAAAGACGCTCTACTTTCGCTGTCAGCGCGATGACAAGATGAAGACCTTCCTTCTGTCGGTCAACATCACCTCGCTGACGCGCGAAGATGCCAGCGCCGAAAGCTGGAAGTTCGAAGGCTGTTTCACCAGCACCCAGAGGCCCGTCTCGGGCCAGTTCCGCACCGACACCCGCAAGGGCTACGTGCTAATCTAACCCAACAGGTTTGCCAGTTGTCCTAAACAACTGGCTTTGTATTTATAATCAATAAAAAGTTAATCACCTTTTACTATTTGCAAAAAAAATTAGATGAACTACGATAGAAGTATACCTACTAAAACCATATGAAAAAGTACATTTATCTCACGATTTTTATTACTATAATGGTCATCGGAGGCATACTTTACCTGCTATATTTATCTAATTTAAAGCCAAAAGAAGCGATTCTCGTTGGTGCGGATAGAGATGCTCATGGTTGTATTGGTTCAGCCGGCTACAGTTGGTGCGAACCAAAACAAAAATGCTTAAGAATTTGGGAAGAAAAATGCGAACCAGACCAGATAAAATCAATAAATTTAATTTCTCCAAACGGCGGGGAAGAATGGAAAACCGGAGAAACACATTTAATAAAATGGTCATCAGAAAATATTCCCAAAGAATATAAAATTTCAATCCACTTAAGACGTGTTCCTCCGCCCCCGCTTCAAAAAGAGGGACAAGAGTTTGATCCGATCGCCTTTATTAATTTGGAAAATAACGGCAGTACAACCTGGAAAATTTCAGATATGTACCCAACCGGTAATTATCTTATGGAAATTGTCAGTTACCCCTCAATACCGATTACAACAACAACTTCCGATGAAAGCAGTAGCACCTTTAAAATTATTTCTTCTAAAAAATAATTAATATTTTATCTCTCAATATTTTGCTGTATATTAATGCTTGGTCGAAGTTTACACGTTTTAATATATATGATAGATTAAATTATTAATTATTAATAATACTTATGTCCGAAGAAACAGCCGTAACAAAAGATTGTAATGGGAATATCTTAAACGAGGGAGATTCCGTCCAGCTAAATAAAGATTTAAAATTAGGCGGTTCTTCTACCACCTACAAAATTGGTACCGTATTCAAGAATATTCGTTTAACTTCAGATACCGAAGCGATAGAATGTAAAGACGGAAAAACAACAATTGTACTCAAAACAATGTTCCTCAAAAAGAGAAAATAATCAAAACTCGTTAAACCTTATTTCTAAAACAGTCCGGTGGACCGTATTGTATATTTAGTGTATTATTAGATAAATATATAGGTTTTTTTCTCAAAAATATGAAAAATAAGTTAGGCATAGTAACTCTTGCAATTTCACTTACTTACATGTTCTTGGGATTACCGTCACAAGTTATAGAAATTTGGAAGACACAAAGCGTAAAAAATGTTTCGATTTTAATGTTTTCGTTACTTACTATCCAGTCAATTTTTTGGGTAGCTTACGGCATACAACGTAAAGATAAATTTGTTGTTATTGCTAATTTTTTTGGCAGCCTATTTTCTGCAATGATCGTTGTGGAGTACTTAATATTTCACTAACCCATCATTCATTTTATGACTGGAAAACAAATTTCAGTTGAAGAATTAATGGATCTTATTAATAAAGGACTGCCCTCCGACAGCGCTATTATTGATGTGAGAACACCGGAAGAATTTTCAAAAGGGGCAATTTCCGGCGCAATCAATATCCCTGTCGATCAGGTCGCAAATAATACTGACAAACTAAAAGGCTTTAAAAAGCTCTACATTCATTGTTTGTCCGGAGGCAGAAGCCAAATTGCAGTCGCCCAGCTTGAAGCGCTAAATCTACCAATTGAATTATACAATGTGACTAGCGGTATCCTCGCTTGGCGCAAAGCCGGATACCCGCTTCAATAATCTTGA
This sequence comes from Patescibacteria group bacterium, assembly GCA_041661385.1. GTDB lineage: Bacteria > Patescibacteriota > Patescibacteriia > Magasanikbacterales > GWA2-37-8 > JAKANM01. The sequence goes on from JBAZUP010000001.1 coordinate 320,308, forward strand.
ACAAGAAATACTCTTGACAGCAACTAGTCGTTGTGGTAAACTATATACATCTTAAATTTGCGTCTCCAATTCAACCGCGAATTTCCAAACCCGCCAAAACCTGGCGGGTTTGCTTTTTTTGTAACCTTTTAAGGCTATTTAGGGTAGAAATATAGTGAAAAGGTCGATCTTTCTTAATTCCTTAAGACAAACCTTAATTAGCTTAATATATGAATAAAACAATTACCTCATTAGTTATCGGCGCGATGACACTTTCGTCCATTGTCGCCGTTTCCCCTGCTTTGGCCAAAAATGATAACAACAAGGGAAAAAACGAAGAACATAAAAATAACAACTCCGTGGTAACCTTTGTTAAGACCTCGGACGATGATTCAAGCCGACTTAAAATTCTTACCAACAAAAACATGGTCAAGGTTCAAGAAGTTGGTAAAAACCGAACAAAAAATTCAGTAAATTTAAAGTTCAAATTACACCAAGGCGATGATGACTTTAAAGTTACTGTCCCTCGTGGCACCTACACTTCAAGCTCAGTCGCATTCATCGATGCGGTAAAGCAAGCTTTTGCGGTTTATAAAACTGCAATGACAACTGCTAAACAAAACTTCATTACAGCAGTTCAAGCCGCTCGCTCAGCTTACTTAACTCCAACTACCACCCCAACTAATACTGCTCCAACGATCGTAACAGCTGCAATTGCGAACCCATCTGTAACAACGGGTACAACTTCAAACTTGTCCATTCTCGGTGCAGATAATGGCGGTGAAGCGAATCTAATTTATACTTGGTCAGTTGTCAGCAAGCCTGCTTCTGCTTTGAATCCTACCTTTAGTGTAAACGGAAACAACATTGCTAAAAACACTGTTGCTACCTTTAGCGCTACTGGTACTTACCAATTCCAAGCAACTATTACCGATGCTGGATCACTCTCTGTAACATCTAGTTTAGTTACCGTAATTATTAACCCAGTTACAGCAAACGCAGCTCCAACCGTTACTACCGCCGCAGCTGCCTCCCCAACAATCTTAACCGGTAATAGCACCACTCTCTCCGTTCTCGGAGCTGATGATGGTGGAGAAAACAATCTCACCTATACCTGGTCAACCGTCAGTAAACCAGCACTTTCAGCCGCTCCAACCTTTAGTATTAATGGCACCAATGCCTCTAAAAACACTGTTGCCACCTTTACTTCAGCAGGAAATTATCAATTGCAGGTTACAATTACTGATTCCGGATTACTCTCGACGACCTCACTCGTGAGCGTGACCGTAAACCAGACCTTAACTTCAGTATCTGTTTCCCCTGCCTCAATTACAGTTAATAGCGGCAGTTCAACACAGTTTACTGCAACCGCTCTTGATCAATTCAACGCCTTACAAGCATCAACTTTTTCCTGGTCCATCTTTGAAGGAATTCTCGGTGGCTCAATCAATGGAACAGGCCTATACACGGCCACTTCCACAACTGGAACTTTCCACGTGATTGGAACTAGCAATGTTGATACAAGCAAGAAAGCCACTTCTACAGTTATTGTCCAATAAGAACCTAACGCAACTAAAAAATCCCGTCTATACAACGGGATTTTTTTATTAACTAAGGTTTTTTATGGAATGCTAACTTGTAAAGTTTTCCAAATCCCATCAAAGACCCCCTCTTCACCATTGAAGCGGATCAAATACGTACTTTTTTTATAACCCAAAGGATATAGATCGATAATTTTTTCACTAGTAGAAGCGGTTTTTAAATTAAAAGTTTTTGTTTCAAAACCGTTCCAAGTACTAGTCGCAACGAGTAATGCGCTTGCCGGATCGGCTTTTTTCACCTTTGAAAAACTAAATTTCTTAGTTCCTTCCGGAGAAATAAAACCGGCAGTGCCAACCCGGTGTTCCACGTGCCAGGTTGCTGGAAAACTTAACTGAAGTTTTACATAGTCATTTTCCTCCGCATAAATCTGTCTCGCGGCTCGTTCGCGTTCCGCTTGCATTGCTTCGTAGCGCTCGCGTAGATTACGTGAGACCTGCAACACTTGTTCGGAAACCGCCGATTGCACCCGCTGTTCTATCTCGGCATTACTGACACTTTGACAAGTAAAACCAACTAGAATTAGCGATACGCCAATTACCCCAAAGAAAGATGCCGCCTTAACCGCAACCGAGAGACCCGGCGCGCTCGGCCGAGTGCCGACTTTCTTTTCCATCGCAGCGATACGTTCACGGGTTTTAAGAACAGTATCGGGATTAAGCGAAATGCTATCTATTCCTTCTTGCACCAAGAATTCGGCAAATTCCGGATAGTCACTCGGCGCCTGTCCGCAGATACCGACATGTCGTTTATTTTCGTGGGCAACCTTGATAACTTCGCGGATCAATTTCTTTACCGCAGCATTCTTTTCGTCATAAACATGACTTACCACCGCCGAATCACGATCTACTCCAAGAGTAAGCTGGGTAAGATCATTGGAACCGATGCTAAATCCATCAAATATTTCACAAAATTCTTTAGCCAAAATAACATTGGCTGGAATCTCGCACATTACATAAACTTGTAGGCCGTCTTTTCCTTTTTCCAAACCGTATTCTTTCATTACTGCCAAAACCTTTTTGCCTTCTTCTACGGTGCGGCAAAACGGTACCATGACAATAAGATTTTTCATGCCCCAAGTATTCCGGACTTTCTTTATAGCCTCACATTCTATTTTGAACGCAGGCTTGAATTTTTCATCATAATAACGCGATGCGCCGCGCCAGCCGATCATTGGGTTTTCCTCTTTTGGTTCGTAATCGTGTCCGCCAATCAGAGTCGCATATTCGTTGGTCTTAAAATCCGACAAACGTACGATTACATCATTCGGATAAAATGGCGCGGTAATATATGCAATACCTTCAGCCAGCTTATCGATAGCATATTGCACTTTGTCGGTATAACCGACAGTTAATTCATCTATTTGTTTTTTAACGGCCTTATCTTTAATTTTATTATAATTGATGAGGGCCATCGGATGAATCTTGATGAAATCGGTATAGATAAATTCTTCGCGAGCAAGACCGACGCCATCATTTGGAATACGCGATAGAGCAAAGGCACGTTCCGGGTCGCCAACGTTCATCATGATTTTGGTTCGAAGTTTATCAAACTTCTTAATTTCGGTCTTTTCTACTTCAAATGGCAACAGACCTTCATATATGATACCAGTTTCACCTTCGGCGCAAGAAACTGTGACAACCTCACCGCGTTTTAGAATTTTCCGGGCATCTGCCGCACCCACCACGCAGGTTATTCCGAGTTCTCGACTGACAATTGCCGCATGTGATGTTTTGCCGCCCTGCTCCGTAACAATGGCTCCGGCAATTTTCATAATCGGCTCCCAATCCGGATCCGTAATACGCGTAACCAAAACTTCTCCAGGCTTGAAATTCTTCATCTGCTTTGGAGAATCGATGATGTGAACTTTACCTTGGCCAATGCGTTGGCCGACAGCCGACCCAGTAAGTAAAACCTTACTCCGTTTTCCGAGTTTGTAGGTTTCCATGAGAGTGGTTGAAAGGCGGGATGCTACGGTTTCAGCACGGGCTTGAACGATATACATCTTTCCGGTGTTGCCGTCTTTGGCCCACTCAATATCCATCGGGTGTCCATAATGCTCTTCAATAATCATTCCCCATTTGGCCAATGCGAGCACCTCATCATCATTGATACAGAATTTTTTTCTATCTGCCAATTTAACTTTAAATTCTTTTACACCGCGTCCGCCTGGGCCATGCATTTCTTTTATTTCCTTACTGCCGAGGCGCTTGCTCATGACAGCAGGAAGGCCGAGTTTAACACCTTCTTTAAAGACATAAAACTGATCCGGGGTTACCGAACCTTGCACAACAAAATCACCTAGACCATAGGCTGCGTTAATAAGTACAACCCCTTTATATCCGGATTCAGTGTCTAATGTGAACATAACGCCCGAGGTGCCGATATCGGACCTAACCATTTGTTGAACACCGACCGAAAGCGCAATGGCCATTTGATCAAATCCTTTATCTTCACGATAAGAAATTGCGCGATCTGTAAAGAGTGACGAAATACACTTTCGTGCTGCATCCATGAGTTCTTCGGGTCCACGGACATTCAAATAAGTTTCCTGCTGACCGGCAAACGATGCATCCGGCAAATCTTCGGCAGTAGCGCTACTTCGCACCGCAACCGCAACATCTTCGACGCCGCACATTTTTGAAAGTTCGTTATAGGAAGAAATTATTTCATTCTTCATTTCTTCTGGAAACTTTGCTTCTAGAATCATTTTACGAACTTTGGAACCAACCGTGGATAGAGCGCGAACATTTTTGGTATCAAGTCCGGTCACGGCTTCCTTAATTTTTTTATCGAGTAAATTTTCAGAAATAAAAAATCGGTAAGCATCTGCCGTAAGCGCAAATCCATTTGGAACCGGAACTCCTTTTACAGCCAGTTTGGCAACCATTTCACCAAGCGATGCGTTTTTACCACCCACTTGAGGAATATCTTCAATACGTAAATCTTTAAACCAACGAATATACTTTGCCATAATTTATTATATTTCCGGTGATGCTATTAATGGCATCCCCCTATTTTCAAAGTTGATTTATTATATCACATTTTTAACATTTTGATAAACTCTTCCTCATTCAAAACTTTTACACCTAGTTTTTGAGCTTTGATTAGCTTACTTCCCGCGTTTTCTCCAGCAATAACGGCCGTGGTTTTCTTTCCGACCGACTCAGATGCCTCGCCGCCCAAAGCCCGGATTTTTTCTTTTGCTTCATCTCTACTCAGACTTGAAAGCGTGCCAGTTAATACAAAACTCTGACCTGTTAACTTACCACCCGCCTCGGCAGCCAGTTTGTAAACTTTAACTCCATTCGCAAATAATTTTTCTATCAATTCTAAATTCTTTTTATCTCCAAAATATTCAACTACTGACTGTGCCACTTTTCCGCCGACGCCGTAAATTTTTTGCAAATCATCGAAAGTGGCTTTTTGTAATTTTTGCAATGTTCCAAACTCGCGCGCGAGATCGACAGCGGTCTCTTCGCCAACCCCCGGAATGCCGAGCGCGTTTAAAAATTTTGGCAAGGAAATATTTTTTGCTTTATCTACCGCCTCGACCAAATTTAAAGCCGATTTTTCTGCAAATCTTTCCACACCATCAAGATCTCCTACGGTCAGCGTAAACAAATCAGCCGCGTCTTTGATTAGTCCTTCCCCTACCAATTGTTCAACAATTTTTTCACCCAGGTGATCAATATCAAAACCTTTTTTACCGACAAAATGAATTATTTTTTCCAGTTCCTGCGCAAAACATTTTTTATTCAAACAATAAATCGCGACACTTCCCGCGTCTTTTTTTCCAACGTCTCCGCCGCAGAGCGGACATTTCTTTGGTTTATTGATAGTTTTCTCTTCACCAGTGCGCATTTTTTCCAAAACTCTAACAACTTTTGGAATAATATCGCCGGCTTTTTCAACGACTACCGTATCACCTACTTTTACACCCAGGCGTTCAATCTCATCAAAATTATGAAGAGTGGCATGAGTTACGGTGGTTCCGGCCAATTTTACCGGTTCCATAAACGCAACCGGTGTAAGAGCACCGGTGCGGCCAATTTGCCAATACACTTCTTTTATTTTAGTGGTTCCTTGTTCGGCCGGAAATTTGAATGCAATCGCCCAGCGCGGCGCCTTGCCGGTAAACCCAAGCGCATTTTGATATTTTTTTTGATTTACTTTTATTACCACCCCATCAATCCAAAACTGTTCAGAATTTTTCTTTTTACCCCACTCCGCGTAAAATTTAAAAATATCCGCAAGGGTATTGCAAACCCGCCAATGAATATCGGTTTTAAAACCAAGTTCTTTTAAGCGAAGCAATTCTTTTTCTTGAGTTTCCGGCGTATTTTCGCTGGAAATATCATAAGTGGTGAGGACTAGCTTTCGCTCCGCGACAATTTTTGAGTCCAACTGGCGAATGGTGCCGGCGGCGGCATTGCGAGGATTAGCAAACAATGGTTCACCATTTTTTTCCCGCTCAGAATTTATTTTTTTTAACATATCGCGCCCGAGCCATGCCTCACCCTCAACAATAATATCTACCGGTTCTTTTAAAACCAGTGGAACACTTTGAAAGGTGCGAATATTTTGCGTGACATTCTCACCAACCTTGCCGTCACCCCGCGTGGCGGCTGTATCTAGTTTGCCATTCAAATAAGTCAGCACCATGTGCAGACCGTCAATTTTTAATTCGCAAACGAAATTTAAATCTTTCGGCCGACTTCCCATTTCCTTTTCTAATATTTTTAATATTCTTTCCTGCCAATCAATAATATCCTTTTCATCAAACGCATCATTAAAAGACCACTGCGTGACCGTATGTTCAACTTTTTCAAATTTCTCCGCCGGTTTTCCGGCTACCCGTTGAGTTGGTGAATCCGAAGTAATTATTTCTGGGTACTCAGCTTCGATTTTACGCAGTTCATCCATGAGGCCGTCATACATGGCGTCCGTTACCTCGGGGTCGTTAAGAACGTGATAGCGATATCGTAAATCATCAATCTGAGCTCGAAGCTTGTCTACCCGCTGTTTTAAGTCCTTGGAAATAGGCATAATTTTATCGGCTTATCTTAGCCAAAATCTATCATTTATCCACCAGGGCATTATATCAATATCTTGACAAAAGCTCAAGAATATGAGAGTGTATTATCACTTGCGGCCTCCGAGTTCCTCGTAGTACGCAGATCCGCGGCTCAAACCCGCACCTCAAGCAGGGGCCGCATGCATTTCGCATGCGGCCCCTAATCTATTTATAAAACAAAATCCCCTAATGGGGATTTTTTATTTACCTAAATTCTAATACCTGACCAACCGCAAATACCAGCTAATAATTTCGTTACCCCAAAGCAGAACCACAAATGTCCCAATCGATAAAAAAGTTCCAAACGGAATGGCCGAAGACATTTCTTTTTTCTTCAAAGCAATCAACGCTAAACTAAAAACCGCACCAAAAATATAACTGATAAATAACGCCGCGAGCCCCGCTTGCCACCCCAGCCAAAAACCCATCATAGCACCAAGCATTATATCTCCCCCGCCGATCCATTTACCTTTTGAAACCAAAAACTGAAACAGAAAAAAACCGCCGCAAATTAACGCGCCAAAAACTAAATTATACGGGTCGTATACTAAGTATTTTATATTTATAAACAACCCGACAGTAGAACCGAGTAGAATTACACTCGGTAAAATGAGTTGATATTTTGCGTCGTAAACAAACACTACAATAAGCAGAGCGGAAAAAAATAGATCGCGAAACGATTGAATAGCAGAAAGATTGAAGTCAACCGAATGTCCAACAACCAAGGTAAAAATTACACCGGTAGCAAGCTCCACTAAAAAATAAGATTTCGGAATCGGCTTTCCACAAGTACGGCATTTACCTTTTAAAAATAAAAAACTAAATAAAGGAATATTTTCAAACCAACTAAGTTTTCGTTCGCAATGAACACACATACTGCGCCCGCCAAAACAATACTTTTTCTCATGTATTCTCCACATCCACGAATTCAAATAACTACCAAGCAAAAGGCCTAAAACAAAAATAAACGAATAAACTACCGGCGAATAAATATCAATAAACATAGGAATAATTTGGTGATATTATAGCACAATTTACCTAAAACAAAACCCCCCGCTTTTTGTAGCGGGGGGTCAACCTTTCGAAAAGTTGATTAGTCGGTAATTCCTGATTGCGATAATGTAACTCCACCAGACAAGCCATTAACTGTACCTTCCAATGTGGCGGTGACAGTGTATGTGCTGGAAGCTGCATTATAGGTATAAACGAGAGCTCCAGTATCATTTGGATCGCCTGGAACGCTACCCATATAAGCGTTAGCACAACCTGTTGCGTGCCAACCGGCGTTATCTAAACAAGCATAGTTGCCTGTTGCTGTAGTCGCTGGGCTTCGCAGAGGTCCTAACACTACGTTTGAACCTGCTGGGTAAGCATTTTGATCGGTGTAGTATAATTCCAAAGCAGTTTGAATTTGCTTAAGATCTGACATGCGTTTAGCGTCTCTAGCCTTCACACGAGCGTTGCCGAGGGCAACTACCGCGAGAGTGGACAAAAGACCGATAATGGCGATGACGACCAAAAGTTCGATCAAAGTAAAACCTTTCTTATTCATTTTCATATTGTCACCTCCCTTCCAAAATTTGTATTCTTCATATTTTTTATGGGGAAATTCCAGAACCGATTCCTGAAGGCGAAAGATGTATCGCACCCGACAAACCGTTTACCTGACCTTCAAGTGAAGCTGTAACATTAAATGAGCTTGAAGCCGCCGTGTAAGTATAAACCAAGCTGCCGCTATCATTTGGGTCGGCTGGCACCACTCCCAAATAAGGATCTGTACAAGCAGTTACGACATGAAAACCGGAATGATCTAAACAAGCATAGGACCCAGTCGCTGTTCCTCCGGCCTTTGCTGTTCCCAAAATAATTCCATTTCCAACCGGGTAAGCATTTTGATCACCATAATATAGTTCCAGGGCGGTTTGGATTTGTTTTAAATCCGACATTCGTTTGGCATCCCGAGCTTTCAATCGCGCATTACCCATTGCAACGGTTATAATTGTTGATAATAAACCAATGATAGCGATTACGACTAGAAGTTCGATCAAAGTAAAGCCGCGTCTATTCATAATTTATTTTAAATACTTTTTTCCAAAAACATTATAACACATTTCTTGACTACTAGATATGCAGAACCTTTTTAACTTTTTCAACAATTTCTGAAGGTTTAAAATGCGCCTTTATAAGATAATCAACCGCACCCGCTTCGAGACCCTTATCAACATCGTCTTTTTGTCCAAGATTAGTAAGAAGGATAACCGGAATATTTTTTGTTTCAGCATCCTCTTTTAGTTGAGCCAAAACTGAAAACCCATCTCGCTTTGGCAATAAAATATCGAGCAGGACGATGTCCGGCTTCTTCTTTTTGGCTTCAGCGAGCACCTTTTCTCCATTATCCACCGGCGTCACTTTAAAACCTTCCATTTCAAACTTTTTTTGATAAATACTGGAAAGAAAAATATCATCTTCTACCAGCAAAACATTAATAGTCTTTTTATCCATATTTATAATATTATAGATTATAACACATTCCGAAGTGCGAGACCAATCGAAACCGCGAGGCGCGGCGCAATTGTGCGGAGAGCAGGTTTTAAACCCTCTTGATAAACCACTCGCCCCCACGGATCACCTACATAACATTTAATATTAAATTTTTCGCTAATTTTTTCGGCCAAATAAGGGAAAAAAGCTGAACCGCCGGAAAGAATAATTTTTTCAGGTTTTTTACCGCGATTGTTACTCTGCCGAGTATACAGCTCAAGACTGTATTCGATTTCTTTAATGATTGGATCAATAACCTGAGAAAATAAAGTTAAAAATTCTTCTTTTCCTAAAGTATGATTTTCTTTTACATCAAGAATATGGCTGAACAAATCCTTTTTTACCCGGTTAATCATACTCATATCGATACCCAAAATTTTCGCGAGAATCTGGTTGATTCTTTCACCGCCAAGCTCAATACTATGATGAGTAATTGGGAAAGTCTGTTCGACAATAAAAAAATTAGTGCGCTCAGCGCCAATATCAATGAGCATGGCAGTAGCAGTGTCACGACCAATGAGCGCTCTAGAAAGAGCGATTGATTCTGGTTCAAGAGATTCAAGTTGTAGACCGGCTTCTTTAAATACTTCCGTATAAAAAACCACCAGCGCCTTTGGGGCGGCGTTTACCAAAACTCTTTGTTCATGATAAGTATCATCGGTTCCTCCGGGGAAAATTTCATGCTCAAGAGCCATTTGTTCAAGCGGATAAGGTAAAAGTTTTTTTACTTCGGCATTTAAAATCCGGTCAAATTCTTCTTTTTTTACTTTTGGCATCGTAACAACGGCATGAAAAACCGAAGATACCGGCAAACTGGCGACTGCGATTTTACTTTGTGTTTTCGCTTCGGCGCAAACCGTGCGAAGAAGTTTACCAAAAGTCTTAACCTGCTGTTGATCAATTTGAAAAAATGATTGTTGTTTGGTATTTTCGTCCGAGGAAAGGTTGTTTGCGTAAGCGGCAGAAAAATCTGATTTAAGTTCAGTCTTGGCTAGAAGCCGATGAATTTCCTGCGGCTGGCGAGTAAAACCATAGGTAAATAAAACCGGACGATTTTTTTCTTTTTTCAATTCTACAATCTTAATTCCACCGGCGCCAATGTCCACTCCGATGTATGCGTCTGGTTTCTTGAAAAACATATGAGATAAGTATACCAAAAATTCGTCTATTATGCTACAATCCTGTTGATAACTAACTGGCTTTTATATGACAATTCGATTTTATAACACTCTTAATCGAAAAATTGAAGACTTTAAACCAATTAAAAAAACCATTGGCCTCTACACCTGCGGCCCGACTGTTCACAATTATGCTCATTTAGGCAACCTACGTGCATTTATTTTTGAAGATGTTTTAAAAAGAGTTTTACTTTATAGCGGACAAAAAGTAAAACACATCATGAATATAACTGACGTCGGCCACCTGGTCGGAGATACCGACACCGGAGAAGATAAAATGGAAAAAGGCGCCGCCCGCGAAGGTAAGACCGCCTGGGACATCGCCGAATTTTATACTAAAGCATTTTTTAACGACTTGAACGAGCTGAATATTCTTTCAGCGACAAAATACCCCAAAGCCACCGACCACATTGAAGAACAAATTGCTTTAATAAAAAAATTAGAAAAAAAAGGTTTTACCTACAAAACTAGCGATGGCATATATTTTGACACTTCCAAACTAAAAGATTACGGAAAGATGGCTTTGCTCGCGGGACAAAAATTGGAAGCCGGAGCAAGGGTCGATATGGGAGAGAAAAAAAACCCAACTGATTTTGCGCTTTGGAAATTTTCACCAAAAAATACCGAACGCCAAATGGAATGGGGCAGCCCTTGGGGTATTGGTTTTCCGGGCTGGCACATTGAATGCTCGGCTATGGCCGCCAAATACCTCGGCCAGCCTTTTGATATTCATTGCGGCGGCGTTGATCATATTCAAATTCATCATACTAATGAAATTGCCCAGAGCGAAGCCGCCGAAGGCAAACAGCTCGCGAACTATTGGCTGCACAGTGAGTTTTTGGTGCTTGGCAAAGATAAAATGGCCAAGTCTGGCAGCAATTTTATTACAATTTCCGCACTTAAAGAAAAAGGTATTAATCCCCTTGCGTACCGTTACTTTGTTTTACAAACCCACTACCGCAAACAGCTGGCCTTTTCTTTCGAAGCCTTACAGGCGGCTGAAACGGGTTTAAAAAATCTTTATCAAACTGCGGCAAAAATAAAAAGAAATTCCTCCGTAATAAAAGAAGAAAAAATTATTGAAGAAGTAGAAAACGAATTTTATAACGACCTGAATCTTCCGGCGGCGCTCGGCCTAATTTGGGAGGCTTTAAAAAGCCTGAAGATAAATTATAAAACACTGCTTAAATTTGACGAGGTTCTGGGTTTAGATATTGATGAAAATGTTAAAAAAATTGAGAATTCTAATAAAGTGCAGGCTATTCCTGAAGAAATTAAAAATTTAGTATTAAAGCGCGATGAAGCCAGACGAAATAAAAACTGGCAAGATAGCGATATCTTGCGCGACAAACTGGAAGATTTGGGATATCAGGTAGAAGACAGTAAAGATGGAACAAAAGTGAGAAAATTATAATTATTAATAGTATGACCGAAAAACACATCCCAACTGAATTAATGAACGAGATTAATGATTTTAATTTAAAAACTAACGAAAATAAATTTGATAAAACTGAAAATGACATAATAGACGAAGCGGTCGAAAATGCGACATCGGAAGAGGTAGTACAAATGAAAGCCTGGAAAAGCGAGATACCGCAAACTACTATACAGGACCTACCCGGCGAAGTTAAACTTGCTAATCAGAATGAATCTTCTAATCCTCTTTCTTCCCTTCGTAAAAAAGCCGGAAAATGGGGTCGCGGGGTTTTGGCAGCGGCCGCATTAAGTGTTGGGACAGAAGCTGTCGCTGATGAACGCGTAAATATCAATCGCCCAGAAATTCAAACTACGCACAAATTAACCGAGACAAAAACACATGAAGGAAAAATACAAATATCAGCAACGGAAAGCAAAATGATTGGTGTAACATATCAAGATCTAGCGAACGAATTACTTACTACCGACAAAATAAATTTTAAAGGCTCTACAATCAAGAGTGAATCAATGTTCAGATCTACTTGGGGGACTAGCCTTCGAGATGTTTATTCACAATATCAACTATATAAAAAAAGCCCAACACCTGGACTCAAAGAAGTGATCACAAATAATTTAAAACGTCTTGAAAAAATGGTTGCTGGAGGCAATGCCCCTATCAAACCCGAAATACTCCAAGAGTTTGGTTTAAAATAATATATAATTTTTAATCTTAAGCATATGCCGGAAAAATATACTCCACCAGGAGCAGAAAACTTCCAAGCTCCTAAATCTAAAGAAGAGCCGCTTTTTGATGAAAAGGATTTAGACATGGACGAACTATTTGGCGACGCAAAAGCCGGTGAGATGCTGCAAAGCGAAAAAATTATTAAACCAGAAGACGAAGAGGAATCATAAAATTAAAAAACCCGTCAAATTATAACGGGCTATAAAACCGTAGCGAAAGCTAACGGTTTTATTTTTACATCCAGCGCTTTCTTCTAAATACCGCGACCATTAATACGGCCACAAAAAACATTATTCCAAAAATCATCCAAAAACCCATTGGATCGCTTACCAATGGCGTTCCTCCGGCGCGAATAGCAAACAGCGACGCCATGAGAGTAAGCGGAAAAGTAATAACCGAAATAATGGTAAAAATTTTCATCACCTCGCTTGCGCGATAATTTACAATTGATTCATTGGTTTCATGCAAAGCATTGATGCTCTCCTTCTGGCTTTCGAGCATGTGCCAAATCTCCGATACAAATTCACGCAGCGAATTAATATAATTTTGAAAAGAAACTAGCTGCAAATCCCGATCACCATACATGAGCAACCTTTCAATTACCGATCGATGGCCCTGCATAGTACGGCGAAAAGTAACGATATTTGTTTTTAAACGCAAAATTTCGCTTGCCATTTTTCGCTCATCAGGGTTACCAAATAATTTTTGATCGACAGAGTTAATATCTTCATTAATATGAAGCAGGCTTGGAAAGACCGCGTCGAGCATGCGGCTAAGCAACTCAAAAAGTACTTGCGCCATACTACCGCGAAAATACTGAAATTTTTTGTAATTATCCTTTTCACATTCCAAAAAGAAATTTTCCAAGGCCGGTAATTGACTATTATGAACCGTAACAAGATAATTTGGGTTAAGAAAAATATCCACTTCGGTAAAACTTACCCGGCGAGTCTCCCGGTCAAAAACTGGAAAATGCAAGACCATAAAATAATAATGTGGCCGCTTTTGCATCTTTGGACGCTGAAAGGGTGGTAAACATTCACCCGTATCATTTACGTTGAAATCAAAACGCCTCCCTATTTCTGCCAGCTCTTTTTCACTCTGTTTAGTGACATTCACCCAAAGAAAATTTTCGTGTTGTATTTCGCGAATATGTTTCATAGTGGAATTAAGCGTGCGCAATGAATGAATTCATTTCGAACGAAAAATTTTATCAATAAAACTATCTAATAGTCATATTATATCAAATTCCACCAAGGGCGACAACCATGATAAAAAAGTGTTGTTGGCTCGCCTAAAATGTGCTATACTATTCTTGTATGGTAGATTTAAAAAAAGAACAAAACCCGATAATAAATAAAGAAAAATACCAATCTTTGGAAGCGGATTTTAGTGCCGGTGAAAAAGGTGAAAATATTTCGGAAAAAATAGAAAAAGAAAGTGAAGTAAAAACTGATACAGAAATTCAACACAAACAACCGCTCCATCATCGTCCGGTCAGCCATGTTTTGCCACCGCTTCGCGACCCGGTCGCTCAAAAAATAGAAAAAATCCTAGAAGAAAATGTCGGCGAAGCTTATAGCCGGCTCTCCCCCATCGCTAAAGAAGAATTTAAAATTAAAGGTGAAATAACCGCCAAAAAAATTGCCGAACTACTTAGCTCAACCCATGTCAAAGTAAAAAAAGTGTTCCAGCTTATTATGGAATGGCTTAAAATGCTGCCCGGAATCAATCGCTTTTTCCTTGAACAAGAAGCAAAAATAAAAACCGACCGTATCTTGGCACTTCACAAGAGAAAATAAACACCATATGAACTTTGGAACCATTTCTTCCAATACTATTCTGGCATCCCTACTCGGGGACCAGATTTTTTTTAATATTTTACTTTTCATTGCCGGAATTATTTTAATTTTGGCCAGTATTCAAATCTTGCGGGCCATTTTTCACGCCCGCGGGCAAACTGGCAAAGCTTTTCATAAAACAATTTTACTTATTCGGGTTCCAAAAGAAAAACGATCTGATTCTCAGTCGCACAGCAGTGATGACAACCTCGGACAAATTCGCGAACAAATTGGTGTCGCCGACACTCTTTTTTCGGCGGTAGCCGGACTAAAACCAGAACACGGTTTTCTAACTTGGCTACGCGGCCGATCGGATAATTTTGCTTTTGAAATCGTTACCAAGAAAAACACCATTTCTTTCTACGTCGCGGTCCCGGAGCGTCTTACCGACCTTATCAAACAACAAATCCACGCTCAATACCCTCACGCTGAAATTTCTAATGAACCAGATTATAATATTTTTCGCCCCGAAAGCCACATTGTCGGCGCGCATCTTTGGTTTAAATATAAATCGGTTTTTCCTTTTCGTACCTACAAAAAAACTGAAAGCGACCCCTTGGTTGCGATTCTAAACCCACTCAGTAAAATTGGTGAAAATGAAGGAGCAATAATTCAATACATTGTTCGCCCGGCCGACAATTCTTGGCGCCAAGAAGGAGCGCGCCTCATTCGTGAAATAAAAGAAGGGCATAAATTTGAATCCATCATGGGTCGTGGTTGGCTCGGAAATTTTTTGCATGAATTTAGCAAATTTTCATCCACCACAAAAAATAATAATTCAAAAAATGGCCAACCGGAAAAATACCAACTAACCCAAATGGAAGAAGAAATGATAAAAAACATGGAAGATAAAATTAGCCATGGTGGTTTACAAATTTCGGTGCGAATTATAAGTTCGGCCGCAACCAAAGAAACTGCGCAGTTAAATCTTGAAAACATTCTTAACTCCTTCAGCCAATATAATATTTATCGATACGGTAATTCATTTGGCGCCGCCGTTCCAAAAAAACCCGGAGAAATAATCAGTGCTTCCATTTTCCGTTCCTTTGATGAGAAACAAAATTTTATCGCTTCCACCGAGGAAATGGCAAGCTTCTGGCACCCGCCCACAGCTTCTACTGAAACCCCGCATATCAACTGGCTGGGCGCACGCAAAGCCCCTCCCCCAACCAATATGCCAACCGAAGGAATTACCCTTGGCCGGGCAGTTTATCGCGGTGAAGAAACAATTGTAAAAATGAAGCGCGCCGACCGACGCCGACATCTATATACACTTGGTCGCTCCGGTAGCGGTAAATCTGTTTTTATCCAAAATCTTGCCGTTCAAGATATCCAAAATGGCGAAGGAGTTTGTGTTATTGATCCGCACGGTGATTTTGTCGAATATGTATTGCAACATGTGCCAAAAGAACGAGTCGATGATGTAATTTATTTTAACCCGGCTGATACCGAACGCCCAATTGGACTTAACATGCTTGAAGTAAAAACCGAAGAACAGAAAGATTTTGCAACCCAAGAAATGATCGCCATTTTTTATAAAATGGTTACTGACCCATCCATGATCGGCCCGATGTTTGAACACAACATGCGCAATGTCATGCTGACTCTCATGTCCGATATGGAACACCCCGGCACCATTGCCGAAATTCCGCGCATGTTCACCGATGAAACTTTTGTAAAAAAATATTTAAAAACTTTGAAAGACCCGGTTGTCCGATCGTTCTGGGAAAAAGAGATGGCCAAAACTTCAGACTTCCACAAATCTGAAATGCTTGGTTATCTAATTTCAAAAGTCGGTCGCTTTGTTGAAAACGAAATGATCCGCAACATCATCGGCCAATCCCGTTCCGGTTTTAATTTCCGAGAAGTCATGGATAAGAAAAAAATCTTGTTAGTTAACCTCTCCAAAGGTTTAGTCGGAGAAATTAATGCCAATCTGCTTGGCATGATTATCGTTTCCAAACTTCAAATGGCCGCTCTCGAAAGAGCCTCTCTTCCCGAAGAACAACGTAATGATTTTTTCCTATACATCGATGAGTTTCAAAACTTTATTACCGACTCAATTGCGACAATTTTATCAGAAGCGCGCAAATATCGGCTTGAACTTATCATTGCCAATCAATATCTTAACCAGCTAGTCGATAACAAAGGCAGTAAGGCAGTGCGCGATTCAGTACTTGCGAATGCCGGCACGGTAGTAGCATTCCGCATCGGCTCAGAAGACGCTGAAGTGCTTTCAAAGGAGTTTGCCCCAGTCTTTGGCGCCTACGATTTAGTTAATGTAGAACAATACACCGCTTATACCAAGATGCTTATTGACAATACGGCCGCAAGGCCGTTTAATATGATGACATATCCGCCAAAACCTGGAAACAAAGAACTGGCCGCTGCTATAAAAGAACTTTCCCGACTTAAATACGGCAGGCCAAAAGAACTGGTAGAAGAAGAAATAATGGAACGCTCACAACTTGGCTCAAGTACAGGAATTTCGGCCGGCGTTAGCGAAGCGTCTCTATAATCGAAATGAGAGAGCGAAAAGAATGAAATTCTTTGCCAGGGCGAATGAGATTATATGTTAAACTATTTAAAATAGAAGTGCCGCCGGCTGAGTAGTCCAAGAAGGACTTTTCAGCCGGCGGCGTTATGTCAGCACCTTATGAAGGGTTTTCGAACAATCGAAACCCGGAAGCAGTTACTACGGAAATGACCCACAGAAACCCCATAATCGGGGCAATTCCGCACCACCGAATCGTTCATCGGTGCAAATTCTCGAGCAATTGTTACGACCAAGTTGAAGATGCATTCCTGAAAAGCCTCAATCTCATTTTCTGAGAAAACCCGGCACTTCAAGTACCAATCGATTTCGGCAAGCCTGAAGAGGCTCGCCCGACCGACCGCTGCTCGAATAATGCTTTTCGAATGGCTCTCGCTGTAAGTTGCGAGGTGAGTGAGAATTTCTGGCGACTGGACAAGAATCGCATCTCCCGTTGGCTTGTGCATCAGAACGTTCTCGAAAGGCATAAAACCTCCTTGGACGATGGTGTTCGATGCTGACTAATATAATCTGCACCAAAACTATTTAATTGTCAAAATCTGAAACTCTATGCCAACACTATACCGAAAATACCGTCCATCTGTTTTCTCCGATGTCATCGGTCAGGATACAATTACTCAAACTATTCAAAATGAAATTTCCTCCGATCGACTTTCTCATGCCTATCTTTTTTCTGGTCCGCGCGGAGTTGGTAAAACCACACTTGCAAGACTGCTCGCAAAATCTGTCAGCTGCGAAAAACGAAAAAAAGGAACCTTCGAACCCTGCAACGAATGCCAAGCCTGCGAACAAATTAATAATGGCCGCCACATTGATATTATTGAAATTGATGCCGCTTCTCAAACCGGTGTCGATAATGTCCGCGAAAATATTATTGAAAACGCCGGCATTATGCCGACGGTACTAAAACACAAAATTTTTATAATCGATGAAGTGCACATGCTTTCGACTTCGGCTTTCAACGCACTTCTAAAAACTCTTGAAGAACCGCCGGCTCATGTTATTTTCATTTTAGCGACCACCGAATTGCATAAAATTCCTGCGACAGTAATTTCCCGCTGTGAAAGATTTGTTTTCAAAAAAATTCCTTTCGATAAAATGCTCGCCCGACTTAAAAAAATCTGCGGCGATGAAAAGGTCAAAGTAGAAAAAGAAGTTCTAGAGCGAATTGTTCGAAAAAGCGACGGCGGCTTACGCGATGCCGAAAGTTTGCTCGGCCAAATCCTTTCATTAAATCTAAAAGAAATTTCGGTTGAAGACATTCAAATGGTTTTGCCGCTTTCGTCCACCGAAAATTTGGTTGAATATCTTCAAAATATAACTGCGGGTGCGCCAGGAAAAGCAATAACCTTGGTAAACAAAATGGTTGAAGAAGGTGTTGATTTAAATCAGTTTGCCCACGACTTGCTTGAGCTTTTGCGCGCCTCATTACTATTATCTCTAAATACCGACAAGTCTTTGATTAATACCGATTTCAATGATGAAACTATTAAAGAATTAAAAAAAATCAGTTCAGCAATTGGTGAAAAAAGAATTGTTTTGATTATGGACTTAACTCTGAAACGCAAGGCGGATATAAAATTATCACCCCTTCCGCAATTACCGCTTGAGTTGCTTGCAGTTGAAATTTACGATTTAATTTCTTCACCTGGGAATTTGGATAATCCGAAACAATCAGAACCTCACGTCGAAAATATCAAGAAAGAAACTGTTACAAACAAGCCTGAGCCGGATTTGATCGTTAAAAAAATCGACGCGCCGGATAAAAGCGCAATTTCACAAATTACCAACACTATAAAGCAAGCAATTTCTCATATTGCCGACTCAAATATTACTACCACAGTAGAAATGGTGCGTGAAAAATGGAAAACCGTAGTTGATAAAGCCTCGGTGACCGTTCCATCACTGAATTTTATACTCGCATCATGTACAATCAGTGAAATAAACGGAAATACAGTTCGAGTGGCTGTTCCTTTTTCAATTCACAAAGATCGTTTAGAAACCACAAAAAATCGCCAGTTACTAGAAGAGTGCATGCAAAGTGTTTTTTCAGAAAAAATCCGGTTATCTTTTTACGTTTCAGAAGTAGTAAATAATAATAAAGATTCTGAGGTCTCAAATTTGGCCGCGGAATTTGGCGGCGAAATCGTTAACTGATACATTTATGAAATATATCGCCAGCTTGGCCGTATTTTTTTTACTAATTCCAACTCTATCTCACGCAGCAAGCGTTGAGAAAATTAGCCTGCCGGTTCCGTTTCTTTGGGAAATCCCCGATGGAGTTTGGGTTGCGCCATGGAGCGGCGCTTGTGAGGAAGCCAGCATTATCGCCGTTGAAAATTTTTATCTTAAAAAGCCAAAAGCGATAATAAAAAAAGTTGAAGCAAAAAATCAGATGCTGCCTTTGTTTAGTATCGAAACTAAAATTTTTGGATACAATAGTGATACTAACGCCGCTGAAAACCTAAAATTAATTAACGATTACACTTCTTTTGACGCAAAAATTATCGATAACCCTACACTTGAAGAAATAAAAGACGAACTTCGGGCCGGACGTCCGGTTATTTCCCTACACTATGGCTACGACCTAAAAAATCCCCGCCATCGCTTCCGCCGTGGCGGATCTTCTTATCATGTGATGGCAATTGTTGGTTTTGATGATGCCAAAGGAGAGTTCTTGGCAAATGATTCTGAACTACCGGACGGCATTGACTTTCACTATAAATATGCTACAATCATGGACACTCTTCATGATTTTGACCACAAAACTAAACATGCCGATGGACCACCGCGAGTATTGTTTACCAAGCCAAAAACCATCGTAAAAGCTAACGGGTCAAATAAAATTTTTCTTTTGCGAGATAATAAAAAATATTATATTTCCAATCCGGCAGTTTTTAAAAACCACCGCTGGAGTTGGAGTCTCGTAAAAACAGTAGACAAATCAGTTTTAAGCAATTTGGAAAGCGGCAGCTCCATAAACAATTAAACTCCGAGATCGCCCGCCTGCAACGCTTTGCGTAGCAATGCGGGCAGGTCTAACGGCATATATGTTTTACACTTACGTTCTTAAAAGCCAAAAAGATAACGAATTGTATATTGGATGGACCGATGACTTAAAAAGTAGAATAAAAAAACACAATGATGGCTTGGTAGAATCTACAAAAAATCGGAAGCCTTTAATATTGGTTTATTATGAAGCTTGTTTAAATAAAGATGCGGCAATAGCAAGGGAAAAATCGCTCAAAACTGGCTTCGGCAGAGCATATTTAAAAAATAGATTGAACGACAAACACTCCGAGATCGTCTAATGGCAGGACAACGGACTCTGAATCCGTTTATCTTGGTTCGAATCCAAGTCTCGGAACATATAATTTAACACACATAAAAATCCCAATGTATAGTCGGGATTTTTTGTCTCCAAGCTGCTACTTGTAAATAAATTAAGGTTTTGGTTCAACTGCCTGCATTATCGCAAAAATATTTCCTTCCGTATCCTCTGCGCGCGCGATCCAGCCAATTCCCTCCATTTTTTCTTTTTCTTTAAGAATTTTTCCGCCGTTTTTTTTAATCGCTTCTGTTACCTTATCAATATCGTCCACATCTATCGTGCAATCATAGGTATGTAATTTATTGTCGGCCGGCCTTTTATACATACCACCGCCAATACCCGGCTCCCCCTTTTCACCGGTAAAAAGCATCCAATAATCCATACCGCTACCTTCTGCGGCCGGATATTTTTCTATTTTCCAGCCGAGAGCTTTTTGATAAAAATTACTGGCACGATCAGGATCATCGGCCTGAATTTCAAAATGAATTACTCTATTAGACATATGATTATATTAAAAAATAAATAATTATTACATATATAATTACTTTAACACAACTGTATGATTTGGCCTTTTATGTCAATAGTATAAACAGTGGACAAAAACCATAAATTTGATTAAAATATATTATAATTATGGCTAAAAATGCATTAAGCATGGTAACTGCCTTACAAGTAAATTAATAATATGAACCGAGAAAAACCAACAGGAAACATTTACGAAACAAAAATTGAATTAAAAGATGAACTGGAAAGATTAAAGAATACTGACTTTACTCACCCCCTTTACGCCTCGGCGAAAACTTTAGAAAGTATTGACCTTGCTGATAAAAAAGTTTTGGATGTTGGTTCGGGCCCGGATCAAAAAATGGGTTCGTTGGTAGAAAATCGTGGAGGAAAATACATTGCCCTTGATTACAATGCAAGCCATCTTCAAACAATGAAACGTTCGGCCGAAGAAAAAGATTTGGATATATTTTTCGTTCGCGGTGACGTAAAAAATCTACCAATCAAAGAAGGTTCCGTTGATTTTGCTCACGAAAGATTTGTTTTAATGCACCTATCCCCCGAGGACAGAAAAAAAGCTATCAAGGAAATAGTTGCAACTGCCAAAGATACTGCATTTTTTTTGGAATACAACTGGGAGTCATTGTTAAGTGAAACTCATCCGGAAATTATCAATGAATTCAAAAAATTGGCAATGGAAATAATGGCAAAGTTAAAAATTCAGCCGTACATGGGTAAACTACTTGAAACTGAAGTAGTAACAGCACTAAGTGATACAGATGAAAAATATTCCACTACTAATGAAATTTTTGAAAGAAATGGTAAATTTGGTAAAGAAATTTCAGCAATGATTAAAAGTCTAATTGAAGTTGCTGATAAATTATTGAAGGATAATGATTTAAAAAATAAGTTAATAATTCTTGAGCAAAAAATACTAGCTTCAACAGGCGAAATGGAAATAATTCCTCCGGATATAAATGCGGTATCTGTAAAAAAGCTATCAAATTAGCATGAAAAAAAATCATTTACTTATTCAAACGATTATTCTCGCTGCCGGAGTTGTTTACTCCTGGTCGCGGGTCGTAATTCAGTTCCAGACCTTTATCGCTAAATACGGAACTATTTTTCGAATCAAAGATTGTACCTACCCAAACCCAATGGTCACGGCGTGCTTCTATGGCGCCGTTGCATTTCTCCTTGCCTTTGCATGGTCCATGAAAATATATTTGGATAAAGAACCGAAATTAATTTGTGAAAAACGTTTGCGTTGGTTCTTGCTTTTTGGGGTTTGTTTTGCGGCTTCGGTTTTAACTTTTGAATTTTTACTATTTTATAAAGTTATAAAGTTATCCGGACCGATTATTGCCTGCTCCCCCGGCGTGTTTCCACTCAAAACTCCCTGCTTTGTTGGTATGAATCTGTTTCTTGTCGGATATCTGCTGGCGGTTTTCATAACAAGAAAAGCAAACAAACCTCACGAACAACCAAAACCATAAAAATTAAAATAAAAAAACAGCCTGGTCTGATAACCGGGCTGTTGTTTTTATAATTTGAAAGACTTTACTACTAATGGGGAGGTTCTTACTGTTGTAAGATCTCAAGCCCCTCCACGCTAAACGCTAGATCAGAATCAGTGACGCCAACTGTGTAGTTGCCAGCACCGGTGGTTGGGGTTGTGAGATGCCAAGCCGCGGCTCCGCCGTCTGCACCACCGTCGTTGGCCTGGTAATCAATTGTAGTGTTCGCTCGTGCTGTGAACGGCACATAGGTGTCCCCGCCCTGTGAGATACCAATGATCCAGGAGTTGGCCGCGATTACTGGGACTGTCACATCATAAATGCCAGAGATGTTCCTGCCGACGTCTGACATCGGAGAATGATGCTCGGCCGAACCGCCGAAAGTTGTGCTCGCATTCGCGAGTGAATAGATACTCAAAATACCAGTGCTAAGTTCGGAGCGTGGATAATTACGTGTGGCTATTACCGAGGCGTTGGTAAGAACATTGGTGGCCGTAGCTGTCCAGATCTGCGAGGTCCAGTGAATAGTGCCGTCAACCGGCTCTACCTGTTTTACCCAAGCAGTCGCACCAGCTGGAGTGCCACCTACCCAAGCGAGAGTGGCTGGATATGGATCTTCTGCTGGTGTATACCAAGACACAACTGCAACCAAGGTACGGACCGAACCGCCAGTTGTGAAAGTGGGTGAAACCATGGTTGCACCACTCACATTGAGTCTGCTTACATTCTTCGGGAAGCCGACGTCGTTCACGATTGGCGGACTGCCCACCGTCGTCGAAGTGGCGATCAAAATAGAACTCGCTGAAACATTACCAGCGGCGTCAAAAGCCGATACAGCGTAAGCGTAAATCGTTGATGCAATTAAACCACTATCAGCAAAGCTATTTGCCGCAGAAGTTCCAACTTGCAGGCCGTCGCGATAGATCTTATACCCAATCACAGCCACGTTGTCGGTAGAAGTTGACCAAGTAAGATTAATTTGTGAATAAGAAATACCAGTGACTGAAAGATCAAATGGAACCGATGGGGCGATGGTGTCTAAAATCGGAGTCGTAACTGTAGCCGGCAGAGACTGCAATGAAACATTGCCGGCCGCATCGCAGGCTGCGATGGTGTAAGTATAAGTTCCTTCTGGTGTTAATTGGGTACCGCTATACGACAAAGCAGTGGTGGAAGCGATTAATATGCCATTCTGGAAAATTTGATAACCGACAACGCCGACATTGTCAGTGCTGGGAGCCCAAGAAACATTGATCTGCGTACCGGAGATTGCGGTCGCGGTAACACCAGTAGGTGCGCTTGGCGCCGAGGTGTCAGCCAAAGTGCGGGCGGTGGCGGTTGCTGATAGATTAGAAACATTCCCGGCTGGATCAACCGCGGCAACATTATAGAAGTATGAAGTGTTTAAGGTAAGGCCCGTGTTCTGATAAGTTAAAATCCCAGCAGAAGTTGTTGCAATCTTTATACCATTGCGATAAATAGCGTAAGAAATTTGCGCGGAGGCATTATCTGGGTCGGTGGCCGCGTCCCAAGAAAGATTAATTTGCGTCATTGAAGAACTGGTCGCAACGAGCGCGGTCGGCACTGATGGCGTTGTAGTGTCCATAGGGGCCGCTTTAAAAGCAGCCATTTGCAATACCCAGCCATTTGAATTTTGAGTTGCGGTCGCTGCATATGAACCAGTGGTTGTAACAAACCGGTCTTCCGTTAAATTTCCGTAACCCCTGCTTCGCGCCGTAAAGCGGGTACCTTTTGTTACCGTGCCGCGGGAAGCGCCACCGCCAAATATTAACTCCGAAGCATTAGTGGTAGTCGCGGATCCGCTGTTCATGGCACTAGATGTTCCAAACGCGCTAACTGTTTTATCCAATGGAGAAACCGGATCAAGCCCGGAATACTCATGGATATAAAGGTCGGCAAAACCGCTTATCGCTTGAGAAAAAGCCGCAGTCACAGTGCTAGTACCGGCCGCGATATTATTCGCATAAAAAATTTGCGAACTCCAAGCGCCACCATTCCATCTCACCGCGCTACCAGCGCTTTGATAAACATTACCCCTATTATCAGTTATTGTAGTAGTTCCAGTATTTGTCCAGGCCACATAAACCACGATTGTATTGCCGGCAATGTTTGCTTTTTTAAAGGTTAAGCGATTCGTTGTACTCGAAATAACCTCCTTGGCGTTAACCTGCACAAAAGCCGGGGTAGCTGCCATGGCCGAATTTGTTTTACCCAACAAAAAAATAACAAAAATAAAAAAACCAATCAAAATTTTCAGACTGGCTTTATGGCTAACTTTAGCGACATTTTTTATCATACTCATTGATTAATTTTAAGTATTTTAGGAAGCGTAGCACTAAACACCATTTAAGTAAAGGTTAATGGCATGCACATTTTAATCATGAATTTTTAAACACCTGGCGAGGGCTTTAGCTTTACGATAACGAAAAAACGTGCTAGGATAGCGAAGCATTTTATGGCAACTATAATAAATGGCAAGGAGATTGCCGCGAAAATTGAAAAATCCGTCCGAAATCGCGTGGACGATTTGAAACGAAAAGGCAAGGTAGTCCGCCTTGATGTTATTTTAGTCGGCGACAATCAAGCCAGCGAAACATATGTAAAACGCAAAAGCGAAGCCGCCGACCGCGTCGGAATCGATTTTACTTTACACCGCCTCCCGGCCGACGTAACCGCTCGGGCAATTATTAAAAAAATAAAAGATGTTCAAAAAAAGTCCTCCGGACTTTTAATTCAGCTCCCCCTTCCTGAAAAACTTTACACCCCGGATATTTTGAATGCCATTGACCCAAATGTTGATGTCGACTGCCTGACTCACGAAAACCTTGGCCGCCTCGTAATGAAAAGCCACTTTGTCGCCCCTCCAACTCCCGGCGCCGCTCTCGCAATCCTTAAAGAATTAAATATAAACTTATCCGGAAAAGATATCACTATTATCGGCACCGGCGCTTTGGTTGGTAAGCCGCTCGCTATTATGCTCGTAAACGAAGGCGCGAGCGTGACCACTTGCAATAGTCGCACCAAAAATTTAAAAGAAAAATGTCTTTCCGCCGATATCATTGTTACCGGTGTTGGTAAAAAAGATATCGTCCGAGGCGACATGGTAAAACCGGGAGCAATAGTAATTGATACCGGATTTGTGTACGAAAATGGCAAACTAATGGGTGACGTAAATTTTGACGAAGTAAGTAAAGTAGCCGGCCACCTCACCCCCACCCCCGGCGGCGTTGGCCCGATTACCGTAGCGCAGCTGCTCCAAAATACCATTATCTGCGCCGAAAAAAAGTTTGAATAAACCTATTAAATATCGACCTGAACAGCATTGACAAATGCTGTTTTTTGTATTAAGGTTGAGGCCGCTACGGCCTTGCCGTATTTGCTCATTTTACCCACTATTCTCAGCGGAGGAATCATGGAAAATGTTATTCGCCTGATTAACGACCATTACATCCTCGGCGGCACAATCGTCGCCATCCTCATCATCCTTTTCTTGGTATCAATCGTGATTCTCTATGGCTGGATCAAATATCGTGAATTCGTAAAGGAAATCAACTGGCGATTTTTCGCTTCCAAGGTCCGCATTCAGGCCGAGCTTCATCGCCTGGTGACCGACGAAACCCATTTCACACCAAACAGCCGGAATAAGATTCTGGACGAGATTTGGTCCAACGAATTCGACTGTTGGGGCCGGATCTACCTAGAATCGGACTCGAAATGCTATGACTTGCCGCGTTCGATTTGGCAGATCATGCGCTGGCTCATGCTGCGTCGCATGCCCTCAACTGCAGAATTTGCGAGAGCGCTCGACGACGGTGAAACTGCTGGCCTTGCGGTTAGCGAAAAATACCTGATCCTAATGAATAATCGCAATCTTCCCAAACGGGTTTATCACTCCGGGCAATGGGAATTTGATGTTGCTGTCCAAAAGATGTTTCCAAAACTCACCGCCGAGCTAATCCTCCTTCAGGATCTGCTCATGAGGAAACGCTTCTGCGAATGAAAATAGTGGGAATAGCCAGCGCCAAAAGCGCTGGCTTTCCTATTTTGATAACCTCACTTTTATTAAAAATACTGACCTAAACAGCATTGACAAATGCTGTTTTTTATAATAAGGTTTAGTCCGCTACGGCCTCGCCGTAATTTGCTCATTTTACCCACCTTTCTCAACCCGGAGGAAATTATGGGAACGCTCTCCCTTATAAAAGTTGTCGTGATCTCTTTCACGATCGTTATAACCATTGGTTTTCTCTGCATATTTGTGCGATGGCTAAGCTTTCGTCGCGCCCTGTCGGAAATTGAATGGCAGATTTTTGCCGTCAAAATTCGCATTCAGGCCGAACTCGAACGCTTTATTCTTCAGGATGTTAACCTGATACCAATCTGTCGGGAAAAACTTTTGGACGAAATTTACAACAACAAGTTTAACGACTGGGATAAAACCTATCTCGAACCAGACTCGCTGACTTGCGAACTGCCCCGGTCCATCTGGCTCGTCATGAAGTGGCTCATGCTCCGCCAAAACAAAGCAACCTCAGAATTTGCCAGAAAAATCGACCAAGGCAAAGACGCCACCCTTCCGTCCGGAAATAAATTCCAGTTGTTTATGAACAGTTATAGTATTCCCAATTGGATATATTTCGCCCAAAAAAGCGAACTGGATTACAGGGTTCAGCAGCTGTTTCCAAAGATAACCGACGACTTGGTCCGCTACCGAAGACTGGTAATGGCAAAAAACATTTGCTTATGAGAAAGATGGGAATAGCCAGCGCCAAACGCGCTGGCTTTCCATTTTGACAAACCACACTTTTTCCGTCATACTAGCACCCGATATGATATCTGGATTTTGGAAAAAATTAAAAAAACCCATCTTTGCCATTGCCCCCATGAGCAATGTTACTGACCAAGCTTTTCGCCTGCTTATCGCAAAATACGGCAAACCAGATGTAATGTGGACTGAGTTTGTTTCTTGCGACGGATTACAATCGGAAGGAAGAAAAAAACTGCTTATTGATTTAAAATACGATAAATCTGAACGACCGATTGTTGCCCAGATTTTCGGATCAAATCCGGAAAATTGCTATAAAACCGCATTACTTATTGATGAACTGGGTTTCGATGGAATTGATATAAACATGGGCTGCCCTGACCGCAACGTGGAAAAGCAAGGCGCGGGCTCTGCCATGATAAAGAACCCCAAACTAGCGCAACAAGTAATACTCGAAACTATTCGCGGCGCCGGAAAAATGCCGGTCTCGGTAAAAACTCGTATCGGCTATACGAAAAATGAATTAAAAACTTGGCTTCCTTATATTTTGGAAACTGGTCCGGCCGCTGTAACAATACACGCCCGCACCCGTAAAGAGATGTCCAAAGTTCCCGCCCGTTGGGAACACGTCGCCGAAGCGGTCACAATTCGTGATAACTTTGACAGTTCAAAAAATAAAACTTTAATTTTGGGAAATGGCGATATTAAAGACATTGTCGACGGTTATGAAAAAGCCAAACAAACTGGTGCCGACGGAGTTATGATCGGGCGAGGAATCTTTGGCAACCCGTGGTGCTTTTCAGACATAGACAATTTACGTAAAGGAAAAAAAATTAAAACTGAAATTTCGGTTGAAAAACGGCTGAAAGCGATGATTGAACACGCTGAATATTTTGAAAAAATCTTGGGAAAAGAAAAAAACTTTGAAATCATGAAAAAACATTTCAAAGCTTATGCGAATGGTTTTGACGGCGCAAAAGAATTACGGATCAGGTTAATGACTGAATCGGAAAATAGTAAAGAAGTAAAAAAAATTGTTCAAGAATTTCTAAAGAAAATCCCGACATAAAGTCGGGATTTTTTAACCATACATTATTTCTTCGGGAGGTTTTACCTCTTCTTCGTGCTGCTTTTTTTCTCCAAAACCGATTGGTTTTAACGGATTCTCCATCATTTCAACCGGCAGACCCGAAGGCGGTTCACTGCGTTTGGCTCCGGCTTTGTGGAGAAGCGGCGTTTTCACGAACGGCAATGGGAAGTGCCACAGGGTCGCTAATTCTTCTATATTTAAGACATACCCGTCAGTTTTCCCCCACTTCATTTTGCGATCGCGGTAAGCCTTCATAAAGCTCGTTTTCATCACATTACTCTTCACATGAGATGAGTCATAGTGGGCATGAGTAGCACCGGCAGGCACAATCGCATTATGGTTTTGCATATGAAACTGGTTCATCGCGCCGGTAAAACCATCCAAACAGTGGCTGGGGTTAAACACTTCTTTGCGAGCGCCATATAAAACTCGCAATTTAGTTTTAAAACCAATTTTTGATAATTTATCTTCAATTGCTTCAACTGCCTTTTTTGTACCCGGTTCTAATACAACTTTTTCATCTTTAGCATGATCGTCGCCGTGAGCAACATCAAATTCCCAAGTAATAAGCGCCGAATGCACATCCTTGCCAAGCTGAGTCAAAAAACCATTAATAAAATTTAAGACCGGATTTCCGCCGCCATGCCCATGCCCGCCGCCGCCAGTCATTAATTCTTTAGCGAGGGCAATCGCCTTTTCTTTCCAAGAACTATCAACCGGTTCAAGAATAATTTGCGCCCAAAGATTTTCACCATGACCTAGCCGCGTAAAATTTTCGAGAATGGCCGCCATCGGATCGCTAAACACCGCATCTTTACTCAGGCTATATTCAAACTCCGGATAAGTTCGAATTGGGTATGCGTCAGCTTTGGCTAATTTATATTCAACTCCCATAACATCATAATTTTCATCTGGGAATTTGTCCGGTAAATTTATTACATAATCCTCTACTTCCGTAATTTCTGCCTCCGGATATTGCGCATAAATAGATGCTTCAACCAAATCACGAAATTCAACTTCTGTTCTAATTAAAAATTGTATATAACCCTCGATACTAATAATTTCAATACTAAAATTTTTTTGCTTTCTTCCAACAATAAATTTATCTTCTATATTACTATGAATAAGCGAACCCGTAAGATGAGCAAAAATTTGTTCTACTGCTTTCGGTGTCTGCACAAATAACGGTGGCACATCAACCGCAAGCACCGCATATTTCCAGTGTGCGGTATATTTTCCAGCGCGATACCCTACCCACAAATCAACGGCAGATTTTAACAAATACGCTGAAATAAAAACCCAGCCGCCCAGCGCAAATACTACTGCCGCAGCTGTGGTTGGAGGCAATTCAAAAAACCATTGCCAAAAAGAAAAATCGATATTTATTCCTAAACCCATATTAGTTTAGTGACCACCGTGTCCACCCGCATCAATAAGTCTAAACATTATTCCATAGACAATAAAAGTGGCGAATGCGGTCCACCACCAGCCAAACCCGCCCGAAATATAACCGGCGACGTAGGCCATAAGGGTCACAAAAGTGGCTGAAAATGCCACCAAATGACGAACTGTTGAATCATTCATAGATATTTATTAACATTGCTAGTATAACATAAATGGAGCCAAAAAAAAACCGTCGCCTTGCAGCAACGGTTTTGATATTAGATTGTTAAGCTGTCTTGCGTCTTTGCCACTTTTCCACATAAACCAGAAGCGGACTAGCAATAAATATCGAGGAATAAGCGCCACTTGCCATACCGATAAGCAATGCGAGCGAAAAATTTCGAATTGATTCACCGCCGAGGAAATATAAAGCAAAAAGCGGAAGCAAAACAGTAAGCGTAGTGTTGAGTGAACGCATTAAAGTTTCATTCAAAGCCACATTAACGATTTCTGGGAAATTGGCCGCGCTGTGATGAACGATATTTTCACGGATACGGTCATAAACGACAATCGTATCAGTTACGGAGAAACCAAGTACGGTAAGCAGGGCCAAAATAAAATCTGTTTCAACTTCTACGCCAAAGTAGTGGCCCATTACAGCAAAAGCACCCATCACCAAAAGAATATCATGAATAAGCGCAACAATGGCTAGAAGACCGTATTTCCAACTAGCAACCGGTCGCGACACTCCACGAAATGCATAGGCGACATAAAGAATAATCGCAACGTTAACCCAAATAATAGAACTGATTGCGCGCTGGCGAAGTTGTTCACTCACCGCTGAACCAATCGTTTCAAAACTTTCTTCATGTACCACGCTTCCATCTTTGCCAAAGGTACTCTGCATTTTTTTAACGAGCGACTGGTGCTGATCTTCGGATAAAAATGAAGTTCTAATTAAATACTTATTGTCGCCGGCTTTTTGAACAATATATTGCTTTAATCCTTCACTTTCAAGAGTGTGCTGAACTTGTTCAGTTTCCGGTCGATTCTTAGAAAACGAAAGTTCAACCATACTTCCACCGGTAAAATCGATACCCAATTTAATTCCAAAGGTCGCAATTGCCCATACTGACAATACTACCGTCAGAATACTGATCGAAAACCAAAGTTTTGAATATTTGATAAATGGAATCTTCATCATACTATAATTTTGATACTGGCTTACCGCCTAAGAAAAACAACCTAGTGCCGGTCGTAAATCGACCAAGCACAAAACGCATAATCGTTCGAGTAATGGTAACAGCTGTAAACAAACTCATGATTACGCCCGTACCGAGCACGATCGCAAAGCCTCTCACGAAACCGGTTCCACCAAACCACGCGAGCACAAAGGCGCCAATAAGCGTAGTAACGTGACCATCCCGAATAGACGGCCAAGCTCTAATAAATGATTCTTCCATAGCCGAGCGTAATGGTTTACCAAGTTTTAATTCTTCTTTTAATCTTTCAAACACCAGCACGTTCGCATCTACCGCCATACCAATTGAAAGAATAAAACCGGCGATACCAGAAAGAGTAAGAGTAACTCCCATGAGCTTAAAGATAGCGAGGTTCAATACCGCATATAAGAGCAGTGAAAAAACCGACAACAACCCTGGCAAGCGATAATAAGCAACCATGAAAATCATGACCGCAATGAGGCCCGCAATACCAGCTTTAAAGCTTTTCTGTAGCGAGTCGGCGCCAAGTGTCGCATCGACTTTTTGCTGACTAAGAAGCTCTACCGGCACTGGCAAAGCGCCAGAATTTAAACGCTGAGCCAATAATTTTGCATCCAAAATTGTAAAGCTACCGGAAATGACAGCACTGCCGCCGGTAATCGCTTCATTGACCCGTGGAATACTAATTGGTTCGCCATCAAGAAATATGGCAACTTGTTTGCCGATATTACGACCGGTAATTTCACCAAATAATTTTGTACCCTCATCATTAAACTGTAAATTTACTTGCACCTGACCGGTCTGAGTATCCTGCGTTACTTCGGCACGCTTTAACTGTTTTCCGGAAAGTCCAGAAAATTTCCAAGATTCAGCCGGCGGCACGATATCAGATTTTTGTTTCAAGCCAAAATAAATACGAGATACGCTGTATTCTTTTGGCGCGTCTTCAGATTTTTTATAAATAAGATGATAACCAAACTCCGTTTCAACCGGACCGACAATCGAACCGACCGGCACATTAAATATCGCATCCTCAAAAGATTTTACCATTTGTCCGCTAGTAAAAGTTCCCAAATCTCCGCCAGTTGTTGCGGCGGCCGGCTCGGTAGAAAATCGTTTCGCATAATCAGTAAAGTTTTTAGCAGTTACTTCCTTTTTTAATTCTTCTATTCTTGCCTTCGCTTGCTCTTTAGTATAAGTAATAGCAGTATCGCAACTTTCAGCTCCCTTATAACAAATCAAGATATGCTGAGCACCAACGCGTTTTGGACCATTTTGTTCAGCAAGTTTTTTTACGATACTATAGCCATCCGCGCTTTTAATTGCTGTTCTGCTTACCGAACCAACTGCGGCAGTTTTTGCCCAATCATAAATCTCCGGATAAGCATCCCTTGAGATAAAGCCCATCGCACCGCTTTTTTGAGCAGTACTAGATGAAGCCTCTGAAAATTGATTGAGCGCTGTTTCGAAAGAAGTTCCATTTACGATTGACCTCAAAACATCCGAAGCTTTCTTTTGTTGAGCTGCATTAAAGAGGTCCATTGCTTTTTTCTCCGCTGCGGTTAAATCCCGCTCGGGGCTTTTATTTTCTTCTTTAAATTCCAAAATTGGTGTTTCACCGATCATTTTAATCGCCTGATTCACATCCGTAACACCCGGTAATTCTACTAAAATACGATAATCATTGCCGACTCGTGTCGTTTGCACCAAAGGTTCGCTAACTCCGAGACCACCTCGAACTCTTCGCTCGATTACATCTCTTACACCTTCTACAGCGCTCGCAACATCTCCGGCCGGAACCTGCTCAGTTTTAGTTTGATAAATTAAATGCGCTCCACCCTGCAGATCAAGTCCTAAATTAAAACCTTTTTGAGGTAAGAGCGGCACCCCAAGATTCGCTTTTTTATTTACCCATTTTAAACCCTGGTTCGCGTAACCTGGCACTACTACCAAGGTACAAAAGATCCCGAGTAAAACTATTCCTATCAACTTAGATCGAACGCTTCCGCGGGTGACTGCCGCCCCAGAAGTTCTTTGCTGTCTAGACTTTTGAGCCATAAATTAGATAAAAGAAAATGAGTCAATGTCGCACCATCTTACCTTACCTTAGCCATTTTGGCAAGTGGATAAGGGGCATAAAAAAAGACCCAAGTTTGGGTCGTTTTTAACTTATGAAACCTCTTAATTTTACATACAAATAGGAATTTTTAGCCAATATATTCAAATCTCGATATTTTCTTTCCGTCAATTTCCACGTCTTCCTTAAACATCTGAAGCGGCCTCACCCAAAGTTGTTTTTCACCATACAACGCTCGGTACACTACCATTTCTTCAAGAGTTTCACTGTGCTTTGCAACACTAATAACTTCGTATTCATTTCCTTTATAATGCCGATATTTGCCAAGTTTAATCATAAACTATTTACCATGGCACTTCTTGAATTTTTTTCCACTGCCGCAAGGACATAAATCATTGCGCCCGACTTCTTTGCCGTCCGCATTTTTTGTTTTTTTATGGCTTCGTATTTCGACATTGTCACTAGAATCCGCGGTCTTCTTCGCGCCCTGAAAATTCATTTTTCCAGATTCCATAATACTCGGAGCAAGTTCAATTCCGATAGTCATTTTATAAATTGTATAAACAACTTCTTTTTGAATTAAATTCAAAAGCTCGCTAAACATTCGGTAGGTTTCACGCTTATATTCTACAAGCGGATCACGCTGAGCATAACCGCGCAGCCCGATACCCGTACGCAAATAATCAATTGCGACCAAATGATCAACCCAAAGATTATCAATCGCGGAAAGTAAAACCCTTTTTTCAATTTCAACCATTACTTCGGCGTTATTTACTTTTTTTACAAGATGATTGTCATATTTAGTACGCGCGAGGTCAAGCAGATATTTAACTATTTCTTCGCGCATCTCAATTTCATCCATTTTATGTCCGGTCGGATTCTTATACGCCAAAATCTTTTCTTTTTCCTCGGCGGACAGCGGATAAATAGTTGAAACATTACTCGCTATTTCATCCATATTCCACTCACCACGGTTTTCCGAATTAGTATGAAAAGAAATAATTTGTTCGAGTTCAGATTCTACCATGCCCATTATCATTTCTCGCAAGGTTTCTTTTCTGGTATCACCTTCCATGGTAATAACCGGTTCGGAATGAGTGTGCGCAATCTTTTTTTCATCGGAATATGATTCCAAAATCGCTTTACGCTTTCCATATATTACTTCACGATGCTTGTTAATAATATCATCATATTCAAGCAGGTGTTTTCTGGTATCAAAATGAAAACCCTCCACCTTTTTTTGAGCAGATTCAATAAGCCTCGTAATACTTCGCTGTTCAATCGGCATATCGTCTGGGATACGCAGGGTTTGCATCACATTTTTTAATCTTTCACCAGCAAAAATTCGCATCAAATCATCTTCGGTGGAAAGATAAAACTGGGTCTCACCCGGATCACCCTGACGTCCACTGCGGCCGCGTAATTGATTATCAATACGCCTGGATTCATGACGCTCCGTACCAAGCACAAAAAGTCCACCGGCCGCGCGCGCCTTTTCTGCCGATTCTTTATCTGGCGGGTTGCCACCCATAATAATATCGACACCGCGGCCCGCCATATTGGTAGCAAGTGTTACCGCTCCCGGCCGGCCGGCCTGCGCGATAATTTCACCTTCTCGTTCGTGGTTTTTAGCATTTAAAATTTCATGTTTAATTCCTTCACGCTCCAAATACAAACTTAACTCCTCATTTTTAACAACCGAAACCGTACCAATCAAAACTGGCTGTCCTTTTTGCTGCAGCTCGCGCACTTCTTTAACAATCGCGTTATATTTTGCTTCTTCGGTTTTATAGATCCGATCAGGCCGATCAAAGCGCTTATTATCGCGATTGGTCGGAACAACCACAACTTCTAATTTATATATCTTTCCAAATTCCTCTGCTTCGGTAACAGCGGTACCGGTCATACCGGACATTTTTTTATACATGCGGAAATAGTTTTGGAAAGTAACCGTCGCCATGGTCTGGCTTTCGCGTTGAATTTCTACTTTTTCTTTGGCTTCAATCGCCTGGTGAAGACCTTCGCTATAGCGGCGGCCAATCATCTTGCGACCGGTAAATTCATCAACGATTATTACCTCGCCATTATCAACAACATAATCTCGATCTCTTTTAAAAAGCGCTTTGGCGCGCAAAGCCTGCTCCATGTGGTGCGCCATTGCCATTCCGCCTTCAGCATAAATATTATCAATGCCAAGCAATTTTTCCATTTTTTTAATTCCCCCTTCAGTAAGAGTAGAGGCGCGCATTTTTTCATCCACAATAAAATCATCTTTTTCAATAAGCTGTTCCACCAGCTCGGCAAATTTATAATAAGTATCATTTGCCTGTTCAGCCGGAGCCGAAATAATAAGCGGGGTGCGCGCTTCATCAATCAAAATTGAATCGACTTCATCGATTACCGCATAGTTAAGGCCGCGCTGGGACATCTGATCAAGACTTTGAACCATGTTGTCGCGCAAATAATCAAAACCATATTCGTTGTTGGTGCCGTAAACAATATCGCACTCATAAGCTTCACCGCGACTGCATTCCTCTAGGTGCTCATA
The DNA here is from genome assembly GCA_041661385.1 of Patescibacteria group bacterium. Classification (GTDB taxonomy): domain Bacteria; phylum Patescibacteriota; class Patescibacteriia; order Magasanikbacterales; family GWA2-37-8; genus JAKANM01. The sequence continues at coordinate 355,697 of JBAZUP010000001.1, forward strand.
TTCAACTAAATATTTCAATCTAGCTTCTTCTGCCTCATCAATTTCTTTAGTTTCTTCGGTCTTTTGTTCCGGCGCGAGCCCCTTATCTTTAACATAACGATAAGAAACGAGCATGTTTTGAATAATACCGACACTTAAACCAAGATAATTATAAATTTGTCCCATCCAAACCGCGTCACGTTTTGCTAGGTAATCATTTACCGTAACCACATGCACGCCTTTTCCAGTAATCGCATTCAAATAAACCGGCAGCGTTGCGACCAAGGTTTTACCTTCACCCGTTCGCATTTCAGCAATTTTTCCGCGATGCAAAACGACCCCACCAATAAGTTGGACATCAAAATGACGCATGCCGGTAAGACGGCGTGACGCTTCCCTAACTACAGCAAAAGCTTCCGGCAAGATATCTTCCAGAGTTTCACCCGCTTTGAACCGATCTTTAAAAGCCTGGGTTTTGGCTTTGAGCTGTTCCTCTGTTAAGGAAAGTAATTTTGGTTCAAAAGAATTTATTTGTTCAACAATCGGCCCAATTTCCGCAACTGCCTTAGCATTCGGATCACCGAAAATTTTCGTTATAAGACTCATAAAAAAAGAAAAACAAAGCTTTTTTAGCTTCGCTATCATAGCACTATTTGTTGTTAATTACAAGGGATTGTGTTGTGAGACCGGCCGTGTTCTGGCCGGTCCCGAGACCCCTAGAAAAACTGAACTATCTTCAAGTCAACAATGTTGTGCGTTTCGGTAAGTTTCAATTAGCTTCAGAAAATCTAGCGGCCAAAGAGGTTTTAGGATTGCAAGATTGCAACCGGCTTTCCTCAGCTTTTCAATGGAAGTTTCGCTTCCAGAAAAAGCCACTAGGGCACCTTTATAATTTGCTTCCCCCCTTAACCAAAGAACAAATTCAACGCCTTCCGCTTTATCAGTTTCGAGGCGCTGATCTGCCATGACGACTTGAATAAAAGCTTGATACTTATTAAAAAGCTTTTTCGCTTCTTCAACAGTCACGGCCACAAGACCGATCACACTTTCACCAAACTCCATTAGTATAAAATCACGCAAAGCTTCAGCGGTAGGAACATCATCTTCGAGAAATAGAACGACGGTGGTGTGCCTAGCTGAGCTGGTCATGGTTTATCTCCTGGGTTTAGTAGAAAGAGTGGATTAATCCATTTATCTAAGGTAACACCCTATTTTAGTTGTGGCAAGGACGGTTTTAGACAAATAAAAAAACCCAATCATTTTAGCCGATTGGGTTTTTAGTTTAATTTTTTTATAATTTTATCATTCTCACTTCTAATTGATTGTCTTTGTTATAGAATCCGGTAAAAGTACCCTCCTGTTTAGCTTTCAAAGCTGAGATCCCAACTTCATTTTCGCCAAGCGTAATCTTGGTTTCTGGCAGAGAAAGAACAACTTGTTCAGTTGCACCATTATTCAAAATGGTTATTTTATTGCTTTCAACAGATAAAATTTCTCCATAAACCGAGACTGGCCTTTGCTCTGCTTTAGATTTATATATTAAACGTGGCAAGATTCTGTATCCTCCGACGGCTTTTTCTACATAGTAACCGGCTTTAGCAAAACGGATTGCATCTTTTCGTTCTCGCAATGCTCTCGCGGTTTCAATTCCGACGCTAAATGTAAATACGAAACCAAGCACTACCAGGACCCCAAAAAAGGTCCGTAAAGTTTGATGGCGATATTTACTAAACCACCCACAACATTTGTGGCCCCCCACGTGATTATTTTTATTTCGCATATTTAATTAAACTTAATAAACCTGGAGATATTATACACGAAAAAGACCCCAGTCGCAATTTTATCCACAAATTCAAAAAACCTAAAAAAGACCCTTGCGCCCCTCATAAAGATACATTACAATAAACCTATGACTATACATGGAAAAATTAAAATTGCCGCAATCATCACAGCCATTCTTGCTATTTTTGGCGCGGTAGTTATTCTCAGTGGATTAAAATACATCCAAAGTCCTTTTTTTGAATCAATTTATATTTACTGTAAATTTATTTTTTTTATAATTTACGATTTCGCTTATTATATATTGCAAAAAATCTGGAAACTTTTCTTTACCAGTTGGGTCACAGTTTGGGCCTTACTCGGAGTTTTTCTTATCATTATCTTGCGCTGGCTTTTCAACTATCACTCCGAATAAAAAAATTAAATTAAAAAACCCTCCATTTCATCGGAGGGTTTTTATTTTGGAAATTTAAGGGCTAACTCTAACCTTAACATTCGCGCAAGTGCCGTTGCCGGCGCAAACCGCTACCACTGCGTCACCTACATACTGTCCGTACAAAGTAACTTTATTATCAGCAGTTCCTACTTGAACCACATCAGAGTCGCTAAAGGCGGCAAGCCCTTTCGCGATTGAAGAAGTTAAGATGGTGGTCTGGTGTAAACCTAGGGCAATATTTGTTTCGCTAACCTGAATTGGTACTTTATTAATTTCCGGGTTTTCATTTACAGTTACTGCCACGGTTCCGCATTTTAAAGTCGGTGTCGTCGGACAAACAGAAATCGTTGCCGTACCAACCGCAATACCCTGCAAACTTAAGCCGGTATCAATAATTTGTGCCGAAACAACATTCGCATCAGAATTATTAATTAAATAATACGCAGTCTGGTTGAGGTAAGGCAAAGTAACTTTCAAGGTCTTGCTAGTATAAATAGTATACGATCCAAAAGTGCCGGGACTGAGTTTCTTTTTTGGCGGGTTTTCGACATTCACGCGAATTGGTACGCAGCCATTATTTTTACTGCATACATAAATTATAGCTGTACCCGGATAAGTCGAAGCAGTAATTAATACCAAATTTCCTTTTACTTTGGCGCTCGCTGACCAAGAATTTCCAGAAGCAGTTATATTTAAACCGTATTTAGTGCCAATCCAAATACTTTCACCGGTTTTCAAATCAACTTTACTTTGTGAAACTTGAAAATTTCCGGTTTTAGGATCAAGCACTCTTACATAAACAGAACCGCAAGAACCGCCCTCGTCGCAAATACCAACTGTCGCTTCACCGATATATGAAGCATACAAAGTAATTCGATTGCCGTTTACCGCCGTGCGCACTGCATCAGTATTGCTTATCGCCGTTAACGGCCTAGATGATTCTGCAGTTATATCAATGGTTTCTTTATTTAACAAAGTAGCGCTCACCTGGCTAAGCTTTAATATTTTTGATTCAACGATATTATCAGAACCGTTAACCGGAACAGTTTTTGCAATCGGTGATTCTAAAACTTTTACAAATATCGGCAAACAGCCGCGGTTCGTACTACAAACCGTAACTGTCGCACTCCCGGCATACTCTCCGGTAATATAAACTCGCGCCCCATCAACATAAACATTCACTGCGCCGGAATTTGTAAGCGCGGTAACATTTTTTCCATTATAAGTAGTAACGTAATAAGTCTGTTCAGTTTTAATGGTGATTTTAGATTTGCTTAATTTAAAACTAAGATCTTTATTTTTTTGAACTTTAACATTTATTGATTGGCAGCCCAAATCATCATTACACACCCTAACCACCGCATTACCAATTCTATTTCCATATAGCGTTACTTGGTTGCCGCCATACACTGAGGCGCGCACTGCTTTTGAGTTACTGGTAACTTTAAGGCTTCCCGCACTAAAAGAAACCACCGTAATGCTTTGCTTTAAACCAAGCACTGCGCTAGTTTGAGTAATGCCGAGGGCGCTTTCTTCGGCCGAGGCAAAACTAGACGATATCAACATTAAAGCCAAAGCGGCGATAAAAACGCTTATTTTGGTCAAAATATGTCGATTTTTAGTGGCTTTTTCCATATAGTTATTATACTAAAACTTCACATTCAAAACAGTACATTGTAGCATAAAAATCGTGTTTTGTCAAGATAGCTTTGGAATTAAAAAACGGCCTTTAATGACCGTTTTTTAGTTTATATTAATTGTAATTGAACTCTTAATTCATTTGACTTAAACGTGCAAACAAAAAGAAAGTAAAAGTGAATAAAATAACCATCACGATTGGAGCTGCTGTCGACAACCAATTACGCTTCCCAGGTTTAAAACCTTTGAGAAATAACGAATTGGTAACAACAGAGATAGAGCTGAGCGCCATTGCAAGACCGGCAAGTTCCGGTTTCAACACAATTCCGAGTGACATAAATACCCGTGCGGCAATCGGAATACCAATGACATTATAAAACAAAGCAAAGAACATATTCTGTTTTATTTTGCTCATGGTTTCCCGGCTGAGATTTATCGCCGTAAGAACATCGCGCAAATCATTTTTGATTATCACAATTCCACCGGTTTCCATTGCTACATCTGTGCCCGAACCCATCGCAATACCAAGGTCAGCCTGCGCGAGAGCAGGGGCATCATTAATACCATCCCCCACCATCGCCACTTTTATACCGGTACTTTGCAGCTTTTTTACTTCATTCGCTTTGTCTTCTGGCAATACTTCGGCAAGGACATTTTTTATTCCGGCAAGTTTAGCGATTGCTTCAGCAGTTCGACGATTATCACCCGTAATCATATACACCTCAATACCGCGCTTCTGCAACGCTTGCACCGCCTCAAGGGTTGTTTCTTTGATTGTATCAGCGACAGCCACTAGACCAAGCACTTCCTGTTCTGAAGCGAGAATCATCACAGTTTTTCCACCCTCTTCAAGTTTTCTGATCTTCTTTTCAACTTTTTCTACCAACGAAACACTAAGCCCGACAATATCGGTGATAAGTTTGCGGTTTCCCATGAAGTATTTCTTATTTTCAATCAAACCTTCTACACCATGTCCCGGAATTGCTTTGAAATTTATCACTTCAAATATATCAACTGATTCCTCCTCGGCATGTTTGACAATCGCCTCGGCAAGCGGGTGTTCGGAAAGTTTTTCAAGACTAGCAGAAATTTTAATTATTTCGGCTTCATCAGCTAACCCCAGACTTATTACATCCGTGACTTCAGGTTTTCCCTTGGTAAGTGTGCCGGTTTTATCAAAGACAATCGCTTTGATTTTACAGGCGGCTTCGAGAGGTTCCCCACCTTTAATAAGCACACCATGTTCCGCACCTTTTCCGGTACCAACCATAATAGCGGTCGGTGTGGCGAGTCCAAGCGCACACGGACAGGCAATGACAATGACCGAAGTAAATGCCATGAGAGCAAATGTTAAGGTTGCGCCAAGTGCAAAGTACCAAACCAAAAACGTAACTAAAGCGAGCCCGATAACAATTGGTACGAAATATGCAGAAATTTTATCGGCAACCGCCTGAATGGGAGCTTTTGATCCTTGCGCCTCTTCTACCACGCGGATAATTTGCGCGAGCGTTGTTTCACTCCCCACTCTCGTCGCTGTGAACTCAAAACTACCGTGTTTATTTATTGTTGCACCGATTACTTTGGCGCCAACATTTTTTTCTACTGGAATACTTTCGCCGGTAATCATCGATTCATCAACTGCCGATTGGCCTTTGGTTACCGTGCCATCAACGGGAATTTTTTCTCCCGGCCGTACAACCACCGTGTCACCGCTAACCACCTCTCCAATGGCAATATCAATGGTTGAACCGTTACGCACAACGCGCGCAGTTTTCGGCTGAAGTCCGACCAATTTTTTAATTGCTTCCGAAGTTTGTCCTTTTGTTTTCGCTTCTAACCACTTTCCCATGATAACAAAAGTAATCAGAAAAGCCGCTGTCTCAAAATACAGCTCTGGAACTTTTGCTCCATTTATACCGATAACTGTACCGGTCTTTAAAATATAAATTGCGAACTGCCACAAACTATACAAGAATGCCGTACTAGTACCGATTGCAATTAGGCTGTCCATGTTAAATGTTTTCATCCGCAAACTACTCCACATTCCCTTATAAAATCCGGCTCCGATTATAAACTGAACCGGTATTGTTAATACAAGAGAAATTATTCCGATATACGGCAAGAGAATGGCGCGGCCCGGTAAAAAGGAAAAGAAGTCGAGAAACATGAAATACATCATCGGCACACTTAGGGCAAAACTCCACCAGAATCTATTTGCATAACCCTTCATTTCCGCGAGTCGCTCTTTTCGTTCCGCTTCTGGATTTGCTGAGTCAGCAACTCGTGCTTTGTAGCCAGTTTTTTTTACGACTTCTATTAACTGCTCAACCGTAGCCAGGGCTGGATCATAAATTATCCGACCTTTTTCCGCCGAATAATTTACATTAGCGGTTTTTACCCCGTTAACTTTTTTTAGCCCACGCTCAATAAGTAACGCGCAAGAGGCGCAGTGCATGCCGGAAAGCGCAAGTTGCACAGATTTATCTCCACCGACATCATTTTTTTGTACTGTCCCAGTTGTAGCGACAGCCAATTTTTCGGCCGGCGCGACTGTCTGATCTACTGAAGCACCAGAAAAAATACTAAACAGCTGGCTAATTTTACTTGAATTAATTAGTTCATCAACAGCGGTGTTCAGATCTTTTCTGTTTTTCGGAATTTCAAACTCACCGTGCCGCAAGTGGTTAATCTTTCCCTTAAACGACGGTTTGCCGTCGACAGTAGAAAAATCACCATCCGCAGTTACCGATGATTGAAGTTTGATTTTTAACGAGTCGGAATTTTCCACAATTTTCTTTTCGAACTGATCATAAACCACCGGCATATCATGATCCATTTTTCTCGAAGTAATCTGTCCGCTATAGCCGGCGTTTTTTATCGCCGTTAAAATTGATTCATCACTTACCCCCGAATCAACTTCAAATTCGCCAACACCGGTATCGGCAACAATTTTAATATTGCCAGCGCCAGGAAGATCGGCTAACTCTGATCCGATTATTTTTTCGCAAGATTCACAATGCATTCCTTCAATTTTTAGTAATACTTTTTCATTCATATTAATTTAATTTAGAGGCTTCCTTTCCAACGGAATGAAGTGCGGAAGATATTTGTTCCCAACTAATTTCCTGATCCACTTCAAGCTCAGTCAAACCGCTTGCCGGATCGATATTTATTTTCTGAACTCCGTGAATTTTTTGAAGAACTTTAGTGGAAAGCTTAACACAAGCATCACAAGTTATATTTGTGATTCTAAAAGTTTGAGTAGTCATATAATTAATCAACGACATTAATCACCCCTCGCGGTACGCCCATGGCGCAAGTTATCTCAAACTTTCCGGTCCGAGTTGGAGTGAATGCCATTTGAATTGTCCGTCCGGCTTGCAGCCTTACCGCTTGGTCGTACAAACCCGGCACCATTATGGTACTCATGCAACCCTGCCCGTCTTCTTGAACATCCACCACGAACTTCACCGGTTGATTTACTTTAACCGTGAAATTACTTGGTACGATATCCTTATTAAGAGTATACGAAGTATTAATAACTTGCTCACCGCCTTGAGTTGCTGTTTCAGCAGTTGGTGCCGCATCAAAATTTTGGGTTTGCGCGCGAGCCCTCATCATTCCACAACCGCCGCCAAACGACGGTTGCTCTGCTGGTTGTTGATAATTATTACTTGCAACCTGATTTTGACCAGTGTATCCGCTTTCTTCAACAACAATAAATTTCCCGTTATACATACCCATTGAACAGGAAAATGGAATTTCACCAACTTCGGCAGGAGTAAACCTGATAATATTTTCACCCGAGGACAAAGACTGGTAAATACCAAATTTCGGCATTACGATTGTTGACGCGCAAGAAAAAACCGAAGTAGCATTAATTACCCACTTTACCGGTTTTCCTTTTTGAACGGTAAAAACATTTGGAGAATATCCCCGTCCACTTTCGGTCATGTTTACAACCTGTTCACCTCCCACTTCGGTCACGGCATTATTTACATTCTTCGAACTTGTTCCGAACAATCGCATACCATTCGCAATATTTGTCCAGCCGAGAAGAATTACTGCAAGACCAGCTGTGATATAAGCGAGCTTGGCTTTTTTACCTTTGAATATGGATGTAAGACCGCCAATACCAAGCAGCCCAGGCGCGGTACCAATTGCGAAAAGGCCCATTATCATCATTCCTTTCGAAAAACTGCCGCTACTAACCGCATAAAGCTGCATCGCCTGAGTAAAACCACATGGCACAAAGAAAGTTAACGCTCCAGCGACCATTGCTCCCTTATGACTATACTCTTTTACATTCGAACTAATACCGAAGAATTTGGCAACCGATGTCGGCAAAGTAATATTTTTATCTCGAAGAATCGGAAATATTTCTATTAACTTTAATCCAAAGAACAACATGACCGCGCCAATAACAACCGTCATGAAACCAAGAAAGTTTGACGAGGGTCGCACCGCTGATCCAATCATTCCAATAAGGCCGCCGAGGAGCGCATAACCGCCAATACGGCCAAGATTGAAAAATAAATGCGGACGGAATTTTTCATACGCGGTTGATTCTGGATGAAGTTCCGCGTGGCGCGCCGAAAGACTAAGTATTAAACCGCCAACTAGCGCCATGCAGGTTGATACTCCAGCGACCAGCCCTACAAGTAATGCAACCGCAATTCCACCGCTCGCCGGATCAGCAATATTTAAACTTGTTAAATTAAACCACTTCGCAAGCAAATAGATTACGAACAAAACCAGAGCGGCTTTAATCAGATTCTTATAATCAGCCGGATTGCTCGAAATCATTTTTGCCGGTCCGTTTATGCCAATTTTATATCCGGCATCGCCAACGGCTTTTTCCAGCAGTTCTTTCTTGGGCTCTGTTCCTTCAAAAGTAATTTTTGCTTCGCCGGTTTTGTGACTAATATCCACTTTTTTAACTCCAGCAATTTTTTTCAGTTCATCTCCTATTAATATTTCACAGGATGCGCAGTGCATTCCTTGAATTGGTATTTTTATATTTGACATATTTATATTAAATAAAAAAACTTAATCCTAAATTCCCATTAAAAAAATGGAAACTAAAATTAAGCGTTTGATACCGGGCGACTTACAGTCGTAAGCCAGAAGAAAGTTGTTTTTAAAAATTTTATTCGTATCTCATTTAAATATACCGAATATAAGTATCGCCAGCGAACTTTTATTTTTAAAGCTGAAAATATTTCTTTAACTAATCTGGATTGAACAACGAAAGCGAGAACAAACGCCAAAACTATTAAAGAAAATAAAGATTCCGGCATTGAAACAAGAAAGCTGCCCAAGAAACCAAGCTTGCCGCTCATACAATCACCCATTTGATTTTGACTCGTTACTGACAAAGACTGTTCATGAGAACAACCTGCCGAACCAGCCTCGGCCATTTTGGGCATACTCATTGGGCAAATTAAGCCCAAAAACATGACCGTGGTCACGGTAAATACGGTAAATATTGAGATTTTTTTCTTAAGGTTGTTCATGCTTATTATCTTAACACGGGTTTTTTTATTTGACCAGAGCCTAAAAAATTATTTATTTTAAAGCCTTAATTTTCTTTTGGACAAAGATCGAGCGCGGCAACCTGTCTTTCTTCGCATTTTGCATTCGCGGCCACGCATTTATCAGTCTTACTATAAGACGGACAACCGGAGGAAATGGATTTACAATATGCATTGGCGTTTTTAATCGCTGTAAAACAGGCGGCCGAAGGATTGGCAGAACTTACCGAAACCGCGGCCGGAACAACACTCGCCACTGGTTTAACTTCTGGCTCAACCTCTGGTTTAGCTGCGACTTTGATACTAGGTTTAACAACTGCGACTGTCTTAGTAGTTTTTTTTAAGTACAAACCACTTGACCATTCTTTTATACCAACACGATACCAGCCATTTTTTTGTTCATATACTTTAACCACTGTTCCGCTTTTCAGTCTTTTAACTGTTGCATAATTTTTACCCGGACCACTGCGAACGATTAAAACATTCGTCGCAACCTGCGCATTAAAAACTGAACTGGCAGCATATGCATTTAATGAAAACACTGGACTAAAAGCTAATATAACCGCTGAAATTGAAAAAAAGATTTTTTTAATACGCATAATATTAATTTTATTGTATTTATTTTAGCCTACTAAGCCCCCTTGGTCAAATATCCATGTTTTCCAATGCATTTATATTGATTCTTTATATTTTTTTGTCCTCGTTCTTTTTTTAGTTGATTTTATTTTAAACGGATGTAATAAAATATCCTCATCAATTGTAGATTTAGTATCCCCACCTCCGGCGGCAGTAATAAAATTTTCATGCATTTTTTGAAGTTCAGCTTCCGGCAATTCGGTAAAAGCCGCAGTCGCCACTTCCGAACCTTCTCGAAATTCTTGGTCTTTAATTAAAACATCCGGATGGACCTGAAACGCCCGTTCGTTCCAGCCTAATAAATGTAAACCGGTCAAACGCCTAACTCGCGAAAGCGCGACATACCCTTGGCCGAATTCAAAAACCGCGCCAAGGTCCATTACCGCCTCATCCAAACTCATGCCTTGGCTTTTGTGAATGGTAATCGCCCAAGCCAGCCGAAGCGGCAATTGGATAATTCTCGCGCGCACCTGATTTCCTTCTTCCACCGACCACTCCATCGAATCAACTGTTATTTCTCTGCCGTCACGCATTCTGACAATCGGCAATTTAGTGGTCTGATTAAAATCGATTACTGTGCCGAGTGTTCCATTTACAAATCCTTCTTTATTATTATTTTTTGTAAACATTACCTCCGCTCCAACTTTTAAATTTAAAATTTCCGGCGACAAACAACCCCTTTTCAAAGCTTCCGCAAGCGATTTCGAACCGTGCGCTGTCATAATATATTGCTCTGACCGACCGACAATTTTTTCAAGCATCGCATTATTCACCAAATCAACATCGACATTATGTGAATAAATTTTTAAAATATTATTGTGGACTTTCTCGTGAGCCACTTTTCTTGTTTCAATTAATTTTAAATGATCCGAATCAAAAATATTTTTACGAATCGCGGTAAGTATGGCAAAAAAACCATTATCATCCTGGCGATGCTGTTCAGTTAAATAACAGGTCATGAAGTTCGCTTTTTTCCAAGACGAAGAATCATAAGCGAAACGTTCGGGCGGATTATTGATGAGAGTGGGTTGAGTTTTGACCGTTTCAAATCTATTTACTATTGGCGGTAATTGAAAAAAATCACCTACTAAAATGATTTGTAAACCGCCAAACGGTTCAGTAGACTCTTTTATTCCCCGGCAAACCGCATCCACCTTGGCGAGCGTATCGGGCGCGAGCATCGACACTTCGTCGATAATAAGAATCTTTGCCCGACTGATACGTTTTACAATATATTCACTCGACGTAATTCGATCAAGATCATATTTGCTAAAAGTATTTTTTATTCCAATACCACTCCAAGAATGAATCGTCATGCCGCCAATATGCGTCGCGGCAATACCAGTCGACGCTGTGACCGATGGAGCAATTCCTCGCGCACGCAAATAATTCGTATACTGATTTATCGTATGCGTCTTGCCGGAACCAGGTTCACCTGTTAAAAAAACATTAGCACCGGTTTTTAATATCATGAGCGCTTCTTCCTGTGTCATAATTTTAAATTAGCACTCATTTTATCATTTTTTATGCAAAAAGTAAACCGGCAACCCAACAAAAAACCGGTTCATTTTTAACCGGTTTTTGTTAATAAACAAATTCTTAATTCCATTTTTTACGACCAACAAACAAATACTCTTTCCAAACCATCCAAACAATCAAAGCGTCGATTACTGTTAAAACCAATAGCCAAATTGAATGCGTAAAATTAAAACGATATATTTGGTAAAAAATAAAGGCGGTAAAAACAAAAATTGATGCCGGGTACGCCCATAGCTTGTTTTTTAATAAACCGATTATAACTGCGAGTTTAACAATGCCGTGAGACAACAAGTAAAAAACTATAAACTGCTGGGTTCCTTGAAAAAAAGTGTGAGAAAAATTAATAAGATAGTTAGCAACGATGTCTTTTGGGTCTTCACCAAGTTCCGAACTCGTTATAATATAAATAAATTTTACTATATTATAATTACTGGTAAAGTAAAAAAGTAAACCGCCGATAATTTCAACAACTGCAAAAGCGCTTTTAAACCACAAGCTGATTTTTAAAAGAAAATGTATAGTTTTTTCGCGAATTGGCATATAATTTAAACCTTTAGCAAGCCGCGGAATCCTCTAACGCCATAATATGATTCCGCACCATTGTGATACACAAAGACCTGACCATAGCGACAATCACAAAATAAAGCGCCGCCAAGTTTTCTAATTTCGGCGGGTGTCTTAACCCAACTTGATGTTTTCGTATCAAAATTTCCAAGCTTCTGCAACTCGCGATATTGTTCTTCGGTTAAAATCTCAATACCCATGCTCACCGCCATATCAATAGCATTATTTTTTGGCTTGTGTTCTTTTCTCGAATCTAGCGCTTCACGATCGTAACAAATACTTCTGCGATCAATCGGAGATTCCGCCGAACAATCATAAAAAATATATTCATCAGTTTTTTTATCAAACCCTACAACATCCGGCTCACCGCCGGTTTTTTCCATTTCAAAGAGTGGCCACAATTTTTCTGGTTTGGCCTCCAGCTTTGATTGCACCTTTTTCCACTCAAGACCCTTGTGGCGCTTCATGTTTTTCTCAAAACGAACATTCAAAGTCTTTAGCAGTTCTTCGCCTTGTTCTTGTGGTAACTTCTTATTGTTATTAATTTTTGTCATATTCGAAATGAGTGAGCGAAATGTTTGGCTTGCAAAACATTTCCGAGCGAATGAGAATATATGTGGCGAAGCCCCTATATATAATTAATGGTAATAGGTATTATACGCCTGCAAATAAAAAAGGCCAGCATTTCTGTTGGTCGTTTTTTGCAGCGAGGATACGAAAAATTACGAAACGAATTTAAGGATTAGGGCGGGCGGAAGGAGGCCTGCCCGCAATACTACGCATAGCGTTGCAGGCGGGGGTTTGGGGAGGAATTCCGCCCGCCCTGGGGCCCGCGCGCTTTTTGACGATTTCAAGTTTTTCCGTTTTTATTGTTACTCGACATCACATTATTGTCCTGGCTGATGCCTAAATCAGAACTTGAATTAAACTCGTTCAAAACATCATTAATATCAACAAATTGTTTAATTTCCGATTCGCCGCTTTCTAAATCTATGACAATGTGCCCCAAGGATGTTTTTACGGCATTTTGCTTTAGCGAATTTTCTCCCGACGAGTAATTAGAATCATAATATCGTTTATCAACATCGGTTCTATTTTCATCTGAGTCTTCCTCTCTCCGTTTTTCGGAAATAATATTCAGCCTTGTTTTATTTCCCTTAATCTCTTGAAATAATCGCTCAGAAAAAGATGTTACCAGCCCGTGGTGTGGAGTAATTAAAAAATCAATTCCAATTTCATTCAGCTGGTTTTTGAATTCAGTATTGTTTTCAATCAAGTACTCCATACCTTCTTTTAGAATATCTCCAGGCATTAAAACGCTCTTAGCTTCTAATTGAATAAACAGAAGAAGGCTTATATTATTTGCGTATCCGGGTTTTAAAATTTCAGAATTTCCACACTCATTTGGTTTAATATAGAACAATTTTACCACCTCTGGAATGGTTGAAACCAAGGGGTTGGACGGAGACATTCCGAAAGGGTTGCCAGGAACATTTGCAGTCCTTTTTTTCATATCAGAAAGTACCAACTTCCTAATTTCATTTTCTCCAGTAATAAAATTAATAATTATTTTAAAAATACTATCTTGGGTTTCGTTGTCGTTCGGACAAGTCATGTAATTTGGATGAAATCTTTCCCTAAATATTTCATAATCAGATATGTGGTCATTATCCAAATGACTAAGAAACAACTGGTCTATGTAGAACTTGTCAGGACTACCAAAAGTATCCGCTTTTCTAAAGGATCGGCTGTGTGCCAAAGGAATCAAAAAATTTTCTACCGGAGAAAATTCGGAACTCTTTCCGAGATCAATTACCAATTTTTTATCATCAATTTCAGCATAGGATGACAATGCCCCGCCTACATTAAAAATTGCAATCTTTTTCATATTTTCTTTAAACTCAACAATACGGTTTTAAAAACTAATCCTCGAGCCAAGCCTCTGCCTCTCCATAAAAAAATAACAAACAATAATGAACTTAAAATACTATAATAAAAGTATTTATTAACTAATAAAATAACGGCTATAATAAAAAATTCCAAAGAAATCACTCGCACAAACAAATAATTTCTGTTTGCCGTTTTTATTTCATCAGTTTCACTTACATGAGAGTAAAGTTTCCAAAAAATACTCTGAGACATATCATCATTATTTTTATCCTTTTTCCACCACCAAAAAGACAAATCAGAATATTTCTGGTTAAAAGGGCGTAACACCGCTTCTTCTAATTTAATATCTTTTACCAATTCATTTCTTTTATTCTCATTCTTTATTACTGGATTACAACTGTATAAAAAGACTTCTGACGGTCTTCGTAATTTAAAAAAGATATCTATGACCCACTCTATCTCGTGAGCAATGGTTTGCAGCACCTCCCCAGCAATGAACGCGGAACAAAAAAACAAAAATGTGTAAAGAAAATCCAAATTTTCGTTAAAGCCAAAATTAATTTTATCTACAAATATAAAAAATAGGATTAACAATAAAAATCCGCCAGGCATTACCTTAATGACCAAGTCTTCTAATGAGAATTTTTCTACCATAATATTAAACAATAATGATTTGTAGAATCTACAAACTCACTACAAACCTAAGGCGGTTAGCTTTTGATCAATATAGTCGGAGCCTTGTGTTTCTCGCGGAAACGATCCGTCGGCATTAAAGAATGTAATCTCTTTTTCAGGGTGGGTGGCCTTCTTTGGAAAGAAAGATGTAATTTTTTCAATATCAGTAAATGGCGCTTTTTCTATTTCTTCTCCTTCGATTTCTGCAGTATGAGCTCCCGAAGACAATGATTTGGTATTTGGTCTCTCCTTTATAAGCTCGCCCATTCTCGTAGCTGCTAACTGCCAATAAGTCGCGAGAGCTATTTCATGTTCAACGATAGATCCTTCATGGAATTTTTCAAGGTGTTCCAATAACTCTTTTGTGACATCCCAAAGAGAATCATATTTCATTGAACCCTCGGAGTAATCAATTTTAGTTGACTCTCCGATCATAAGTAAAAACATTGATTTAAGTAAATAGTCTTTTCCGTCTATATTACTTTGTCGAGAAAATACCTCAATCCAACTGTCATCAATTTTTTCAAATAAATGAGGGTAATCTTTAAATCTTTCTTTCCTTTTTAGCTCGTATTCAGCATTAGATTTCTCGCTTGCAATCGCTTCTTTCTCGTCTTCTTTCTGGCGATAAATCCGCCAGAGTATATAGGCTATTATTGCCAACAAAATATAAACTAAAGTCATAAATTTATCTAAAAAATAAGTGATAGATAATTTCGGAATTTAATTATAACCCCAATAATTAGAAAGATGGTAGCTACTACAACAAATTGATTTTTAGACAAACTAGAAATTGGAATCTTTTTCCCGTCATTTAAGATTTTAACCAATTTGTTTCTTTCTAAGCATGCGGGGCAAATATACGGATTTGTTGATACAAAAAATATTAATAGCCCAAATATATTCAGTATGGTAAATAAAAATGCAATTCCAAAGATCCAGCGCGCTTCCCATTTGTATGGTTTTTTAACCTGACCACAACGTTTGCACTCTACAAAAATTATATAAGATTTGCTTTTTTCAGGAATAATTAACTTGTTTAAAGAAAGCGCGGATGCAACAGCATTTTTGTTTTGAATTGTTTCTTCGTTTTGATTAGCAAAATATTCAGCATCAGAGGCAGCTTTAATCTGCTCATCTTTTTTCTGTAAATCTTCAGTTGTTTTTAGATCAGTAAATAATTTTGTCTTTTCCTCCTCCAAATACTTGTAATATTTTTGCCATTCCACTTCTGGGTCCAAGCCCTCATCCTTCATCCGTTTGACCGCCCTTTGCTCAAAAATTTTTTCGTCCGTCATAAATTTTTATTAGTTTTTCAATTAAAAAATTTATCAATAGCCGATAATGTACTGAATAAATTTAGTCCCGGCAGAAGTTTATCAGTAAACGCAAAAATAAGCACAAGTGTAAACATAAAAAGAATTAAGCCGGCGACAGGAATTAAAGACAGCAATTTTTTAATGCCCTTTTGTTGATTTAGTAATTTAATAAAATAATAAAATAGCGTACCGACGACAACGAGATCAATGGCATACAGCCACCATATGAAAACTAACGAAAAAGTTGATACTCCTTCAGATGCCGCCGAGTGAAAAAAAGAGGATGCCAATAAAAATATTGTGGTTTTTAGAAAAGTCCAACCGACAGGAGCAAAAAAACTATAGATTACATAAACAAGCAAAAGAAGTCGCAATGGCAAAAGAAAATCCCTTTTTAAAACATCATGCAAGAAAAATGATTTGACCTGGTCATATTGAGAGTTCTTCATATGTAAAACTACATAATTAAATCATCAATACTTATCTCAAGTGCTTTTGCAATTTTCTTGAGAGTATCTAGAGTAGGATTTTGGTTTTTTCCTGACTCAATTTTAATAATCGTGTTATTTGCCACATCGGCTAATCTGGCCAATTTTTCTTGTGATAATTTTTTGTCTTCTCTAAGTTTTCGTAAATTTGTGTTAATGTTTGACATACCTACATCAGAATAGTAGAATTAAAGTGGTAGTAATATTTCTTTTCTAGTACTTTAAAGCTACACCCAAAATTCGAAATAGACAAGGGAGTTCCAACCCCCTCTGCGCATAGGTCAAGTTCCACTCCATAATATCTTACAAAATAAAATAACTCCTTATTTAAGGAGTTATTTTATTTGCAGGACAGTCCGGTCTAGAACTTTTTATGGTGAGGCCGTTGAGGGCTTCTTGAAGGGTCGCTTCCCCTTCTATATAATCCCTCTCGGTCGGGGTCTAAAATGCGACAAATGCGACAGAGCTAACAATATATGATGACCTTATTTTTTTATTGTATTTTCAGCCAAAATGGTTCTTCTTTTAAATTCTTTTAGAATATCATTTGAGTCAATTGATTTTCTAAAATGAAAACAACTCGCTTGATTTTTCTCCGGAACAACATAATCAATCAAACTCTTCCCGTCTGGATCCCCACAGTGAACTTGATGGACAAATTGCTTACTATATTTTTCTCTATCATTATAGTCACAATAATAAATGATCTTGTCGGTACTTAGCTGGAATACATGGGAATCCCCGTGGCCAAAAAAATATACTTCTTTTATACTTTTATCACTCATTATTTTCTCAATATCTTTAACATTTGCCATAGTATAAAATGAAAACCTCTTACCTTCTATTTTTAACAATTCAACTAACGCAACAATTTCGCTTTTTAAATAATTATGTTTAATCCAAGCTTCCAACTTAAACCAGTCTGATTGCCCTAAAACAATGACGGTTTCCGCAGGAATGTTTTGTTCAAAAGTATTAATATACTTGTGTATTAAATGGTCCTGGATTGGAATTATAATTGCAAATATTGGTGAGAGAAAAAACCTCAAAAAATCATCCCAGAAAATCAAGGTTCCATAAACCATTACAAAAAATACATGTACATAAACAACAGAAAGAAAACCATACCCCTTAATTACCAAAACACCCAAACAAAAAATATAAACAAAAAATTGAATCAACCCCACATCGGTTCTTCTCAAAATTTTTTCTACTTTTTTCATAAAAATTTCAACCAATAATAGCTAGAATGCCCCAATAAATTTAAGCTTCCATCTATCAGTATATTTTAGTTCAATTTTTTTATATCTAAATTTATATTTTATAAGACTAAAATTGTCAAAAAGTTGACCCGCATCATCTAAAACACTACTTAGCCCATCTTCCGTCAAATCATTTGGAATTAATATTCTTAATGACGGTTCAAACGGGCCAGAAATTGTATTTGCCAAGACAATAAATTCACGGTTTTTGCTTTGCAAATACTTATACGATTTAACGACAACCAATTTTGTAATCTCCCACCCGATGTTGGGCAAAACAAATACCGTAAAAAAATATATACCTGGACCAATCCATGATTCAATACTAAAATAACCGCCGCCGCCCAACATCGGCTCATTTCTTCCTCTAATCAAATCGTTTAATCTAAACTTAAAAAAATGCTTAATCCCAAACCACTTATAATTAAAATACCCTTTAATTATATCGATATAATATAATCTACTTTTAAAGTAGATCTTCACCTCGCCATTACCTGCAATCGTTCCCTCTAAATCTTTTAGAATTTTATTATTAAGCGATTCATCTGTTACAAATATGGTAGTTTTATCCATAATAATTTATCTCTTTTTAATAAATCTAAAGCGCCGTCTGTTTATGATATTTACATGAAAAGGACCACTGCGTGCTACCATTCGGCCTCGGTTTACAACGAAGCATTCAATCCAATGTTTCCCCGAATATGAAGCTTTTTCGTGATTTATTTTTTGATTCGAAGTCAACTTATTATAGAGATCTTTACCCTTAAAAAATCCACCTCTCAACCCATTATCTTGTTTTGCTTCTATCCCCGTGTTCACGACCTGCCAAAATATTTCAGAACCTGCCGGCTCATTTAAAGTGATGGCTTCATATTTAAAAGTATTTCCGTCAAATTGAACCGGTCCGTTTGAAGGAATTTCCATTAATTTATATCCACTCGAAGTACATTTAATTTTTACTGAACAACCTACATTTGTGATTGGCCATTCTGGCACTTTAAGGTGTTGATAATCTCCAAGCGGAAACACTGTTTCAGATAGTTGCTTTTCCGCGTCCTTTACAGCAATCAAAAAATCATCGCCAAAAATTTCAGTCCATTTCTTAACTGAACTTTCAAAGTCCGGATCATCATATGCGTCACTGATCTTTTCGGTATATAATTTAAATTTATCTCTAAAATTTTCATACTTTTCTTGATCCCAATGCCTATTAAAATCTTCACTCGGGAGGCTTGGATTAACAATTGTAGGCATTACTGGATTTCGCTGTAAATAGTCATTAACACGGTTACAAATATTTTTTAACGTCGTTGGTACATCTGAAAATATAATAACTGGATCGCTAACATAAACATTTTGACCAAGAAGAGTAGTGAGCAAAATTGATTTTACATTCATTAATTTTGTATCACGAAGATACTTAACAAGTCTAACAACTTTAACCAAATTATTTTGTGCAGCAGAATTCTTTGCTGAAAACCATTCCGCGTATCCATCAGCGTCAGTTATTTCGTATTGATTGGTATTTTTATTCATGATCTTTTGATTGCCGGCATCATCAACACATGGGATAATATCCATATGAAAATCGGATTCATAATCCAAGGTCACGCAACGAGTTTTTCCCCGTTTATCAACAATATCTTTATATCTATCAGTTTTGAAAAACTCATCATGAAGAATTGCTAAATAGTCCTTCGGTTCCCATCCATTAACTTTTTTTAGCTGAAAAAGTAAATCAACATCAAAATCTTTATTATCCATGCATGGCTTTATGATCGTTCCCTGACGATATGACCCTTGAGGTTTTACTGAAATAAAATATTTTTTAAAAATGTCATTATTTTTTAGAAATTTTTCTACTGTTTCTATCCCCGTTTTTGCAACATCAATCCTATTTTGATTAAGATTAACTGTATTCTGTAAAAATATTGAAAACTCGTTAACTAGATTCATATCATGAAGGATTAACTATAATGGTTTCTTCGTAATTTCCTTTATCATTCCTGTCGTAAATAATTAAGGAAGGCGTAACACCCTTTAGCAACTCCCTACCTATGTGAAAAGCTAAAGAAACCGGAACTGCTGCAAAGACATGCAGTTCTTTTGTACTAGGGTGGAGTTTCTCAATTTCTCTCAATAGCTGTGCGTATCGTACACGAAAAATTTCGGCAGATTTATTTGATCCAATTATACTCCTAGAACTATCTTCCCCAATGGGATTAAGCCTATAAATGGTAAAAGATTTACCGATGTTGGCTGGGAGAGCGTTTCGCGCTATTACGCCGCTCGCAGAAATGCAAAGTGCGATTTTATCCTTAGCACCGATCTGCTCCACGGTGGATTTAAAATCTATGGAACCTTTTATGGATGGCCATTTCCAACTCTCAGACGAATCCCTGTGCTTTTGATATATATCAATTTTAATTTTATCGCCAATTTTATTGCCGAAATAAGCTATTAACGGAATCCTGGCGAGCGCAAAAACGGAGATATGCTTGACCGACCCATCTTCAATCGATGGAAAAATTTTGAGATCGACAACCTTATCAATAATTTTTTTTCCTTCATCCCAGTAATAAGAATCCTTTCCAGCAATTTTAGACAAGTCAATTTCTATACCGTTTTGTTTCCCAGCCATAAGGTACCGGGGATAACGATTACAAGCTAAAACCGCTTCTCGTATTTCACCATCTGAGACAGAAACTGTACCTCCTCTAATATTACCAATTAATCGAATGACTGCTGTTTCCGATTCTGGTCCGAGCGAGGTTTGGTACAAAATCCTATCTTCATGAACTTTTTTATATTCCAAAAGGAGTTCAACCGGAAAATCTTTCGGAGATTTATCTATAATTTTATTATGATGTTCTGAACAGAGAAGCATCAAATTGCCTACTTTGTTTCTATCCGTGACAGGAAGAGAACAACTCCCTCGAGGCCCCTTCCGTGACCGTCCAACAACGTGCGCAACATCCCCCAAAAAAAGTTCATTTAATCCTGTAAACTCATCATCCAATAGGTACTTATTGCACCCTAAAAATTCACATCTGCCACCCGCTCTAACCCACAGAGCTATTCTCACTGGATTGGATTGTGTTATTGAAGATGCTTTTTCTTCAGTAGTCTTCGGCATATTTAATGAACTTTATCCTTTGGCGGACAACTATCGTTGCCGAAACTGTCCTTATCTTTAATTAGACCATGTCGATTGTGATAAACGGCCTCAACCTCAGCTCTTTTTGCGAGAGTGTGAGTTTTGTCTTCAGCGGCCTCTTGAGTGCGATGAACCGAAACCGGCTTACTTACCCCTTCTTTTTTTACAGCCCAGTCACCATCCCAGGGCACACTATGATAATTTTTTGCCATAAATAAATAATAAATTATTTTTTAACAACTCTAACCACAACGCCATTAACAAAATATTTGCCATCCTCTACATCCTCTTCGTGGATCGTTATTGGCGGTGCGTCGTTATCCGTCTCAGAAATAAGTCTGATTTCATGCTTTGTATTGTCCTTAAAAAATTTCTTAATATTCGCGGCACCGTCAATTACCGACAAAACATAATTCCCGTTGCTGGGTTTTTGCTTGCATTCAACAACTACATAATCACCGGTTTCGATTCCTTCTCCCTTAATGTTAGCGCCAGTCATAGAATCACCCACCGCTCTAACCGCAATGAGTCCGTCCGGCCGATATTGCCCAATTGATTTTTTAGAAATTTTTAAATAGCCCTCAATATGAGTTTCGGCTAATTCTGTGGCTGGACCACAACTCGCTGATCCGACAATGGGAATATTAAAAAAGTTATCCACAGTATACCCCTGGGGCTTTGCCACCCGCTGACGCTTATTGGAATCAAAATACAACAACCCCTTCTTCTTTAGCTGCTCTAGATTATATATGACGGACTGAGGATGTTTAACCCCGATTTCACGCATTATTTCCCTGAATTTCATATCAGAAATATCCTTTTTTTTGGCTAATTTTAGTAATTTTTCTTGTGTTTCGTTCATAAACCTATATTTTATCGGTTTTTTAAATATAATGCCTGCTATAAATTCAGCGGGGCTGATACCCCATCGGTTATAGTATATTATAAATGATTTATAATGTCAAGAGATTTTTTAACACCCTTGACACCAATCAAAACCGAGCGTACAATCTTTATAAGCGCTAAAAACTAACAACACAACTATGAAACTAGTAATTTCCCAAGCCAAACCAAACCCGACCGGCAAGGACCGTCCCCCGTTTGGATCAATCCTGCCGTTTCAGTTAGCGGCGGAATGGATTGATATTACCAACTCCGACAATGCAAGCATAAATCTTAATGGCCTTCAAATATATAATCTTTCCTATACGAACGGAACAGCACAATGGAGAATTGTTCGTGAATTTAATCTTGGCAACAAATGCATGTTGCCACCGGGAAAAACTGTAAGACTGCACTCTGGAAAAGAAATATCAACAAATACAATGCGAACTGAAGATCAACTCGGCACCAACTACCATCTTTTCACCGAATATAATAATTACATTTGGAACAATAAACAAATTGATAGGCCATGTATTTTTAACCCCTCCACAAAAGCAACATTAGACGTAACCCAATATAACCCGCCTGTCCCCGATGGAAAAATTTTAAAAAGATATGGAGACTTTCTTATTTAACTCTTAAATAATCGCTTGATGATTACAATTTACTTTTGGTAGAGCAATCTAAGGAATAAAATGATTTTGATTGGTTTTTAGATACCGTGACTGGTATTCGTTGAAACGAGCGCTCGCCTTTCTACAACACCCTTGGTGTTTTAGTTGGGCGGGCGCTTTTTTTAAAGGTCGAAAATATAATTAACTAAAAAATTTAATATATATGATTAATACAAAACTTAACATCGTGGAAGTTCCGGTCAACGAACTTCGAGCGTCGGAATACAATCCACGCAAACATTCTAAAGAACAATCCGACCAGCTTAAGAAATCAATTGAGCGCTTCGGCCTCGTGGACCCAATCATTTGTAATAACGCACCGGAGCGAAAAAATATCATCGTTGGCGGCCACTTTAGAGCCGAAGTAGCCAAAGAGTTAGGCCTGACCACGGTACCTGTAGTGTATGTCTGTATTACAGAGATACAAAAGGAACAGGAGCTTTCAGTCCGTCTTAACAAAAATACCGGGGAGTTTGACCTTGATCTCCTAGCAGAATTTGACGAAGCCTTCCTAGCCGATGTCGGTTTTGATAGCGAAGAGATAGATGACATCTTTCCTACTGAGGTAAATACCGAGATGTTTGACTTGAAAAAGGAACTAGAAAAATTAAATATCCAAGAAATTACCGTACAGAAAGGAGACACTTACGAATTGAACGGCTCTCGCCTCCGGTGTGGCGATTCAACAATTGAGGCGGATGTTATTAAACTTATGAATGGCGAAAAGGCCGACATGTGCTTTACCGATCCACCATATATCCTTGATTACCTCAAAGGTAAAACAAAAAATAAGGATGGAGTGACCGTTGGCTTTGGCGCTAAAAAGAATCGTCGCTACCTTGAAACCGACGAACTGCCACCAGATTTTACGGAAAAATGGATAGCTAATATTAACAAGGTTGCCAAAGAGAGCTTTGCCATCATTGTTTATGAGAACTGGAAGAACCTTCGGATTATTTGGGGCGAGCTTGAGAAATATTGGAAAGTAAAAAATATGATTGTTTGGCACGTCCCTAATCGGATGCAAGGATTTTCAGCTAAAAATAAATTCTTTAATAAACACGATATTGCCATGGTCGGGGCGTCGGAAGACAAAGCGCTTGAAGCAGAAGATGAAGGCGAACTGCTTGAAAATGAATATGAGACGGCGCTCTACGCCATTGCTGGCAAGCCACATTGGGAATCCTACGAAACCGGCAAAAAAATCTGCCCGACCGATTTTATAGATTATAAGGCGGCTGACGAAAAATCATCAGGACAAGGTGTAATCTTTGGAACCAAACCAACCGAAATCCTTATCCCCTACATTAAAGTCCTTACCAAGCGAAACGATCTGATCGTTGAACCTTTCGGTGGTAGTGGTTCAACCCTAATTTCAGCGATTAAGATGAATCGCCGCTGTTATATCATGGAAAAATCACCAGTTTACACCGAAGTCATTTTGAAACGCTGGGAAAAAGAAACTGGAGAAAGACCAAAGAAAATCAACTAATATGATCGACGACAAGACAAAACTAAACCTTCTAAAAGAAATCCAAAAAAACGGTAACGTTAGTTTGTCTTGCATTAGAATTAATATTGATCACGCAACCTATTATCGCTGGAAAAAAGAAGATAAAGAATTTCGTAAAAAAGCCAACGAGGCTGAAACTATCGGAAGAAAAAATAATTGTGACCTGGCGGAGCACGCTTTAATACTTCTGGTAAAGGAAAAAAAGATAGAAGCTGTCAAATATTTACTAAGCCACAATTCACCCAGGTACAAACCAAAAACAACGAACGCTGTAATACTACATAAATCTTTACCAAAATTAGAACCAGTACCGACAAGAACCCTGGAGGATCTGCTGGTCGAGGATGGTGAACAGCGCAGAGAAAGATGCGTTAGTATCCAGAATAAATTTCTCGCCTTAGGCGGTGTTCCACCTAAGGCTGATGGATCGCCAATTGAATTTCACGAACTAATTGATTATGAGATATATATTGAGGAGTGGTATAAGAAGAAAGATATTGATGACGAAAAGAAAAATATACCGACTACTGAGTATCAAAAAATTTCACCATTAACAAACGGCTGAAATTTATTTATATACTTCAAGTGACCCACCAAAAGCCGTGACCTCAGCCACCTTTTCATTAGATTGTACATCGCGAATTTCAAGGTGTTTAAAACCAGTTATCTCCTCCTTCAGCATTGCTAGCTTTGCAAGAATATCTTTTTTGAAAGTAACTTTTTGGGAATACCAAGCAGGACCGACGTAAACGACGCTTGCTGTTTTGGAAAACTCATATGAATCAAAAAGGCCAGCTTGTTTACCTAGATTAATTAGTTCATCCAGCTCCTTCTGTGCCTCTTCCTTTGGACGGGCTGTCTGCACTGTTGTAACTGCTTCAGTTTTAACTTGACTATCCTTATTAACTTGCTCAGGGGTTGTACTCACAACAATTTGTTTATCCTGAATTTTAACTAAGGATTCCGGTTCTTTTTTTACTTCAGGAGCAGCGACACCAATCATAATCAGAGAAACAAAACCCAACAAGCCAAATATTAAGGTTAATTTTTTTCTATTTGGCTGTGATTTAAAAAATCTTGTAAACAAAGACGGCTTGGCAAGACCAATAAACCAAGCAATTATTGATCCAAAAAATATAAAACCAAATAACGTTTGCATACTTATTTTAATAATTAAATAAATAAAGCCGACCTTTAGATAAGCCGGCATGAAACACAAAACCCCACGCCAGCTGGGCTTTTTACGGCCCCATACACCTTTCGATGTATGACTCAACTAAGAATAGCTGAACGTGGAGTTCAGTGTCTTAGTTGAGTTTCGAAGCACCATGCCTAGAGGTTATCTGGGTTTAGGTACTTGGCCTTCCAGCCTGAATTGTCAATGACATTTTAGCTAAATTATAGCCAAATGTCCAGCACATAATAGCTTAGAATAGGTGCTTTGCGAAGCTTAGTTATCTACAGTTTGTCTACTAGGGGCTCTGGACTAACTAGCGGGGTCTGCGTCATTAATGTCTATGAGATAATATAATCTATGGACCAAATCACAGCCCCTCCTACCCAATATTGCCTATACGCCCGTAAGTCGTCCGAATCAGACGAAAAGCAGGCCCTTTCAATAGATTCCCAGATCAAAGAGATGACCAAACTAGCCGAACGGGATGGACTCTATATAAAGGAGATTAGGCGAGAAAGTCATTCGGCCAAGGCTTCGGGGCAAAGGCCGGTATATAACGAGTTGATTGAGGATATTAGGAAAGGGTTATTTACCGGTATTTTAACTTGGGCACCGGATCGGCTGAGCAGAAACGCCGGCGATCTGGGGTCGTTAGTTGATCTAATCGACCAAAAACTACTTCACGAAATACGAACCTATGGTCAAAAATTTACCAATTCCCCTAACGAGAAATTTCTATTAATGATTCTGGGAAGTCAGGCAAAACTTGAAAATGATAACCGAGGCTTAAACGTAAAACGAGGTCTGAGAGCAAAAGTGGAGATGGGTCTGTGGCCTGGAGTGGCGCCAATCGGGTATTTGAATGAAAAACGAACGGATCGAAAATGCCACATTGTCATAGACCCTTTAAGAGCACCGATTGTAAAAAAGATTTTTGAGAAAGCGGCAAATGATGGCTGGAGCGGTCGACAAATTCATGCTTGGTTAAAAAATGATTTAAACTTTAGATCAAAAAACAATAAATATTTTGCCTTAAGCAATTTATACTTAATGCTTAGGAACACTTTTTACTACGGGTCACACGAATACCCAAAAGGGAGTGGCAATTGGTATACTGGGAATCACCAGCCTATTATTTCGAAAGAGCTTTTTGAGAAGGTTCAGGAAAGAATGTTGGATTATCAAGTCGGAAAAAGTAAAAGTAAAGAATTTGCCTTTACCAAACTAATCACATGCGGACTATGTGGATCGGGTATTACCGCTGATGAAAAATTTAAAAAACAAAAAAATGGCACCATCCATCGCTACGTATATTATGGTTGTACAAAATACAAAGACTTAAATTGCAAATTAGGCTATATGAGAGAAGAAGATTTACTAAACCAAATACTTGAACTGATTGACAAAATTTCTCTGGAGGAGCTCGGGATGAAAGAAAAAATTGTAAAAGAAGTTGAACGGTATCATAAATTTCAATCGGGAGTTATGGGAATCAATCCTGAACAAAAAGAAAAACAAAAAAGGATTGATATTAAAAATTATGCCAAGTTTATTTTAAAAGAAGGGCAGGTGTTCGAAAAAAGAGATTTGTTGTCAAATTTAAAAAGCCATCTCACCCTTGAGAATAAATTATTAAACTTAAAAAATTAATTTACTTTATTGAGATTTAAATGTCGCTATTATGGCAGCCCACGCATTGCTGGCAGATGTTGTGAATTTTGCAGCGGTTGTGGTAGCTATTGCTATGACTCTGTCTTCCGAGGCTAAACGTTGGTATGTACTAACTCCATTCACCAATTCTGTTTGACGAATTGTATAACCTGAACCCGCCGTCCAGGAATTATTATTCCCAGCGCTCCATGCAAGCCCAAAATATAATTCATTTGTTGAAGTGGTTGTAATGTTGCCCGAACTAGGCGTAACTGAAGACCCTGTACCAGACATTGTCTTGTCTAACGGATTCGTTGTGTTTATTCCGGCATACTCATGAACCGCTAGCGTACCTGTGACGGTTGACGAAACAGTAAAACCTGATCCACCAATAACATTTTTCGCATAAAATATTGCAGCTCGATACGAATTTTTTACTGCCTCAGCGGCTTTATAATAAGTATTACCCTTATTGTCTGTAATTGTGCTGGTTGGAAAAGTGACATTATAGGCTGTAATTCCAACTACCACCAAATTACTTCCGACGACGGAGCCGGAAAAAGCAACTGATTTAGAACCGTGTGCTTTTTGACTTTGAATATAAGATGGTGACCCAGCAAGCGAAAAAGTTGACGTTGTTGTGCTCCACCCACCAGCCAACCCACCAACGTCTTCAAAAGCAATACGCCAATAATAAATAGTACTTGAGACAAGTGCTGACCCCGCATAAGTAATTTCTGGACTTCGGCTGTTCTCGGTTGTCGTCGCCATCGTTGTAGTGCCAGAATCCCATTTTATAACCGTAAACGAACTAGAAGTTGAAACCTGGATACGATATTTGTTGGCCTGATCACCGGAATTAAGATCCGTATAAATTGCCGAGAATTTTGGCGTGCTTGTTAAGTTTGATGGATTAACAAGACCTTGAGTCAATGTGCTGGTTGGAACGGTTGGTGCGGTGTTCAATGAAAATGTTGAAGTGGCTGTGCTCCAGGCACCTACCAAGCCGCCCACATCAACAAACTCAACACGCCAATAATAAATAATGTTCGTCGCTAGAGCCGAACCTGTATAGAGTATGTCCGGACTCCTGTTTCCCTCTGTAGTTGTTACCATCGTTGTAGTGCCAGAATCCCATTTTATACTGGCAAAAACGCTCGAGGTTGAAACTTGCAGACGATGCCTATTTGCTTGGTCTCCGGCATCTGGATCGTTATATATTGCTGAAAACCTTGGTGTAGTCGTTGCAATATTTGTTGGGTTAGTTTGACCTTCGACAAGCATGTCTGTTGGTGCGGCAGGTGCACTATTTAAGGAAAAAGTAGAAGTTTCCGCGCTCCAAGCACCGGGCAGACCCCCAACATCAACGAGGGAAATTCGCCAATAATACACGATACTTGATGCAAGGGTTGAACCGCCATATGTAATGTCCGGAACTCTAGTTCCCGATGTCGTTGTCGCCATTGTCGTCGTGCCAGAGTCCCATTTAATATTTGAAAAAATACTTGAAGTTGAAACTTGAACGCGATACTTGTTAGCGGTATCACTCAAATCTAGATCGTTATAGATCGCGGAGAATTTCGGCAAACTAACCATGAGGTTGGCTGGGTTAGTTTGATTTTCAGTCCAAAGTGCGGTGGGAGCAACCGGGGCTCTATTTGGGGGAATGGTTTCAAAATAATCTTTT
Source organism: Patescibacteria group bacterium (assembly GCA_041661385.1). Classification (GTDB taxonomy): domain Bacteria; phylum Patescibacteriota; class Patescibacteriia; order Magasanikbacterales; family GWA2-37-8; genus JAKANM01. Next base: position 384,179 of record JBAZUP010000001.1, read on the forward strand.
CCATTAGTCCATTGACCTTCATTGTCATCATTGTCCCATAGCTTAATCCGCCAATAATATTTAGTCCCATTCTGTAAACCCGACCCACCATAAACAATGTTAGGGATTCGACTGCCCGCGGGAGTATTTTCCGAAAATGTCTGTCTCCCGGAATCCCAAAACGGCGAAGTAAAGCTACCACCACTTTGAATTAATTGAATCTGATAGCTATTCGCAGTTGAGCTTGCATCGAGTGATTCGTAGATTGCACTAAACTCTGGCGTTGAAGTTATTGTAATGATTTGTTTTGGCACTAGACTAACGTTATCTACTTGGAAAGTATGGGCAATTCTACCCAGATAGAAAGTTACACGAGCATTCGAATCTCCCTGAGACGGGTTTACTTCAAAGGAATATGATTGCCACGAAGGATTTACGGAAAAATCAGACCATGTTAAATCAGCATACGGATCGTGGTTTTGTGTCAAAACAACTGTCTCAGTTGTTGAAACGCTCGATTTGGCATCAAACTTAAGTAGGTAGGTAGTTGAAGTGTTAGCAATTAGATTCTGGCTTAATTGAACTTGATAGTGTTGTCCACTGTAATTCACAATAGTTTTGTTTGAACAATTTCCATCACTACCCTCCGAACAATCGACTGAATTGGTCGCTTGTGGGTCACCATTTTGTGACCAGAAATACCAATTATTCATGCTCGTTTCAAAACTTGGATTCTTAATTAGGCTTAAATTATCTGGTGTAACTTCTACGTCTTCCAGCCAATAACTATTTATGTTGGTACCAACATAATAGAAAACTCTAGCCAACTCATCGGTTCCATTGCTGGTAAAAGTAAACGCATACTGTTTCCAGTCTGGAGTAATTGAAACACCGGCGGCAAGGCCAAAATCTGACCAAGGACTATGGTCTTGATTAACACCAAAAGTAATTGTTGAGGTGGTGGTCGCCTTAGCTCTGAATTTAACTGTATAATTAATCCCAGTATCTACTCTTAAATCTTGCCAGAACTGGGAATCCCATACATTACCGGCACTTGAAACAATAATTTTCTGAGAACAGTTGCCAGTAAATGATACTGTGCAATCAACCGTATTTGTTCCACCATTACCAGACCAAAATTTCCAGTAATTTGTGGACCCATCTTCAAAACTATTATCATAAATTACATTATCACTTCTCATGAGTCCTAAAGTTTGCAGATTTCTTGATTCCGATGGATTAATCATCAAAGACAAAACAAATGTTGAGGTATTAGCACTCCAGACTCCTTCATTATTAACTGAGTCCCAAAACTTAATACGCCAATAATAAACGGTGCTCGAAGATAACGGTGCTCCGGAATAAATTATATCTTGAATACGATTACCCCTAGTTGTCGAAGCCATTGTTGAAGTACCTGAATCCCAACTTGTTGATGAGAACAAGCTTGAAGTTGATACCTGTATCCTATATTTATCCGAGGCATCATCAGTATCTGGATCATTGTAGATTGCAGAAAAAATCGGCGTGCTAGTAACTTTCGTCGGATTTGAAGAATTATTAACTAAGAGCCCTGATGGTTGCGACGGTGGTGCATTAATAATTTCTTCCTCACCCAGAGCACCTACAACTGGCTCTGGATAAACTATCGGTCGAACCCTTAGGTCATAAAAATTAACCGTTTCGGTCGCACCCGTTCCGACATGTACTGAAAAACTAAGCACATAAGGACTTGTGGTCGCACTGAAAGATGTGGACCCGCACGTAGTAGAACCTAATTTAAGTGTATATGTTCCTGAATCAGCATTAACATTAACACTACCTAAATATGGACCGCCATTAACCGGTTCACAAGCCTGAACACCGTTTGACCACCACCCCGATGATAGGCTCGCAAATGGAGAAACGTCAACTGAAGATGCTTCACCAATTCTTGCATTAAACATTGAAGATTTCCATTCGGGATGCTGTATATAATTATCCATTGTCATGTTAAATTCTGCAATCCGATTACCTGAAAAAGTCGGAATAGTTTGAACGTCCTTGCCATCATAATAAGCACTATACGCATGAAAATATAAATTTCCATCACCCTCTGTTGGCAAACCCACATTTTGACCATACCCCCATAATGTTCCATCAATTATTGAGTCACTAAAATCATCAAAAAATTCAAAGGCATTCTTACCGTTATTTGCGTAACTCCCGGCAAGGCGGGCGCTGGGATTACCATAATACATGTAGATTGTGGTTCCTCCAGGTGGTATTGAATTTATTTTTACCCAAATCTTCGCTGACGATGTATTAGCCTCGGACTCAACCCACCACGGTAATTCTTTATCTTGTGAGTCAACAAAACGAAGATCAGCTAGATTTGACTGCATTTTTCCCATCGAAATTAACGAGGCGGCATCGGCAATTACTGGCACGCTATATGCCACCAATGTTGAAGTAGAACCAGAAATTTCAATTGGTCTTTTATAATGCCAAGAACCACCATCGGGATATGACAAACCACCGCCAACACAAGAATCATTCTCTAATTCCTCAGCTCCCGCAGAACCCGCCGTTGGCGTCGATGAAACAAATGATCGTACTCGGAAATCCCGAAAATTAACAGTTCCCCAACCATCACCCACTTGATCGGCAAAATTAAAAACATATGGATCAGTGGTCGTAGTAAAAGAAGCGACCCCACAGGTAGTTGTGTTTAATTTAAACGTAAATTGACCCAAGTTGTTATCAACTGCAACACTTCCTAAATAAGGACCCCCATTAACGGCAGCACAGTCTTGCACTCCATTTGACCACCACCCGGACGATTTAACGGCCCACGGAGAGTTAAATACTGTCGAGCTACTACCAATGCGGGCAGCAAAAAAAAGCGACTTCCAGTACTGATTTCCCGGTACCATGTCCATTGTCATGTTGAACTCAGCAATCTTACTCCCAGAAAATGTTGGTACGGTTTGGATTTCCTGGCCACCATCATATGTTGAATAAACATAGAAAGCCATAAGCCCACTGTTTTCGCTTGGCAGACCGTATCTTTGACCGGGACCCCACAAATTTCCATCAAAACTTTGATCTTCAAAATTATCAAAAAAATCAAAAGTATTACTACCATTATTGGCATAACCACCACCTGACATGGCGTCTAAATTACCATAATGCATATAAATCGTCGTACCACCGGACGGAATAGAATCAACTTTTACCCAAATCTTAGTTGCAGCAGAATTGACTCCAGATTCCACCCACCACGGTAGCTCATTGCCGGTAGAATTAGAAAAACGGAGATCGCCTAAATTTATTTGCATTTTTCCTGCTCCTACCAAAGAAGCGGTGTCGATGGTAACTGGCACTACATAGCCAGTTTGAGTTCCCTGATTTGAACCAGTAATTTGTATCGGTTTTTTATTTAACCACAACCCACCACCTGAATCAGAGAACTGGTCAAACAGACACGATGAAGAAGTTGATATTGAAGAAGTGAAGTTACCGGTTGAGCTCCAGGCCCCCTCATCGCCGCCCTTGTCCCACAGTTTAATACGCCAATAATAGGTGGTACTAACTCCAAAGGGAGGACCGGAATACTCAACTTCTTCGATTCTCGATCCGGGCGTGGTTGAGTTGGTTAAATGAGTTTTTAAACTATCCCATTTCAAAGAGGTAAAAGCCGGAGAATAACCAACTTGAATTCGGTAATGAGTTGCCAAATCAGAGCTGCCACTCGGATCATTATATATAGCGGAAAACTTTGGCGTACTAGTAATCTCGGAGGGATTGCTTAAACCATTAATTTGAATGTCCGTTGGTGCTGATGGCGGAAAATGATTTATCGTAACCTTATTGTTGGAATAAACCATTGTACACGTGTTAACCCCGTCGCAGACGACCGCCCTAATATAAAATGATCCCTTACTTATCGCTGAAGTATCCCACTCATATTGCTGCAGAATATCATTTGTCTTAAATATTCCAATTAAACCGTTATGACCGCTTAAATCTTGATCAACATCTTTATATAAATAAATGTCGGGGTTATCCTCATCGTCTTTAGCATTCCATCTAATTGTGTACTTTAAATCAGCCTCGGATGGCACTAAAGTTGAGGGTGCAATAAATGAAAAGGTTGGCGGAGAATTTCCGGGGACTATTTCAAATGGCCCCCAAGGTGTTGAGGTTGTTTGTTTACCACTATAATCGCGGACTACAACCTGCAATTGATAATCAGTACCAAGCAAGTTGTCTGGAATATGCCAATTATATGTCATCGTCTGATAAAGCGGGCCGTCCTGAGTACCAATTGAATGCCAGATTTGATCATGTGGATCATAATATGAAAAAGTGGCGGACTGGACATAACCGATATCGTTTAGCTTTTCGTCATCGTTAACACTATATTGAATAGTGACATCTTTCTTATTAGGAACAACCATGTCCCCTTCTCCGAAGATTGAGACATCCGTCACGGTCGGATTTTCCGTGTCAAATTTTAAATTAGTTGGAATTTTAAAATTACTAATATTTCCACCCGAATTTACATAACTTATCATGTACTGATCATATCTAAAATCCAACACCCCTACCGCTCCTCTACCATATGGTACATTTGAAAGACTGTAGATCCCGCCGACACCTGACGGACCAGCGGCTTCTATATACCCCAAGAGATAAACATTAGAAAGTGGTTGCCCGGCATAATTAACCACACCTGAAAGCGTGCTGGTTGCATATTCATATTGATTACCACTAACAATAACCTGAGCCGGGTCGCTATAATATGTATAGCGCGTACCGTCTTGTGCCATCGCCCCGACGGTTACCTCATACTTTTGATCTTCAATCAGCGGGGTGATCCAAGCACCGTTTTGCGTGCTACTAACAGCTGCCCAAGTCCAAGTTGACGTTCCAAACTGCCTCCACATTATCATGTAATTTAAACGGTTTGGGTCGTCTTTTTGTTTCCAGCGGACGTTTACGGCTGGGGTAGTATTATTATATGAAAACTTTTGAGCAACAAAATAGGTCGGTAAACCAGGAAGACCCGTTGCGTCCGCAGCAAAAGTTAAAGTTTCTTTATACCGAGAACCATCATGAATAGTTCCGTTTGAGCCTTCGAGAGAAACAATAAAGTCAACGTCCCCTACTAAACCATATGTGTTAGTAATCGGAATTATAATTTCGGCAGTACTACTTGCACCAATCGAAATGTTGTTGGCGACAAAATCGACAGTGTTAAGCACGTAACCGTCCGCAATTAAATACAAAATACCATTACTAACCGTGTTTTTACCTGAATTGTGAACTAATATTTTTAAGGAAGTCGATACGCCAGTTTGTAGCGTGCTGAGTGGAATTATATCTGTTACTGCAAGATGACCTGACATAGCCGGGGGCATTGAAAGAGCTTTTAGCACAGCGGCTGTAACGTATATATTCCCATTAGCAAAGCTACCGTCTTCGGCTTGGGAATTTGTTAGATACGATATTGCCTCATTTTCAAAAGTTGGATTAACGCCAGCTTTTTCTAATATATAATATGCGAGAGCGTTATCAACTAGGTTGCTTGACCACGTACCGTTCTGCAGTTGGATATTTTTTAACCAGGTAATGGCTTTATTTAAATAAGTTTCAATATCAATACTTTGAGGTGTTCCGCACCACAAAGTATAATCTTTATAGGGCAATAGTGCCTCAATTGCCTTTACTGTCACCGGTATTGAACTATCTCCACCTTCTACGGAACTCCAACCACCATCAAATCGCTGACTCTGCGTTAAATAATATATGGCATAGGCATCGGTTAAATCAGGTGTACTTCCCGAATCGGTATATTGAGATTGAGTTAAAGCCATCAGCGCGTCGGCCGTGGTCGCCGGGTCAGTCTGATATCCGCTATTATATGCAAACCCACCAGTGACTTCGTCTACATATCCAGCAAGTATTTCTGCTGTTGTCGTTGGTTCTCCGGCAAAGGCCTGTAACTTTGTTTTTTGAGCGAAGAAATCATTGTTGTCAGTAATGGAATAATCAAGCCACTCGATTCCTTGATCAGTAGTAGTAGCATTTACACCGATGGAGTTAAACGCATCAAGAACAGCGGTTGTTTCAATAAAGGAGGTTGAAGTGTTCCCCCAAGACCCGTTGGATTTCTGTTTAGTTATTAGATAATTAAAAGCTTTTTCGGTTGAGGAGTTGGCAAAAGGTGGTATTCCACGATACCGACTTTCATTACCCCATACCTGCATCTTTGGATCGTGAGAACCACATGAGCCATTCCAAATCAAATAACCATTCGCAGATCCGAGATTAGCAGAACTCACAGTGGATTGACCGTCTCCAGAGATAGTAATCAAAGTCACTTTATTGGCTGGAATATTATATGTCGAGAAATCATGAGCACACCATGCTCCGGCGCCACAAGAATCAGTCGAAGAATAATATTTTCCGTCAGCCGTAATAGTAACTGAATACGATCCACCAGCACCAAATGAATCTACCTGAGTGAGATAATATTGTGAAGGAATTCCAGAGACCCGCATGGAATATTGGCCAGTACCACAATTGCCGGGCGAGCCACTATTATAATCTAATACAACCGGTGAGGATTGCGATTGCATGCTATAGGTCTCAAAACCGCCCAGAGCTATTTTTTGTAATCCACCGGACAAACTACTCGTCGGGGCAACAGTCACAGTATCAACATTTTGAACCAAGGGTTCATAATTATTTTGAGCAACAGCTTTGCCACTCTTCAGGTCTAATCTATTTTTAGTCTTCTTAGATAGATTGGTAAAATTATCAGGAATAATTATCAACCCTCGACTTTCGAGGTCAAAATAATCCTTGGGAAGGTTGTGCTGAGCAACTAGTTTTTGCGCAATAAGGTGATGTAATGCCTCTTTGGAGTGTTGCAATTTATTGATTTTTTCAGATAAAATAAACAAGTTTTTCTTATTGGTTACGTCAACATCTGAACGATACATTTTAATGAGCGACCTAATTTCTGGATCAATTCTGAAATTATTTAGCACTTCATCAGAATTTAGTTTTACTTTTTTCCCGTCTAAATCGACCTCCTGATCCCAATCAATTCTAGAAACATCCGATATGGTCGAGGTGTTAATGATAATTGTTGGAATAGTGATAATTTTATTAAGAGGAGGCTTGCGCATTTCGTCTTCATAGGAAATCGGACCAAACCAGGCTGGTGTTGAGGTAACGTTTGTCGAAGTTAAGGTTGTGTCTACCATTGAGGTTTGTGCGCTAGAAAAAGCCGGGAAAACAAAAGACGGAAATATTAGGTTGAATATGATTATTGTGGAAAGTATTTTATTTGAAATTCTTTTTTTCACAAACACATTTATTTTTTGTAGACTGGCCTTGCGGTTTCTACAATCATTTGTATAATTTTATTAATCTCTTCATCGTTTAACGATCCACTAATGTCTTTAAAATAACCCCTATTTCTGAGCGCAACCATTTGAGCGTCTTGAGAAATAATTAATGTGCCGTATGATCTAGGAAAATAATTATCTATGCTTCCACACATTTCTACAGCGCGAAGCACGGAATAACCAGCTATATTTCCAATTTTAATTATATCTATATCGGTGTCACCATACTTATCCGGTGTTATTTTTTTCTCAAAATTAGGTATTAAATCCTTCACGCTCGAAGTTGAAATTATTATCGTATAATCTAATTCATCAAACATAGAATCTTCTTCGTTTTTTTTGTTGATAACCGCGGCTTCAGACGGATCACATATACCCGGACCGTTATATGAAATATTGTGACTCAAATGCGCAACCGCACCTTGAGCTTTATAAACTAATCCAAAATTGGGTGGATAAGAAATTATAACACCAGCAGTCGGCTGATTCATTCTGTTTAAATTTTTTATCTTTAAATCGATAAAACCACCCGCTGATAGTAAAAAAATTATTGCTACAAATAAAAGTATAAAAGCTAGAAAAAATACATTTTTTTTTGATTTTAAATTTAGCATACTTATAAACCCCAATAATTAATCAAAGCTTGTTGATATGCAGGTCCGGGATCGGATTTGTAATTAGCAATATTTGAATGACCTACTATTCCATTAAAATTAAGCAGTTGCTGTGATTCATTCTGAAAATCAAGGATATTTGGAGTACTACTGTTTGGGAAAATTTTTACGTCAAAAGCATACTGACTACCCAAAAAATTCAAGAGATTAACTAATGAGATAATTTGACTCATGTGTGGTTGTTCCCAATACCTATAACCACCCCACGTTGTTGTGTTATCAAAAACCATTCTACTATATCCATCCGGTTTAAATACGGCACCTCCGTCAGTTCTAAAAATGCCATTTTCAGTCGTTGTGTTTAGAAATCCATAATTTACCAACTCAATCCCAATTGTTGCGTTAGCGCTCCCATATTCATCATCACATTCGAATTCCTTACCAACCCAATGACCCCGAATACAACCATCGTGATACGAAATATTTTTGTCTGCAACCAATTGATAAATTGTTCCATTCTCGTCTTTATCTATTACATAGTGCGAGCTTTTTCCTCCAGGAATGTTGAAGGTGTCGATTGCGTTTTGTGCTGTCTTACCTGCGGTATAATGTATAACCACCTGTTTTATATCCTCTGGTTTTCGCATTTTTTCCGTACAATTGTCAGAACCTGTTTTTAATAAGGTATTATAACAATTATTTTTCATCCAATCATAATTAATATTCAACGGATTCGACGGTTTCTGAATTATAATATGCACTGTAGTGGTCGTTCCATAATTCCCTATCAAATCCCAATCTCCCAACCCAATATTCGTAGAATTAATATTTGTCGTTTCTTGCCAAACAACAGTACTTGTTCCAAAATTCACGGTGTATTGAGCGTTCCAATGAATGTTGTCCCCAATTGTAAATGTTTGATTATTTGTTGGCGAGTATATAACAGCCGACGCAGAAGGCAATAACCTACTCATAAAAGCGTCATTCCACATTGAAGTAAATTGCTCAACAGTATACCCACCATTCAACCCCTCCCCAATAATATATCCAGCAATGCCTTGGTCAAAACTAATCGTTATGTAAACTAAGCCGGTCCAATTTCCGTAAGTAAATGGAGCCGACGGTGTGTAGACGGTTTTACCTGCTTGTACCGCAGTATGAAAGATAGTTTTGGTCGTGCTTGTTACAAAAAGCGAATCAATATCGCTTTCATTTGCCGAGGTAATTTTGCGCATTGTAATTCCTGGAAAAGTGCTTGAGGCGACGAGCTTTAGGCCTTTGACGGTAGAAATTGCTCCGACACTGAAGTTTTCTTCAAAAATATTTGACTCATCAAGCGAGGCTTGGAGGCCAAATATGGCCATGAACTCCTTCTTATACGTAGTTGAATCATCGTTAAATCGGTTAAAATAAGTGACCTTTGCCGATGAATCAATTCTAAGGCCCTTCCAATCAAAAGAGTACGGCTGACCATTGCTATAGGTAACAGAGATGCCGTTAAAAATTGCCGCGCGCGTTGCTGTATGGGTAAAATCGGCCCCGACCACCTTAGCCAGCTCTCTTTCCGTTTGATCTAATCTATACAAATAATCTAAAGCCGATTTATAGAGTAATTGATTGGAAACAAAACTATTAGTTTGAGTGTCGGCTGTCGGGCGTAATTCAGGCGGTACGACTCGGTCGGTATTTATTGCTATAGCATTCGTATTGCCAGTAATAATATTTTCATCCTGGGTTTCTACGGTGTTAACAGATACTGAACTGCCGATTTCACGCGTTGGCGCTTTAAATACCATTGAATAATTTTGATTTCTGCCGAGAGTAGAAGTGGCGGTGCTTGTTACGACAGAAACTCCATTTATTTTAATTTTTGCGTTGACCGCAACAAGTGAAAGTGGCACGACATCATAGATAGTATCGAAAGTATTTAGAGTATCCTGATCTGCTTGCGTAGCCGGATCATAAGTCATTAACAATTCTTTATCAGCTAAATCAGAAACATTAGCAGTGTAATCAAGAATCGTATTTTGTTGGTCATCTAAAACAGTAAATTGAACAGTGTGCCGTAGGGTTGAAGGGATATAATCATAAGTGTTTAAATCGACTACTACTTGATATGGCAATGTCCCAGGAATAAATGACAAATTTTGTTGCTTTGGATAATAACGGACCAATGCGTCACTATAAGTTGAGGTCGGGGTGCTGCTAGAGGCCAAATAATTTTCCACTAGTGTTTGAAAAGCGGCAATCGGGGTGGACGTGCCATAATTATTGTTTAAATAATTATCATAAAAATTCAAAACGTTAAATCCATCAGCGTTCATCCCTCCGATTATATCTACCGGCTGTTCATAATAATACGCATTAATGGTAGGGTCCATCGGTACCCACTGACTACTTCCACCATCGTTTAGGTCAACGCCGCGGCTATAACCATAAGGGATATATGCCTCAACATATGTGTGTTCAATTACAAAAAACAGTGGATTATTATCGCTATCCACAAAGTAAATATATGGAATGTTTGTAAGTGTTAAAATTTGGGCGGCTGCTTCTGCAGATTGAACTCCGAGCAAATCTGTAACTTCACTGACGCTCATTTTAGCGTCAATATGCCGATACCGAGCCGGAATATTGCTGTACCGCAACATCGCAATGAGAAGGGCCGACTTATCCATGTCGTTACCTGCCCTTTCAATTAAGGTGGCATCTGACCCCTTCTTTGAACCGTAATATGGAATGTAGTCTACATTATTGTGAACGTAGTTTAGAATGGTCAACGGACTATTATTTAAAGCATCAGCTTTGTCCTTGATAGCCTGAGAAAAAATAATCTCATTTCCGGCGGCCAGATAATCATTGGGGTTAGCACTAACATCCGCCAATGCTTCCTGCCCCAAAAATGAAGTCAATCCCTTTTTCTTTAAAATTAAATCAAAATTTGAATTATATAATTTGCCGCCGTTAAAAAAATTCTTTATTTTTTGAAGCAGATTACTACCCTGCTCTTTATTATTAGAAAAAAGTTTGTTGTAATCCGATTCCGGTTTTTTATTAATCTGCCCGTTAAATGTTTGAACCTTAAATGGCTGTTTGTTGGCCAGATTCTCGATATTCTTCCGTTCTTTGTCCGCGTCGGTATTACCGGTAAAAAAATCAGTTATTTTTTTAAAAAATCCTTCCTGTTTTGGACTCTCCGCTTGTTGATTTCTATAGGCATCAACACGATCAACTACATCCTGTGGCAAACCATTATCAATAAGATGCTGCTTGACCTTGTTTAGTTCGGCGTCCAGTGGAAGTGCTGGGTCTTTTTTAAATTTAGTTTTATCTTTTATTTCCGTCGGCTTAACTACTACCGGTGGGCCGCGATCTTGTTCTACTGTTGTTGACGGTGGAGTACTAGATACTGAATTTTCCTGATCCACCGCTCCAGTGGAAGTTTGATTTTCTGGAACCAACAAAGTATCCAGTAACGCCGCATCAAGATTTGTTGGGACGGTTGAAGAATTATTTGTGGGATCATAAGCGTTTAACCCGCTTTCCAAAGTTGAGCTATCAACTTGAGCTAAAGCCCGTGACACGGAAGGTAAAACAAGCGAAAGAGCTAAAAAAAATATCGCAGCAAGATGCGCGATTCGAATAATCCTACGACCCTCATTTGTAGAATATTTTTTCATGTGATTACTATAGCACTTAACCAAATTAAATCAAATATTTGTATCCACAGCAAAAATATGACCGTTGTAGGCAACGTAATAATTATAAAAAACCGGATTACACCGGCTTTTTATTTTGAAACAGATTCGTGACCCCGATGGGTCACTTGAACCTGTCCTACGTGGCAGGCCCGCTCAGATTCGAACTGAGAACTCTCGTTTTGGAGACGAGAATTTTACCATTGAAACTACAGGCCCATTTTTTCCTTCCAATATTTACCTCTTTGAAATGTTTTGATTCGGTGACAATTTGCACATCGAACCTTACATTTTTTTATTTCGCTCTGAATTGATTTAATTGAATGACAATTTCTAATCATCTGCGAAATACCCATCTCTTTTCCAAACACATGATCAAAATCCAATGTTCTTATATCTTTATTACCACAATCCACACACGGATTTTTTTGTAGATACTCGTAGATAAACTTTCGCAATTTACTAGTCTGTTTCTTATTCCATTTTCTTGCTTTCTGCAAATAAACATTCTTATTTGCAATATAGTGGGACTTTCTATACGCCGAATGGCAACCTTTACACAAAGAATTGAACCAACCCTTTGCTTTATTCTTCCAATTAAACTCTGATACTGGTTTATTGCTTTTACATTTTGAACAAATTTTGGATTTCATATAGTATGTTCATACTACCATATGCGGTCTCCAAAATCAATCCCAGTTTGTAATACAATATTTATTCGTCTTCAACAACTTTCTTCGACTTCTCAGACATCACCACCGCGAGCATGAAAGCCAGCATCGCCATAAATTCAACATAACTTATTCCAATGCCCATTAAAGTAAACGCCATGCCGATAATACTTGGCAAGGTGATAGCATACAAACCGATAATAAATAAGTTTTTTAGTTTCAAGTTGCGGCCGGTGAATTTGGCCATGACCGAAACAACTAAAGCAACTACCAGAATAGTATACAACTTGCTAATGAAAAAGACTACATAGAAACCGATAAAAACCGCGATAACGCCAAGGAAATAAAACCAAGGCTTTAAGAAGTTTTTCAGTGTGGATTCGAGCTGCCCTTTCGTTACCGTACCGTCTGGAACATTTGCCCATTTTTGAATTCGGCTCTGGCCGCTTTCACTATCATTAAACTCCATGCGGTCGGCAGTGACAAACAAGCTGGCTTTGGAAGTCGAAGTAACATAATCGGTCAAAGCGGCAGTAGTAGTTCTGACCGTATCAACAACTAAAACAAATTGATCATTTATCCGGTAAACAAAGGGTTGTGCCAAACGATTAACCTGAAGTGAACCGTTTTTAAAGTTCGCTTCAAAATCCGGCACGTTCGAAGAAAAATATTTTTGTCCGTTGGTAATTATCGGCCAAGCGCTGAGAGAAATCGGCACGGCGACTGCAACTGACAAAACAAACACCCATAACGAAAAATAAGTCCACGCCCGGTCCGCGGCGAAGCGTTGTTTTTTTAACCACACGGGGTTATATAAACTATTTAGAAACGCCTTATAAAGGTTTTTCATAAACCTGATAATAAAGGACGAGGATCTAGCCTCGTCACATTATTTATTTCGTTTCTTTGTGAGCAACGTGTTTCTTGCAGTGCCGGCAAAACTTGGAAAGTTCCAAACGGTTCTTCAAGATTTTTTTGTTCTTGGAGCTGAAATAATTTATTCGTTTGCATGAAGAGCATTCGAATTTTACCATGTTATCTTGAGACATACTTGTTAAATTAAGCGCATTAATCGCGCTGAGCCGATGTCGGGAATTGAACCCGAGACCCCGTCCTTACCATGGACGTGCTCTACCATCTGAGCTACATCGGCGTCGAGTAAATTTTCAAATCCCCTTGAGCCGTCTCGGGGATTTGAACCCCGGACCTACAGTTTACAAAACTGTTGCTCTACCAGCTGAGCTAAGACGGCATGGATAATAAATCGCTCAGTTGATTGAGCTATGTTGAACTGGTGGGCAGACTAGGATTCGAACCTAGGAAGGCGTAGCCAGCTGATTTACAGTCAGCCCCGTTTGACCGCTTCGGTATCTGCCCATTATTACTTACGAGAGGTCATTGATACGCGACTGAAAACCCTCCAATTTATTGTTTTGGGGATTAGCCAGCCGAAGTTCCTGAAATCCTCTTTCCGCCAAGTCCTTATCGTGACATAGTATAGCAGTTTCTATCATTAAGTCAAGATATTTAGGATTCTTCGGTTCAAGCTCCACCGCCTGTTCTATTGCTTCCTTTGCAACATCCGGCTGATTTACCTTTAATAAGAGCTCTGTAAGGTGAAAAAACCGCGAAGACAGCGAATCATTCAAAATAACGGCCTGCTGAAGATAATTAATCGCTTCTTCCACATCCCCGCGTTTTTCGAGCATTTCCGAGATTTTTACCATTGCCGCGTCATCGTTTGGCTGTAATTGAAGTAAAAATTGGTAAGTTTCTTCTGCTTCCTCAAGATTGCTATTTGCGAGATAAGTATCGCCAAGACCACGATAGGCCGGCGCGCATTTTGAATCAATCTTAATAGCGGCAATAAATAATTCCTCAGCTTTTTCAAAATCCCCTTCACTTAAATTATAGGTTCCGTCTTGAATAAGTGAAGCAAGTTTGGTTTCCACCGCTTCGGTCGGCAAAACGGCAACTTCCGCGGCATCCTTGGCTCTTTGTTCGTGATGTAAAAGCCGCTCTACCTTGCCCACATAAATTCTAAATTTTAATTGTACTTTTCCCCAAATTTTTCGGAATGGCGAAGTGCGACGCAAAAATGCGAGCAACAAATGATGCCGCTCGGCAGCGACTCTTTTTCCGATCATTTCTTTTTTCTTTTTTAATTCTTTTTCCGACGGTAAATTTTCGAGATCAATATTTGCTAACTGAGAAAATTTTTGAATAGTTAAAAAAGCCATGCCGCCAAGACCGATAGCAAGAATAGCCGAAGCAATAATATAATAGATCATATTTATTTCAGCTGAGCAACCAATTCTGACCAGGTTTCGATTTTTGCGGAAGCGCCGCCAACCAAAACCCCAGAGATATGCGCTCGCTCTAAATAGCGGCCAATATTTTCTCCGCGCACGCTGCCGCCATACAAAATTACCGGTTTTTTATTAATTAATTTTTCCGTCCAATTGCTTATCATTTCGGAAGCTTTTTCGGCCTCCCCTGGTTCACATGATTCGCCGGTACCAACGGCCCAAACCGGTTCATACGCAATAATTGGTGTAATATTTTCCGGCCAGGAAATATCCATAAAAGCCGCCCGGATTTGCGCTTCTAACACTTCAGCTGTTTCATTCTTTTTTCGATCTTCCGCAGTTTCACCCACACAAAGCACCGGCGTAAGAGAAAGCTGAAGCAAAGCATCGAGCTTCATTCGCACATCATGATTACTTTCTTTAAAAATATGACGGCGTTCGGCATGCCCTACCAAAGCGTGAGTGCAGCCGATTTCTTTATAGGTAGTTGAGGAAACTTCTCCGGTATAACCGCCCTTATCCGCCCAAAAAGTATTTTGCGGCCCAACAAACATTTTACTTTTTTGAAGAATTTTTTTGACCGATTCAATCGCGATCGAAGACGGAAAAACCGCCACCTCGACGGATTTTGCCGGATACTTTAGTTTGGCATAATCCTTCGCCAGTTTCACACTTTCTTCAACATTCAAATACATCTTCCAATTGGCGAAAAGATAGATTTTTTTGTCCATATTCGAAATAAGTGAGTGAAGTATTAAACTTGTTTAATTACTTCCGAACGAATGAGAATATATGTAATATAATCGAAATAAGTGAGTGAAGTATTAAACTTGTTTAATTACTTCCGAACGAATGAGAATATATGCGGCGAATCCCATATATATTTTATATTATGCTCCCTTTACCATAGCAATAACTTTCTCTTTGGGCAAGGGACTAATGATTGCAAGGCGTAGCTCATCCATATTAAACAACTGCTTGGCAAGTTCTTGAATTTCTTTTTTGGTAACCTTGCTAATTTTCTTTATAATTTCTTCCGGTAGTTGAATTTTATCATTGAACAAAAATTGTTTTCCAAACCATTCCGCCTGTGTGCTACTGTCTTCCAAACTTAAAGCTAATCGTCCGGAAATATTACTCTTGGCATTTGCCAATTCTTCATCAGTTACCGTTTCGTTTGCCATTCGAGAAATTTCCGCCTTAATTACCTGCAAAGCCTCGGTTAAACGGGCCGGATCAAGACCTGCCTGAACATGCATTACTCCAACATCGCGAAAAGATGTGGAACCGGCTCGCACCATGTACGCGAGACCGCGTTTTTCACGCACCTCAACAAACAAGCGCGAACTCATGCCAACGCCTAAGATATTAATAAGAAGTGTAGCGGCAAAACGATCCGGGTGAGTATTGTGCAAACCGGGAAAACCAAGAATGATATGAGCTTGATCTACTTTTTTCTCTTCTGCAAGGATTCTTTTTTCAATCGGCGCGGATTGTTTTGACCAAACAAATTTTGCAAACGCTTTTTCGTAATGATCATAATTAAATGAACCTTTGGGAGCAAGCTGTTTGCCAAAATAATTAATAATTTTCTTTTCATTTTTTGGTGTAATAGCACCGGCCACAATAAGCACCATATTTTTTGGTGAATAATGTTCTCGATAATATTTATTCAGCTGTTCGCGATTTACGCCGCGCACAGTTTCCGGCGAGCCGCCGATATCCCAACCAATCGGCGTATCACCGAACATAACAGAATCAAAAAGCATATCAATCGCCATGGTAGGATTATCTTTATACATTCGCAATTCTTCCACGATGGCGCCTTTTTCTTTTTCCACTTCTTCCTTATCAAATTTTGAATGATAAATAATATCGGACAAAATATCATACGCTACTTCCTGCTTGTCGGCGGCAATTTTTACATAATAACCGGTATAATCTTTGGAAGTAAACGCGTTATAGTCGGCGCCGAGCGCCTCAAGCGTGCGGGAAATATCGGTTGCTTCCGGGCGCTTTTCAGTACCCTTAAACAACATATGCTCGACAAAATGCGAAGCGCCGGAAAGCTCCGGTGTTTCGTAGCGTGAACCAATCGGAAATAAAGCGAGCACAGTGATTGAGCGCGCGCCTTTTAGCGGTACCTTAATAAATGTAATGCCATTTTTTAATTTTGATTTTTTATACATAATTATACAAATTGTTTTTTAAGATACTCCGTTAACTCATCAAGCGCGATTCGTTCCTGCTTCATGGTGTCGCGTTCGCGAACTGTCACTTTCTTGTCGACCAGCGAATCAAAATCATAGGTGACGCAAAATGGCGTGCCGATTTCATCTTGCCGACGATAACGTTTTCCAATACTTTGGGTTTCATCATAATCAACCGAGAAATCTTTTCGTAGTTTATTGGCAAGTTCGGTTGCAACGGAGCTTAATTCTTCTTTTTTCGAAAGCGGCAATACCGCAACTTGCACTGGGGCAAGATGGCGCGGAAATTTCATGACCACGCGGGTTTCAGTCTCCCCTTTTTCTGCGGTTGGAGCAGCTTCTTCGTGGTAAGCCTCGAGCAAGATTACAAGCAGCATGCGCTCGATACCAAAGGTCGGTTCAATAACGTGCGGTAAAAATTTAGCACCAGTTTCCGGATCGGTATATGTTAGGTCTTGTCCTGAAACTTCCTGATGGCGCTTCAAATCAAAATCCGTGCGGTAAGCAATGCCATGCAGCTCTTTTACCCCAAATGGATAACGATATTCAATATCAACAGTACGCTTACTATAATGAGCGCGTTCACCGTCGGGAATTTCGTGCCAAACCAAATTATCCATGTTCACCATCATTATATCTTTCCACCAGCGTTTAATTTCCGAAAGCCACATTTCAAAAGTTTTTTCCCAAGTGTCAGGGTGGATAAAATATTCAAACTCCCCGATTTCAAATTCGCGGGTGCGGAAAATAAAGTTGCCGGGAGTGATTTCGTTACGGAAATTTTTGCCGATTTGCGCGATGCCAAATGGCAGGCGGCGGCGAGTGGTCTGCTGAATATTTTTAAAGTTTACAAACATACCACCGGCAGTTTCCGGTCGCAAGTAGGCGGTGGTTGTAGAATCTTCGGTCGTGCCGATAAAGGTTTTGAACATCAGATTAAAACTTTTTGGTTCGGTAAAAGTACCGCCGCAATCCGGACAATTTATGTCGGCAATAGTTTTAATTTGTTCTTTGTCATACTGTGGTTCCGCGCTCACTGCTTCTAGCAAATGATCCGAACGAAAACGGTGGTGGCACTTTTTACATTCAACCAAAAGATCGCTGAAATTTTGTAAGTGACCGGATGCCTCCCAAACTTTTGGATTCATGATAATTGCGGAATCGAGCGGTACCATGTCTGGCCTTTCCTGCACAAAAAATTTCCACCAAGCTTTTTTAATATTTTGTTTTAATAAATGGCCGAGCGGACCAAAATCCCAGCTATTGGCGAGACCGCCATAAATTTCACTGCCCGGAAATACAAATCCGCGGCGTTTGGCGAGAGACAATACTTTGTCCATGAGTTCATTGTTGTTTGACATAGGATAAAAAAAAGACCTAAATTAAAGGTCTTGGGTCCCGATTTTAACGGGAGGTTCCACCCAAGTTTCCTCCTGGTTGGAGGACGCTTTTTAAAATTTTCACCAGCTCCGAAGGAGCCAACCTTCATCCGCACTGGTAAAGACAATCATACGCTTTGAAAGGTTTTCTGTCAAACAAAAAATGCTCTAAAAAAGAAAGGCGCCTGGGGATGAATTCACCCAGGCGCCGGTATAACAAATGAACTACAATTTTTGAGGTTGCTAGCACTACGCCGCGTAAGCGCTGCGCCTCGTCTGGAGCGGATTTTCGGGTTTGGGCACCGACTTTGGAACCGGCTTGTAAACTGGTTCCGTCTTCTTCGGTCCATGACCCCGTTCGACGCAGGTATCTACAGCCTCATCGAAGAAATCTCTCATGCTACTCATATCTGAATCCTGAAACTCCGAATAATCCTTGTACGGAATTTTGTCCATTATGAACAGGATCTGACAGACGCAAAATTCTTCCGTCTGATCTCTGTCATATCCGACTCTTTCGCCGGCATCCCTACAAGACAGAAGAAAACTTCTGACAGTAGCGATTGGATATTCATTCCGATACTTGGGTAGATCGGAAACCACTATGCCTCTCGCCATTTCCTTCGAGCCTTGTTCCGGCTCACAGGAATTTTTGACAGAGTCATCTGCGAACACCAGTGTTGCAATGATTAAGAGCACCATTGCGACAAGAGTTTTCATAACTCCTCCGGTAGAACGGGCAGTTGAACAGGCTACTTCTTGGTTTGTTCTCGAACCAGTTGGTTGTAAGAACGTTCGTAGCCCTGCAGGCTGTTTTCCGTTTCGTTCACCTCGCGCGGCGACATCTTACAGCTCGTGAGGTCCTCGCGCAGATAGCGAACGAAATATCCAACTTCCGCGTTGGTCTTCATCTCGCGCTTGATGCTCTTCCACTGCCCCTTCAAGAGGCCGCAGAATGAATCATTGCCCCGGAAGTGCCTTTCGTAGCTCTTCAGGCTCTTCTCCGTCTCGCCCACGGCGGCAGGCGACAATTCGCACCGCTCGAGATCGTTCCGGAGGAACAGAACGTAGAATCCGATCTTTTCCGGATCCTTGATGTTCTTGATGCTTCTCCACTGGGTGATGACCTCCTCGCACCTCGGTGCGTGAAGGTTCTGGTAGCTGGTCCGGGGGTCGATGACGACCTTGTTGCCGGCGACAGTCGGCGATGCAAGCAAGAGGGCCGCGATCACGAAAAGCATGTTCATATCGATTCTCCTGTACCGTTTTAACGGTACTGTGGGTCAAGCGTTAACCGCGATAGATGAGTCTTGCTGCGTGGCTCGGCCGGATTGCGAGAAAACACAGTTCGCCCGAATAGCCGAGTGGCCAAGAAGTGGCTCTCGCCAGATTTTCTTTCACCAGCAGTTCGTGTTCGTGCGCGCAATTGTAATCTACATTCAGAGGAATAATTCTTTCGTGTTTATTGATCAGGCAAAAGCTAAAACCATTGTTCGCCCGAACATAAACGCGATTTGCGAGAAACTCCCACGGATGCACCCTCTTAAAATACAAAAGCTCGGGTGACTTCGCGAGAACCAAACCTGCATCTCGAAGGCGTCCCATTACGGAATCGACTTGTGGCAGCGATGAATATTTCGGATCATATTCACCGTGTTTGTTAATTTCCTCGGAAAGAAATTGACGAACGGTAACGAGAACGAAACCGTCGTTAAATTCTCTGAAAATTCGGACCGGCCTCATTTTTTGTAGTCCTTTGTAAATGAACGGGTTAAAGACGAGCACGCTCGTCTGTAGTTGATACCGGCCTAAAAAGGCCGAATTTAAGCACTTTTTTTACTATGCGTAAATCCGGCTTCATTAGACACGATAACAGCCAATTATACACCTTTTTTCGGGTTTTGTCAACCCTACTCGCAAACAATAAACCCGGCCTTTGGCCGGGTTTAAAAATATTTTATGACGATTTTTTTCTTAAGCGTATCCGCTTCCTCAAAAAGAAATACAATTCATTACATGCAAAAATAACCAATATCACGAGTGCAGAAATTAATTTCCAATCAAACAACCCTACCCACCAATGCGCGCTAACTAATTCAATATTTTTATGAATACTATCTCCTTCGCTAACTTTAAATGGCGCACCGGTATATAATTTATAATTTTTTGTTTCAACTTTTACATAATATGTTCCTTCGGGCACCAAAAATGAATACCGGCCGGTTTTGTCAGTTACCTGCGGATTTTGTTGTTTAAACTGGTCCGCTGGCCAAACCTCATATTTACGGCTCGCCGGGTTCAAATAATACATTGTTATCTTTGCGTCCTTAACTCGAATTTCATCACCTTGATATCTTCGATAGATATACCCTTCTGGGTCAACTACAGTAACGAGACGCAATTCCTTTTCGCCATCCTTTTTATTTTTATATTGGATATTAGTAACGATTTCATATTCACCCTGAGTCGGCGGCATTAAGAACGAGGCGGTATAAATGCCGGTTTTATCGAGATCCAAAAATTCGAACTCACGCACCACATATTCAACCGTCTCCGCGGAAGCCGCGGAAAATGAAAATAATTTTTTGATAAATGATTCGCGGGTTGGTTTTAGATTCCGTAAAATCAATCGGCCGGTTATTTTAGAAACTTCTTTATCCGGCTTAATAACCAATTTTACATTTTGATTAACAACCGTATTTAAAGTTTGCGTAACTTTATTATTTTCCGTCGAAACAGAAAGATTAATATCTAAATCAATTTTATTATCACCCGATCGCGCAAAAATCACATCCGTTGGAATCACACTTTTTTCCGCCACGCTCAAATTTTCAATTGGTTTTGGCACGGCTGGAATGGCAACCGCTACTGCCGGAGCTTCAATATTTGGTTTTGGCGCTTCCGGAATGACAACTTCTGTTTTAGGTGTTTCAAGATTTGGTTTTGGAACTGCTGGAAGTGCTACTTCAGTTTTCGGTTTATCGAGATTTGATTTTGGTACGGTTGGAACTGCAACTTTAATTTTATCAACATTTTTATTTTGAATTGGGTAAACAGCAACCGGTGTTAAGATTTTATTTAAGCCCGGTAAAGTTATACTAATACCCTGCCACTTTTTAAGATCCGACCAGGTATTAATACTAAATTTATGGATACTCTGATAAAGAATCGGGAACTTGTGTAACAAGTTTACAACATCACCCGCAAAAGTAAGATCCAAAGATTCTTTGGGCGGCGTATCCGTAATCTTAATGAGCTCTAAATTTGTAAATATTTGTGATAATTTTATTTGATCGACTTTAACCGGCGGCATCGAGATGTCCTTAAAGATTTTTTCAACAAGCGGAATATAAACCGCGGGACTGCTGGTAACCACCGGTTCAACCACCGGCTGAGATATCGGCAAAATCGGAGGGATAATACTTATTATTTTATCAGTAATATTTTTTATTATTGAAATGTTACTTTCCGGCACAACAACAACTGGCTTAATTTTTTTATAAACTATTGAACTTGATAATACCTCACTCGAAACACCATACTCGGTGTACATTCTTACATAAACTTTATGCTCACCTTCCAAACAATCTGTGAGGCCAAAACAAAGATTCCAATATTTACTCCCTGCAAATTGCTCCTGCCCAACTCCCGAAAAACTTGGCTCATTGGCGATTGCCATTTTTTTAGAATTTCCTCCGATTAAAGTCAGGTCAACATCTGGAACATTTGTTTCTTTAAGACCGCCATTAATTAACACGCTTAAAGGCATTATTTGCCCATCAACCCCAGCAACTGGAGCTGGCGGTGTATACACAGCTCCGGAAAAACCTCCGCCCGATGAAACCGGCGTAGCGGCAGGTGTCGCGGCTTCCGGAGTAGAAGTTGCAGCAGGTGTTAATGTAATCGTGGCAACAGAAAGCGAAGAATAGGAAGAATAAGTACCAGAAATATTTAGGTACTCAGCTCTAACCCTAAATTGATAAGAAGTTCCCTCGGTCAAACCATTTACATTAACCAGTGTAGCAGTCGTGGTTGCGGAAAGTCCCGATGAGTATAATAAATAATAAACAGTAGTCGCAGGGTTGTCGTTTGCCGCCCAAGATAAAGAAAGACTTGTTGATGTAACGGAAGAGACAACCGGCGTACCGGGAATAGCCGGCGCAGTATAATCACTGACATTCACAATATTATTCATTGATCCATCATTATTTACCGAACGAACTCCAAAAGTATAATCGGTATTTGGAATCAAACCAGTCAATGTCGGTGTATTCGATGTAGTCGTTAGAGAACTAAAACTATTATTACCATCAATATAATATACCGTTCCGGCCGGATTGCTGTTCGTGCTGAATGAAAGTGCGATTGAAGTGCTAGACGATGCGCTGGTGCTAAGCGCTACGATGTCGTTTGCTTTGGTGTAAACACTTTGCGAAGTGGTGACAAAAGATGAATCACCATAAACATTGATAGCGGCAACTCGGAACCAATAAGCGGTATTAGGAGTTAGGGATGAAGCAGTGACGGAAGAAACGCCAGCGGCTGTGGTTGAGACACTGGTAAATGAAGTGCCGTTGGTAGATTTTTCTACAACGAATCCGGTTTCATTATTTGAATTATCACTCCAACCAACAACAACCGATGTTGCCGCAATGCTTGAGGTAGTTATATTCGTGGGAGCAATTGGCGAGCCAAGCGTGGTCGTGGCGGTTGAAGAAACCGAATATGCTGAATATCTTCCGGCAATACCGGCATATTCTGCCCGGACTTGAAATCGATATGATGTATTACTTGCTAAACCGGTTATAATTTTGGTTGTATCCGCACTGACGGTTGTTGAACTGCCGTCCGAAATTAAAATATAATAAACAGTAGAAGCGGAATTTGAATTTGCATTCCAAACCAATTGTAAAGATGAAGTTGAAACCGACGAAACGACTAAGGTGTTTGGAACCGCGGGAACTGTATAATCGGAAACCGTGACTGCATTATTTTGTGAGCCATCGTTGTTAACCGATTTAACTGTAAAAGTATATCCCGTGTTTGGAGTTAATCCTAACAGCGTCGGGTTAATAGTAGTAGTGGTGATTGGCGAAAAACCATTCGTGCCGGTTATGTAATATGATGTGCCGGCCGGATTGCTGTTCGCGCTGTATGACAAAGAAATTGAATTGGTCGTTGAAGCTGTGGTAATAAGATTTGTTGGATCAGCTGCTTTGGTGAAAGTGCTTTGTGAAGTTGTAACAAAGGATGAAACTCCGACTGTTCCGGTCGCCGCGACCCTAAACCAATAAGCAGTATTTGGAGTTAAGGATGAAGCAGTGACGGAAGTAACGCCGGCGGCTGTGGTTGAAACATTTGTAAACGATGTACCGTTGGTAGATTTATCAACAACGAAACCGATTTCATCATTCGAATTATCGGTCCAATTTAAAGTCATGCTAGTATCAGAAATATTGGTAGTGGTTGGACTACTCGGAGCATTTGGAGAGCCAGCGCCAAAACCAAGTGTGACGTCGCTGAGAACCGGCGTTTCAGTGCCGTCACCTTCAAACCAGACTTTATATTGCGCCCACTGATCATTTATTCCATCGCCAATCGTGCTAGTGGTTGCGATATTGCAAGTAACCAAACTTGATACTTTTGAACAGCCGGCCGCAGTATCATCAAAATAGGTTGTGGATACTCCCCCCGGACCGATCCAATCGGTATAAACTCCGGGACTGCCGGAAGAGCTCGGGGCAGTTCGAATTTGAAATTTCAAATTTGTGCCAGCAGGAACTGTTTCAGTCCAGAAAATACTCTCAACACTCGCAGAAACATTATTATTATCAAATGGTACCGAGGTGAGGGTCGCGGAAGTGTTGTATTTATAATATCCAAAAGTGACACTATTCAGCGAAGGGGTGACGGTATTATTAGAAGTTGAAAGTGAAGCCTCAAATTGGACATAGCGATGATGAGGAGAAACACAACCGCCAGCGGTAATTGAACCGCCGTTCGCAATATTTGTACAACTAGCAAAAGCCGTGGCGCCGGTCATGGCGGCATTGTCGGCCGAGCGAACCTTCATGGTGATTGTTTGCCCACCCGTTTCCGCCCAGGTTAAATTCTGCCAATTATCTACGCCAGTGGTGAGGTCAATAGAGCCGGAAGTGTAAGTGCCAGATGCGTAATAAGTCGTTACTAAGGCTGCGGTAGTGGCTGCAGGTAGCGTGGTACCACTTATCGAGTTTGATTGTAAATAAATCCTACCGGCTCCACCAACACCTCCAGCATCCAAATAACAATCTGGGTCATCTAATATAGGATACCCTGTGCCACCAGAGGCAACCACCAAACTTGAACCAAGATTTAAATTATCTCCACCGATATATATTGAACCACCCGAACCAGCACCATTGTAATTAACAGTATTTTGACCTTTAGAAAAAATATTTCCACTTACATTAATTGTATTTACGGTTGTTATAAAGATTCCCGCGCCACTTGAATAACCAAAATTATTACCGCCGCCGGCGCTCCCTAAAAATATTTTTTGACTTAAATCACTCGTTCCATAAACTACACCACCAGGTGCCCGTACAATTCCGTTTGTATCTTGACCACCTGTTCCATAACCACCGCCAGATGAAGACCGCCAGTTACATAAACCATCAAAGTAAGCTCCAGCACCACCGCCAAGGTTATTTTGAGCCGCATTTGCTGCACCTAAACCATTATAGGATTCGCCTTGATAACCTCCCGCAGGAGCACGATAACCAAGATTCGATACATTTATCGAACCACCAGTATTAATTGTCACTGTGCCATTTGCAAAAAAAACAAGCACACCGCCCTTTGCTCCGTCCCAGGCACTCGCTGTTATAGATCCGCCACTATTAATTGTAACATTGGTATATTGCGGCACTCTTTGAATAATGACTCGCTGATTGGTAGTCGCCGTGCCAATATTCAAATCGTTGGTGCTGGTTGCCGTGCCGTAGTATTTTGTTTTTCCAGGACTTGCAAGCGTGACCGTAGTGGCATTATTGGCCGGAGTTGCGCCAATTGTTACAAATTCATAATTACCAACATTTCCTTTATTTCCTAATACACCCTGAAGATTAATAAGCAATATTTTATCTCCGACTGCCAAACAACCAGAAGGAACCCCTGCCGATAAATTAATCGTCGTAGCATCTGAAAAAGATGTAACATTATATGCAATGCCGTCCGCACAAGTACGACCGCCGTTACGATTAGTCTGAGTGTTAATATTAAAAGCCGTTGAAGTTGTTACTGCCCCGTCCGACCCATTACCACCAGATGCACCCGATGACAAGGCTAATTGAATCGCGGCGCTGTCTCCAGAACCAGAAACATTGGTCTGCGAAAAACTGGCGGCTGGACCACCTGACGCAGTGCCGTTAAAATCTGTATCACTGGTTGAAGTTGTATAAAAAGTTGAAGTGGTAAGTTGTAAATCTAATCCGCTATTTACAACTTGTAAATTGGCATCTTTAGAATTATATATCGTGTAGCCACTATCGTTCGTCGGGTGTACCGCTGTCGCGGCAACATTTGCCCCGCCCGCCCAACTGGTTTGGAAAAAATTTACCAATGCGGCGGCTGAACTGGTTTGGAAAAATAAAAAAAACCCTACAAATAACTGTGTAATTATATAAAAGAAAATGCTCTTTTTCTGACCTGTTTTGTTGGGCATTTTTTTGATTAATTTATTTTGTTATTATACCATTTTTACGCAATCTTGAGAAGCACAAAAACAAAATCCCGTCAGTATAAACCGACGGGATTAAAATTTGATTTTTTTAGATATTTATCTTCTTGAAGTACTCCCCAATCACTGGTGTTGGCTCTTGTTTGCCGTTTAAGGCGCCAATCAGACTAATAACCCAGAGCACAAACACAGCAAGCTGCAAAATATTGCCGATAAACCAGACAAATGAAGCAACGACACCGGCCATAATCGCGACGATAAGCAAACCCAGGCTTTGTTTCATGTGAAAGTGAAAAAATTCGTCTTTTTTGATTTTTTCTACAACCAATGGCAAAAAGAACAAAAAATATGTTCCTACCACCAAAAGCGAATCGGGCTTTTGAGCTCCAGTAACCGGTTGTGGCGCTGGGGCTGGGGTTTGAGCTGGCGTTTGGTTTTGATTCTCATTTTCCATACATAAATTATTCATGAATAAAGTATGATTATTCTAGCACAAAAGGCAAAATTTATCCAGTAAAATCGTTAACAAAATCAATTTTTTTATCTAAAATAACATCTTTTTCTCCAAAGGTAAAACTAGCCTTTATGAGACTTCCAGACAGCGCACTAGGAAGCCAAAATGGATCATCTGGCCACATTTCCCCAAAAGGCAAACTATCGACCCCGTACCACTTTGGCGCCATTTCTTCACTCTCAATCGGTTCACCTTCCCAGCTTTCCACAAAATACGTATGAACAAGCTGATTCCATTCCGGCTTATTTGCAAAAATAAAAGTTAATTCCGCAATTTTATTAATTTTTTCTACTCGCACCCCGATTTCCTCAAAAGTCTCACGCCTTGCCGCTTCTTCAATTGATTCGCCCGGTTCTAGTTTTCCACCGACTCCATTCCATTTACCCACTCCAAATCCCCGCTTTTTCATGGCGAGGCACACTTCAGAAATTTTTCCTCCGCCTTTTTTTACCAAAAATAATAAAGTTACGTCACGCATAATTATTTACTAATTAATTCACGATAGGCATCTTGCCCGATCCAATGACTAGTTTTATTTTCACTGGCTTTTAATTTGGCGGCAAGTTTTATCGCTTCCCTCCGCAATGCCAAATTACGCTTGCCGATTTGCCGGAGCGCCCAATTCACTGCCTTACGAACAAAGTTTCGTTCGTCAGTCGCGTGTTTTTCAATATACGGTAAAAATGCTAAAAACTTTTCATCGCCAGCTTTTTTATCGTGCACAGCTAGTGTCGCCATCAGTACAAACCCCACCCGCTTTTCAAATTCCGGTTTACGCCGGGTCAGCTCTTTGGCTTTCGCGTGAGCAAATTTTGTCCGGTCAAATAAATTTCCACAAACCTGATCGCACACATCCCAAGAATCAATATCTTTTATCCACTTTTCAAACTGGGCCGGCGTAACTTTTTCCGGCTCGCCAATAAAAGCGGCCAGAATTTTTGCTTCATGAATACCCGAATACCAAAGTTGTTCAGCGAGCTTGTGGTCCTTGCCGATTTTTTTTGCAAGCTTACGAAGATAAACAGTTGAAATACCAAGTGTGCCTTTTTCGTTAATTCCAAACCGCGCCATGCCGGCGATATTTTTTTTATTGCGTTTTGATTTTAATAATTTAATTGCTTCTGAGTAAGTCATACTGACAAACCAAAAGTTATTCAATTTTCAAAATCTTGTATTCTACTTCTCCCTTTGGTAAAGATACTTTTACAATATCGCCAACTTTGCGACCAATCAAAGCATAACCAATCGGCGAACTGTGCGAGATTACCCCATTGTGTGGGCTTGATTCTTCGGAACCAAGTATCTTATAAACAATCTCTTTGTCGTTCGTCAAAAGAGTGACAGTGTGCCCTACCATTATCTTGCTAAAATCTTTCATAGGTTTAATTTCTTCGGCGTGATTTAATTGTTTTTCTAATTCAAAAATTCGCTGATTCATACCCCGGAGTTTTCCTTTTGCAAACTGATAACCGGCATTTTCCGAGAAATCGCCGAGGTCGGCGAGCCGGCTTACTTCTTCAGCCTGTTTTGGTACGGCGTTTTTTAACCGAACCAGTTCGTTATTTAATTCGGAAATTTTTTCCGTTGAGAGCAGCGGATCTTGTTTTATCTGTAAAAATTTTCCGGCCTTTCGAATCGGTGTTCGCATATTACCTTGCAATACTTTCTCCGGCGCGACGACCGGTTGCCCAAGATGCCTGCAGATTAAACCCGCCGGTAAAACCATCAATATCCATTATTTCTCCGCCAAAATATAACCCCTGGCAAACTTTGGATTCCATTGTTTGCGGATCAATTTCAGTGAGTTTAACTCCGCCGGCAGTAACAAATTCATCTCCTCCACCCTTGCCGACAGCGTTTAATGGTGCGCCTTTAAGCCAGATCGCGACATTTTTTAGCTCTTCATCTGTAATAATAGCATATTTCTTTTCGATTGCGATTTTGTTTTCAGTGCAGACTACCACGGCGACGGCCTCGGGCACAAAATTCCGGAGATAATTTTTAAACGATTGTTTCACATTGTCAACACTTTTCTCTTTGAGAGTTTTAAACAATTCTTCACTCGAAAAATCGGGCAATAAATCGATTTTAATAGGTAAGGATTTTTTCCGGTCAAACGACTCAAAAGCAACTAATGACGACAGAGCAAAGACTGCGGGGCCACTAATGCCGCTATGAGTAAACAAAAATGGACCGGTAAATTTTTTTTCTTCGCTTCCCGCATAAATGGTTGCTTTTGGAAACGACACTCCGGCCAAATTTTTTGGCCAGGCTTCAGCCGTGATAAACGAGTGCAAGCTGGGAGCGAGTTTGGTAATAGTGTGGCCAAGAGATTCAGCTAGTTCATAACCATCACCAGTTGAACCGGTGCCGCGATAAGCTTGCCCGCCAAGCGCGAACACCACCCTATCCACAACAAGCTCGGGAAAGTTTGTAAAATGAATTTTAAATTCTTCGCCAGATTTAACAATTTTATCAACCTTGTGCCCGGGCAATATTTCAGTACCGAAATCTTTAAAAATTTTCTTAAAAACATTTACCACATCTTCACCCTTATCGGAAACTGGAAACACTCGGTTATCGTTTTCGCACTTCAGTGGCACGCCATGACCTTCGAACCACTCCCGCACCGCACTGGGTGGAAAACCATAAACTGCAGAAGATAAAAACTTACTCCCGCGCGGGTAATTTTCTAAAATTCTTTTTACATCCTCAAGACCGGTGGTTACATTACAGCGTCCACCGCCGGAAATGATGACTTTTTTTCCGAGGCTAGTATTTTTTTCAATCAAAAAAACTTCCGCTTTCGGACTAAGTTCATTAATTGTCGCGGCGCACATCATGCCGGCCGCACCACCGCCGATTATCGCAATTTTCATTTAATATTTATAAACAACCTTTCGCCTTAAACATATCGACTGGAGTCGGGGCTGCGCCGGCTTTAATTTCCGCGACGCGTTGTGCCCCCAAGGCAGCAGTAAAACAAGCTTCCATGGCCGGAGTAATTGTAGTCGGTAATTTTGCCGGGTCAATGCCAACCGCTTTAAGCGCCGCTTCTTGCTGAGCATTAATAAGCGGATTTTTTACAGTAGTCGTGGTACCGGCTTTCGTGGTGGTACTAGTTGCCGGCGAAGTAAAGGTTTTAATAAATGGCTTTATACCATACGGATCGGCAACAAACAAATACACTCCCACAATAATAATCAAAAAGAAAATTACGCCGAGCGTGATAAAAAATATTTCCAAGAATTTTTTCATAATTTTATAGATTAACTAATAATTGAATTCTTTTTACGTAAACCGAAAATAATAGGCAAAAGAAAAGTTATTACATAATATAAATAAACATCCAGTTTATAATATCCGTCCGCTGGCTTTAACATCTTTACCAAAAATATATAATCTAAAACAATCGCAAGCATGGTCCAAACTACCGCTAATTTTAAATAATACTTTAGCGACTCACCTTTTATTTTTTTAAATAACACCCACAGCGCAAAAACAATACCAAACGGCATAATCACCCACCCCAGCAGATTTGCAGGAACCAAAGCAAAAAACACAAAACCGAGAATATATCCAAATAACCAAAGAACGAATCCCCAACCCAGCGCGTCTTTGTAAAATTGTTTTAACATATTACTTGTTTAGATAAGTAATTGTTAATTGTAAAACTGTTGCAAAAGAAACCCAAAGTAAGTACGGAATTTGAATGTACGCGAGCCATTTGGCAAATGGATAAATCGCTACCATCGCCCAAACCAAAGTACAAAGCACTAGTAAAATATCCACAGCTGCCAAAAAATTATTTTTAAGCCCGAACTGTAAATAAGTAAAAATAAAATTAAAAAACAAATTAAGAATAAAGGGCAAATAAACAATCGGGGAAATTTCTTTTTTAATGGCCATCAGGAATACTTTGCCGAATGAAATAGCGATTAGAATATATAAAAAAGTCCAAACTGGTCCAAACAGCCAAGATGGCGGCGACCATTTCGGCTTGATAAGCTGCGAATACCAATTGTAAGCGTTCATATTTTACAAATGATTTATACCGCCATTTTAAAAATTTTTCGAAATAAGAAAACTTGCTCCAAAAACCAGAACCATAGAAATAAATAGCCAACCGACCACATAAAAAAACAAGCTGACGGCATCTTTTTTCTGGCCGTCTAAATACCAAAGTATTGACCGGCCGAGAGTGAGCCCAGCGGTGATAGACGCCGACACTACAAACAACAATAAGACCGCGATTGGCGTGAGAAAAGTATCCTTCGGCCCGATAACTCGATTTGCATTTTGCATAACGGTCGCAATCAAGGTGATATAAGCGACAACTCCCAAAGCCTGCAAAAACGAAAGTTTCAATAATTTTTTGTCCATATTTTATTTTTTAAGAATTAATTCCAAAAAATTTTCTCATTTTTCTAAATTTTGAATCGTACCTTCTTTCCACATAAATCACCCGCCAAAAATATCGCCCGGCGAGAAAACCGCCAATAACACCAGTCGCAATGAGCGTGAACTGAACGACGGTTGGTAAAACGCAGTATCCGGAACCAAACGCTGTGTAATTATATAAAATAATATTTTTTCGAAGCGCGTACTCAATCATTTTTATTTCAATGATTGCGTGCGCGAGAAAACTAAGCATGAGACCGAGTACTACCCAAGAAAAAATATAAAAGTATTTTTTTAATTTCATACCGTTTTCTTTTTTACTGCGTCTACATAACTGCAATAATCGCAGGTTTTACCCGCTTTAGGTATTGTATCACTTTTTAAACAATTACAAGCTTCTACCACTGCTTGCTCCACCCACGAATCATCGCCAACATAAGAAATAAGAGTGATATCAAACTCAAGCTTACCATCAAACGCCTCTCGGTCGGTCTGACCATTACAATAAACAAAATAGCCGGTCGAAGAAACTTTATACCCGTTTTGGCGGAGCAACCACTGATATATTTCCATCTGTCGCTTGTAACCAATCTGCCAGTCTTTATCTAGCGCTAATATTTCTTCGTCTTTCGAAGTCGCCTTATAATCGACGACAATATATTCCCCTTTTGAGTTTTGCCAGAGATCATCGATCGCGCCCGAAACCGTGATACCCGTTGGCTTATGGAAATATTGGATACCGGTAAAGTTATGCCGCCATTTTTCCAAATCTTCATGCGCGACCGGTATGGCGTCAATTTTGTATTTCGCCATCAGCGGGTGCTGGGTGCCATTCGCGCGGTGAATATCAAATTCAAGTTTGAGAAGTTTATCAACGGCGGAGTTCAGGTTAAAAGGAAAACCCTTGGGGCGGCTGGTGCCGAGTTTGTTGTCTAAATAAAAACAGCGGGGGCAGCTCAAAAATAAGTCGATTTTACTGCGGCTGAGCTTCCAGTTGTTTCCGCCGTAGTTCCAGGCGGGAGAGCGGTTGGGGTTGTAATATTCAGACATAAAGATATTTTATAAAATCTCGTTTCGTGCCTTCGGTTTTAGGAAAGATTGGTATATTTAATTCTTTCGCTAGTGCAATTTCTTCTTCCATTCCTTTTGATATTCGGTCGCCATATAACCATAATTCATCCACAAATTTTCGATGAAAACATTCAAAATTTGCGATTTTCCCTAATTCCCTGTCTACAATAACATCATCATTAAGATACTGCAGAGAAACTAAATACGGAGCTACGGGTACTAGGTGCTCTGAGTGAATTTCATAGCAAATTGAAATAACTTTTTGAATATTATTTTTTACGTCGCCACCAATCGGATGACCAATAAAAACTGTTTTCATATCTATACCTTCTGAAAAATAAACAGATGTTCGTGCATTATCAAAAGGAAATTTGCTTCTTTTGATTTGTTTACCCAAAAACCAGTCGCTTTACAATTAAATTGTCTTTTTATAATATCTTCTTTTAATTTAAAACCAACGTTCAAAAACTCATTCATCACTCGAAAAGCCATCGGTTGATACATTTTTTTACGGCGGGTATCTCCCATCAAAATAGCGCAAAACTTTCCAGGTTTTAAAACTCGATATAATTCTTTTGCAACCAAACCGCACTGCTTCACAAATTCATCAATATCATTAATATTTGATAGATCTTCTTTTATTTTGCCGTCGCTGTATTTAATTATATCGGCGTAAGGCGGATGTGTAAGAACAAAATCAATCTCTTCATTCTTTATAAATGTCATTTTTCTGGCATCACATTTAATTATCCTTTGTTTCGATTTGGTTGGCGCATCAAATTTTAAGGCTTCTTTTGTTCTGTTTAGGGCTTTCTCGTTTACATCCACGCAAGTAATATGCCGATTTAATATTTTTGCTTCAATCGCTGTAGTTCCCCCACCAACCATGCAATCCAAAAGATGGTCTCCCTCCTTGGAGTACCTTAGAATTAAATTGCGCACTACTTCGGGTGCCCAATTTCCTCGCCAGTCAGATGTGTGTGTCGCCCAATTTCCTCGCCTCGGAAACGACCAAACGGTAGTACACTCCATTTCAAAGGCGTCTGGTTGAAGTTTAAAATCTTTTTGAGACATTAAATAATTTTATACTTTTTTGACTTTGCAAGTTTTATTGAATCGTAATTATTTTTATCTGTAAATTCATATTGCCAAATCAGATATTCATCAACTCTTTTTTCAAAAAATAATAGAAAAACTTTTTTCTTTGTATGCTCCGACCATTGTCTATAAGGGTAATACAACTGCCTAATTATTGTATTTTTCGTGGATGAATTCTTTGCCTCAATTAAAACAACTTTGTTTTTTCCCTCATAACCTGCATCTACTTCTGTTTGCACCCCTTTTGTTTCAACTATATTATTACCTACTTTATAAGTAAATTCGGGAGTATATTTTCTACCACGAATAGTGAGAACAAGACTCGGATCTTGCATAAAAGTTCTAATTAGACTTGAGGCATAAGCAAAATCAAGATGTTGCATCTCTGAGTTGCCTATTTTTGTCGTATCTAAATCAAAATCAAGTTTAGTATTGTATATTTCTGCGTCACCTTTAATATCTGGGATGTCGACATACCCTTCTCCTTTTACAATAACGTAAAACTTATTTTTAACAGGTAATAAAATTAAACCATTTTTCTTCATTATATCGGGAACACTTTCGCGTGTGTCCATTTTACACAAAATCCGCACTTCTTTTTCAGAAGTGTTTTTAAAATCTTGGACAGATTTCTTTATATCCTTTGCAGATAAATAAAAGGGTTGTTTAGAAAAATCATTTTCCAAAATTTTATTATCATCAAATATTTTTTTCCATGAATTATTGTTTGCCATAAATAATTTAATAATTTGTTACCAAAACTTCGTTTACCTTCCCCCTCTTTGAAGCATCCGAATTAATCATACGTCCGGCAGCAACAACCGATACTCTAATGCCTTTGATCCCAGAATATATTTTTTTTATTAATGGAGTATCTGAATTTGAAAGCATAACAAAACATCCTCGCTTGTGGAGTTCAACAAAAGTGTCCCGAAGCTCAATTTGCTCCTTTTCAAAAAATGAACTATTCGTATATGAAGTAAACGAAGCAGTTTTACTTACTGGATAATACGGTGGATCAAAATAAATAAAATCACCTTTCTTGGCTTTCTTCAAAACCATTTTGTAATCACTGTGTTTTATTTCAACATTTTTAAGCGCTTTTGAAACCTTGCGCAAATTTACCTCGTCACAAATTCGCGGATTTGTATATTTGCCATATGGCACATTGAACAGCCCCTTACTATTTACTCGATATAAACCATTAAAACAAGTTCGGTTCAAATATACGAATCGAGTCGCTATCGCTAGGTCGCTCATTTTTTTCGTATTGCGGACTCGTATTTTCAAAAAATATTCTTTATCGGTTTTCTGTTTTTTTAACGAGCTGATTAATTTTTCAACATTATTTTTAATGACATTGTAAGTGATGACGAGCTCCGCGTTTAAATCTGAAAGGTGTGCTTTTTCAGGAAGTAGATCAAAAAAAACAGCACCACCACCTACGAATGGTTCAAAATAGTTACTCTTTTCCGAATCAAAACCTTCTGGCGGATATAGATTCATCCTTCGGAACTGTTCAAGGAGTTGTCTTTTGCCACCAACCCATTTTACGAACGGTCTTGGTTTCTCTGCGATTAATCGCTCTACATCGTCAAAAAGATTTGATTTGTTTGCCTGTCGAAAAACCCGATGAGCGTAAATCTCATTTATATCGTACTTTTTTTGGATGATTTTTACTGCTTCCTTAGTAGTCATAATTTTATACCAAAAAAATATCGAACAAAAAGCTAAATATATTTTTGATATAAAATGCTTATCTTAGCCCTATAGGAATACCTGTATTTTACCATAACTTAAGCGTAAATCCAATACTAATTAAATAGATCTATCAACCTTGACTAAAACCAATTTTTTCACTATAATTCACCGCATTGCAAACCTGGAGAGGTGGCCGAGTTGGTCGAAGGCACCACACTGCTAACGTGGCAGGGCCTCAAAAACCCTCGAGAGTTCGAATCTCTCCCTCTCCGCCAAAAATATGAACCCACTAGTGTGGGTTTTTATTTTTGTCTGAAAGCGAAAGGAGAGATGAGAACGCCGGAGCCTTGTCCGAGGAGTTATGCCGACGACGAGAACGGCGAGGCGGTGGCCAGCCCGAGGAGGCGGAAGCCGACGAGAGGCGCGGCCGAATCGCTTTATTATTCACTTAAATACTTATCCACAACCCCTTTCTTGACATATTAGTTAGAAATATATAACATTAAGTTAGAAATAACTAACTTTATTATTAACCCCTCATATATATGATTGGCAAAGCAGCTTGGTTCCAAAGACGTAAATACAGCGGTTGGGGCATTACCCCTAAAACCTGGCAAGGTTGGGCATATGCATTTTTTATTGCTGCGCCGGTTGCCATTTTCCAGGCCCTACCCTATTGGTCGAACGAAGTGCGAGTCGCCGCGACCGGAGTATGGGTCGCTGTAGTCGCACTCGACGTTATCCATATCATGGCGAACATGAACCACGACGAACGAGAATATAAAATTGACGCGATTTCGGAAAGAAACTCCGCCTGGGTTATGGTTGTAGTAATAGCGATGGGTGTCGCCTATCAGGCCTATGGCAATACCAACGGCAAAGGCGCTGAGATTGATCCGTTTCTTTTGATTACCCTTGGAGCTGGTGTTGTCGCCAAAGCAATCTCAAATATTTATTATTCCCGGAAATCTTTATAAACGATATGCCTAACCGAATAAAAGAACTGCGGGGCAAACTAAACCTGACGCAAGAAGAACTGGCTGATAAAGTTGGTGTACGTCGCGAGACAATTGTGTTTCTGGAAAAAGAGAAATATAATCCTTCGCTTGAGCTGGCGCATAAAGTAGCGGAAATTCTTGGCACATCAATTGATGATTTGTTTTATAAAAAATAAAAAACATTTATAATTTTATAGCGCGGCCGCAGCCGCGCTATTTTTTATCAAAAAAAGCGCTCACATATCACTGGCATATATTCTCGCTATCGCTCAAACACCACGCCTGCGCGGGATACATCTCGCTGTCGCTCAATCAATTCATTCTTTTTCCTAAACTTCTATTTCCTTAGCCCTGCCGGCGGCATCACTTTTCATAACTGAAAAGTAATCAAAAGGTTTTGAGGGGCCGGCAGAACTCGCGCCGCGAGGCGCTCAAACAGCTGGCGGCCCCCAAACCCCCATTGGGAAATTGTTTGGCCAACAATTCGGAGTCCGAGCCTATATGTAGTGAGTTGCAAACTGCCCGGCGAAATTAGATTTTTTCAATGTTGTATTGCTGATTTGAAAAAATCGTTTTGATTTCGCCGAGGCATTTGCCGAACGAAGTGTCAGCTCGGCAGTTTTTGACACCTTTTTGCTGCCAAAAAGGTGTGCCAGTCCGGCGAGGACTGTCTTTGAGCGATAGCGAGAAAATAGGCCGCGCCAAGCAATATTATGCGTTACCAATAACGACCTGACGGGTAGTATGTAGTAGTGATGCACCCAAGTTAGCTTTACTCACGTATTATTAACATCAGGTTAACGTATTTAATACTAAAACTTATGAAAATACAGATAAAAAAAGTAAACAAAATCTTATACTTCGCGATTATAACGGCCGCGAGTACTTCGCTTATCGCTATTACTGCCGCTAGCGCTCAAACCGGCAATGGCGGAATGATGGGCGGACGAGGATTTAGAGGCAATTTCCAAAATACTACCAACGTTAATGTTGGAACTCAAGGTGGCTGGTCACCAAGTTCTACCATGATGCGCGGCGGCTTTAAACGTCAGCCCGGTGTGTTTGGCACAATTACCGCCATTAACGGTACCAATATTACCATTTCAGATAACCGCAGCGGCCCAACCGGAACGATTGCAACCTTTAATATCGATTCCTCCGCCGCAACTTTCGTGAAAATTGTCGCACCGACTTCTTCAACTCCCCCAACCCAAACTTCCATCACTATTTCTGACCTTGCCGTCGGCAATACTATTTCGGTAAAAGGAACCGTGAATGGCGCAACTGTGACTGCGACTGAAATCTATTTACGCGAAGGAAACTTCCCCGGTATTGGAATGATGCGCGGAAGATTTGAAGACAATGATACAGTTTCTTCCACCGCTGGAAAACTACGCTGGGAAAATCAAAATGGAAATTCTACCTCTACTTTTAGAAGACACCAATTTGACACTAGCACGCCACCTTTCATGAATTTTAATTCGAATTCCGAGTTTCACATTAATATGTGGGGAAGAATGATGAACGCGATGGGAAATTTTTTCGGAAGATTTTTTAGATAATTTATTTTGTCTCTTCGACATCGGAACATG
Organism: Patescibacteria group bacterium; assembly: GCA_041661385.1. GTDB lineage: Bacteria > Patescibacteriota > Patescibacteriia > Magasanikbacterales > GWA2-37-8 > JAKANM01. The sequence continues at coordinate 421,537 of JBAZUP010000001.1, forward strand.
GTAGCAGGGCTGAACACGACACTTCTATACAAACTGTCGCCTCAACTTCTTCCAATTCCCTGTCGAAGAGCAATTAAATTAAAAACAAAAAAACCATCCTGGATTGCCCTCCTCTGGATGGTCTTTTTTATTTATTATTCTTTTACTTCTGCTTTAGCCGGCTCGACAAAAGCTTTTTCATCATTAAACTTTTCTTTCCATTCTTCAGGATTTCCATAATCGGCAAAATCTTTATACCAGTTATGACTTTGCGGCGGCCGGCGCGCGGCTTTAATTGGGCACCAATACCGTTCAGTGCGTGCGGCGATTTCGGATCCGTACGAAAATAAACCGTTCCCATAGCTGCAATACAAACAATTTACTTTCTGGATTAAGTTTAAATAATCCAAAAACTTCCGGTCAAAAACAAAGTGGTCTTTTCTTTTTACCCGGGGAATGCGGTACAGCGGCAAAGCAACCAAATTATAAATAGTTAAAAAGAAATCCAGGATTAATAGCGGAAAAATCATTACATAAATAAACGGCAGCGATAAAAGATGGCGGATGTCCTGCGGAATCGCGTAACGCCAGGTGGGAATTTTGAAAGATTTGTTCCGAAGTTTGAATTGTTCAATAAAGACAACCCGCTTTTTGTTGAACGAAAAACCATACTGCTCCGCGAGACGCGCGTATTCTTTTTTAAGCGCCTCATTCATCTCTTCAATTTTTGCCAGTATTTTTTTAATTTCCGATTCCATATTCTTTCATAATTAACGAGCGCCTTTGAGAAGGTGCCCGAAAAAAGTTTTTTTAGATGGCGTGAATCTCTTTTTCTTTTGCTTCACCAATCTTCTTCACTTCTTCATTATATTCTTTTACCATTTTATCAAGCTCCTCTTGAAAGCTATATTTATCATCTTCGGTAATCGACTTTGCCTTTTCTTCTTCGGCAATAAGCGCCCGAACCTCTTCACGAATTTTTCGGATCGAGATCCTAGCCGATTCTAATTTCTGATGCAAAATTTTGGCAAGTTCAGTACGACGCTCGGAAGTAAGCTCGGGAAGACAAAGTCGAACCATTTTGCCGTCATTTACCGGATTAATACCAAGGCCTGAATCACGCACGCCTTTTTCAATGGCGCCCAGCATGCTCTTGTCCCAAGGTTCAATAGTGATGGTCTTTGGGTCGGCTACCATAATTGTACCAACCGCTTTGAGCGGCTGATAACTGCCATAAGCCTCGACAGTGATGCTGTCTACCATGGCAGCGGTCGCCCGACCAGTGCGCAGTTGTGAAATGTCGGTCTTTAAGAATTCAATCGCCTGTTTAAAATCCTCCTTAGAATTATTTATGTTCATCATATTATTGTGCTGATGTAAAAGCTATATATAAAAGATTTACCAAATCTGGATGCACAAAGAGCGAGACCGGAATTGCCGCGCTCGGCAATTTGCGGTTAAACCATGTACTACCACCATCTAGTGATTTATAAAGCTTGGAACTGGCCACCTGAGTTGAAACGCCCGTAATTGAATTGGCGCCGGTACTGGTAAAGGTTGTACCCGTATAGAATAATTCTTTTGGATTCTTGGGGTTCACCGCCAAATTATAAATATTTACAGTTCCTGGAGAAGTAACTAATTTAATTTCGCTCCAAGAATCGCCGGCATTTGTAGAGTGAAAAATGCCGTATTTAGAAAGCCAATACAAACTGTCTTTGGTGCTAGGGTCTAGGACCAAGCGGAAAAAAGTCACGCCCTCGGTAAATTTAGTAAGGTCACTTGTAACATCCACCCAATTTTCACCATTATCATCGGACCGTGAAATACCGCGATTGGCGCTAGCGACAAATACTCGGCCCGGCACTTTTGGATCCGTAACCAAATCGCGCAAGGTCAAATTAAAATTCTTTATCGCTCTCCAACTAGTACCGCCGTTTAAACTTTGTAAAATAGTTCCATTTTCAATGGCGGTAAAAACAACATTGCGATTACCATAATCAACAGCAACAGAAACGAGCTTCGATCCGCTCTGAGAATAATTTACCTGCGTCCAAGTTCGTGAGCAATCATTGGTGCGATAGGTAGCGACACCATCGATCGCAAAAATTGTGCATTTGTCCGTCGGATCAACAGCCACTCCATAAACAAATTTTCCCTGAAAGAACGGTACTGTTTGCCAACTGTCACCCTTATCATAACTGTAATACAACCCTTGTCCACGAGTCGCCATATACAGCGCGTTTACATCATTTGGATCAGAAAAAATCCGGTAGACTTTTACTGTAGCAAGACTTTTCATTCCTTGCGCAGTAGGAAAAATATTTATTTCGGTCCAATTTTCTCCCTTATCAGGGGAACGAAAAATACCAAGGTTGACAGGGGCCGTACTGCTCACGCTTAGACACCCCGCGCCAACAAGAAATAACGAGGCGATAGCCGACAAGATTATTTTTCTTTTCATAATGTTACTTTTTAAAAAAACTTATTTAATTTTTAGTAAAGCTTCTTCAATCGCAAGTCGAGGGTGAGCATTTTCTTTCAATAATTTTTTTACTCGCGACCAACCGTCGATTATTTTTACAAGTTCAGTACCGGTGAAACTAACTGGGGAAAAAATTCCCGGCTCCGAAGCGTATTCTGTCGCGCCATGTTTTTTGAGAAGCCAATCGCGGCTCCAGCCGATCCACTGATCAAGAATACCCTGCCAGGCTTCGCGGCCGCGTTCGCCATCATCTTTGTCGCCGTACAATTCTTCAACTAACTTAATTTTTTTATAAAACGGTGCGCCGGAAAGCTGTTGAAAAATGCTAAATAAATTTTCGTAGGCGATTTTATTTTCCTCATTTAAAAAATTTATCGCTTTGCCGGGCTTGCCGGATGCGCGCCTCGAAAAAATTTCCGCTTCTTCGCTTTTTACTCCGCGTGCGCGCAAACCATTTTCAATCTCCCTAGTGCTAACCAGTGAAAAATAAAACAACTGTAACCGCGAACGAATGGTAGCAAGTAAATTTGCTTCATTCTTAATAATCAAAAAGAAAAAAGTGTTTTGCGGCGGTTCTTCCAAAATTTTTAAAAGAGCATTTCCTGATTCGTCATTAAAAAGCTCTGCACCATCAATAATAACAACTCGCTTTCCCCCACCCCAAGTAGAATTTTGCAATCTTCCTTTCAGATCTCGCGACTGTTCAATCGTAATAACTTTTTTTAATTTGCCGGTTTTCTCATCTTCTCCCCGTTCGAGGTAAATATAGTCGGGCTGCATTGATAATTTTTCGACTGTTGTGCCAAGAAGTTTCGCGGCAACGACACTCGCCAAAGCTTTTTTACCAACCTGTGCCGGCCCAATAAAACCATAGGCATGACTAAGACGGCCTTCCTTTAAGGCATTCTCAAAAAAACGAAGTATTTGCTCATGTCCAATAATCACAGCAAGGTCTAAAAGCTGTGCTTAGTGTAACAAAATCAATGAAGATTGGCAATCGCGCTCCAAGTTTCTTTAGCGGTCTTTTCCCAGCTAAAAAAAGCCGCACGTTCTTTGCCTTCTTGGCTATATTTTATCTGTTCGCCGGTGTTATTAATTATTTTTATAACCGCCTCAGCTAGAGAGTTGTTATCTAACGGATCGACATAACAAGCGGCGCCATGCCCGATTTCCTTTAAGGCTTCAATGTTCGAAGAAACGGTCGGTACCCCAAGTGAAAATGCCTCTAAAAGCGGCAGGCCAAAACCTTCGTAAAGAGATGGAAAAACAAAAACACCCGCATTTTTCATTAGACCGGCGAGTTTTTCTTTTTCAAGAAAATTAAAAGTAATAATATCTTCTTTGTAGGGGCACTGCTTGATCGCTTTTTTAATATGATGATAACCAACCCCCGGATTCCCAACCAACACAAGCTGCAAGTCGACGCTCTTTTTTATTATAGTAAAAGCTTCAATAATCTGCCGGGTGTTTTTTTTGGTCTCCAGGCGCCCGACACTGATAATATATTTTTTTGTAACACCGAGTTCTTTTTCGTTAAAATTGGCAGGTACAACTAACGGTTGAAAAGCAATCGGAATAACTGCTACTCTTTTTGCCACGTTTAATCCGTACAATCTGCCCAGTTCATTTTTATTAAATTCAGTAGAAGTAATAAGCAGCGTGGATTTTTTTATAATTTGCTTATTCATCCATTTAAGATAGGTTCGGCTCAGCATTCCGTACGCTCCCGGATAAACTAAAAAAGCGCTATCGTGAATCATGGTCACCGTAACTTTCGGACAGATGAGTGGAACAATTTGTCCGGGCGAGAAGAAAACATCCGGATTTTTATGAAATAAAAAATGTATTGATAAACGAATTTGGTTCCAAAATTTTCCAAATGGCCAGTGTAATATTTTTACTTTCCAGTTTGGAGGCAGATCTTTCAGCTCATCAATAAGCGGTTTGTTAGAATACAAAATAACCGTTTCTGTTGCCGGAATCGTTTTCTTTAATGCCTGTATTAAAAAGAAGCAATAACCCTCCACTCCGGTCCTCTCCTTTTTATTGGCATGGGCGGCTTCGATGCCGATAACCATAGTGAATATTTTTAATCCTATTTTGTTGCTAGAATACTTCGCTTGTAACTGTCTAAATTTTCAAGAGCAATACCGGTGCCTTTGGCAACACAAAGTAACGGTTCGTCAGCTACATAAGTTGGCACACCGGTCGCCTCGGCAATAAGCGCATCAAGATTTCGTAGCAAAGCAGATCCACCGGAAAGAATAATACCTTTATCCATAATGTCAGACGAAAGTTCAGGCGGAGTTTTGTGCAAAACATCTTTCACAGCATTTACCAAAAGCTCCAGATCGTGTTGCAACGCCTCGGTCGTATCATCAGAATTTACCGTGACAACACGCGGCAAGCCTGTGACCATATCGCGTCCTTTTATTTCCATGGTCAGCGGCTTATCCATATACATCGCCGAACCCACCGTCAATTTTATATCTTCGGCGCTACGCTCACCAATTGCCAAATTGTACTTGTGACGTATATATTCTACCACAGATTGATCAAATTTGTTGCCTCCGATACGAACCGAACCGGAAGAAACTATACCGCCAAGTGAAATAACAGCGATTTCGGCAGTGCCACCACCAATATCAATAATCATGTGACCCGAAGCCGCACCAATTGGAATATCGGCGCCAATTGCGGCGACAATCGGTTCTTTAATAATATAAGCGGCCCTTGCGCCTGCCGCGATAGTCGCATCAATAACCGCGCGGCGTTCGGTGGAAGTAATACCACCCGGCACCGCGACCATTACTTCCGGACGAAACAAACGTACACCACCCATAGCTTTATTAATAAAATATCGAAGCATTGCTTCGGTGGTGTTGTAGTTGGCGATAACTCCATCTTTGAGCGGTCGCTCGGCAATAATAGTATCAGGAGTGCGGCCAAGCATATCTTTTGCTTCGAGACCAACCGCAAGAACTTTTCCATCCGCTTTAGAAATTGCAACAACACTCGGCTCATTTACAACAATCCCCTTCTTCGGAATATATACTAAGACATTTGTTGTCCCCAAATCAATTCCAATTTTCTTGATGAACATATCAATTTATTTTATTATTCCGATTTCAAAATACCTGTCTTCGCGTAAGTCCGACACCTGGTCATAATTTGAATCGCCAAACTTTTCTGACGATTCTGGAGGAAGTGCGGTAGTAAGTTTTTTACCAAAATTTAGGCCTAATGTCAATCTGGTATTTATCGTACCGGATTGTTTTTGCACCAATAAAGAATAGCTTCCATCATCCACATTTTTTTTAATATTATCCGGTAAAATATAGGTAAAAGATAATGCTGCTTGTTTGCCGGGCTCAACCGCGAGATACGTTCCAAACCAATGTTTGCCGTTTTCATCTCCCTCCGCCGGTTTTGCATTTTTAACTCCGTTAACTGTTAACTCCGTTGAACCGGTTACACTAATTATTTTACTGCCTGCCGGAACAAAAATTCTTACATAATCTCGATAGCGGGTAGTGCGCCAGGTAAACCCTCCGGTATGGTGATAGTGCATCGTAGCTGAAGCAACGAGCTTGCCTGAAGTAGTCGGACTAATATCGTAAGAAAGAGTGCGTTGAATAGCGACATCGGTCTTTAAAGCGCCAAGATTGGCATCCGTCCAGAGTAAAAAATCACCGGTACTTGTCCGCACTGACCCATCCCAACGTTCTGAAATAATATGTTCTTGCTCATCGGGATAAATCGAATACAGCATGATCTGTTTTTCATTAAGCATTTTTGCGATCAACCTTAAATAATCATTCCAATGCGTAAAACTAGTCGTAACCAAACGCGGCAAAAGAGCTTTACTTAAATCGCCTAGTAATTTTTTCCGATCACTAAAATCTTGCCCGCGCGCTTTGTATCCGTATTCAACTTCGTATTCCAATTTCTCGGTAAAATTCTCACTGGTAAATTCTACTCCGTCTGCTTTTACCGGACCGGTAATTTTCAAAATTTCTTCAAACAAAGTCGGAGTAACAGCTATAACGCCGTCAATATGTTCCGCTTCCGCTCCCCGTTCACTTTTGTACAATTCGAGCGCGAGCCTCGCGTCAGTCGGAAAATCCGGTGACCAATTACTATCGCGTAACTGCATTTTTTTTATTCCTAAATATTTAGCAAGCGCCGGCGGCGGATCAATACCAACTTCCGCGGCGGCATTATCTAAATTTTCCGTACCTTCAACTTTAATAATATCTGGTTTGCCGCGATTTACATTGAACAAAGCATATGAACCAATAAAACCGCCGCCCGGACGAATTTCCGTATTATTTAGAAAAAGTACCAGATAAGTGCGCGGCGCTTCCATGCCAAAAGCCTTTTGAACCATGAGAGTCGTTGAAGCGCTTTGTCCGGCCGGCATTGCTTTTTGAATTATTGTTTCCTGCAAATTACCTTGTTTATAAGAACTGCGTAACAAAACTCCGCCGCCTATGGTAATGGTGAGAAAACCCAAAATTAAAATAAGGGCGGTCATTCTCATATGGCGCGTTTTTTTACCGAGACATTAAAACCCAAATAGCGGCCAAACATTAAGTGCGTGACAGCGTCAAGACAGGGCAAAGAAGAAAACAACACCAGTGATACCGGAGTAAGTGCCCACTGCAAAATCATAAACAAATATTGATACCGACGATGCTGTTCGGGGCGAGGCGGAAGAAGCAACATGCCGATAATCATGGAGACAAATAAACCCGCCATAGCAAGTGTCATGAGAGTTTCGAGCACATGTGGAGTGTTAAAAAAAAGCGCGCTTTGCCGAACCTGATCTTCAGCCACCCAAAGCGGCAACCTGCCGAGCACAGTAATAATAATCGCGACCACTCCCCAGCTCCATTTGCCTTCCCACTCATGAAACAACATGACAAATTTTTTGAAGCGGCTTATTTCTTTATGTTTTTCAAATTCCCAAAGCAAATAAGAAATATTTTCAGTGCCCCAGGCCCAGCGCCGTTGTTGAAAATACAAATTTTTTAAACTTTTTAAAATACTTTCATCACGCACTGTATCCATTGAAACCGGTAAATACAAAGGCGTTACTTCGTAATCTCCGCCATAGGCAAGCCAACATTGATAAAAAATACGCGAATCCTCACTGATGATATTTTTGGCATGGCCGCCCGCATCAATTGCCGCCTTAAAACTCATGCTATGTGAAGAAAAAGTGACAAGGTTATCAAGGCGAGCCAGGCTGAACAACATCCAAAAAGTGGTACCAAAAGCCATGATTCGGAGTATCGCCGGCGAATCCCAAAGATTGTTATTGTACAAAGTGATAGGCTGAAACGAGCTGTGAGTCGGATTCGGATGTGAAAGATACATGTAAGTCAGATGAGCAAAATATTCCGGATGCGCCACGGTATCAATATCAAAAACCGACATTATTATATTTTCATATTGCCAATTTTTTGCATCCGCGTATTTTTTAAATTCCCATTCCGCATAATGAATGTTTGATCCTTTCCCGGCGATTTCGCCGGGCAAATTATCGGGATGGGTAAAAAATATCAGGTCCGCAAATTTGCCGGAAAAATGTTTTTTTATTTCCGCTTGCACTCCCTGCCAGTGTTCCAGCTTGCGCGCCTCACCGGAAATAACTATATATAATTTCTCGGCTGGATATGCAGATTTGAGCAGCGCTCCAAGCGTCGCTTCTACTACGTCAAAATCTTCATTATACAAAGGTAAAAAAACAACATTGATTTTTTCACTCCAGGCCGGAAATTCTTTTTTTAATTTATCGAACCAACTTACTTTTATCGCCAAACGAAATCGGTTCCAAGATAGAACCGTATAAAAAGAAAAATAAGCGACTCGAAGCACCCAATAAACATCAAAAATTATTATCAGGTAAATCATCCAAAGCGGACGAACAAAACTGAGCACCAAACCAACAAAAAGCGTGAGCCAAATGCTAAGGCCGGGTAAAATTTCGTATAATCGATATTTATGAAATGGTGTTAGCATAATTACTTGTCATTTATCCCCCCAATACGCGGTTCAGCACTATAAACAGCGCTAATATATTGCCCAATCTGAGTATTTTTTAACTTTTTTACAATTTCCCCAAGATCATCGCCTTCGACAGCTATGACCGGAATCTGAAGCGAATATGCAAGAACATTCGCGAAGGTACAAGCGAGGCGGGTAGCCGTAAATCTGCCGACCCCGACCCGAACTGCCATACCCTCGACATCGCCTAATTTAATTTTTTCAATTTGTAAAACTTTCTCAAAAGATTTTTCAAGATCTCCTTCATTTTCAGAATCAAAATTATGTTCGCGCCAATCCTTACCATCCTCAGAAACAAAAAAAACGATTTTATCCGTCGTTGTATTATTTACAAAAAAAAACATATTTAACTGACCTCTAGTTCATTTACCACAAAAACATGTTTTGCTTCCAAAATTGCAAATAAAAATCTGTCACCAATATGACGACGGTCTTTAAACTCCTCTTCGGTCATAAAAGTATAACGAATTGTTTTTCCAAGATCGTCTTCGTAACGACGAATAATTTTAGAAACAATAAGCGGTTTTAGTTTACCAACAATCATAATGTCTGTGGTCGCATCTTTTTCACCGGTGAAAACTCCCGTCAAAAGAAAGAGTTTGATTTTACCACCCTTATGTTTAATTTCCTCAACCAACTCCTGCTCTTCCAATACTTCCGACTTGGTGAGAAGGGCCCTTAGCTCGGCAAAAAGCGGCGACAACTCATCAACTTGATAATATTTCGAACGTTCGGTTCCGGCTTCTTCACCCTGACTGTCTCCCGCGATTGAAGTGCGAATAATTCGCAGCTTCTGAAGGTTGGAAATTTCACGTCGTACGGCATTGAGCTGGGTCTTTATAAGCCGAGCGAGTTCTCGCACATAAAACGAGCGATCGGGCGACCTAAAAAAAACCTTTAATAACTTCAGACGAGTTTTTGAACCAAAAAAGTGTTCAAGCATAATTTTAATAAAATTCACCAATTTCGCCACGGATAAAATATGTGGCCAAATAGCGTCATTTTGTAGACTTACAAAATCGTTTATAGTATACTATGTGCAGTATATCTCGTCAAAAACCTATGGACCAGATTCTTCGCCTCAATGAATTTTTTGTTGAAGGTGGAAAGCAAGATATCTCTCACGTTTTGCTGCATATCAATGAACCGTCTAGCCCTGAAGAAGCAAAAAAGGGCTACTTTTTTGCGTTATCGGAGACAAATAACGCCAGTGTTTCGTTTATCGCAAAGTTTCAGGATATAATTGACCGTGCCCAAACTGAATATTATGAGATTGCCGATGAATCCGGACGCGATGCTTTTGAATTAGTTCTTGAAAAAATGAATGGCGAGGCTTTTGTCCTTGAACATGAACAGGGTGAATTAAACAGCATTGTTGGCGCGATCAGGCAAAAAGAAATAATCTTCAGTTATTATGGCAATCCTCAGCTCCTACTTTTTTATCGCAACAAACAAGGCGGCTACGATAAAATGGATTTAGTAAAAGACAGCGACAAAGATGAAAGTTCTGGTCAAATGTTTTCCCAGGTCATTCAAGGCAAACTAACACCGAACGATTATCTGTTCGTTGGCACTCCGCATATTGTGGATTTTTTTAGTCATGATCGGCTTGAAAAAATTATCACCAACCGCTCTGCCGAAGAAAGCGCCGCTCATATTGAAAAAGTTCTAAGCGAACTAAAAAACGGCTTTTCGTTTGGCGGACTCATTATTCATCTTTTTAGACAAGAACAACCGGAAGCCGCCAAAAAACTGCGCCCCGCCGCCGGATCAAGCAGCCAGTCACTCCAAAATTTGTTTACCCGCGAAAAAAATACCGCCAATACTCTTTCTCCTTCTATTTTACCAAAATTAGATCGTTTACGTGGTATTTTAAACAACAACGATGCCCCTCCTCTGCCGGCCCAAAAATCTAATAATGATTTCCGAGGAACAGAAATTAAATCCGCGCACCTGAATACTCATCGGCCAAAAATGCGCGCCCCCTCCCCGAGTTTTGGCGATTACCTTATTTCAGCAGCAAAAATTATTTGGTCAGGCTTAAAAATCGTCGGCCGATTTCTTTTTCAAATTTTGTACCTTATTTACGCCATTTTTTATAACATTTTCCGCACCATTATTTTGCTATTCATGGTAATAATAAATTATAAGAAACGCCGAAATACCATAATCGAAAACTGGAAAATGGCCTGGCGCGGCAGACGTGAAGATTTCCGGCACTTGCCACCGCTCACCAAATTTATGTTGCTTGGATCAATTTTAATTGCTTTATTCTTTGCAATCAGCCTCCTCTTTATTCAACACAATCGTAATGTTGCCGCGGAAAATGCCGCTTTTGAAAATTCGATCCGAGATATTCGAACCAAAATTGCCTCTGTAGAAAGCGCGGTAATATATAAAAATGACGAGCTGGCTTACGCTGAGTTTCAAAAAGCGACTGAAGCCATGTCAGCTGCGGTCTGCAAATCGGCAAATCAAAAAACAATTTGCAACGGCATCAGAAGTGAATTATCTGTACTTAGTACCAAGCTCCGAAAAATTACGATTGCGAATGTTTCGGAATTAACATCTTTCTCCGATTTGCCAAAAACTGGAGCAGAAAGAATAATACGAGCAAAAAACAAATTAATCGCTTACTCGCCTGCCACTTCCACTTTATTTACCTATGATCTTTCAACCGGTGAAGTAAAACTACTTCCGACCTACCCTTCAATCGCCGGTTTTAGCGAAGCCGCTGTACCAAAGGAAAATGATTATGTTCTTTTCTTATATAATAAAAAACAATTGATGCGGCTTGATACAACGGACTGGTCCGTACAACTTGCCGAAATCTCGTTTGCTTCTGACAAATCGGAAATTACCGGCTTTGCAGTTTACAACCGCCGCCTTTATGCGCTCGACGCTATCAACAATACAATTTTACGCCACGATTCAATTAAGACCGGATTCGGCCAAGGACGAGAATGGCTTAAAGACAAAAGTGTTTCTCTGACAAATGGAACCGATCTTACTATCGATGGTGATGTTTTTATAACCAAAACCGACGGCAGTATCGTCAAATTTACATCCGGAGTTCCGCAGCCTTTTTCTTTAACCGGTTTAGATCCGGCATTATCCTCCGCTTCGCAAGCCTTCACCTATCTTGATATTCCAAATTTATATATTTTAGAACAGGCCCAAAAACGTTTAATTATTTTTGAAAAAAATGGCCATTTTATCGGCCAGTACACTAGCCCAACTTTCGTTTCACCGTCCGGATTTTCTGTTGACTATACCGCCAAAAATGTTTACTTGCTCGACTCGGGAAAACTTCTTAAATTTCCATTGCAATAATTTGCAAACAAAAAAACCTTCCGATTGAGTCGGAAGGTTTTTTAATTTCTTGCGAAAAATTATTTCAAAGTGACTTTGCCGCCAGCTTCTTCAAGCTTTTTCTTCATGGCTTCAGCGTCATCTTTCTTTACGCCTTCTTTGATGGCTTTTGGAGCGGCATCAACGAGAGCTTTAGCATCAGCGAGACCAAGACCAGTAATTTCTTTTACAGCCTTAATAACGTTGATTTTGTTTGGACCTGCTTCGGTAAGTTCAACATTGAACTCGGATTTTTCTTCGGCAGCGGCTCCGGCAGCGGCTGGGGCAGCCATCATCATGGCTGGGGCGGCGGCGGAAACTCCAAACTTCTCTTCCATCGCCTTAACAAGTTCGGCGAGTTCGAGTACTGTAAGTTTTTCAACTTCGGAAATGATTGTTTCTAATTTTGCACTCATAATATTATTAATTAAGCTTTTTTAGTTTTATAGGCGTTAAGCACATTCATAAGACTGCGTAATACTCCGGCATTTACATTTACAAAACCAGAAATTGGCGCGTTCATTGTATGTACTAACATGGAAAGTAATTCTTGCTTGTTTGGAAGAGCGGACAAGCTCTTTACCATAGCAGCATCAATAAATTTTCCTTCCAAAATTCCTCCAAAGATTGAGACTACATCATTTTTCTTGGCAAAAGCTGCTACCACTTTAGCAGGGGTGACTTCGTCAGACCCGATAAAGGTTGCAATACCACCTTGAAAAGAAGCAGTGTCGGTATCCGAAAGACCCACGGCTTCGAGCGCGCGCTTTACCAAGGTTTTCTTGGCGGCAAGCACTGTAACGCCGACTTGGCGGGCATTCTTACGGAGTTCTTCGGTTTGAGCAACGGTAAGACCCTGAAAATTGGCAAAAACAACGCCTTTGGCGCCTTTTAAACCACTTGAGAGTGTCTCTACTGTTACTTGTTTTTGTTGTTTTGATTTGGGCATAAGATTCATATCCGCTTGAAGCGGATTGTTAACTGACGCTCCGATAAACGGAGGCTAGTAACAAAAAAATCTGTGTTTCCACAGACTAACGTAATACAGTCGACCTTAACAAAAAGTTTCTGATTACCTCGGTAGGACATTAAGCCTTGCGGCACCTACTGTCTATGGTTAAAAAGAGTATATCAAACAAAAACCTGATTGTCAATAGTTCGATTTAAGGATAATTCCTTATTCAATAATTGTGCCGGTAATCGCCTTTCCTTCAATCGCCTTTTCAACCTCGGCAAGGTCAGTACCCATCGCAAACAACACCTTAAGATGCATTTTTTGGCCTTCCTTACACGCCACCGGATCAAACGGAGCGTTTGCTCCCGGCACCCAAATATCTCCGACAATTTCACGCATTTGACTCCAAGTAACTCGATCAAGCCGTTTAGCTTTTGGATTCATTTTTGGGTCTGAATCATAAATATGGCTGATATTAGAAAGATTTATCAAAGTATCTGATTCATATAACTCAGCAAATTTAACGGCATCAAAATCTGTGGAACATCCCGGCTTCCAACCGCTTACTACCAAGACCGGCTCAACCCACGGCAATTTTTCGTTAAAATCACGGGCTACTACCGGATGAGCGTATTCACGAAATATAGTCCTGATAAAATGCGCGTTCAGGCGCGTGGCATGAATACCAATCCAATCTATATCTTCTGGCATAAGATGACTAATCGCGAGCGCCGCCCGTTGGTAAGAACGCGCCGTGCTGCCACCGCCACAAACAATAATAAAACGATAGCCGTCTTTAATTTTCTTTACAATTAACTCCCTAAAACCAATTAAAAAATCGGTATTGAAACCGGTTTGAGGAATAATAAGCGACCCGCCGAGCGACAAAACTATAATCTTGTGATTCATATTATAAAGCTTTTTTCATTAAAATTGTTTCAAACTTTGGCCCATTATTTTTATGAATTATTAATTTTCTAATTTTTTTATAACCAAAGTGCTTATAAAAAAGAACCGCAAAAAGCGAAGAATGTACCTGCAAATATTTCAGCTTCAATTTTTTCGCTTCTTTTTCAATGAAATTTATCAGCTCTCTCCCAACACCCTTACCCTGATGGAGGGGGTCAACGAAAAACTGTCTTATACGATTTTCATTTTCAGTAAGACAAATAACGCCAACAATTTTATTTCCTAAAACTGCTACTTTATAATTTCGTTCCTTAGATTTTTTCAAAATTTTTACAGCACTGGCCCCGGAACATAAAAACTTAATCACGGCCGGAGAATAATATTTTTTATTAGTAACTTGTATGGCCCGACGAATAATTCTGGCAACATCATACTCATCTCCCTTTTTAAATTTCCGAACCTTAATTTTTTTAGCCATAGTTAAAAAGGCTTTTTGAAAAAACTTTTATTCTTACGGCTGAGTTTGGTGTGAGCAGAATTTTGTTTGAACAATTCCGGTCGACTAGAAAGCCAACGACTAGGCGTGCGATAACCGGTCTTTCCTTTTTGCGCTCGATTGGATGAATAATTTTTCATGTTACACGCTATTTACGACTCCCAAAAAATAGCTGTATTAACCAACTTGCGATTGAAAGGCAAAGCGCTCCCCAAAAAGCGGCAGCAAAATCCGCCACTCCAAAACCTTTTACCACTGTAGAAACGAACCAGAACAGCAAAGCATTAATAACAAAAGTAAAAAGACCCAGGGTGATAATGTTTACCGGCAAAGTTAAAATAAGAATAATTGGCCGAATAAGAGCATTTACAAGCCCCAGCACCAGAGCAGCAACTAACGCCGCATAAAAATCGGCAATCTTGATTCCCGGCACAATGTAATAACCAATCGCCATGAGAGCGAGCGCGTTGAGTAGCCAACGAATTATAAATCGCATAAATTAACGGACAATTAAATTAAATATGGTATCGATAATCGGCGAGATAAGTTGAAACATGAAAAAAATGAAAAACATCAAAATCATGAAGCCGTACCGGTCCAAAAAGTTTTTTATTTTATAGGCGCTGTCCGGCAAAATCGCATATAAAATTTTAGAGCCATCAAGCGGCGGAATCGGCACCAAATTAAATACCATCAGCATTATATTGATATAAATAATTATTACCAAATATTCGGAAATATAGCTGCCGGGAATGAAACGCAAAACCGCCCCAACGCTTACCGCGAGGAGCAAGTTGGCGAGCGGACCGGCAATACCAACTAAAGCCGGACCCCAACGTTGATTTTTTAAATTGTAAGGGTTATATGGCACGGGCTTTGCATAAGCAAACATAAACCGTCCACTCGTAAATATAAATAGCGTTATCGGTAAAATAATCGTACCCCATAAATCAATATGACTGCGCGGATCAAGGGTAAGACGGCCGGCATACCTCGCGGTTGGGTCGCCCAGTCGTTCCGCCATCCAACCGTGGGCATATTCATGCAAAATTGACGAGGGAATGACGATAATGAAGTAAAAAACGAGGCTGAGGAAGTCCATGTTGACAAATCTTTAAAAATAGGCTAATATAATGGGGTTCTGTTTTTTAATTATATTCTAAACACCTAAAATAAGCAACCATTTTATATGTCGATGACCTGTTCAATTTGTACAAAAAAGGCCCAGCGCGCCAACTATGTGAGCCACTCCAATGTGAAAGCAGTCCGCCGCCAAAAACCAAATCTTCAACGCATGAATATCGACGGCAAAAGCGTGAAAATTTGCTCCAGCTGCCGACGCACTTTGGTAAAAGAATTGGCCTAAATATACAAAAATTAAAAAATCTCCTTAATTAAGGAGATTTTTTTGTGGCTCGACAATCGGCCTTAAAACCTATCCTTGAAAGGTAGGTGGTAAACCTCACGCAAAACCCACGGGCTTTGCAAATTCGGTAAACCTATAAGAACGATTATAGAATAGTATCATGCCTAACTGCCGGGCCACAGGTAGTATATATCAGCAGCAAAACCTGTCAAACCTTTATTTTTACACAAAAAAATCACTCCTGTGGATAAGAAGTGATTTTTGAAATTATTTGAATTATTATTCCAAAATTCCGTCAAGATTTACATCGTATAAAACTTCCTCTTGAATCTGTCGGTATTTAACGATTTCAGCGGGTTTAAACCAGATTGCAATCTCTCGCTCGGCTTCAGCTGGTTGATCTGAACAATGAATCAGATTTCTAACCGCTCTTTCACTGCCGCTCGCTAAATCATAAGAATCCAAAGTAAAATCGCCGCGAATTGTACCGACGTCTGAGGTAAGAGGCTCTGTAGCACCGACAATTTTTTTAACGATACCAACTGCCGAAGCGCCTTCCCAAACCATTGCTACAACCGGACCACAAGACATAAAATTAACCAATTGGCGAATTATATCCTTGCCGTATTCAAGCGCTGGTTTGTCTACCGGGAGACCGGCGAGCTTGCGACCACTAATAGTTTTAGTTCCTTTCGCTTCAAACCAAACATCATCTTTATTATAATGAACCCAGAGTCTTTCCTCGTCGGCAACAAAAAATTTCATGGCGACCAGCTTAAGACCGGTGCGTTCAAATCTTTTTATTACCTCACCGACTAGCGAACGCTGTACGCCATCGGGTTTGATTATTACGAATGTTCGTTCTTTTTTTGGATGCATAAATATATATTAAAGTAGGCCTAGTATAGCAAAACCACCCCTCCCCGTCAATACAAAACCGAGAATCGAAAATTTAGTTTTTTATCCTTTCGGTTTACAACCACCATCAAACTAACCGGAATAAGTCCGACATTTCGAAGCCCTCGGCGTGAACAATAATGTAAAATTGTTTTATGAATTTTACGGCGTTTTTCACGGGTGACCGAAAGGTCATTTGCCATTGGGCCGGCCGAACGGGTTTTAACTTCAACAAAATAAAAATCGCTGTCTTTTTTGGCAACGATATCTATTTCTCCAACCGAAGCATTATAATTATTTTCAATAACCTGAAATCCTTGTCGAACCAGAAATTTTGCGGCTTGTTCTTCGCCCCATTTACCGATCCCAGCGACTACCCTCCCCATAGCAAAATATTTTTTTACGGAAGATATTTTTCAATACGGGCTTTTTCGGCCTGTTCTGCCTTTACTTTCGGCACGCGCAAAATAACATATTTTAAAATAACACCAAGCCAAATGACAAATACCACACCCCAAGCAAGAAACCAAACTCTATAACCCAACAGAGGCACGCTTTGCTGGCGGAAGAAAAATAAAACTAAACCGGCAATTCCCATTGAGGAAAATAAATCACCAAATTTATCCAAGATTTTTTTATTCACACCATTTTTTACAAATTTTTCAGCAATCAAACAACCAAGGCCCACTCCTGCCAAAACTATAAGGCTAACTAACCAAAAATAATAAACATTTCGGACAGCGATTACCGGTTGTTTGAACCAATATGTTGAATAAAACAAATTCGAGAATTTCATACTGACATTAAATAATTAATACATTTTCTTAAAAATAGCGCAAAAATGATAATCTCCGACAACCACATTTTCTTGAAATGCGAGACCGGCCTTGCCGGCCGCCTCGTGTAAATCGGTCTCAGAAACCATTTGATCGGGAGTTGGACCAAGTGGTCCAAGTTTTTTTGACCAATCAACTACCACCGCATAACCATCTTTTTGAAGCAGGCGGGCCGCTTCTTTTAAAACTAACGTTTTATCTTTTACCAAAAACAGGATATTCACCATAAAACATGCATCCAAGCATTTTTCTGGAATTGGAGTTTTACCAATTGATTCAACATCAGACCAAATTGCCTGAACATTTCCGTATCCTTCGGCGCGACAGCGGCTTTTAATACTTTCTAAAATATCTTTTATAATTTCAACCGCATAGACCACGCCTTGATCCCCGACAACTTTTGAAGCAGAAAAAACAAAATGACCAGTGCGACCACAACCTAAATCGGCTACCCGCATTCCGGGAGCTAAGTGAATTTTTTCGAATATGACTTCGGGGTTGATAAGCGCCCCACCAGAATGTGCCATGCAGTTTGTTAAATTATTTAATTATCAATCTGCCGACTGTTGCTTGCATCAAGCCATCTTCCATATTAAAGATAAGCAAGAAAGCTATAAATATTCCAGCCAAACCCATAAGTTTATACATGAGCCTGCTGCCGCCTTCGGTGCCAAGGTGTGTTTCTGCCCAATCGTTGGTGCCAAAATTTTGTATTAGCCATTCGGTCTTTATGACCATGGCAAAACCAACCGCCAAGAGTAAAAAACCTATAGTATATCGCATAAATTTCTAAATAAAACTGCTAGAAATATACCATGATTACCCGAATGTGACAAGATATATTATCTATTACAGATTCGAACTCGTCGCTGCGCTCCTCTCACGAAAACCTTCGGGTTTTCGTGGGCTTTCCTCAGCAAGAGAAAACTCCCGTTTTCTCCCTTTCCCGTTCAAATCTTCCTGCTACAACACAAAACAAATACAGACCGTAAGGTCTGTATTTGTTTTGTGCCCAGGAGAAGATTCGAACTTCCATTCCCTTACGGGAGCTACCACCTCAAGGTAGTGCGTCTACCAATTTCGCCACCTGGGCATTATCTAAATTTACTTCAGCTTATGAACCAATTTCGCCCCGCCTGCAATGACTTGCGTCATAGCATGTCGGGCAGGCACCTGGGCATGATTTAAAATTTACGATCCCGTCCGACTATCATATCAATCTTGCCTTGCGCCAATCTGATCTTCACTTTAATTTCTTTAGTTTTTTTACCATCAGCCTCCACCACAAACGGTTCTTCACCGGTAATTTCCATTTCTTCGAATGGAAAAATACTTGGATCCTCATAGTTATAGCCGAAGAAGCGGGCTTTTGTCAAGGGCCGAAGGAACGCTTCTAGCTTACCATCTTGAGGGTGAACGACTTCTAAATCCTTATCTTTTTTGTTTCGTTTCCAAAAAAACGGCTGAAGATTGCATACTATGATTTCCATCTTGTCGGACGCGGTAACCTTAAAACGTTCATCATAAGCGACACTAACCTCGGCCGGGTGAACATGCAACTGAGAGATAAAATAACGGTTGTTTACCCAACCCACGTCTAATCGCTCCTTACGGCGGCGGGACAAAACATCACAAGCCTCCACCCCAACTGGAATACCAAGAACTCCGGCGATGGTGTTGTTTCCGCCAACCGGCAAGAACCCAAAAGTACACGGAACAGTCGCCGCACGCGATAAAACCTGCCCTAAAGTGGCATCATTCCCTACCACAACAATAGTTTTTGCTCCTCTTTTTACCTCGTCCTCAATGACAGTTTTCGCATCGGTATAATTATTGATACGCAAAATTTTTCCGGCGATGCCGAAATCGGTTAAACTAATCTCCATCGCCCTAACTAGCGATGTAAATTTTTTATGACGAAGAAAATTATCGTAGATGTAGACATACATAACCGGAAACTGAAAAGTGACTAAGCGAGCGGAACAACCATTGTTTCATCGGATTTTTTAATTGGCATTCTTGCATTGCGCGCCGCTTTTACCTCCGCTTCTAACCCAGCCATCCAAACCTTGCCGCAAATAAGCGCGCCAGCTTCTATAATTAAAGTTTTTACTTCGATATCACCAAGCACCTTCGCGGTACCAGTGAGCTCCAAAACTTCTTTTACTTTCATGTTACCTTTTACTTCTCCGGCAATTTTGGCACTGCCGGCACGGACGTTGGCCAAAATCTTTGCTCCCTGCTCAACCGAAAGGTGCCGACTGGTATGAACGCTTCCTGCAACCGAACCTTTTACAATGATATTTCCTTCGGAAGCAAAATCACCTTCAACATTTACCGACGGACCAACTACTGTTTCTACTTCATCATGAGCAGCAGCAGAAGCTTCGGCGGCGGCGCGATTTAACTCCAAATCGTTATTGGATCTAGTCGGGGTTTTTTGGAAAATCATATGTAAAATTAATATTTCTTTATTTACTAATTATAACACACCCTTTAAAAAATTAAAAACCTATCTGAGTCAAAAATGTGTTCATACTTGGTGAACCGGAATCCAAAAACCAAATTCACTCCCCTTGCCGAGACCCGGGCTGTGCGCCCAAACTCGGCCGTGATGCGATTCAATAAATTTGGCACAAACGAACAAACCCAAACCAGTTCCATTTACATTCACTCCTTTTACATTGTTTCCACGGTAAAATTTTTGGAAGAAATTTGCTTCATCGATCTTTTCAAAACCCAAACCTCCATCTTTAACTCTAATCGAAACCCCATCGCCTTCGCTAATCGCTTCAACTTTTATAACTCCTACATCACAATATTTAATTGCATTGTCTATAAAATTAAATACTACGTGACGAATCTTTTCTTCATCAAATATTACTTTGGCCAACTCCGGCGCTCGGTTCCAAACCAAAGTTAAATTCTTTTGTTTGGCTTTAACATCCAGTTCCTTCACAGCGCTATCAATTACATCATTTATATCATGCGGGGCAAAATCATATTTTGTCCTACCTTGTTCAAGACGAGTAATATCAAGGAAACTATCTACCAATTTAACTAAGTGACCGTTACTTTCGTCAATATTTTTATATACTTCAGCCGCTTCTTTGGTAACTCCGCCATAAGCGCCATCTTTCAAAAGCTCAATATAGCCATTGGTAATGGATAATGGGGTGCGAAGCTGATGCGCGGCAATGGATAAAAAGTCGGTTTTTTGACGGTCTAACTCTTTAAGCTGGATGTTAGCAGTCTGGAGCTGACTGGTAAGTGCCTGCAGACGCTCACGTTGTTCTACCTCTTTTCGGACGCTTCTTATCAATAATAGCCCCGAGCTTAAAATTAATAAAAATACAAAAAATTTATAAATTCTTATTATTAATGTTTCTGCACTAACTACTTCAACTAATACTGGAAATGCTAAAATAAAAACCAAAACTTCCGTTGAAATAATTTTTATATCTAAAAGATGGTATTTGATAATAGCAAAGGAAGTGAGGAGAATAAATGGAAAATAAAAAACTGATCCATATACTATAAAGTGCGAATTTGAAAAAAGTGCTGGCAACAAAAAATTAAAGAATATCACTAAAATAAAGGTTATAATAGTTCCAATTAATACGAGAAACAACGCCACACGTTTGCGTTTTTCTTTGGTGGTAATTATTTTTCTTATAAAAACAATTATACTTGCCAACACAAAACCTGCAGAAAACAAACCAAATAATAAAATTGCCGGTCCGTTTTCAATTTTCGTTATAATACCGTTAGAAGAAACTGCTATTGCTCTCTTAAAAACAGCGGGCGTTAAGGTAAGAAGGGAGACCACGACGGTAATTGGAAATAGTAATAATTTATACAATCGAGAAAATTCATAATTTGTTTCAGGAAAAACTAAAAAAAACTGGAATAAAAAGTAGACTTGCCATAAAGCAAAAAATATTACAAGTCGCAATACCCACAAACCAATTTCCGGTATAAAAACATGATAGCTTAGATAATTGAGCGCACCCCAGATGCTAACCATTATAATAAAAAAGAAAAACGATTTACTGGTAATACTTTTCCGATCGCTCAAAAAAACAATCGCACCTAAAAGAAGCGATACTAAGACCGTCAAACCTACAGATAACAAATCAAGATTACCTAATATATCCATAATATATTATATGGCTGATTCATAAGAAACAGACGGCGCAAGCCGTGAAGACGTAGCGGAGGGCGGACTAGCTTTTCCAACTCTAAGAATAAACAACGTATTTTTTTTACCGGCATCGCATTGAAAACAAATATCTTGATATGAATCTTTAATCATCTGTTGCTGGCTTACACTAATTTCTTCCGTTGCTTGCCCTTTTACCCGTTGGTATAAAAATAACACGCCAGTTATAGGATGTGCAGAAACACCTTCTGCAGTACAGGCAAGCCAGACTCGTTGTAACGACCTACCAAGGGCAATAAAATCCTCTGGAGTGTCTCTTTCGGACAAAAATGCAACAAATGACGGGCTGGCTTGAAATAATTTGGCATTATCCTCGGCAATTTTTTTGGTAATTCCCAATTTATTAATAATTTTCATTATCGGCCAAAAACTGGCAATCCGAAAAGCTATTTCCTGAGGTTTGGGCATTTCTAATGTCTTCACATAGAGTCCACTCTTCTTTTGTTTTTCGTCTTCTTCCGACCAAATAATATGTTTAAAAAAGAAACTGTGAATTACTTTAGTAGTTAGAACCGTCATTTCATTAGTAACCGAAGCAAGGCTTATTTTTTTTATTTTTTTCTCATCGTCTATAAATTTTACTTCAATTCCAAGCTCACTATTGGCACTTAAAATTCTATCTTTTGTTTCGGGAGGAATTGATTCATTCCTATATGGAAGCCTGTTGGTCACCCGTTTATCGACATATTTTGCGAAAACATCAGCATTAACCCCAGGATTTGTGACAAAAGTAACAATAGCAATCAACTCATTATGACTGCCTTTTGGAAAAAGTTTAATTTGACACTCGTAGCCATTCTCACTAGCTATAATGCAAATATTTTCAAGCAACGCCCCATGCGCAACATGAGAACCGCATTGCTTGTAATTGTAAAATGGTAAATCTTTTTCTGGGTAATTATAAACAAAAAGGTCATCATTGCTAACCGAAAAATGCCAAGGCTGCGAATTGTCCCCCGAGGGAGCATAAACAGCTTTTGCTAAAATTTTTTCAATTACCTCCCTACTAATCATATACCTATGATTTGAAGAAACTTTTTAGTGTCTTTTAACCGTCGATTTTTATTTTTAGCATAATCCGCATCCAAAACTGCCTCCAAATTTATTTCGTACCGACCAGATTTGTAATTTTTATAACCATTTACTATATTCCGTGCCAAAAAAGCCAATGCGGTACCACACAAGTTGGCGGCGGTTCCCAGCTGAGGCCAAGAATATAAAGTTTTACCGACTTCCAAAACTGACTGCTGCATGCGGGTCGTGGCTATTTCTGCGCCGGCAATCCTAGCGGCAATACGCGGCAACTCACGCGGATCGATCGTTTTTAAATCATTTGATGTAATATTCATAGCTTTACCGTTAAAAAGCGCAAGATTTGGTTGCAGGTCATACCGCTCAATGTCGATAAAGATATTGTCACCGTTGTCGGTTGCCATAATTACTGGAATTTTTTTAATCTTTGCAATCTCTCGAATTTTAAATTTATAAAAAGGATTGTCCATTTCTTCAATCAATAAGTCTGCTCCTTTTAAGAAACTTTCAATATTTTTTTCGCTGATACCCTCATCATACAATTCCAACTTAATATATGGGTTTAATTCATATAATTGACGGGCGACCAGATGAGACTTGTCTTCCCCGATATTTTGCACTCCGGTTCGGACGCGATTAAGATTTGAACCGGACAACACGTCTAAATCAGCAATTTTAAATCTACGAGCACCACCGTTCATGACAATCGTTGAAGCAGCGTGACTTCCTACACTCAAGCCAGCCAAAGCAATGGTTGCCTCATAAAATGCCTTCTGCTCTTTCTTGGTTATAAGATTACAATTTCGGCCGGTACGCATTTCAAAAAAATCTACTTCTTCTAAAACATGAAAAACAACGCTTAGCCATGGGAAGAAAAACCAATTTCCGCATTGCGACAAATCAGTTTGGTTTTTTTTATAATCACTCACGAATTTTTCAAAATCTTTTTTATATTCTTTAATAAATCTGAACTTCGGATTTCGCAATAAAAACAAATCCTCAAGCTGAGTCATATATTCGTCCTTTACAACCAGACCCGGATACTCTTTCTTTATCTCCACTAATTCCTTCTTAAGTGTCTTTTTGTCGAGCTGCCGAGGTTTAATAAAAATATTTTTCATATATTAATTATGTCTTTTTTACCCATCGTTGTTTTGTGGCGGCGGCAAAATACGCAGTGTCCCCCTTCAGTCGCAAGTCCAGCTCCGGATGCGCTTTCATCTTGATGGTTTGGAAAAGGTGGTTATATTCAGAATTCTTTTTTCTAAGCGTCTCAATGATAATTTTTTGAATAAATCCTTCCATTGCTTTGTCGGGCTTGATATTTGTCTGTAATTCAATATGAATTAATAAACGTTGCTGTTGATCTTTTTTTAAATTTACAGTTTCCATTACAAATTTACCCGTACACAATTTACTTAATTCCTTTGTTTCTAGTGCCATTTTTATATTTTCAGGATAAATATTCAAACCGTATAGTGTAACAGTAAAATCGGAACGGCCATATAAATACACAAAGGGTAAATGCCACATGAGTTGTCCGCCAACTAACTCACGTACTTTTTTAATATCATAACCGCCTGCTTTGAGTAATTCAATCATTTTTTCATAACTCAAAATATTTCCCCGGTCATGAATATTATACTTCAACAGCGGTATTTCTGTATTAAAAGAAGAAAAAATTAGTTCGTCATTTTCAATCTGAATATATTTAAAGAATGGATAATACTGATTAAGTGACGGCGCATAACCTTCGCCAAATATTTTTTTACAAAGTTCCGCATTGTTTCCTACAGCTTTTCTTAATAAAATACTAAGCGGTACCTCATGCCCCATCAGCGCTGCGTCAGCGGTACCATAAAGATTTACCGACGAGGTATAATAATTTGATTTTTTAATGCCAACTTTTTCATAAATATACGATCTGAGGGTCTCACTTAATGATTCAGAAGCAAAAACAAACTTAATAACCTTGCTTTTCCAGTCTATTCCCCGCCTCTCCCCTTCATCCACGATATCTCTAACAAAAGGCGGATATCCGCCTATTATTATTTGTTCAAACTCGCCGCCCATTTTTTCAACTATTCTTAAAATTTCTTCCTGGTTAATTCCTGGGGTAATAATGGTTAGCGGCAAACCCTTTTGTGCTAAACGCATGCAACAATTTAGTGTAAAGGTGCCACCGATATAAATACCCATCGAAAAACCATTTATAAATAATGTTTTTCTTTTATTCGCACCAAGTATGTGTTTAATGAAAAACTCATAAAGATACGATGTTTCAGCTTCAACATTAAATGACCTCGGCCAGAAAAATGGTTGCCCTGATGAGCCTGAACTCGCCGAAATAATCGGCGCTTTCATTTTTCCGTCCCAGCAAAGATCAGATAATTTGTACTTTTTTAAATAATTTTCTTTATCTACCCAGGGAACATGTTTAAGATCATCGATTTTTTTTATTTTATGATGATTTATTTTATTCTTCTTTAAGAAATCACGATATGCCGGAACCCTTTCCGCCATTTGGTGAAATTGTTTTAAGGCCTTTTCAGCTCCGATTTTTTCATACATCGCCGGGTTATTTTCGGCAAAACCCTCAACTAAAAAATCTGAGTTCGTACTAAAAAAATCATTTAGACTTAAGCTACTATCGGAAAATAATTTTTTCTGATTAACCATAAAATAATTTACTTTGTGGCAACAGTAATTAACTGTGGCGAATTATCATTATACGGACTTCCGTCCCAATCCCCGTAACATGCAACCTCCTTAAAACCAACTCCTTTGCATAAATCTGTAAATTCTTTATCAGTATATAACCTTACTGAATATGGTGTAAGTTCTTCTCTTTTACCGTCTTTTGTTATAAGAGTCCATTCACCGTCTTCTCTTTTTGTGGTCGTATTATAGCGGCGTTTTAGCTCTAATTCTTTACCGGATAAAAGTTTTCGAACCTGAAAATTCAATAGTTCACCACTAACTAACCGCGGTACGGTTACATGCGTATGCATCAAAAATTTACCACCCGGCTTCAGAGCCTCAAAAAATTTTCTGGCAACTTCTTCGTTTTCCTTGTCCGAATCAAAAAAACCAAATGAATAAAACATATTAATCACGGCATCGAATTCATTTCTGAATTTCAGGTGTCGCATGTCATTTTTTATGAAACGACAATTCTCAATCTTTTTCTCAGATCTTTTATCTTCATCTAATTTTAAAAATCTTTCATTAATATCTGCACCGGTAACATTAAAACCTGCCTCTGCAAGTGCTAGCGAGTGTCTACCGTAACCACAGGGACAATCTAAAATTTTTGCACCCTTATTTAACCCACATAATTTTGCCACACCGGAAATTTCATGGGTGGTCCTTAGCTGCAGGTTCAATGGTGAATTAAGATGTCCTTCGACGGAATCATCAGCTTCCTTATACAAATCTCCAAAAAAACCTCCATCGCTTTCCCACCACTCTGTTTGTTCTGTTTGCATAACTTGACCCATATATCTCTTTTTATTAATAAATATTTTTAAAAATTATAAACTAAACAAGATTTATTTACTGGTGACTTTTTCATATTCGACATTTCTGTTTAAAAAAGCATTAGCAATAATAAGAGCTTCTTTTTCAAGTGTACTTCCCGAACTTTTACTTTTTTTCAAAATTAGATCTAGACTTTTGGGAATTTTTTTAAGATCATTCAAAATCCTTTCTTCGTTTGGATTTTCATTTATATACTGATCTACCACACTCACGATACCACCCGAATTGGCCAAATAGTCCGGAACATACAAAATACCCAATTGATTTAATTTTTCTGCGATTTCCGGACTTGCTAATTGGTTATTTGCTGACCCGACCACTGCTCGACATTTTAATTCACTAACAGATTTTTCATTTAAAACACCACTAAGTGCCGAAGGGGAAAAAATATCAACTTCTTGTTTGTGAATCTCCTCTGCCCCAACCACCTTAAGAAATGGAAACTCGGCTAAAATTTTCTTTATTTTTACATCATCAATATCGGAAATAATTATATTTTTTACATTACTCTTTATTAAAAGCCTTAGTAATTCAGAACCTGTTTTACCAATTCCTTGAATTGCAAAACTGCGTTCCTTTACCTCACTTGTTCCAAATATTGATGATAATACCGACTCAATACAATATTTAACACCGATTGCCGTGTAGTAACCCGAGTTTACACCCATTCCAATAATAAATTGACTTGCTTTACGTAAAATATCTAAATCATCATTACTCACACCTACATCCGTACCAGTGACAAATTTACCATTTAATTCATTTACCTGTTTGGCGTATGTGGTAAAGAATTTGTTCCGGTCTTTAATTCCGTCTTTTGGTAATACCAGAGCGGCCTTCGCACCGCCGAAGGGCATGCCGGCCAAGGCTGATTTATATGACATTAATTTTGACAAACGCAACGCATCGCGCAAGGCTTCTTCATCGGTAGCGTATCTCCACAACCGGGTTGCACCAAGTGAAGGAAAACCATTATTGAGACGGTGGATTGCAATATATCCCTTCAAGCCAACGGACTCATCTTCAACTAAATAGACACCATAGTTCTCGTCGTACTCTTCAAATTTTTCCAAATACGATTTATCTAAAATTTTCATACTTTACATTTCTTCGACAGTTTCAATAGTTAAAATTGCTAACATGTTTTTCAAAACCTGGCGCACCGCCTGAGAAAGAACCAAGCGCGCCGAAGATAATTCTTTTGATTCCGCGCCGACAACTTTGTGCTTATTATAGAAGTTATTATAGGCCTGCGCAAGTTCAAAGACATAGCGCGCGATGGCTGAAGGATTATAATTTTCCAGTGCTTTTTCAATCACGGTCTCAACCTCCCCCATCATCAAAACCAAAGCCTTTTCTTCGGGGGCAACCAAAGCGCCAAATTCCTTTCCGGCGGATATTTTTTCTTTTTTAGCTTTCGCTTCCAAACTATTGATACGGGCGATGGTATATAAAATATACGGCCCGCTAAAACCTTCAAACGAAGTTGCTTCTTTTAGATCAAAAACTGTATTCTTTACCGCTTCATGTTTTTGCATATCGAATTTCAGCGCTGCCTGAGTTAATATATTTGATGTCGCAATGATTTTTTTCTTGGCCCAATCGGCATGGCGCTGTTTTGTTTCTTCAACTATTAGATCAAAAATTTGATCTCGTAAACTTTCATATAAAATCACATTGCCGCTACGTGAGGACATTTTGCCCTCCGGCAAATTTACGAGCCCATAGCTGAGGTGGGTTAACTTTTGCTTAAACCCAATCAATTCCAAGATTTTATAAAGTTGTTTGAAATAAAACTTTTGCTCTTCACCGGTGATAACAATACTCTCGTCTACCGGATATTTACTAAATTTTTGTTCGGCCAAAGGAATATCACTGGTTAAATAAAGACCGACGCCGTTTGATTTGCGTAAAAGCGCTATATCCAAATTATATTCCGACAAATCCACGATAATCGCACCGCCCTCACCAACTTTCGCTATTCCTTTTTTTAAAAGCTCATCTACTCTAGCCTGTCCCATTGCTTTAATATCTTTTTCATAAAAAACCGCCATGTGCTTTACCCCGAGCTCTTCAAATAATTCATCAAACTTGTCGATACTCCATTTTCTGGTCTTGATAAACAGCGGCCAGATTTTTTTATCATTTGCTTCCAATTGTTTTTGTATTTCTTGAACTTCAACTTCGCATTCCTGATGATCTTTTAAATAATGGCTCGCTTCGGCGTAAATTTCGCCCAGCCATTTCTGCTTATTGGCAGGGGCTTTTTCATCACCGTGAAATTTTTTGAGTCCCCAAAGACATTTGGCGACATGCGAACCAAAATCATTTAAATAATTCACCGGATAAACCTTAACACCAGTTTTTTCATATAACTTAACCAATGTATTGCCGATACAGACATTCCGAAAATGACCAATATGAAACTCTTTGTGAGTATTATTGGATGGGTACTCGATCATCACTTTTTTACCTTTGCCAATTTCGGTTGAACCAAAATCATCGGTATTTTTTATTACTGATTTGATAACAAAGTTTGCAACCTGTGAAGAATTTAAGAAAAAATTTACATAAGGACCAAAGGCGGCAACTTTTTCAACTGTTGAATCAGGTTTTAATACACTGGAAATTTTGCTTGCGAGTTCAGTTGCTACCTCGTTTGGTTTTTTACCGGCTACTTTGGCAATATTAAAACAAGCAAACGCTACGTCACCCATTTCTGGTTTTGGCGGTACTGAAAAAGCCGCAGGATTATCCACCCCGGCTTGTTTTAACAGCTTCTCAATTTCCTCCTGAATCCCTCGTAGCATAGCTTAAAATGTATCTAAATTATAACATTTTCACTGGGGATTGTCACTCTTGACTCCCGTCTTGGGGTTTGATATGCTTTTGAGGCAATACCCCCTACCAAAAGAAGTCAGCACGGCCGGAATAAGGTTGTGCCCATTAGATCGTTGAGGATACTCACCCCCCGCAGGGCAGCTTTGATTGCCCTATCTTCACCTCCTATTTGGGACCCAATCAACCTAATTCATTTCATGAAAGCCGACTTCTCCTTGGTAGGGGGCAGTCTAACTATAAACCCCCACGACTAATAATCGTGGGGGATTTTTTTATAAAAAATTAAAAAAAATGGGAAAAAAATAACCCGGACGATTGTCCGGATTCTTTTTCCTTCCTTGCTAATATTATAGCACATTATGCTTTTATCATTTAGCTGCGGGTGTGGATAAGTATCCTATTTAACTTTTACAAAAAATCTTTTTCCTTTTTGTATCACATTACCTTTTTTTACTTTTGCATCAATCGATTCAACTTTTACATCATCAATTTTTACGCCGCCTTGTTCAACCGCACGGCGCGCGTCGGATTTACTAAGCGAAAGACCGCTTTCAACCAATACCGTGAGCAAATCGTAAGCAGTCGGTTTTATTTCTAGAATATCGGCAGGTTTTTCTTTGTCTTGAATAACGCTGGAAAAATGATCCTGTCCTTTTTTAGCCGCCACCTCACCCAAAAATGTTTTGGTAATCTCAAAGGCCAATCGCAATTTTAAATCACGCGGATTTACGCCTTTCTTAAGCTCTGTTTTCAATTCTTTTATTTCTTCGGTCGGCACTTTGGTGCAAAGTTCGAAACCGTTCATTATAATTCCATCACCCCAACGCATTACCCGGCCAAACATATCTTCCGGAGTATCGGCGAACGCAATCATATTACCTTCGCTCTTGCCCATTTTTTTACCGCTTTCATCAGCAAGAAGTTTTGTCGTCAAAACAAATTTTTCTTTTTTCTTTAAATCTTTCATGAGGTCGCGGCCGGCGAGCATATTAAATGTTTGATCATTGCCGCCAATTTCACCATCTACATCCATGGCGACACTGTCGTAACCCTGAACCAAGGGGTACATAAATTCATGCAAATATATTGGCTTTTGTTCCGTCATTCTTTTTTCAAACATGTCGCGTTCGAGCATGCGTTGAACGGTAAAATGCGAGGAAAGCTCGAGGACATCTTCAAAAGAAAGCTTGTTGTTCCAGGTGCTATTATATTTTATTTCCGCCGGATTTTCACCGCCAAAATCTAAAATTGTCGATGCTTGAGCCTTATAATTCCGACTATTTTCTTTTACCTGTTCCGTAGTTAATTTTTGTCTCACTGCTGTTTTATCGGTTGGGTCGCCAATCATGCCGGTAAAATCACCGATTAAAAATATTACTTTATGGCCTAATTCCTGGAATTGGCTTAGTTTTAACATTTGGATTCCATTTCCAATGTGGAGGGTCGGAGCGGTTGGGTCAAAACCACAATACAAAGTAAGCTGCTTGCCGGATTTAAGCGCTTTTTCTAGAAACTCGCGGGTCGGGTAAACCGCTTCCACTCCCCGAGTCAGCAACTCCTCAATTTTTTTTGCATCAGTATTTACCTTCATATTCTTACAATTAAATAAATTGCTTATTCAACTACTAAATTTATGTATCTTGCATGTCTCCTCAAATCTCTAAAGACCTCTTGCTCAATTTGTCTAATACGTTCTTTATTAAGATTCAAAATATCCCCAATCTCACTTAAGATATGCTCGTGTTTAAAATCTTCCTCTTTTATATCGCTTAGCTTTTTATATTTGTCTCTAAAAAATTTGATATTTATTATTATCTGTATTAAATTCAAAAAAATCATAACCTAAACCAAGCCTTAAAGTAATCACTAAAACTTTTTCTACTGACAAACTTTTTAAATATGGAGTTAAATATTTCTCAACAATTTCCTTATTATACAACACTTCAATTAAATCTTTCTCATGGTCAACCGTTGATTCATCAATAATATCTAATTGCTTCTTATAATTAGTGCTTGTTTTTTGATTATCGAGTGGACTTTCTTCCTCTGGAGCATTACGACCGGAAGGACCAAATTCACCGTTATAACTCATGCTTATAACTTTGCCCCGTCTGGATTGAGTTAAAAATTTTGTTAAAACTCTTTGAAAATCCTGCTCAAGATGCAAACCTAAATATGAGCTAAATTTTGCCCCTCGATCTTTTTCCCATTTTGAATATATTTTGAGCAGCCGAATATTTCCTTCAGAAATTAGATCTTGTCGTAATTGTTCTTTGTCTATTCCTTGTTCATTTAAAACTTTTGATGCTAAATTTGAACCTAAACATTTATCGGCTATAAATGCAATAAAATAATGCATCCTGAGCACAAGCTTGCTTTCTAGCTCCTCCTTTTGCTTTCCGCTTACAGTTATTAATTTCTCAATAATATTTTCAGCTTCACTTTCACTAAGCTCAATCGACCCTTCATCAAGGTTGTCTTTCGCTACTTTACTGATTAGGTTTGGGTTATGCTGCCTAAATTCTCCCATAAATTAATTTAAAGATTTTAATTGTGCTTCAAATTTTAACAATTTATCTTTTACTTCCAGTAACTTAGCTTTTTCTTTTTCTACTACGACCGCAGGCGCGCGGGAAACAAAATCAGCGTTGCTAAGCTTCGCTTCAAGGCCGGTGATATATTTTGTAACCGAATCAATTTCATCTTTCAAGCGCTTTGTTTCTTTCCCCTTATCAACCACACCTTCAAAATCAACCGCAATCTCCATACCACCGGCCAAAAAGACTTTTTTACCATTATGATTTTCCATTTTTTCAGTTATGACTAGTTTTTCTAAACGCGCTAATTTCTCAATGATTCCGGCATTTTCAATGACCAATTTCTGATTTTTTTCCGGAACAATGACTGCCGATAGTAATTTAACAGCATCAATTTTATTTTCACTGCGCCAAGACCGGATCGCGGTAACAACATTTTTTATTATTTCAAATTGAACCGCAGAATCAAATTTTTTCCTGCCAACTTTTGGCCATTTTTCAACCATTAACAGCGCGTCACTTTCATATACTTCTTCCCAAATAGTTTCGGTAACAAATGGCATGAACGGATGCCAAAGTTTTAAAACAGTATTCAATAAATAATTTAAAACTAAAGACTTGCCGCCTTCAATTTTCGCAATTTCCAAATACCAATCGGCGAGCTCGCCCCAAGTAAAGTCACGCAAAATTTCACCGGCCATTGAATAATTATAATTTTCAATTTGCGCCGTAACATCTTTGATTACATTTTGCATTTTTTCTAGAATCCAGGCATCGGCATCTGTTTTTGGCGCCGGCATCTTGATGTCCTCGGACGGTTTTTCAATATTAATTAGCATGAAGCGAGAAATATTCCAAAGCTTGTTGGTAAAATTTCTGAAACCGGCAATTTTTTCTTCGGACAACTTGAGATCAATACCTGGCGTACTGCCCAGCACCAAAGAAAGTCGGGTCGCATCGGTACCAAACTTCTCAATCATATCAAGCGGGTTGATTACATTTCCGAGACTTTTACTCATTTTTCTGCCTTGCTCATCACGCACTAAACCATGCAAATAAACCGTCTCAAATGGAATACAACCAAGCGTATAGGTAGTCATGAGAATCATTCTCGCCACCCAGAAAAACAAAATATCATGACCGGTTTCCAAAACAGAAGTCGGATGAAAATTTTCTAAATCCCCATTTTCATCTGGCCAGCCTAAAGTTGAAAAAGTCCAAAGCCCGGAAGAAAACCAAGTATCGAGCGTATCTTTATCTTGCACCCAACCCTCGCCTTCCGGCGCATTTATTCCACAATATATTTCTTCTTTGCGATACCAAACCGGCACCTGATGACCATACCAAATTTGCCGGCTGATGTTCCAGGGTCGTAAATTATCAATCCAATGGAAATATGTTTTTTCGAATTGATTCGGGATAATCGTGATCTGTTTACTATTAACCACCTTTTGCATCAATTCTTTTAAAGTTACAGATGCTCCAGATTTTACACCTTTAATTTTTGATTCCTTTAGCTTAAACTTTTTATTTACATCAATAAACCATTGTAATTTTGGCAATGGTTCTACAATGTCGTTAAATCGATCGGAAGTACCAATATTTTGAATAATATCTTCTTCTTTTTCGAGCAATTTATGAACGCGGAGATTTTCTAAAATAACGGCCCGAGCTTTCTCAACTTCTAAATCGGAATAGGCCCCGGCCCGATGAGTCATTTTTCCATCTTCACCGATAACTTGAATCAAATCAATCGGGTTGCCGGCGGCTTTTTGTTTTTCATACATGGCAAAGTCAACGGCGCTGTGAGCCGGCGTTACGCCAAGCGCGCCAGTACCATAATTCATGTCGATACCGTCGTCGGCAATAATTTTTACCTTAATTTTTTCTCCGACAAATTCCAAATCATAGGTTTTTCCAATAAATTGTTTGTAGCGCTTATCATCGGGGTGAACTGCAACCGCGGTATCGCCAAGCTTAGTTTCGGGCCGAGTGGTCGCAATCGTAATTGGAAAATCCTTAGAATATTTAAAATAATATAATTTTCCCGGGCGTTCGACATAAACCAATTCATCGTCGCTACAGGTAGATTGCCCTTTTACCGACCAATTTATAACTCTAAACCCCCGGTAAATAAGCCCATCATCAAACATTTTTTTAAATACCGCTCGGACGGCGCGATTTCGCTGATCATCTAAAGTAAAGGCTTCTCGGCTCCAATCTAAACTCGCGCCCATTTTTTTACATTGATTTACAATTGTATCATGCGACTCTTTGGCAAATTTTCTCACTTCATTAAGAAATGCTTCTCTTCCCATTTCTTGTTTCGGTTTTGCCATTTTCTTTTCTTTAATCAAAATGCTTTCAACTTTTGATTCCGTAGCTATCGCGGCATGATCGGTTCCGGGTATCCAAAGCGTGCGATCACCCTTCATGCGATGATAGCGCACCATAATATCTTCAATCGCGAGCATGGCAGCATGACCCATGTGCAGGGTTCCGGTAACATTTGGCGGAGGTAAGACAATTGAAAAATATGACGCATCTTTTTCGGTTACGCCAGCCTTAACACAAACATCCGGATTAAAAAAACCGCTTTCTTCCCAGCGTTTCCCGATTTTTTCTTCGTAATTCTTGGCTTCAAAAGCCTTTGGCAGATCCTTCATATTACTCTTTATATATACCGGTCTAATAGGTAATAGTGTACTGAAAAATGGCCAAAATGGCAAGTTTTACTCATATTTAAAGGATTATTACATACACAATTAATAGCATTGACAAAATGTGGCGATTCTGGTAATATTACCAGCTGTCTAAACGGGTGCAAACGCACTAATTATCAATGAACAATCAACAAAATGTTGCTGATTGCTCATTGCTAATTTTAGAAATACATGGCATTAAACGATATTGAACAATTGAAAAAATTAATTGAGCCAAGCAAACACATTTTGCTGATTTTTAGCTCCAAAGATAATGGCGATGCCGTAGCAGCCGCCCTCGCCCTAAAAAATCTTTTTGAAAAACAGCACCGTTTGGCAGATATTGCCTGCAGTGAATTTGTCGCAAAAAAGCAATTTAGCTTTTTGCCGGAAATAAATTCCATCCGAAGCTCGCTTACCAATTTACAAAAATTCATCATTAAGGTCGATGTTTCAAAAAACCCGATCGAGTCACTAAGTTATGATATAAAAGATTCGACCCTAAATATTTATCTTACTCCAAAAAATGGTCTAATAACTAAAAACGAGCTTCGTACCGCCCAGTCCACCTTTAAATATGATTTAATTATTACTCTAAATACTCCGGATTTGGAATCGCTCGGAAATATTTTCTTTAATAATACGGATTTATTCTACCGCACTCCGGTAGTAGCAATTGACCACGGCGCCAGCAACGAACGCTATGGACAGGTAAATATTATTGATTTGTCCGCCACCTCAACCTCGGAAATCGTTTACAAAATTGTAAAAGATGCCGGTGAAAATTACTTTGATGAAAAAATTTCTACCGCTATTCTTACCGGTATGACCATTGCCACCGGCAGTTTTAAACAACCGAACCTCTCACCTACCACCCTACAAATCGCAAGCAGCCTCATGGCACGCGGCGCCGACCGAGAAAAAATTATTCAAAATCTTTACCACACCCGTTCAATTGCGACTTTAAAACTTTGGGGTGAAGCCTTGACCCATCTTCAAATTAATCCGCGCCTTGGCTTCGTCTCGACCACTCTTACCCGAGATAATTTTATTCGCTCTGGCGGTTCACCAGACGATTTGCATGGTATTATTGAGGAATTAATAAGTAATTCGCCGGAAGCAAAAGTTTTTGCCTTGCTTTATGAAATTGATAATGGTGAGAAAAAAATCGGCGTGCTAGTCGCAGCCGAAAAAAACTTCGATGCTATGCATTTGGCGAGACCGCTTCAACCTGAAGGCAATCGTCATTTGGCAAAAATACTTATTAGAGGAAAAACTTTGGCCGAAGCCGAAACACTGGTGCTTAAGACAATTTCGGACGCAATGCCAAATTAAAAAATCTCCCGAAGCAGGAGATTTTTTTGTTATCTTAAATTTATTTCAGAATCTATACGAATCAAACTCCGCATGACAACCTTTATAAACTAAATTAGCGGTACGCCCGTCATTTCTGGTGGTTGTTCAATATCTAGTAATTTTAATACTGTTGGAGCGATATCAGCAAGCACACCAACCGGCGCGAGCAAGCTTAAATCTCCTTCTGGCGGATCTCCGCCCGGACCAGCTTGACCCCTAAAATCATCGCCGATAATAACACATGGTACCGGATTTACCGAATGCTCCTTATCCATTTCAGTAGTTTGTAAATTTAATAATTCTTCGGCATTGCCATGATCAGCGGTAAAAATAACGACCCCTTCATGAGCGAGAGTGTGTTTTACTACTTCGCCTAACCCAATATCGGCCGCTTCGCACGCCGCGATGGTTGCCGGAAGATTGCCAGTATGACCAACCATATCGGCGTTCGCAAAATTTATTACCACAAAATCATAATTGCCGCTGTCGATTGCTTTAATCGCTTCTTTTGTTACTCCGGGTGCGGACATTTCCGGCAACTCCGCGTAGCTGCCAATTCTCGGCGAAGGAACTAAAACTCGATCTTCACCAGGAAATTGCTCTTCAACCGTACCGTTTAGAAAAAATGTAACGTGGCCATATTTTTCGGTTTCCGCGATATGTATCTGTTTTAAATTATTTTTACTTATTACTTCGGCAAGACAATTGTGAACAACAATAGGTTCATAAGCAACCACGACCGGAATATTTTTTTCATATTCCATCATGGTTACAAAAAATAAATTCTCGATTCGATCTCTTTCAAAACCGGTAAAAGCCGGCAACACAAAAGCTTTGGTAAGTTCACGCGCCCGATCCGGCCGAAAATTAAAAAATATCGCGGCATCGTTTTTTTCAATTGAACCAACTGGGGCGCCTTTCATATCGGTAATCACCGTCGGAACAAATTCTTCATCGTAAACTTTTTCATTATAAGAATCCATTACTGCCTGTTCGGGGTCAGCCGATTTCTTTTCCGACTGGCCGAGCGCCATGGCGTGATAAGCTCTTTCTACACGCTGCCAGCGGTTGTCGCGATCGAGCGCGTAAAACCGGCCCGAAATAGTCGCGATTTGCCCCACTTGCAAGGTGGCCAATTTTTGCCTTAGATCTTTTATTAAACTCACTCCAAGATTAAAACCACAATCGCGACCGTCCAAAATGGCGTGCACATAAACTTGCTTATTTAATCCGTTACGTTTGCATAGTTCAAGCAAGGCATAAAGATGATCCATGCTAGAGTGAACATTTCCCGAGCTAAGCATGCCAATAAGATGCAAAGAAGAATGATTTGTTTTCGCATGTTCAATCGCCCGAAGGAAGGCCTGATTTTCAAAAAAACTTCCATCAGCAATAGATTGGTTGATACGCGGACAAGATTGATAATAGACGCGGCCAGCGCCAATATTCAAGTGGCCGACTTCAGAATTGCCGATTTCTCCAAACAAAAGACCCACTTCATTTCCGGAAGCGTAAAGTGTCATTGCCGGATAATTTTTGAGGTATTCCGAAAAATTCGGGGTCTTGGCCTTGGTAATAGCATTTCCTTCGCTCGGTGGAGCTACTCCCCAACCGTCAAAAATTGTCAGCACTACCGGCCGGTAATGTTTCGCCATATTCGAAATAAGTGAGGAAATATTTAAATGTATTAAATTATTTCCGAACTACAAAGAATTGAAGTTTAACTGGTTAATATTTTTAAAACAGTGGTTTTCCTGTCATTTCTCTAGGCGCTTTAATATCCATAAGTTTTAAGATTGTCGGCGCCACATCACACAGTCTACCCGCTCTAAGATTTTTTTTCAACTTTAGCCTCTTAAAATCTTTTGTATCAGACACAATGATAAACGGAACAGGATTTATTGAATGTTCCGAATCAGTTTCTCCGGTTTTGGAATTTATCATTTCTTCGGCATTACCATGATCGGCAGTAATGACACAAATTGCCCCCGCCTTAATAGTAGCACTAACGATTTTTCCTAAAACTTCATCAAGCGCCCTTACCGCTTTTTTCCCGGCTTCAAGATTTCCAGTATGACCAATCATATCGGCATTCGCAAAATTTACGGCAATAAACTCATATTCATTTTTTTCAATGGCTTTTATCACGTGACTTCCAAGTTCTCGCGATTTCATTTCCGGTTTATTTACAAAATTCTTTAAATGATCT
This sequence comes from Patescibacteria group bacterium, assembly GCA_041661385.1. Classification (GTDB taxonomy): domain Bacteria; phylum Patescibacteriota; class Patescibacteriia; order Magasanikbacterales; family GWA2-37-8; genus JAKANM01. The sequence continues at coordinate 459,322 of JBAZUP010000001.1, forward strand.
GATTCAATTTTTACCCATTGCTCATCACAAAAATGCTGGGCATAACCGCCATTCAAAAAATAGGTAACATGCGCGAATTTCTCTGATTCCGCAATATATAGCTGATGTTTTGGGCAAAGTACCGCCACCAAACTATTCTTCACGTCACGACTCGGAAATGCCGTAAAAATACCGGCCAGATCCGGACCAAAATCTGTCATCGCTACGAAGCGATTGTTTTTGGGAACATGAGCGCGGTGAAATGCTCCCGGATTAGATTTTTCAAAATCCTTTTGCACCAACGATTTTGTAAGTTGGCGGGCCCGGTCGCTGCGTAAATTAAAAAAGAAAAACACGTCATTATCTTTGACCGTGGCAACCGGTTTATTATTTTCGGTAATAACCGTCGGTGAAATGAACTCATCGCTTTCTTCGGAATTATAAGCCATTGAGATTGCCTCTTCTGCTCCACTCGCCATTTTTCCTTTTCCGCACACAATAGCATTATAAGCGGCTTCAGTTCGCTCCCAAACTTTATTGCGGTCCATCGCGTAAAACCTACCCATCACGGTCGCAATTTTTTCATTACCGTGAAAATGAGCTTCCAATTTATTTAAGTGTGACAGAGCATCATGCTGACCGGAATCTCGTCCATCGGTAAATAGATGTAAAAATACTTTTTTTACACCTTCTTTATGGAATAAATCGAGTAACGCATAAACATGTTCCGGACAAGAATGAGCACTATTATGATTCGACAAAAGACCCATCACATGCACGCTTGTTTGATATTTTTTTACGTGATGTATCGCCTGCTGAAAAGCATTATTTTTGAAAAAAGAATCATCTTTGATAGCATCGGAAACATAAATCGCATCCTGTTTTACCACCCGACCGGCGCCGATATTCAAGTGCCCAGCTTCGCTATTTCCTTCCTGCCCTTTTCGAAGCCCGACCGCCTCACCGCTTGCTTCCAATTCTGAACTTGGATAATCCTTGAGCCATTTATAAAAATTCGGCGCGGTTTGCGGCGTTATGGCGCTGGCCTTACAATTTTTTGCCGGCATCCCCCAACCATCCAAAATAATAAGCAGAGTCGTTTGCTTTGGCATATTAAAATCCTAATTCTAGCTCAATCTCCATAAGACGATTGTATTTTTCAACTCGCTCCGAACGGGAAAGCGAGCCAGTTTTTATAAATTCCGCGTTTACCGCAACCGCCAAATCGGCAATAAAAGTATCTGATGTTTCTCCGCTACGGTGTGAAATAATTACTTTATAACCATTTTGTTTTGCCAGTTTTATTGCCGCAATTGTCTCCGTCAAAGTTCCAATCTGATTTAATTTTATGAGTACCGCATTACCAACTTTTTCTTTTATTCCTTTTTGAATTCTATCAACGTTCGTTACAAAAAGATCATCCCCAACCAAAGCCACTTTATTACCAAGTTCTTTGGTTAATTTTTTCCAATTCGTCCAATCATCTTCCGATAAACCATCTTCAATCAAAATCAAAGGATATTTTTTTAGCCAATCTTTATAATTCGCTACTAGTCGATCCGCTTGCCAGCTCTGTTTTTTGCTGACGAAATAATAATTGCCTTTTTTATAAAATTCAGATGCCGCGACATCAAGACCCAAAAAAACATCCTTTCCGGCTTCCCAACCGGCTTCTTTTATTGCCTGAACCAAAAGCTGTAAAGCTCTTTCATTGTTTTGCAAAGTTGGAGCAAATCCGCCTTCATCGCCGACTGAGGTGGTAAATCCTTTTTGACTAAGAATTTGCGCGAGGGCATGAAAAATTTGCGAGCCCATTCTTACTCGTTCGCGAAATAATTTTGCCCTGGGGATTATCATGAATTCCTGAATTGTTAATCCGTTATCGGCATGTCGACCGCCATTTAAAATATTCATGGTTGGAACCGGCAATCGAAATTCCTTTTCTTTCAAACGAAAAGTGGAACGAACATATTTATAAAGTGGAACTCCCCGGTTTGCGGCAGACGCTCTTGCCGCAGCTAGTGATACGGCCAAAATCGCATTGGCGCCAAGCCTTGATTTGCTGGGTGTGCCATCGAGTAATATCATTTTTTCATCAATCTCTTCTTGGTTCTCTACGTCGATACCTTTTAGGGCTGGGCCGATTTTTGTGACAACATTTTTTACCGCTCGCAAAACCCCTTTTCCGCCATAGCGTTTACCGCCGTCTCTTAGTTCAAGGGCCTCATGGCTGCCGGTAGAGGCGCCAGACGGAACCTTGGCACTACCGGTAACACCATTTACAAGCATGACTGTAGCTTCAACCGTCGGATTACCTCTTGAATCGAGGATTTCTCTTGCACTAATATTTTTTATTTTCATATCAAATGATAGATAATGTCTGAATATTGATGCTCCAAGTATAACATAAAAAAATGTATTAAAAAAGGGGCTTTTAACCCCTTTTTAAACTATATTATCTTACCAGCGCGGTGTCAAAATTTTGTAGGTAATACTGACATTCATGACAATATCCTGGCTTCCGGATGCTACTTCGGCCGGACCGCCATAACCACCGCCGCCGCCAATTCCATCGACTTTTGCATAGCTACTATAAATCGGCATTGGGGAATTTTCGTAGTCGGAATAAGAAATTACTTCTCCAAGCTGAACGCCGAGCATTTGAGCTAATTGCACAGATTTTTTCTTGGCATCGAGCAAGGCTTTGGCGCGCGCTTCTGATTTTAGATTTTCTGTATCATCGATGGTAAAACTTAATCCACCGACTTGGTTCGCTCCATATTTGCCAGGTAAAGATAAAATATCACTAATCTTGTTCAAATCGCGAATTTTAACTGTGACATTATTGTTTACCCGATAACCCTTAAAGGTTGTGCCTTTTTGAGTGTAGTCATATTCCGGATTGATGGAGTAATTACTTTGCATGTCTTTTGCGTCAATTCCTTGTTTTTTTAGATCGGCAACAACTTGATCCATTACTTTTTTATTTTCGGTTTGGGCTTTAGCAACGTCGGTATTCAAATTTGAAAAACCGATTGTCGTGACCGCGATATCATTACTGCCGGTAATTTTGGCAGTTCCAACCACCGAAATCATACGCTCCATGGTGTCGGCGTGGCCAATGGTGTCATATTTTTTTATGTTGTTGCGCATTAAAGTGCCAACATAAAAAGTTAAATAAACAATCAGTACTCCAACTAGGGTCATTAGAATTTGTTTTCCAAAGTGCCCGTGACCGTGACAACATTTTCCAGCCTCATGATGATTATTCATACCTGGAGTTGCCGAAGCATTATCGCCGGCAGATTCAATTTTTTTAAAACCGATAGGCATATTTTTTCCTCCTGAACCCAAACGGGTTCTTAAATATAATTAAAAATTTATTAAATAATATTCACTTCCGGAATCTATTTTAACGCTTTTAAGCCCGGCAACTTATCTCCCGATAAAAATTCCAGCATTGCGCCTCCACCGGTCGAAACCAAATCAATATCCGTCATCGCTCGAATTTTTTCCAAGATTTGCACAGTTTCTCCGCCGCCGCAAACCCCGAGCGCGTGACCTTTGGAGCGAGCTGCGAACAACCTCGCGAGTGAAAAAGTGCCATATTGGTAAGGATGCTGTTCAAACATACCAAGCGCGCCATTCCATACCAAAGTTTTCGCTTTTTTCAGATATTTCGCAAATAAATGCACAGATTCCGGACCAATATCATAAATCGCTTCATTTTTACCGACCGATAATTCCGAAACTTTTACTACTCTAACTTTATTTCCTTTGGCATCACCCACAATTACATCCACCGGCAAAATTACTTTTCTATTTTCACAATATCGCTTAACTTCTTTTTCTAAACCTTTACTATAAATTGATTTTCCGATCGGTTTCTTTAGTGAAGCGAGATAGGTGTTAAAAATTCCTCCGCCCACCAAAATATAATCGGCAATCGGTAATAATTTTTTTAATACCGGAATTTTTGTTTCTGCTTTAGCGCCGCCAAGCATCACGAGGAGCGGCCGCTTTGGCCGGCGTAGCACATTAGATAAAACGGTAATTTCTTCAAAAAGTAACAAACCGGCATAAGATGGAACATATTTCGCAACCCCCGAAACCGAGGCAGCCCGACGATGAGCAACTGCAAAGCCATCGAGAACAAAGATATCACAAAGGCTCGCGAGCACTTTTGATAAATGCTGGCCTTCCGTTTCTTCATCTTTTAAAAAACGAATATTTTCGAGCATCGCAACCGAACCATTTGGCATAGCAGAAACTGCCGCCTGGGTATTTCTCCAATCTTGCCCTTTGGTAATCGGCAATAATTTAACTTTTCTTTGTAATAAATCTTCGAGACGATGCACGACCGGTTTTAAACTATGTTTTGAATCTATTCCGTTTGGCCGACCAAGATGACTAACAAGTACCACTCGAGCGCCCTGATTTAACAAATATTCAATGGTAGGTAAACTCCGAGATAATTTATAATCACTAACCACTTTTCCTTTGTGAATAGAAACGTTGAAATCCACTCGAACTAACACTTTTTTGCCGGTAAGGTTTTTTATTTGTCGCACCGATTTCATAAGCGAAATGAATGAGGGAAACGAAAGCTTGCTTCTGTTTCCGAGTGAATGAGCCTATATGGCGAAGCCTGATATAAAAAAATAATGATTACTTCTCTTGTAATCATTATACCACATTTTATCGCTGTCAAAAAATTTGCGAAGCCCATTTATCTGCCGCTAATCTCTGCGTATCCTTCATCATCCGGCCAAATATAATTTTCAAAAACCCACTCTGAAATATCTCTGGCTTCGGTAAATCTTTTTTCGTTTGAGGCGGCACCCAAAATCACAGTCCGAAGGACATGCGATTTTTCGCCGGGAATCCTAACCACAAAATTATAACCAGACTGATCGATGAAGCCGGTTTTTCCGGCAAGAACATCTTTATCAAAATTATTTGGAATCCAATTAATTAAAAGCCAGTCCGTGCTCCAAACATGATGTTTAGTTTTATTATTTAGAGGTACGGCAAAGTATTCACCCATTTTCAAAGTTTCAGAAATTTTATCCACTTTTAATGCCGCCTTCAGCAAACGCAAAACATCTACCGCCTTACCCATATTTCTTTCGTCGAGTCCGGTTGATTCTACAAACTGTAGTGAATTAAGCCCCAGTGCTTCCGCTTTCTCGTTCATTTTTTTTACAAAATCTTCTTCGTTAAGGCCAGTCACTCGCGCCAGGGCGCGAATCGCGCTGTTGGACGAACCGATAAGCGCTACTTTCCATAAATCATCTAAAATATATTTTTCTCCTTCATTAAGATGATGGCTGGACGGATCGGTATCATTCTCCGATATTATTGTCGAAGAATTCCAATCGAGATTAAGATCATTTAAAACCAAAGCTGACATGAGTTTGGTAATACTCGCAAGCGATCTGACTTCATCAATATTTTTTTTATACAAAATTGTATTACTTTTATCGTCTACAACAACTACTACTGCGGCGCTAAGATTGCCGGGGTAGACTGCCAGGCTGTTTTTTAATAATGGCGTTGCCGGTCGGCTAACCGGTAAAACCGGCAGCAGTTCGTCTCCGCCTTTTTTATATGGCTCAGCTTGGGCGACTTGTGTTTGGTCAACAATTTTTTCAACCGGTTTGGCGGTAATTGTAACGGATCCCAAAAATACCAGACCAACGCCTAGCACCATGACCCCAACTGATGAAAGATAATCCGATAATTTTTTTGATATCACATTATTCTTTTTCGGACCCAACCACGATTTGATTTAAAGTATTATTAATAAATTCATGATTGTGCAATGTTTCGTATTCGGGCAGTTCGGCCAAATTTGAAACGCCAAGGTGCTGTAAATATTCCATGGTTACCTCGTAGGCCGGTAATAAATTATTTTCCGTTCCGGCTTCTTTGATTAAACCGCGAATTAATAAATTACGTAAAATTAGACTGCAGTTCACACCGCGAATCTGCTCAATCTCCGGCTTCGTTAGCGGACCGCAATAAGAAATAACAGTAAGAGTCTCGAGTTGCGGCCGGGTAAGCTCACCGCTAATTTCTGTTTTAATAAAATGTTCGGCCACCGTGCGATTTTCCGGGTGCGCGACCAATTGAAATTCGCTATTGGTTTGAAACAAAACTACTCCCGAAGAATTAGTGTCGTATTTTCCCTGCAATACTTTCAATTCCTTTTCAACCGCATCTTCATCAATCGCTAAAACTTTCGCAATTTTTTTTATTGAAAGCGGTTTAGAGGCAACAAATAAAATTGATTCGATTTGAGAAATTAGAGCCGGCATACTAAACTTTATTTATCATCATATCGTTAAAAGAATTTTTTTGATTCACGGATATTTTTTCTTGCTTCAGTAATTCGAGAAGCGCGAGAAAACTGACGATAACTTCACTGCGGTTGGAATCTGAATTAAAAATATCTTTGAAACTGAGTTGGTTTAATTTTTTCAGACTTTCGTAAATTGATTTAATTTTTTGTTGTACCGATACGGTATGATCAATTCTAACTTCCGGCAACGGATTAATCGGCTTTAATCTTTTTAAAAGCAATACAAAAGAATTTTTTAATTCTACGGCTGTGGCGTTCTGCGGAGCGGTAAACCCGGTTAAGACCGGCGCCGGCTCAACGCGTCCATATGCCATTTTTCCCTCGCCCCACAATTTTTCCACAAACTTACTGGCATCCGCGTAGCGCTTATAAAATTTCAGCTGCTCACTAAGGCTTAGCCCTTCTTCTTCGGGCGGGTACAGGTACGGCAAAAGCTGGCGCGATTTTATATAAACCAAACGCGTCGCTATTACCAAGAAATCTGCCAATTCATCGGACCGATTTTCATCCATTCCGGACAAAAATTGAAAAAACTGGTCCGTTACATCAGATAAAGAAACATCCGTAATGGCAAGTTTTTCATTCTCAATGAGCTGTAACAACAAATCCAACGGCCCTTCAAATTTTTCCAGCTTGAGTTCCTTGGGCATAAACCTCTTTATTTTTTCTTCACTTCAATATTTGCATCATCCAATGCTTTTTTTGGTACTGCAGAAGGTGCGCCCATCATTAGGTCGCGGGCATCGCCGGTTTTTGGTACCGCGATAACTTCTCTGATATTCGGTTCATTTGCTAAAATTGCAATTACTCGGTCAATCCCGAGCGCAATACCGCCATGGGGAGGAGCGCCAAAATCAAATGCCTCGAGCATGTGACCAAACTGATCCTGAATCTGCTCATCCTTGAAACCCATAACCTCAAAAACTTTTTTCAAAGCTCCGGATTGGTGGTTGCGGATGCTTCCCCCGCCGGCCTCGAAACCATTTAAAGCAATATCGTATTGGGTAGTTAAAATATCGCCGATATTTTCTTTTTTCATAAGCAACTCCATATGCTCCGGTTTTGGACTTGAAAATGGATTGTGGCTAAAGGTCCAGCCGCCTTCATCGGTTTTTTCAAAAAATGGAAAATCAACCACCCAACAAAAAGCGAGCAGATCCGGATCATTTTTATCTTTCCGAAGATCCGGTTTGTCGGATTTATATTTTTCCATCGCTTCCTGATAAGTCAAACGTGGAAAAGGCATTTCTTGAATTTTTTTATGCGGCGTTACTGTCTGAACAAGTTTAATCAGCATTTCTTCAATTACCGCCATTACATCTTCGCGTTCAACAAACGACATTTCGAGGTCTAACTGAGTAAATTCCGGCTGCCGATCACCGCGCTGATCTTCATCTCTAAAACATCTTGCTACTTGGAAATATCTTTCCATTCCCGCCACCATCATGAGCTGTTTAAACTGCTGAGGCGATTGCGGTAAGACATAAAACTGGCCTGGATAAGTGCGGGATGGCACCAAAAACTCCCGCGCCCCTTCAGGGGTACCCTTGGTCAAAATTGGCGTTTCAATTTCCAAAAAATTATCCGCCAATAAATGCTGGCGCATAAATTGAGTTACTGCGTTGCGCAAAACAATATTTTTTTTCATTCTTTCTGAACGCAAATCTAGATATCGATATTTAAGACGCAGTTCTTCATTTATACCTTTAGTATCTTTATCTATTTCAAATGGCGGAGTTTGCGCAGTGTTCAAAACTGTTAAAGTCTTAATTAAAATTTCAACCGTGCCGGTTGGCATCTCGGTATTTTTTTGTTTTTCACCGCGCTCTTGCACCACACCCGTAATCGAAAGCACCCATTCCGGCCTCACCTCTTTTAGAGTTTCAACCGAAACGGGATCCATTTGACTTGGCACGCCGACGCACTGCAAAATTCCCCCGCGATCGCGCAGATCAAGAAAAACAATTTTACCCATATTTCGACGGGCGTTTATCCAACCTTTTATGGTTACTTCTGTACCTACCAATTTAGGTGTTTCCACCGACAAAGTTCGTTTTGACATATATAAATAATCACATGAATTGCTGCCCTAGTTTAACAAACAAACCAAATCTTCGCAACCCCATAACCAAACAAAAAACCGCCCAAGCAACAGAGCGATTTTAATAGTAATTTTTTAGGGAAATGGAAATCATTAGACACTATAAAAAAGCCGACTCATATTGTTATTTGATTGACTCGGGCGATATTTTCGCCTCCTCTTCGCTTTTGAAAATAGCGACCGGTATTTGGAATTACTTACCTATTATTTCCTTCAAACCCCAAAAGGTTGAGCCGCCCTCGTGTATTAACGAATTAATTAAAGAATAAACACCCAACTTTGTTGATTTGTTTTTGTATAAAAAATCAAGTGTTTTAAACCACTCAGTATCAACATGAAATGGTTTTTTGTTTTTTCTAACCCCACCAATTAATAAGTGGAGGTTGGCGATTACTAAGGTGTCATCAGGAGATACTTCTGCCAGTTTATTTATCATCATCGTCAGGCCATAATCCCAATCGAACGTACCACCAATTTTTTCTAACGTTAACCTAACGGTTCTTGCAAGCCAAGCAATATCAAAAATCTCTTTTTCGTTTTCCAGCCAATAACCGAACTGGTTCAAGCACTTATTCTTGTTATTTTTTAAAACCCACTCCCATATTTCATTTAATCGTTTTACGGCGAATGAATTTTTTTTAAGATGTTCTGTTGCTTGTGTATTCCTACCCGTAATAAACATTCTCCCAATAAAACTGATAAAATTAGATTGCTTGTCAGTATTGTCTGCCCAAAATAATTTAAACAAGCGGTGATTAAAATCAAACTCCTCATAATGCATAAAGGCTAAAGCCATATGCGTCGAGATACTCTCATCCGGGTCCCTAAAATATCTCCTTCCTTCATCCTTAATATTTAAATTGAGACCCTTCTCATAAAGTTCTTGAAATTTGGTCTCGAAAAACATTTCCTTATAGAGGTTATTAGATAGATAACCTTCCCACGCAGCTAAATACATGATCTCTTTTCCTATGGCCGATGTAAATACGCTAGGGATAAGAGCTAGTGCCCAATCTCTTTCCTGATAATATATTGCTGGTAAATAATGACCGAACATGAACATTATCGCTCTCGTTTTTTCATTTATTAAAACATTTTCGTAGAGATCCTTTACATCCTTAGAAAGATTACTCTTTTTAGATTTACCAAACTTAACATCCAGTATTACAAAATTTATAAAAGCTTGAAATGCCTTGCCTCGCACTGAATTAATCGCCGTTGTATAAGGATCACCTATTTCATAATCATTATTACCAGGTGATTTAGTTCTAATTTTTGCGGTTTCGATAATTTCATCTTTTGGAGCAGGGTCATTTTGCGAAAGCAAAAATTGGATAATGTAAAAAAAAACATCTCTTAATGCAGAAAAATCGCCGACTAATTCAATATTTCCATCCTGTAATAGTACTCTCATTAGATTGGCCGTCGCACTATAAACTGCATTCCAATTTGCAAGCCAACCCCTACGTTTTCTCTCGTCCACTTCAAGAATCTCTTCAACGGGTCTTTTTGAAATTGCAATGGATAAATTCAGTACATTTAATAGACTTCCTCTGACAAACTTTTTTTCATTAATTAAGGAAGTTATTTTCTGAATAAATGCGTAGGTATAATGGGGATCAATATATTTGTGGTCGAAAAATAACTGAGCACTGTGAAGAAACTCCTCAGTTCTAACTTCAAATTCCTTCTTTAAACGCTCAGCCACTCCGTCACCATCAATCGGATGAAGAAAATCACCCTGACCATACTTCTCTACCAGATTCGCCGGAGCCCAATCTGATCTTAATAATTGAATAATTTCAGGAACAGTCTTAGACCAGTCAGTTTCGTTCCCGGGGGCTTTCGGTACAAGGGTACCGGAAACAATTTCACCTATAGTTGGCTGGGGATTGTAATTTTCATTTAGTTTTCCGAAGACCTCCTGCGATTTTATTTTCTCGTCTTCGGTAAGAAATGGAAATGCGGACGATAAAATATCACTACCGTGAATATTTAGATCTTCTTCAGCTTTAAACCTATCAATTACCTTTGAAACATAAAGACGCTGATCAGCCGAGCTCAAGAATGAAAAACATGCTTGTATAAGCCTTTCGTATTCTGCGCCAAAAATTAAATCGCCTGGATCTTCGTAATCAAAAATTCGAAATAGCTCATTTCTAATATTAACCTTAAATATTTCTGGACATAATGAGAAAACATATAATTTGAGTCGCCATACAGTCCTGCTATCTGGGAGAATGTTAATATATTTACCATACATACCCATTACATAATCCTTGTTTGAAATATTTTTTTCAAAAACTTTTTTTAACAAAATTGTAACTGTTGCGGCAAGTTCTCGAACATCGTCCCTAAAAGAAATATGTTTTTGCCGATGGGAAGTTATAGTAAAAAAATCGACGTCGTAAAAATGGAATGAATCTTCTATAGAAAAAATTTTTCCTTTCTGCTTACTACCCAACAAAACTATCCTTGCAAAAACGTTAATAACAACCGCAAGAGCTTTCTCGAGATAAGATGAGTCAATATTATTTATATAGCCAAATATATCAATGTGAGACAGGTCATTAAGATAAAAAGGATTATCGGAAAATCCCGGACCCTTATTATTTAGGTCTTCCTTTGTCCGAATTGAAAATATCGCATCAATTAAAATCAACAGATTTTCATTATCACCGGCTTTTGAAAGCGTTTCAAGCATTTTCTGATATTCAATTCCCCACCTGCTATAATTACCCATTAGAGTAACCCACTTTTCACTATAAATTTTCGGAACTAGTCGCGCTAATTGGTCTGGTGGTAATTTTTCGGCAATCCAAAGAAATTGATCCACAACCTCAGGATTAAAAGTATCTGGTGATATTGGAATTTGTAAAACTAAATCTACTACTTTTTCTGGTACTTTTTGCGCCATACGAACCAGATAATTAAGTTCTGGCATTCTGTACGAATATACTGATAAATTTTCTGCCTTACTTTTAATAGGATCCATGAACCCATTTTCCCACAGCCAATCAAGCCAGCGTTCATCGGCTTGAGAATAAAAATATTGGTGAGAATCAAAATTCAGATCTATAATATCCTTAACCTTTTTTAGATCTAAATTTGATGGGTTAGAAGTCATATTTTTTAACTATTTGTTGAAGTATCAACTTTAGCAGTTTCGGGCACATTTTTTAAAATGCGATCAATTTCTAGATGGATATCAATCTGATGCGTTAAAGCGCTAAGCATTACATTTTCAAAATCTGAAACTAAGTTTTCGAAGTCTTTCTCACTAAATGAAGCATAATCAGTGTTGTTTTTTTCCACATTTCCATGATGTGCAAGACCGTTTAATTTCCCATATATAATACCCATATCCCGAATGGTTATGGGAGTCGCGTGAACTGATCCAAATTTCTTTAGAGCCTCTGCTTTATTTGTTGGGATATCCTCCACATTAGGACTATAAAATGGATACAGAATTTCACGAAGAGAGTTTGCGGCCTGTGCCATCCAATCCGGATTGGCTTTTAAATTTTTTTGTGACACAAAAAAAGCACCCCTGAGCATATCAGAAGGCTTTGTTTTCAACCTGTATAAATCATGGAGATCATCTAACCGTCTACACAGGTCTTCTTGCTTGGGACTTAAAGCTACAGGCGATAAATCAAATTCGCCTACAGCTTTCGGCAGCTCTGAATTAACCATAAATTAACATTGTCATGAACCAAGCTTACACCTTTGTCTGCAATAAATAAAGACTTCCGATGTGCTCAGACTACATATGATCTGGCTAATTCAGACCTATTAAATTTGCACTAAGACAGTGCACGCTATAGGTTTTGCGAAGCTTAGTTATCTACAGGTCCAAACATATAAAAAACAAACCACTTTTGAGAGGCCTGTTAAATTAATAATGTTTCTTAACCCACGATCTCATTAATTGATTGATCAACAATAATTTGCGGATTCTCTTTTATCAAATCGAATATGAATTGTTTTAAAGTTTCCTTTTTGAACGTCAACGCAATAATTTTTAGATAATTCGTCTTTCCATCATCTTCATATACAAGTATCAACGATTTATACATTCCACCAATTAAACCTTTTTGTATTTTACTATTTTTTTTATTTCCACGATTCTTCTTATTACAAACAAATGGACATATTTAACTCCATTATTTTCTATAATTAGATATGCCCCTTTTGTTAAAGCTAGGATATATGCAACTGCAAAACCAAACATCAGCAGAGAAAATCCTAGGGCATCTCTAACTCCATTTGTATTTGTGATTACCGAAATGTTAATCACCCAGAACAACAAAAGAACAATAATTGTTATTTTTATTTCATTAGTCAGACTCGACTTATATTTCATAATGGGTTTTGTACAGCTTATTGTTTCTGTACAGAATTTCTAGCAACTTCAACAAGATATGCTTTATAACCTAAGCTCCAATAAGCCAACAGCCAAATAAATCCTGTTAAACCAAACCAGCCGGCCACAAACATTATCACAATTTTATCTAAGGTCAACAGAATGCCAGTTAGAATTATAAATATTTTATTTCCGCGATAAATTACTACTCCTAGAATAAAGTAAATAATCAATGAAACCACTAAAAAAAGAGTTATGGGCGTTTTTAACAAAGCAACATAACCTACGGTTATAATAACGGACAAAAATATCACCATAGCACTTTGTTTTCGATATGATTTCCAAACAGACAAAGAATTGTAATTTTTTATTTGGAACTCCTTTTCTTCTTGTGACATTTTGAATGTCCCGGATTTAATCGGGCTTTGTTCACTTCCTACCTGGTTAAATCTGCCTTTAAGATGTTTATGGAAGAAAATCCAAACAATCAGAATAAGCATTAACTCGAATATATTAAAAGAAATATATCCATTGTGACCAGCAAAAAAGTTCGCCAGGGTGTCAAAAACAATTACCAAAACAGAATAACCAAAAACAATATTTGTCCAAATTAATATCTTTTCAACCATTTTTACCAGCTTATAAAGATAAAAACCTGATATAATTAAATCTATTGTATGCACGACCCCAGCAGCAACATTTGTAAGAACATTTCCATAGAAATCTGCACCTCTCATCAAACCCGATATACCAAGAAGATCAATAAGAATATTCAAACCCAATAGAACTAAGATAAACCAGATAAATGTAGATTTTTTTTTATTCATAAAATTAGCTTCTTGTTTGTATATAGGTTGCTATTAAAGTAAGCACAATGATGAACACTCCAATAAACATTATTATCCATTTGGTAATCCTGTCTTTATCCGAGCTGTCCAACCCACCCACGGAACCAGCGCCAAATGGGCCGAACCACCACGCTACTTTTTTAGCTACCTTAATTACACTTTCAAGCTGCGATGCGAAAATGATTAAAACACCTAGTGCAAGGACTGAAAGATTTATAAGCTTCATAATTTGGTCTTTTTTGGACTTACAATTTTTGACTCAACATGATCAATTATGCTTTTTCCAGTGGTAAGCTGACTAGCCTTATCCAGAGTATTATAAATTATCTTACCAGTTTTTTCAGTGAGATATTTAAGAGTTGATTGACCCACTCCAGCAGATTTAGCGTTCCGATATATTTTATATGCAGGCGATACTTTGGAAACATACGTGGGAACGTCTTTTGCAGAGAAGAACAATAGATCCCCTCCTGTTGCAGCAGAATCAAACAACGTATTATCTTTCAAAATTGAATTCGAGAACTCGCGATATGGTCCCTGCGTGTTTGAACGAGATGGTTCCCGATCCATGAAGGAACCAACAATGTTTTCAGCTGCATTTGATGAATCGGCAAATGCACTATCTAAGTTGCCTAAAGATCCTGCTGTTAGCAAGGCGGCTGCCTGAGGCTGTCCTACGGCTAATGCTCCCCCAGCGAAGATTGCTTGTGGTACGGCTGCAAGTCCGTCTAAGACGGTTTTTCCAACTTGAAGCGCTCCCACACCAAATGTTTTTGCAGCGAACTCACCCGCTTCATCAACGTAATTCAAGGGGTTGTTTAGAGCATAGGAATAGCTATTCATATGCTGGGGGTTAGAGAGATAACTTTGTAGATCCATTTTTGTATACCTTCTAATCTGATCAGAGTCTCCAACTGCCAGAAATGCTGGATCCTGGGATAGGAGCTGACATCTCGAACCATCCTGATATCGAGCTCCCATATAGTTCAAACCGGTATCCATGTCGTACTCATGTCCAGTAAATTTCTTTGGTTCGTTTAACCCGTTTGTCTGTTCATCAATCCGTATACCACCATATGGATAGTAATCTGTCAACTCCGCAATGGTCCCGGTCACTGTGGTCATAATATTTGACCCACCTAAGTGGTCAGTATGAACGTTATATACACTAGAACTAGCATTAGACCCTTTTACCGTAGCGACAAGCGTATCACCAAGATAAAATTGCTTCATGGTTGTTGTGCCACTGACCGTGTATGCCATAGCTCGAATAATACTAGTCGATCAACCACCCAAGATAATAAAACTGAACAAATATCATTATTACCTGCATTAAAAACAATAATGACCCGACTAATGCTGACTTAATTTTATTATATTGCCTAAGCTCATTTACGGTTAATATAATATTTACTCCAACTAAAATCAAAAGTGGATAATAAATTATGAAATTTTCTATTTGGCTACGCCAAGGCCCGTGATTAATGCCATTTGCATACCAAACTGATTCGGGTGGTAGAAATATATAATACGATTCAAACCAATATATTATAAATGGTAAAAGCCATGCGACTAAAGTTAAGATATATAAAATTAAATCTTGCCGCTTAAATTTGGTTAGCATATTATTTCTTAGTTGCTTTTATAATAGATTTGATTATCGACACGGCATTCTTAATATCCGTAACAATATTTCTGTTATAATTTGGGTTATTTAATTGTGCTTGTACCCTCTGCCCATAAGATGTGACGCCTTTGGCTGGGCTATAGTTATATCTACTCGCAGTGAGTGCCGTACTATCGGACCGACCTTGCTCTTTTGCAATATTACGAACTCCGGCATCGATGTTTTTTGCTGGATCGCGAGCTAGCTCTGCTTTGTTATAACCATATTCTTTTCCGATCTTGCCACTTACCTGCATTACCCCAACACCGCCACTACCAACATTTGGAAATAACTGCTCACGACCAAGTACTTCATCCGGCTGTAAGTGCGATTGCTCTTCGTACATAATCGCATTAGTAAGATTGGAACTAACTCCATATTTAGTACTTGCATCATTAACAGTTGTTTGATTTTGCTGAATTGCTTCCAACGCGCGCTCATGACCACCAAAAACTTCTCCAGTTTTCATCATAAACCCACTAACACCAGAATACCCGCTCCAGTCGTAAAATCCATACCACCAAAATCTACCATCTGGATCTTTATTTACAACTGGATTATTACCGGCATATGCATACGCATTCATAGCTTGCGGATTTAATAGTGCATCTTTACCATCCGAAGTTAGTCCGATTTCCCCAAATACTGGATCTTGTGACACAAACTGCCCGCGTGCTGAATCATAATATCTCGCATTAAGATATGACAAACTATTATCATCTGTAAACTGACCGATAAATTTGCGCTTATCGCTAGCAGTACCGGCATTTATTCGCTCGGCACCGTATGGATAATAATCGACCGCCTGAATAATATTTGCACCTGAATCCGTAATAATATTTGTGCTTCCAAGTTGGTCGGAATGAACAAAATGTGTTGAAGATACACTACCGTTTTTCTCAACTGTTGCCAAGAGATCACTACCAACGAATATATATTTTGTGGATGTGTTTCCTACTATACTGTAGTATCTATTGGAATATGTTGTGGTTGTTCCACCCGTTCCAAGTTTACGATACATCACCCTGTTACCGTCTTGGTCATACAGGTAGGTTGAAGTAACCCTGTTTGCAGTGGATGTTGCGAGTTGATTGCGATAGTCCCAAGTATACAGTATGCTCGCCGAAGACGATGTCATGTTGCCATTCTTGTCATAGCTAAATGTTGTTGTGCCGACAGCTGTTACCGCATCCGGATTGGCATAACTAGAACCCTGGTAACCCAAATAGCTATAATCCCCAACGTCACTGCGATTAGTGATATTTCCTAGTGCATCATAAGCATAGGTTTGAGTGTAATCACCACTTTTTACAGCATCGGTGACTTTAGCCGAGAGCAAACGGTTCAAATTATCATAGCTGTAGATATTAAGCTTGCTGGTACTGGTTGAAGAATTATCTAAAATTTGAGTAATGTTACCAACCTTGTCGTAAGCGTAACTCAAGTTCTGTATAGCATTGCCTGGTGCATAGAAATAATCACGGCCATTGGTCCAAGCCCCCTCATTACCAAGGTTATCCCAGAATTTGATACGCCAGAAGTATTTCATGCCATTATTTGGAATTGCTGGGCCAGCATAGGCAATATTTGGTGTTCTTGCACCGACAGCAATGCTAGGAGAAAGTGTTTGTGAGCCAGAATCCCAGAGTGGCGCGGAGAAATCGGCCCCGCTTTGAGTAACTTGTATTCTATAATTAGTCGCTGAGGTGGAAGTGTTAGCTGATTCATACAGCGCGCTGAATTGTGGGGTAGAAGTAATCTTGGTCGCCTGCTTTGGCCAGAAATGAACATTATCAAACCAGATTGTATTCGTTGACGAACCTAAATAGAACATCAAACGAACATTTGAATCACCCTGTGATGGCGTAATTTCAAATTGGTAAGTCTTCCATGCTGGATTTAACAGGAATGTGTTATACGAAAGATCTGAATATGCATCATGGTTCTGGTTAATTGCGACCGCTTCAGTGGTACTAACGGTTCCTTTGGCATCAAAGGATAAAATATAGGTCGTTGAAGTCGCGACTGCAGTATTTTGCGCAAGTTGCACCTGCCAGGCTTGCCCACCATAATTAACTATTGTTTTATTTGAGCAGCCGCCATCGGTTGTACTGGTAGTACAATCAACTGAATTTGTTGACTGGCCTGTGCCACCGTTTGACCAAGCATACCAATTGTTCATGCTCGTTTCAAAACTTTGGTTCTTGATCATATTCAAGCCGTCTGGAATAACTTCCACGTCATCAAACCAAATGGTACTGGTGCTAGCACCTAGATAATAGAATACCCGTGCCAGTTCATCTGTACCATTACTGGTGAATGAATATGTATATTGCTTCCAATTTGGTGTAATACTGACACCAGTTGCAAGGCCATAATCCGACCAGGGGCTATGGTCTTGATTAATACCAAAGGTAATCGTTGTAGTAGCGTTGGCTTTGGCCCTAAACTTCACAGTGTAATTCATTCCATTATCTACGCGTAAATCTTGCCAGAGCTGTGAATCCCAAACATTGCCGCCAGTCGGTACAGTGACCTGTTGTGAACAATTACCAGTATATGAAGCAGTGCAATCAAGTGTGGCAGTGCCTGTTGCAGACCAATACTTCCAAACGCTAAGCAATGCTCCCTCAAAACTATCATCATAAATTATGCTTTGAGTAATAGCCAGACCGTTTACAGTCATATTCCGTGGAGCAGTCGGACCACCAGCTACACCCGAAGAAGAAGTATTGATTAGATAATATGCACCCGGCATTAGTCCCTCACCATAGTAACCAACGCTGCTGGTTGGCAACGACGTATTTTTGTTAATGAGACGATAGAGCCGATTCGCATCATATGTAAATGTAGTTGTGACTCCAGATGGATATGTGATTTGTGCAGTCTGACCGAGGGGTGAATAAATAATATTGCTTACCAGTGTCTTGAAACTACCGTCACTGTTTTCCTTGTAATTCACTGCCTGCGGTCGGTTCGCTGAATTATACACATACTGCACTTGTGAGTTATCCGGGTAGGTGATGTTGGTGTTATTTCCTAGTCGATCATAACTGTATTGAGTTACATAATTAACATTATTTATCTTCTTCGTTTCTTGCTTCAAATGTCCATTACCGTCATAAACATTATTAACAATCGCGCCAGTTGAAGTGACCGAACAGAATTTACCAACACCATAAGTGCACCTATCATAACCATAAGTAACTTCAGTACCGCTCTTGCCGGTATAATCTTCTGTTAATACTCGATTTAACTTGTCGTAAGTATAATTAACGGTTTGCTTATTTGGATCAACTTTTTGAGTTAGGTTGCCATTATTATCATAAACAAAAGTTGAGGTACCAAAAGTAGTATCACCTGAAGAGTGTAGATCTTCCACACCAACACGTCTACCAAGACCATCATAAGCAAAACTACGGACATTACTCAATGAATCTGTGACGCTGATCAAATTTCCAAGTCCGTTGTATGTGTAATTTGTGGTATAGGTGCTACCGTTATTTATTTCCTCAACTTTAACTAAATTGTCGTAGGCATCTTTATATAGATTCTTACTATTTCCATTAGCATCAGTTGCGGTCAGTTTCCAACGGTCATAAGAGTTGGTGGAAGTTCCAACCGAATCAATTGTTACAACAAGACGTAGCAGAGGATCATATAAATATGTTTTATATAATGACTGAGTGGTTGTCGCAGTTGTTGAAGCTGAACCAGATGAGAAATACGGTAGAGATTCTTTTTCAATCGGACCACGCGATCCATATACGAAATCGGTGACTGAGTAATTACCCGAATCATCAACTCTTTGTCGTTTCTGAATTGTTCGGTCTAATCCATCGGTATACGCATAACTATCGGTAGTGGTTGCGTTATTTAAATAATCAGTTTGCTTAATTTGCCAACCAATTGATTGTGGCGTGTACAAATATTCTGTTGATGTAACCAAGGTTGATGTGGTAGTGAGATCTGGTTTTAAAATCGCAACTACCCTATCTAAACCGTCAAATACTGTCTGATACTTAAGGTTATTTTGGTCGATTACCTGTTTAGGTTTACCATTTGAATAGTCATAAGACTTTATAACCTTGTAAGACAACGCATCGGTTGTGGTTGTTGGGTAAAGGTTATAGCTGTCATAGTTGTAGGTCGTTGTATTGCCCAAAGCATCGATATCACTGGTTACAAGGCCATAAGAATTGTATATTTTTTGATTATTTATATAAGTCGTGCTGGTTTGCCATGATTCCTGCTTGGTCATATTTCCTTTTAAAACTACGCCGATGGTCGAGGTGTCATAATAATATCTGTCCTGTTTTACTTTAAGAGTGTTATAGTCGGAAACTAAAACTGATGACGGTAAACCAAGAATGTATGAGCTGGTATTAATTGCAAAGGTGTAATCAGTCGTGTACGAATCTGTTCCCGTATCACTAAATGTGCCATCGTCATTCCCACTTACCTCGCCCCAATCTATTTGTTGCAACAAATTTCCGGTGCTGGTCGTGTTATATGTGAAACTTTGAGCTTTATCTTTATGGGAAGCATTACCATCATATGTATAATCGACACTTTGCGTTTCAAAAACAAATCGCGAACTAGTACTTAAAACAGCTTCATCCCATTTATTAATATTTTTTGTAAAAAGACTTCCGTTTATATCGTATGTTTCGACACGATATGGCTTGTTGATTTTATAATAGCTATCATTATATTCCCCATGCGATGAGTCGCTTGTATCACCCTGGTGATAATAGGTGCTTACATAATTCCCAAAACTGTCCGTCTTGGTAACTTTGTTAAATCCAGCAAATTTACGATCTAAAGTGTTACCATAATATAATTTTCCACCTTCATATTTGAACGAGGATGAGTTAGTTGTACCCAAACCATCAAGGTTCCGAATTTGTAAAACCGTATTTAAAACCATTGGCAAATTTGGGTTAGCTAAGTTTGAGCCAGTTCTATAAAAAGTAGTGGCCTGATAATCGACCAGGGTTATCCCGCCTGAGCTATGTTTTACAGAAATCAATAAATCAGATGCTCTTTTGGTATTATTTAAATAAACATAATTTTGAATATAATCCTGTCTATACGCATTCCAACCATTTTTTAAAATATCTGGCAATCCATCTCCATTAATATCCATTATTCTTACACCTAGATCGTAAGTAGAGTTTGCAAAATTTTGCGGAGAACTCCACGAATTATCTGATTGAAAACCAGTTCCAGTGTTTATATAACCACCGTTTTCCGGATTATCACTAGTATTATAATTAATTAATCCCCGGACTATAATGTCGTCAAGTCCATCACCATTAATATCAGAAATTCTCGCACCGTAATCGACAGATTGATCCCATGGACCCATTGGATTATATATTTTAACCGGCTGACTAATAGAACTATCGCACACCCAACCGTGGCCATTGTTTAAACAAATACTTTTTTGATAACCTCCAGATGTATTGGTGCCTTGAATAATATCAACCAAACCATCACCATTTACATCGCCAAAAACGGTACCGTTGTCAATTACTGGAAGTGACCACTGTGGATCTGGAGAAACAAACAAACTACCATTATTTATGGCTACATAAGCAACCCAATGAATAGAATCCGAACGGTATATATCAAGCAGACCATCCCCGTTTAAATCTACAAATCTAGTACCCAGGTCCCAACTATTATTTACCATATCGACAACCGGAAACGAACCAGGAGGAGAAAAATTACTATCTATTGGTCCAAAATTTGTACCAGTGTTTGAGAAAGCCCATGAAGTTGGGGTTTGCTGAGCAATCCAAGACCCTATGATATCGCTTAGTCCGTCACCATTATAATCAGCCACTCTTGATCCCATGTCGAAATTTGAAACACCAGAAGCATCATAAAATGCTCTAAACGAACCAAAAGTAGTGCTAGTAGTCCAAGTCCCATCACCATTATTAAAATAGACTAAACTTGTTGATGCTGCACCACCTGAAGATTGCCAAGAAGAAAGCACATCCTGAAGACCATCTCCGTTCGCATCTCCGAATTGATTACATACATTAATTCCTGCCTTAGTTAACCAGTTTCCATCTTGCGTCCAACCTGGAGTCGAAGTTGAATAACTAAAAGTGGTAGTAGGTATCCTGGTTACAACCCCTAGATCATCCTGACCCTGCTCAGAAATCGTTGATAATAATGACCTATAGCCATTAGCCCCCGTTATATATTGCAAAAAATATTTTCTCAACCAACTCCCACTAATATTTACATCAATTTCATAAATTCTATAATTTGAAACTACCTTAAACCCCGTTTTATATTGTTGCAGAGCATCACTGCGACTTTCTCTTAAGAAATTGACGGTGAATATCCCCTGCGTTGTGCTATTGACGGTATAGGTAATAGCCGAGGGATAAATTTGACCGCCATCTTTAAAATATTCGTATTTAATAAAATTATCATTCGTATCTCGTACTTCCTGTAGCATCCATTTATAAATATGACTTGTACTACTGGCGTCAAACTGCTGTGTTGACGTGTCCACTCCAAACTTATATATTGTTCCTTTTTTATCAGTTACAACCCAAGTACTTGAAGAATATGTGTATTTTAGAAAATCGCCATTTTCAACTTTTGCTTGATAAGTGGTGGTATTTATCTGAACTAGTTCATCACTTAAACTTGAAAAAAATGTCGAGGTTGCCGAATATAACCGGTCTACCCCATATCGATTAATTAATTGAATATACGGAATATTTACACTCCAACCATAGCCAAAAACACTGGAATTGTCCGTGTCTTGACTGTTATAACGAAGTTTTATATCCGGTTGGAAACCGTTTCTTCCTGGCGGTATAATTATTGGATATTCATTAATAAAGGCACCCGAGCTTAAATCTACCCCTGGTAAATGAAATGTATTTACCGGCTCAAGAAAACTCGCTGACACTGCCGAACCAGAAGTAAGCGTATTTTGTGTTATTGATTTTTTACTTACAGTGTTATCCTTAGCCGGCAAACTATCTAAAGTTGATGGTTCGGTCGCCACATTATCAGGCACAATTGTCGTGGAATCAACGGGAGCTGTTGGTGTAATTTCCACAACTGGATCAGGATTAATAATAGTAGTTTCAATTGGCTGGGGAGTTAGATCAGGCAAAGACACCAACGTATCTACACTTACTGTGAGTGAATCAGGTGTCGTTATTACAGGCTCATCAACAGCCAAGACATTGGGTGCTGATAAAATAAAAAACGAAGTTAGCGCAACTGCGAATAACTTCGTCGTAATAAAACGATATCGTTTGTTTCCCTCCATATATTTAATAAATTTTCTTGTTCTAGATGAACAAATAACTGACCATAATATATACCCTTTTAAAACAACCTTGCAACTTAGGCTGTGGATAACAAAAAACCGCCCCAAAAGGCGGTTTTAGGCTTAATTTTATTTCATGAGTTTAGTAGTCGCCACAATCTGGAAAAGCGCATCCGCCCTAACGACAGTTTTCATATCGTCTATCTTTTGCCTTTTTGCCAAATTTAGACCGGTTTTTTCAATCAGTTCACGATTTTTTGCATTCATTTGGAAAGGTATTCCATATTCAAGTCCGCCCGTCGCCGGATCAACAAACATAATGCGCGTATTATTTATGAAAGCGATATATTTTGTTTGGTACTGCTGACGTTCGAGATTATAATCCACCACCACCACATAGGTGATACCGTTTAAAGTCATTCGATTTCCGCCAAACGCATAATAACCGTCAAAATTATTTTGCGACATGGCGCGATTGTATAAAATTAAATCTTCTTCCCATTTATCACAGCCGGGTTTAGTATAATTATCACAAACTAAATCTTTGGGAGCATTCTTTTTTTCCAATAAATATGCATCCTTTGTTTTTGCTGAAAAATACAAAGTATCAATTGTTCTCGTTGAACCTGCTCGTCTCTTAAATACTACCGAAACACTGCCGGAAGCCATTTTTACATCGGTCTTTTGCAGATATCCTTGATAATGAAAACTTACCCGAGTGCTCGGGTCTTCAAAGATCTGATCAGCGTCATCTGCCACCTCGGGACTAACCTGAACGGGTGTTTGCTCATTTGCTGCTGGCCCTTTTTTTCCTACTTGAAGCGGATTTTTTATTTTTGGACATCCGACACCAAGTGCAAAAAACAAGAGTACAGACGCGTAAGCTAATTTTCTTTTATTTATCATAGTATTTAGGCAAATTTTTCCGCCATCTCAATGAGACGGTTCGAATAACCTGATTCATTATCATACCAGGCTACAACTTTTACCATAGTCCCTGCCACAACATTTGTCAATGACAAATCAACGATTGCTGAATTTGTATTACCGATAAAATCGGAAGAAACCAGCGGTTCACGGGTTACCGCGAGAATTCCCTTAAATCGATCTTCTTTTGAAGCCTTGATAAAAACATCATTAACATCTTCAATCGTAACTTCTTTCATAAGTACGGCGGTGATATCGGAAAGTGAAACAGTCGGCACCGGCACCCGAATCGCAACACCGTCAAAAATACCCTGCAACTCCGGAATCGCTTCGGCAACTGCAATCGCCGCACCCGTGGTAGTAGGCACAATATTGGCTGCTGCCGCCCGGGCCCGTCGCAAATCGCGATGTGGACCATCTTGAAGATTTTGATCGGCAGTATAACCATGCACCGTGGTCATCATCGCTTTATCGATGCCAAAATGTTCTTGCAAAATCGCCATCACCGGCGCAATGCAGTTCGTAGTACAAGAGGCGTTATTAATAATTTCTGCTTTTTCATTTTTTAATTTATCGGAATTTACCGAACACACATAGGTAGGCACTCCGCCTTTCGCTGGAGCACTGATAATAACTTTTTTTGCCCCGGCTGTAATATGCGCCTCGGCTGCTTCTTTAGTGGTAAAGCGCCCCGTACATTCAAGTACAACATCAACCTTATTTTTCTTCCACGGTAAAGCCAGCGGATCTTTCTCAGAAAAAACCGGAATTTTTTTGGTGCCGATTATTAAATTAACTTCATCAAAACTAACTTCCACCGGCCAAGTGCCATAGGCAGTATCGTATTTTAAAAGATGCGCCAAAGTTCTGGTATCAGTAAGATCATTTATAGCGACAACCTTTACTTTTTTACTGTTCCAGGCGGCGCGAAATGCCTGGCGACCGATTCGGCCAAAACCGTTGATTGCAATGTTTACCATAAAAAATAATATTTTTAATATGTCATCCTGAACTTGTTTCAGGATCTAGATGCTGAAATAAATTCAGCATGACAGTTAATATTATACCTTATATTATACTTTCTGTTAATTTACTCTTACGACCAGGCATTTTAGATACTCGCCTTCGGTAAAAGGCACCAAAACCGGGTGGTCAATGCCATGAGTGAAGGTTTCAATAATTTGTACGCTTTTCCCGGCGCGAGCGGCCGCCTCGGACAACATAAATCGGAAATCGGTAAGAGAAATATGAGCCGAACAAGAACAAGTAAATAAAATTCCGCCACTGCTTAAAACTCTAAGAGCCATTTCATTTATTTTTCGATAACCCTGGAGCGCTTCATGAATTTTGTGCCGGTCTTTTGCAAAAGCCGGCGGGTCGAGAATTATTACATCAAATTCCCCTTCTTTGCGGTCTACTAAATATTCTTTTACATCGGCCAAAATATATTCGCTGGATTTTTCTTCAAACTTATTTAGTTGGACATTTTTTTCGGCGATGAGTAAGGCCGGTTCTGAAGAATCAACGCTAACAACTTTTTTTGCACCGCCGCCTAGTGCATAAACACTAAAGCCGCCGGTATAAGAAAAACAATTTAAAACTTTTTTATTTTTTGAATATTTAATCAGTGCCTGGCGTTTATCGCGCTGATCCAGGAAAAAACCAGTTTTTTGACCCTCTTTTATATCAACTATAAAGGAATAGCCATTTTCCTTAATTTTAACTTCCGCCGGTATTTTACCGTATAATAAACCAACTTTTTTCTCCGCTCCTTCAATACCCCGGGCCCGCATATCGGATCTTTCAAAAATTCCCTTGGGTTTCATGATTTTTACTATCGAATCAATAATTTCAGTGCGCCAACGCTCAATGCCGGGATTATGAAATTGAACGGTAAGATAATCGCCATATACATCTACAATGAGCCCCGGCAAAAAATCACTCTCACCATTAATAAGACGGTAGGCATTAGTATTTTTATTTGAGACAAATTCTTCGCGCAGTGCGAGCGCGTTTTTGATCCGCTTTTCGAAAAATTTATGATCGACTTCTTCTGGTTCCCAACTCCAGAGCCGCACGGCAATTTGCGAATAAGAATTAAAATACCCGGCGGCCAAAAAATGACCGGCTTCGTCGGTAAGTTCAACCGGTTCACCACCGGCAACGCCTTCGGGAATTTGTTTTAAGGCGCCTGAAAAAACCCAAGGGTGACGACCGCGAATCGGGCCAATGCGTTTGCTTTGAACAATTAATGTAATCATAATCGAAATGAGTGAGCGAAATAAAAATTTATTTTTATTTCTGAGCGAATGAGTTTATATCTTAATATAATCGAATAGTCTATCAATTATATTATAAATTCCTTGAAAAATCAATAAAAAAACCTCCCGATTTGTCAGGAGGTTTTCTAAAAAACTTATTTCATCTGTTCGGCTACTTCGCTCGCAAAATCTTTTGTTACTTTTTCAATTCCTTCACCTAATTCATAGCGAACAAATCTTTTTATCGTGGCACCGGCTTTTTCAACCAGCTGCTTCACAGTCTTTTCTTCATCTTTGATAAATGCCTGTTCGAGCAAACAAATCTCGCCATAGAACTTATCAAGTTTGCCTTTGACGATATTTTCTATGATGTTTGCCGGTTTACCCTGAGCTTTGAGCTGTTCGGAATAAACAGATTTTTCTTTTTCAATTTCGGTTGAGTCAACCTGGTCGCGGGTTAAATATTTTGGATTTGCGGCCGCAATATGCATTGCGATGTCGAGTGCGAGTCCGTGATCGTTGCCGGAAATTTCCACCATGGTGCCAATTTTGGAACCGTGGAGATAAATCGCAACGACACCATCGGCTGTTTCATATCGGGTAAATCGGCGCACGCCAATTTTTTCACCGATTTTGAGAGTTAATTCTGAAATCTCTTCATCAACAGTTTTGCCGGAAACTAATTTTAATTTTAAGAGCGCGCCAAGATCGGCAGGATTTGCGGATTCAACGACATCAGAAACATCTTTCGCGAACTTAATAAAACCGTCGCTCTTTGCAACAAAATCGGTTTCACTATTAACTTCGACTACTGCACCGCGTTTCTGATCAGCAGAAACTACGGCAACGATTTTTCCGTCGGCCGCTATTTTGTCGGCGCGTTTGGCCGCTTTTACAATACCCTTCTTACGCAGGAGGTCGGCCGCTTTTTCGGCGTCACCACCAGCTTCTTCCAGGGCATTTTTACAATCCATCATGCCTGCTCCGGTTTGAGCGCGGAGTTTTGAGACATCTGCTGAAGTAATTGCCATAGATTTATATTTTAAAGATTATTTTATACTGAGACTTCTTTGCGGAGAGCGCGGCGTTCAGTTTTGGCCGGCGCTGCTTTAGAAGTTGAATTTTTATTTTCGAATTTATCTGCCACAGCGTGAGTTTTGTGAGCCGGAGCTTTTTCCTCGGTAATTTTTCCTTCGGCCTTGGCTTTCTCAAATAATGCTTTACCTTCTTTAATCGCTTCTGCCATTAAATCGGCAATAAGTTTAATTGAGTTTACCGCATCATCGTTGGCAGGAATTGGATATTCTACTTTGGTCGGGTCGACATTACTGTCACAGACCGCAATCATCGGCACATTTACGCGATGCGCTTCCATGAGGGCAGTTTTTTCTACGCGCAGATCAGCGATATAAATTGCATCTGGTACTTTTTCCAAACTGACCAAACCAGATAAATAACGATCCATTTTTTCAACTTCTTTCTTAAAAGAAACTTGTTCTTTCTTAGTATATTTTTCAATTTCACCGGTTACAAACATTTCTTTTAAACCTTTATACTTTTTCATGCGGCGCTTGAATTCATCAAAGTTGGTAATAAGACCACCAATCCAGCGTTCTGTGAGATATGGTGCGCCACAACTTTCGGCGGCGTTTTTAATTATCGAGCGGGCCTGGCGTTTGGTGCCCACAAATAAAACAACCTTGCCCTTGGCGGACAGGTTTTTAACATAATCCAAAGCGATAGCAAGCGCTTCGACGGTTTTATCAAGATCAATGACGTGAACGCCATTTCTTACTCCGTAAAGATACTGCTCCATTTTTGGATGCCAACGTGATTTTTGGTGGCCGAAATGCAGGCCAGCTTGAAGCATTTCCAATAAACTTGGAATGTTTGACATATGTGTTCCTTATTACTGCCTCCCAGCTTTCACCCTAGGAATGGCCCGGGGAGGAAACATATCCGCTAAAAATAGCGGAAATAAGCTGGTGAGTGATTTAAGATAGGATAAGAATACCTTGAAATGCGAAATTAGTCAATAGATAAACATACTATATTGACATTTGTTCAGCTTACTGTTAAGCTCATGAGTCAGTTTGCTCACCTTTTGGCTGAAATACGCCCAAAAACGTAGTAGATTGCTTTATGTAATAAAAAGTTGCATAATATGAACCGCTCTTTCTTATCACCTTGAATCAAAACGAAAGGATAATACCGCATGCGACTTGTTGATCGCTTCATTCTCGCGAATGCCCCCTTCTTCGTTATTGCGAGCATTCTCGCCTACGGCCTACTCGCCGGGGCGTACACTTATCTCGCTAATAATGAATTCACTTGGACTGCCTGGACAATCACCTCCTGTCTTGGTGTCATTCCGATCTTCACGATCATGTACGTTTTCTTTCGGAAAGAAAGTCTTTGGAACATCCCGATGTTGCTCCTGGTTTTCTGTAGCCCGATCATCTTCAATTACACCTCGATTTGGCTTCAGAACTTTGGAATGACCAGTGTTGCAAAAGCGATGTACGCGTCGAGATACTACTCGCTTGTCTTTGCGGGTATCATCTTTTTTCTTCGCGCTTGGGACTCCAATCTGCAAAACGACTGCTCCTCCATTGATGCCGAGTAATTCCAACCTAACCAACTGGAGAAAACATGCGACGACCACTTGTTCGTTTTGATTTCGATTCGTTCGCAGAGAGCTTGTCTCCACAGATGGTGCCGTTGCTCATTCTTTGCGGCGGTTGTCTTGCCGCTTTGCCGTATTTGTTTCTTGCCAACGGCGAGATCAACCTGTTGCCGTTAATCGCGGCCACAATTCTCTTGCCCGTAATTGGAATAGCTCTGCACCTGATTAAAGGTGTCTGGGGAATCAACAATTGGTTCTGGATTATCGCTATTTACGCGATGATTCCCGTGCTCCTGCACGGCCTCGCTCACCTCTTCGGTCTTTTCGGCCTCAACGACGTGTCGGAATTCCTGCACGACTGGCGTTGGGCCGGCCTCCTCGTGCCTCACGTGATTGCAATGACTTACACAGCCATTTTCATCACTTGGCACAAGGTGTCAAACGCTTGACCTTTCGAAGGTCAGCTAAAACCCAGGGCCCTTTCGACCATTCGCGTCGAAAGGGCCCTTTCATTTTCTACACTTGACAATACCGTCAATATCTACTATAATAAGCCCACTAAAATTAATTACCCATATGGGGTCCGCCCCATATAAACTCATTCGTTCGGAATCGAAAATACATTTTCGCTTCGCTCACTCATTTCGTTTATGAAAAAAGAAATCCACCCACAATATCACACCGATACCAAAGTAACCTGCGCTTGCGGAAATTCTTTTGTTACCGGCAGCACTTTAAAAGAAATTCGTGTTGAACTTTGCAACCAATGCCACCCTTTTTATACCGGCAAACAGAAATTTGTTGATACTGCCCGCCGCGTCGAGAAATTCCAAGAAAAGATGAGCAGAGTTTCTGCAGTTGCCGCCACCCGCAAAGGTAAGAAAGCCAAGAAAGCGGTTGCCGCAAAAAAGAAAGCTGAAAAAGTTAAGGCTTCCAAGAAAACTGAAAAATAGCGTTTCATAAAACAGACTTCTTTTATTAGGGTCTGTTTTTTTAATTTTTCAAATTGAGTTATAATATCGCTATGTTAAAAAAGTATTCGGACCTATTAAAAAAATACCAAACCCTTGAGGCCAATTTACAAAATCCGGCTGTTATTAATGATCAAAAAAAATTAAAAGAAACCTCCGAAGAATATTACGATTTGAAAGATGCCGCACAAAAAATAATACTTCTTGGAGAATTGGAAAAAAATATCGCGGAAACAAAATTACTAACTGAAAGCGACGATGAAATGAAAGAATTAGCCGAAGTAGAACTGCTTGAAATGGAAACCAGAAAACCAATTCTTGAAAAAGAAATATTGGAATTAACTCGCCCCCGCGACCCGATGGATAAAAAAGATGTCATCATGGAAATACGGGCGGCAGCCGGCGGTGATGAATCTGCTTTGTTTGCGGCGGAACTTTTTCGCATGTACACCAAATACGCCGAAGGCAAAGGTTGGAAAATTGGAATTATTGACGTAAGCCGAATCGGCATTGGCGGCTACAAAGAAGTTATTTTTTCAATAAAAGGCAGCCGTGTTTATGAACATCTGAAATATGAAATGGGCGTGCACCGCGTTCAGCGCGTGCCCGAAACTGAAAAAACCGGCCGTGTTCACACCTCTACAGTAACCGTGGCGGTTATGCCGGAAATTGAAGAAACCGAATTAAAAATTGATCCAAAGGACTTACGCATTGATACTATGACAGCCGGCGGCCACGGCGGACAAAGCGTAAACACAACCTACTCCGCGGTACGCATCGTGTATATTCCGACCGGTATGATCGTGCAGTGCCAAGACGAACGCAGCCAGCAAGCCAACCGAGAAAAAGCCATGGCGGTACTTCGCGCTCGCCTGTTTGCGATTGAGCAAGAAAAGAAGATCGCGGAATTATCTGCAAAAAAGAAAGCTCAAATCGGCACCGGTGACCGCAGTGAAAAAATCCGCACCTATAACTTTCCACAGGATCGTATTACCGATCACCGTATTCACCAAAACTGGAATAATATCCCGGTAATTATGGAAGGTGATCTTGACCCGTTATTTGAAGCCTTAAACAAAGCCGATCACGCCGAGGACATTGAGTAAAACCCCAAGGCCCAATTTCCAATGTCCAAGACATGGCCAATTTGGTCATTGGGTTTTGGTCATTGGGTTTTTTGGACTCGATTCAATAAACAAAAAATAAATTTGTGAAATCAATAAAAGAATTGCGAAGCAAATTTCTACAACTACTTCCCTCTCCCGAAAGCGATTCTCTTTTGCAACTTAGTTGCAACAAGGAAAAAGCCTTTATTCTCGCCCATCCCGAATACAAATTATCAATTCGTGAATTGATAATATTTTTTTATTATCTTTTTGAAATCAAACGCGGTATACCAATCGCTTACTTGTCCGGTAAAAAAGAATTTTACGGGCTAAATTTTAAAATAAATAAACACACCTTAATTCCGAGACCTGATACCGAATTAATGGTTGAAGAAGTTATTGCAGACATGAACAGTTCACAATTACAAATTTCGGATACTACCTTGATTGATGTCGGTACGGGCAGCGGCTGTATTCCTATTTCAGTATTAAAAAATCTAAAACAATTTCCTAAAGAAACCTTGGCGATTGATATTTCGAATCGCGCGCTGAAAGTCGCGAAAGAAAATGCGAAACAAAACGGTGTGAGTATTAAATTTATTCACGGCAATTTGCTGACACCAATCTTAAATTATTCATTGAATACAAATATTGTTCTTACCGCGAACCTCCCCTACCTGACTATCGAACAATTTATAAACGAACCTTCAATACAGCACGAACCAAAATCCGCTCTTGTCTCAAGCGATAATGGTCTCGCTCTTTATAAAAAACTTATGGAACAAATAAAAATTTTAAACAAAACGGTGACGGTTTTTTTAGAAATTGACCCGAATCAAACCGAAAAAATTAAAACTATTATTATTGCGCTTTTTCCTCAGGCTAAAATAAAAATAAAAACCGACCTCGCGGGGCGAGATCGGCTGGTTATTTTAAAAATTAACTAGACACTTCCATCGCGGTATTTTGCGGCACAATCTCTAACCAAATTTTTCCGGGATGCAATGGAATTTCACGATTGCCAGCATCATAAAATCTGGTCCGCTCGGTGCGGCTACCTTTTTTCCAATACCCGCGGACAGATTTTCCGTCCATCAAAACCCTCGCATCACCCCGACCAATTGTTGAAATATCTTTACGCCCTTCATTGTCCACAACTTCTACATCCATTTCTTGAACTATTACCGTGTTTGCAAAAATTTGGCTGCCAGATTCATCGAGTACTAAATTACCGTTTTGATAACGCAAATATCTTTCTGTCGCAGCATCATAAACCCAACTGACTAAATAATTTTTTTCATATTTTATTTGCAACTGGGTAACGTCCGCGGCAGTAAAACTTTCCGATAAAATTGGGCTAAATAGCCAGCCCTGCCAATCTTTAACAGAATGCGGAGTACCGGAAATTAGAATCTGCCATTTATCGCTCGAAGTATACAAGTTATGCGGTGCTTCTTTGCCGGCACTTCGCCAAAAATATGGTCCAAAGTAAAATTCATTTACATCCCAAATTTTATATTGTTTTATAAGATCAAGCGCCTCCTGCGAACCGCCCGAATGCCAATATGAAGTATTGCCATATTCGGACAACCAGTCGAGAAAATAAGGCCTACTACTGCGCACCGGGCCAACCTTAGCGACGGTATCATTTATATCAAACAAAGCAAAAAATCTGGTTATTCCACCCTCCACCGGCACTTCATAAACTACCCGCGCCTGCGAAAGTCCGCTCTGGGGACGGGCATCAGGGTGATTATCAATCATTAATCCAAGAATACTTGATGTTGCCTCCTCGGCGTTCGCAACCGCGATACCATCAAGCCGACGAATAAACAAATTTGCGGTGGGGGTGCTGGTTGCGAGTGACATCGGCGTAGAAGTTGCAAAAAGTTTATCACGCTTGGTGTATAAATATCCAACTTCAACCAAAGCGACCAATAGTCCGACGCTTAAAATGATGATAAAAATTTTATTACTCGTTTTCATGTCCCTAATTATACCATAACAAAAAACCCCCACCAAGATTTGGCGGGGGTTTGGAATGATTGGACGATTATATGCCTGAAGGGCCTATTTTTTCTTTTCTTCCTTTTTCTCTTCTGCCTTTGGAGCAGCACCTTCGGCCTTAGCTTCGCCTTCAGCGCCTTCTTCCTCTTCCTTCTTCTTGCCAGCACTTTCAATCTTAGAAAGATCAACCGGAGCTTTGGAAGCTTCTTCCATAGCCTTGATTTCATCTTCAGTAAGAGCGCGGGCGGCTTTCATAACCAAATCTTCGGCGTGTGGGCTCACGATTGTGATACCGGCTGGAAGTTTAATGTCTTTAATCTTAATAACTTGATCGTAAGAAATAAAACCGGAAATATCGACATCGAGGTGAGATACCAAATCCTTTGGCAAACATTTTACCTCTACGGTAGATACGGTGGTTACCAAAGTACCACCCGAAGATTTCACAATTGGAGCTTCACCGACAAAGCGGAGAACGACCGGAGCGGTCATTTCTTTCTTCATATCGATGCGGCGGAAATCTACGTGCATTACTTTGTTACTAACCGGGTCGGCCTGCACTTCTTGAACGAGCACCTTGCCAACATCTTTGCCGTCAACGACTAAATCAATAAGACTCGAGTCACCGGCTTGCTTGTAAAGTTTTAAAAATTCTTGCGGATTCAATGATAAAGACTCGGTGGTGTTGCCGGCGCCATAAACTACCGCAGGTAGCTGACCAGACCAGCGAACTTTTTCACCCTTCTCTTTACGAAGTACCGCGTTTAGCGAAAAGGTCATACTGAAAATTTAACTGTTTATAATTAATGAATGAATAAAAGTATTGGTTTGCATTTCTTCGTGCGCGTCGATTATTTCGTCGGTTGTAAACGGCTGCGTATTATACAAGCGTTTTACATCATCAAAACTGAGATCGGTAATCATGCCAACCGAACTTACCCCTTGGCCAAGCAGCAATACCATCGCTACAAAATAGCTGGAACATTCAGTACAAGTAAGGTGAACTAAAGTGGCAGTTTCATTACGACTGAACAATTTAGCATCCTTAGTATCATAAAGCGAACTGCAGATGGGGCAACGATTGATGAATTTAAGAGCTTCACGCCATGATTCTGGTTTAATGGGAGATGGCATATGAGTAGCAATATACTAATGGATAAACCGTTTTTTGTCAAGAATGAGGGTAAAAAAGGTGTTAATTCTTTCGAAGAACTAGCCCCAGGAACATTGGAAACTCCGCCCGAGCGCGATTTTCCGCTATTTTACGCGGTCCGGCAGGCGTTACCCGGTGCGATACCCATTCTTCAAGACGTTCTACCAAAAGACCATTTTTATAAAAAGCCTTAAAATAATACTGCAGCGGAGCATGAAATGACCAAGTAACCTCGCTATCATTTTTACCGGGGTGCATTTGTATTTTAGACCTCTTTTCCGATAAATACGAATCAAGCCGGCGATATTGAATATTATTTTCTTTATCCCAACCCCAACTGCTTCCACCCGGTACTCGAAAAGCTGGATGATTCAATACTAAAAATAAATTTCCGTCTTTACGAAGACAGCGAGACACTTCGGCAATTGCCGCGCCGGCATCCGAAATATTTTGAAGCGAAAGCACAAACACCGCCTTGTCCACCGTTTCATTTTTTATAAACTGCATTTTTTCCGCGGGTGCCACCCAAAAATCCGCACTTGGCACATTTTGCTTCGCGATCTTTATCAATTCTTTTGCCACATCCACCCCCACCAGCTTCGCGCCAGCTCGCGAAAATTCCCGGCTAAAAAAACCCGACCCGCAACCAACATCCAAAACCCGATCGCCTTTTTCAATCGCCATGAGGCGAAGAAGATTCGGCAAAATTACTTTATTTTGAAAAGTGTCATCACTCGAAAGCATCTTGTCGTACCAGTCGGCCGACTTTCCCCACGAGGTATCTTTTTTGGTCATACAATTTTTCTCTTACTTCTTTGAAAAGTTATAGCGAAACGGTGCGCTTCGTCGCGGACGCGAATGAGTAGCCCGCGATGTTCACTTGCCCAGCGAATAAACACCGGGTCAACGCTCCCAAGTATTATATCATTTCTTTTGCGTTCTGCCCCTTTCGCAATCCCAAGGAATGGTATTTCCACTTTTCTTTCCTTGAATACTTTTTTTATCCGGTTGATTTGCGGGCGGCCGCCGTCGAGTAATATTACCTCCGGTCGTGGCCACTCTTCATGATTTAGTCTCCGGTTTATAACTTCAGCAAGGCAATCCACATCGCTTTGACCGGCGACGGTTTTAATATTAAATTTCCGGTAATCAGATTTCTTGGGTTCACCATTTTGAAAGACCACCATACTCCCGACCATGCCGGTTGTTCCGAGATTTGAAATATCATAACCCTCAATTCGCCGGACGCTCTTATCTACTTTGAACTGTTCATATTCAAACCAGCTCTTGTCGATAATTGTGATGTCGTGAATATGTTGGAGCGAATGAATTTGATCGCGCAAGCGTGAAGCATCTTCAAATTGCTCCGCTTTAGCTTTCGCTTTCATTTGTTTTTCAAAATCTTTTATTACCGTTTTCTTTTTTCCCGACAAAAACATCACCAAAGGATTAATAACTTGTTTTTTATAATCACTCGCGCTAATCGTGCCCGCACAAACCCCAAGGCACTGCCCCATTTCATAATACAGACACGGACGCTTTTGATTTGGTTCGCAGGTAGAATAGCGGAATAGGCGGCGAAGAATTTTTTGCGCCGCCTTCATATTCAGACCCGGATAAGGACCAAAAATTTTAAAATATTTTTTGTCTAAATCTATTCCCTCTTTTTTCCAACTAATAAGTTCATGCTCGCGAATTGTCTGAATTTTTGGAAATACGTCTTTGGTTATAATAATATAATTCCAACTCTTACTATCTTTGCCTAAAACGTTATATTTTGGCTGAAATTGCTTAATATAATGCGCTTCCCGAATGACCGACTCAAGCACCGATTCGGTGGTTTCATGACTAATTTTAACGACCTCGTGAATCATTTCCTCAATCGGACGGGGTGTTTTTTTTCCGCGAAAATAACTGCTGACCCGGCTTTTGAGCGAGGTTGCCCTACCAACATACACCAGCTCATTATCTTTGGAATAAAAAAGATAAACTCCCGGGGAGTCAGGTAATGTTTTTGCTTTTTGGAGCAAGTCCTCCATATATTATTTTCTCAAAACCCTTTTCAAATAATGCCCGGTAAAACTTCCGGCTTTTTTGGAAACTTCGAGCGGTGTACCGGTCGCGACCACGAGGCCGCCCTTGTCCCCGCCTTCGGGTCCAAGATCAATAATCCAATCCGCGCATTTTATAACTTCAAGATTGTGCTCAATTACCATGACAGTATTTCCATGCGACACTAGGCGTTGTAAAACTTCTAATAATTTTTTTACATCTTCATAATGCAGACCGGTAGTCGGCTCATCGAGCAAATAAAGTGTTTTGGTCGTGCCGTGCTTGCTTAGCTCGCGGCTGAGTTTAATGCGCTGCGCCTCCCCGCCCGATAGCGTGGTCGCGGACTGACCAAGGGTGAGGTATTCAAGGCCGACCTCGCGCAGCATCCGGAGCTTGTCTTCGATAGTTGGAATATCTTTAAAAAATTGTTCAGCGTCTTCTACCGTCATATTCAACACCTCGGAAATATTTTTATCTTTATAGTGTATTTGAAGCACATCATGGCCAAAGCGTTTGCCATTACAGACATCACAGGTAATTTGCACGCTCGGTAAAAAATGCATTTCGATTTCTAGAATACCCCGACCTTCACAATTTTCACAACGACCACCCAGCACATTAAAACTAAACATGCCGGATTTGTAACCGCGAATTTTGGCTTCGGCAGTTTCCGAAAATAAGATGCGAATAAAATCATAAGCTTTGGTATAAGTGGCGGGGTTCGAACGTGGAGTGCGGCCAATTGGCGATTGATCAATCGTAATAATTCGGTCTAAATATTCAGTACCGGTTATTTCTAGATGCTTACCAACCGGTTTTTCGATTCGAAATAATTTATTTATTACCGCGCGTTGAAGTACATCATGCATGAGCGTTGATTTGCCGGAGCCGGAAACACCGGTGAGACAAACGAACCGGCGCAACGGAATTTCTACATCAATATCTTTTAAATTATGTTCAGAGGCTTTTTTAATTTTAATTTTTGGCGTCGCTCGGTCAACCTTGCGATATTCTTTTGGAATCGGAATGGACAATTCATTTCGCAAATATTTTCCGGTTAGTGATTTTTTTGCGTCGCCTAATATTTTACAGCCGGTACTATCTTTTTTGGCGCTTCCCCCGAGTAACAAATCAAGCGGTCCGGAATAAACAACTTCACCCCCGTGTTTTCCGGCACCCGGGCCAATATCCACCACCCAATCACTGGTGAGTATGGTATCTTCGTCGTGTTCAACTATAATAATGGTGTTGCCGACATCGCAAAGATTTCGTAAAGTTTTTACCAAGCGGTCATTATCACGCTGGTGCAAACCGATGGTTGGCTCGTCTAGCACATAAAGAGCGCCAACAAGGCGGGTGCCGACCTGCGAAGCGAGACGAATGCGCTGAGCTTCACCGCCGGAAAGCGTGCCAGCCCGGCGGCCAAGACTAAGATAATGAAGACCGACATCGAACATGAATTGCAGACGGTTACTTATTTCTTTAAGCACTGTACCAGCGATTTCCCGTTCCGTATCCGGCAAATTCATATAGGTATTAGCAAAAAACTCGCGAGCTTCTGCAATTGAAAGCGTCGTGACTTCCCAAATATTTTTTCCACCTACTTTTACACTTAACGCGGTTTCAGAAAGACGCTTGCCGTGACACTTCGGACATTCTTCTTCGCTAAATAATTCTTTTGTACCAAGACCGGTACAAGCCTCGCAATATCCATACGGGCTATTAAAGCTAAACAAACGCGGTTCAATTTCTGGAAAACTAAAACCATCATTCGGACAAGAATATTCTGTACTATAAATATGTTCTTCACCGCTTGGATATTTTACGGTAGCAAGACCATTTGATAAATCAACCGCATTTTTTACCGCTTCATTCAAACGTTGATCGCCTTCTTTACTGTCCAAATACTTTCCATTCAGCGGTATTTTATCAACGATAATTTCCAAAGTGTGCTTATTATTTTTAGATAAAATAATTCTTTCTTTTAGACTTTTTATTTCTCCGTCTACCCGAACTTCCAAATAACCGGAATTATAAATATCATAAAGCATCTGATAATATTCACCCTTTCGTCCGCGCACAATCGGCGAAAAAATTACCAATTCATTTTCAGTCTTTTTAATTTTTTTATCAATTTTTAAATTTTTTCTAACCTGCGCCACCATTTCATCCACCGTCAGCTTGGAAATTTTTGTTCCGTCTATCGGACAATGCGGTTCACCGACCCGCGCGTACAAGACCCGCATATAATCATATATCTCCGTAATTGTTGCGACAGTCGAGCGCGGATTGGCGCTGTGCGCTTTTTGATCAATAGAAATAGCCGGAGATAGCCCTTCGATTTCATCCACATCCGGTTTTTGCATACCGCCAAGAAACTGGCGCGCGTAAGCGGATAAACTTTCAATATATCGTCTTTGTCCTTCGGCAAAAATAGTATCAAAAGCAAGGCTCGATTTACCGGAGCCGGACAGACCAGTGAACACAATCATTTTATTTCGCGGCAATTCGAGCGAAATATTTTTCAAATTATGCTCCCGCGCGCCTTTAATTACAATCTTTTCTTGCATGGAATTTGGTTAAAAAGGAAAAGGCCCCAACTTTATTTATATAGGGGGTATAGTTAATCTAGGATACTGTAAAAATCACACATTGTCAATCGTTAATCACTCTCGCTGTCGCTCAATCAATTCATTCTTTTATCTTAATTTCTATTTCCCTAGCCCCGCGCGGGCGGCGGATACTTTCATAACTGAAAGTATCCAAAGGTTTTGGGGGTCGGCAGAACTCGTCGTGCGAACTCCTCAAACAGCTGGCGGCCCCCAAACCCCCGTTGGCTGGTCAACCAATCGCCCCTGAGCATTTGTGAAACGAGTTGCAAACTGTCCGGCGAAATTAGATTTTTTCAATACGACTATGATGATTTGAAAAAATCGTTTTGGTTTCGCCGTGACATTTGCCGAGTGGAACAACCGCTCGGCAGCTTTTGATTACTTTTCGCTGACGAAAAGTGATGCCAGCGCGGCGAGCGCTGTCATTTGGGTTAAAATGGGTGGAACACAGGATGCGGATAAAAAAATATGATTAAAAAGGAGGTATTGCCAAAAAAACAACTATAGATTATATTATGGATGTTATTTAATTATATAATATATGAAGAAAGCTACTGCTTTTTTAGTAACGGTTCTCGGAGTACTCGCCTTAACCGGCGCAGGCTGCAATAAAACCGAGGAAACAATTAATACAACCGAAGAAAAAGAAACTGCCACTAGTACCACAACCACCACCTCCGAAGAAAGTGGAGCTACTGAAGAAGCTTCTCAAATCGAAGCAACTGTTGAAGCCTTGGGAAACGGCGCAGTATCTGTTAAATGGACAGTTCCAGAAAACTTTGACCGCACCAAAAGCTTCCAGGTTCTACACAGCGCGAAACCAAATCCAGTTCACCCAACCGCTTTCTGGTTTCAATATATGAACGACACTCGCACTACCGAACTAAACAATGTAACTCCTGGTAAACGATACTTCCGCGTCTGTGCCTTTGATCTCACAAAAAATGAATGTGCCAGTTTTTCAAACGAAGTTGAGTTGGAAGTGAAATAAACCTTTCGATTGCAAGCTCACTAGAAAATATAAATAAAAAAACCTCCGCTTTTAACGGAGGTTTTTATTTTTAATTTTACTCCAGCACCATCGGTAATGGATGAGTAATTTTTATTTGCCACCAGGCCTTTAGTCTCGCTCCAACTTCTCTAAATTTCATCCAGGCCAAATCGCCGCCGTAACTATGTAAATCGGCCGCAACACCAATAGTTTTGATTCCGAAATTTTCGCAAAGATAAATAATTCTCGGCAGATGAAAAGCTTGGGAAACTGCAATAACCTCGGTAAATCCAAAAATATTTGCTTCGCGATAACAACTTTCATAAGTTCGGTAGCCATGCCGGTCTAAAATTATTTTATTTTCCGGCACCCCAAAACTCATCGCCGCCTTTTTCATCGCATCGACTTCATTTTGGTATCTTTTCCCGTCATCTCCGGTCATCATTAAAATACTTACTTTACCGGTTTTATAAAGCGCCACTCCCTCCACAATCCGGTCAGTCAGCATTTCGTTCGGCGTACCATCTGCATTTAATCCCCCGCCAAATATCAATCCAACTGTTGAAGTTGGAACATCTGCCGGAAAAACAATTTTATCTGATTTTTTTATTATGACGAGATTAGCGTAGATTATAAAAATAAAAAAGACCCCCATTAAAGTTATTACCACGCTCAAGCTAATAAATTTCCAGTGATGTTTAAGCATTTGGTTTAATTGGCTTAGTTTTTTTTATTTTTAATTTATCTTCGGCATCCCCGACTTTTTCTCGGGCTTTAAGTTCGCGCATTTCATCCCGAAGTATCGCCGCGAGTTCAAAGTCTAGATCATGCGCGGCCTGCTTCATCTGTACTTCCTTCTCCTTTATTATAACATTAAGCGAGCGTCCATCGCCAATGAGGTCGAGTTCGGTGGTGGTGGCAAGGCGGTCACGTCGCTTCTTGGCCTCGCGGTTCTTAGCCCGGTCCGGCGAAATACCAAACTCTTCCAAAATATTCCGAATGGATTTTTCAATAGTTTTAGGCGTGATACCATGTTTCTCATTATACGCGATCTGAATTTTCCGGCGGCGGCTAGTTTCATCCATGGCTTTTTGCATTGAACCGGTAATATTGTCGGCATACAAAACAACCTGCCCGTTTACATTGCGGGCGGCGCGGCCAATGGTCTGAATCAAACTTACCTCACTACGCAAGAACCCTTCTTTGTCAGCATCAAGAATTGCGACAAGTGAGACTTCGGGCATATCAAGACCCTCACGCAATAAGTTGACCCCAACTATCACATCATTTTTTCCTAGCCGGAGATTGGTAATTATTTCAATTCGATCGAGAGTATCAACATCACTATGCAAATAAGCCACTTTAATTTTTTTCTCTTTTAAATAATCAGTCAGATCCTCGGCCATTTTTTTGGTAAGAGTGGTGACCAAAACCCGCTCCTTCATTTTAATTCTTTCTTCAATGCGGATAATTAAATCTTCTACCTGAGAAAGTTGCTTGCCGTCTTTTTTTCCGACGATTGGACGAATAATAATTTCCGGATCAATAAGACCAGTCGGCCGGGCAATCTGCTCAGCAACGCGTTCACTTATCTTTAATTCGTACTCCGTAGGCGTGGCAGAAACATAAACCGCTTGACCAACTTTTTTATCAAACTCTGTATAAGTGAGCGGCCGGTTGTCGCGCGCGCTTGGCAATCGAAAGCCGTGTTCAACTAACGTATTTTTGCGCGCTTGATCACCATTATACATGGCCCGAATTTGCGGCAAGGTAACATGGCACTCGTCGATGATGGTCAAAAAATTTGCTTGTCCACCGCCACTGCCGTGAATAAAATAATCTAGGAGGGTAAAGGGCGGTTCGCCGGCACCGCGCCCTTCAAAGTGCGCGGAATAATTTTCTATGCCGCTGCAATAACCGACATTTTTTATCATTTGTAAATCATACGCGACCCGACGCTTTAATCGTTCGTACTCCAACACTTTGCCGTTCTTTTCAAAAAATGCGAGCTGATCCTGCAATTCTTTATTGATGGTATTAAAAGCCATTTTCCGACTTTCTTCTCCTACTACATAATGGCGGGCCGGAAAAAACCAAGCGTCTTCGATAACTTTTTTTACGGTTCTGCTCACGCTATCCACGAGCTCAATATTATCGATATGATTAGAAATTTCAAACCGATAAATTGCGTCTTCATTCACGGGCATAATTTCAAACACCTGACCGCGTAATCGGAATGAGCCCCGCTTCATTTCGCTATTAGTGCGAGTGAATTGCATGGAGATAAGCTGCTCGAGCATCGCTCGTCGGTCGAGTTTGTCGCCCTTGCGTAAATGTAAAACAATTTTTTCATATTCAAATGGCGAGCCAAGGCCGTAGATAGCCGAGACAGATGCGACTATGATGACATCTTTACGCGTAAGAAGCGCCTGAGTGCAGGCGTGGCGGAGGCGGTCGATTTCTTCATTTATCATCGCTTCCTTCTCTATATATGTATCCGAATTTGGCATGTACGCCTCGGGCTGATAGTAATCATAATAAGAAACAAAATATTCCACGGCGTTGTGTGGAAAGAATTCGCGGAACTCGTTGCAGAGCTGAGCAGCTAAGGTTTTGTTATGGGCGATAACGAGCGTTGCCTTTTGCGTTCGCTCTATTACATTCGCCATGGTAAAGGTTTTGCCCGAGCCGGTAACGCCAAGCAGAGTCTGCCGACGCATACCTTTTTCTATTCCATCGACCAAATCATCAATCGCTTTCGGCTGGTCTCCGGCTGGAGTCATTTTTGAGACTATTTTAAATTTTGGCATATTTTCAATCGTTACAATGGGGGTCTGGGGGCCGCCAGCTGTTTGAGGAGCTCGCGCGACGAGTTCTGCCGGCCCCTCAGAACCTTTTGATTACTTTTCAGTTATGAAAAGTGATGCCGCCGGCAGGGCTAACGAAAATTATATTAAAGAAATACTTGATTTGATTGAGCGACAGCGAGAAAGTGGAATCTAAAGACACGTTGTCTTTTCCCTCTATTCTTGTTATTCTACAGGAAATTGAATGATTTTAACACGAGGAAGAGAAAAAATCAATATAAGCTATGAATATAGATGATTACGCGAAAATAAATATTAACCCAATCTTCGAGCCAATCAAAAGAATATTTGAATTCTATGTTCTTGGATCAATATTCGTTCCCCAGCATGAATTTCAAAAATTTGTTATACAGTCACACCCTGAACTTGCCGCCCTAATAAACGACTACAACCATGAAGTTGACGTAAAAATTGAAAATCAAACCACGAAAACAAAAACAGCGTTATATTTCACAAGCATAGGCCGTCTGATGATAATTGCAGTTTTTGATATTTTGCAATTTTCCAAATACCATAATAAAATAAAGAAGGATGAAATTTATAAATTTACCAAACATTTACGTAATGGAGCGGCTCATGATAATAAATTTGAAATTTCACCACCATTAAAAAAACCTATTTGTTGGCAAAACAAAACCATAACTAATTCTTTGAACGGCTCTACCGTTATTCCTGATTTTATTGACCCTATTACTATAATTTACTTATTATCCGATATTACAGAGTTGATAAAATAAGAATAACATTTTGTGAAGTTCGACTAATTCACTCAAATAAAACCATACGAAAGAACTCCATACTGAAATACATATAAATGCATCCCCAGAAAAAAGTAAAAGCCTACAATAATTTTATGATTACCATCAGATTACAAAAAATCAGCGACGCAAAACGCTTCTTTGAAATCCTCAAAAATCCTAATTTTATTTATTGGGATATTAGGCCAAAAACTATCAAGGATGAAGAAAAGTGGCTAAGAAAAAACCCCGAGCGACGCCGAAAAAATTCTGAGTTTAATTACTCTATTATTCACATTGGAGAAATAGTCGGAGCGGTAGGTGTAAAAATAAATTCCGGCCGTCCGCACATTGGTGAAATTGGCTATTTTTTAGATGAAAAATACTGGGGACAAGGCATCACCACCACAGCAGTAAAATTACTGGAAACAATTTGCTTAAAAAAACTAAAACTAAAGCGTCTGGAAATTGTCATGCAACCAGGAAAT
The DNA here is from genome assembly GCA_041661385.1 of Patescibacteria group bacterium. GTDB lineage: Bacteria > Patescibacteriota > Patescibacteriia > Magasanikbacterales > GWA2-37-8 > JAKANM01. The sequence continues at coordinate 502,756 of JBAZUP010000001.1, forward strand.
AAAGCAAGTGAAAAAGTCGCTATCAAATGCGGTTACAAAAAAGAAGGATTGTTAAAAAAATTACTTAAACACCAAGATGGTAAATATCACGATAGTTACATGTACGCAAAAACTATTTAATAACATCTCTATGAGCAAAGAAAAAGATTTATACCAAGTATCCTTAAAAGCTGTAATAAAAAATAATAACGGTGAAATTTTGTTGCTAAAAGCGTTGCTCAACGGCTCCCACGCTGGCTACTATGATTTACCCGGCGGGCGCATTGATAAGGATGAATTTACCATTCCACTTACGGATATTTTAAAAAGAGAAATTTCGGAAGAAGTTGGGAATATTGATGTCGTAATAAAACCAACGCCTGTCGCAGTGGCTCGCCACTGTATACCCGGATCTATGACTAAAACCGGCAAAGACATTCATGTTCTATATATTTTATTTGAAGTCGAATATAAAGGAGGAAAAATTGTAATCAGCAACGAACATACCGATTTCAAATGGGCGGATTTTTCAAAAGAAAATCCTGAAAATCTTCTTTCGTCCGGAAATTTGGAAGGTATTAAAATGTATCTTGCGAAATAATATGCTTTTCAACGAACACCTACAAAATAAAATTTAATTATTAAATATGGACAAAACCGAAATCAGACGTAAGTGGGACCTTTTACCAAAAGAAAAAAGACTATCTTGTATTGAGGCAATCGTCACATTTTTTCAAGAAACCCGGGAAGAAAAAATCGGTATAATTGCCGCTGAAGATATCTTAGACTTCTTTTTGCGGGATATTAGAAAATATATTTATAATAAAGGTGTTGAGGATTCAAAAGAAATTTTAAAAAAAGGTTTTAATAGCTTGGATGTGGATCTTGCTATTTTACAAGATAAATAATATGTTCTACAACAAACTCGTCCGCGATAAAATCCCCGACATAATCAAAAGCAAAGGCGAAACGCCAGTGACGCATATTGCGGATGAAAAAGAGTATGCCGAGGCGCTAGCCAAAAAGCTTCACGAAGAAACCGACGAATTTAATACTAAACCCTCGGTAGAAGAAGCGGCAGATATTATGGAAGTACTAATGGCGGTCGCGAAGCTAAATAATATTGATTTGAGCGGTTTGGAAGAAGTTCGAAAGAAAAAAGCCACTGACCGCGGCGGGTTTGAAAAACGAATAATTTTGGACGAAACAAAATAATTATGACTAAAAATATTTCGGAAATAATCGGCTGGTATGGAACTGCAGCGATACTACTCGCCTACGCTTTGTTAAGCTTCGGTGTCTTGTCTTCTAACAATATATTTTATCAACTCTTAAACATCACCGGCGCACTTGGCCTAGTGATAATATCCTTCCGGAAAAAAACCTACCAACCCGGTATTTTAAATATTATTTGGTCAATTATCGCGGCCATCGCGATAATTAAAATGTTTATATAAATAATTATTCTTTTGCACCCCTTTTGGCAAAAATAACCATCTCGCTATCGCTCAATCAAATTATCCTTTTTCCTATAATACTTATTTCCCTAGCCCTGCGCAGACGGCGGATACTTTCATAACTGAAAGTATCCAAAGGTTTTAGGGAGATCGTCGATATAACCACTCGCTTGCGAAAGCTCGGGATATCGACTTCCCCAAACCCCCGTTGATTGACCAATTACCAATTGTCTTCCGAGCATTTGTGAAGCGATGTCACTTGTCACGACGAAGTGAGCGTGGGTGGCACAGCTGTTTGAGCCAACAGGCGAGTTCTGTGCCACAGCGATACAAGTCGTTGAAAGTGGCAGAGTGGAACAACAGCTCGGCAGCTTTTGATTACTTTTCGCTGACGAAAAGTGATGCCAGCCCGACGAGGGCTAGTAGCCTTTTTCCACCATACTCTCAGCGACTCCAATAAGAAACAAATTCATCATGAGCGACGAACCGCCATAGCTCACAAACGGCAGCGGCACACCGGTAATCGGCAAAAGCCCGATATTCGCGCCTGCGTTTACAAAAAATTGCACGAATAACAAAATTGCAATACCAGAAACCGTAACAGCGACAAAATCATCACTGGTACGCCGGACAATACGAATAAGTCGATACAAAATAACCGAAAATAAAAACAACAGAGCCGAAATACCGGCGAGACCGAGCTCTTCACCAATAACAGTAAAAATAAAGTCCGTTTGCGCTTCCGGCAAAAAACGCAATTGGGATTGCGAACCAAACCCTAGCCCCCGGCCGAGTACCTGACCCGAACCTACGGCAATAATCGCCTGAGTGCTGTTATAACCCTGGCCCAACGGATCACGCTCGGGATTCAAAAAGGTCAAAACACGTTCTTTTTGATATGTTTGTAAGAAAAAAAACCAAGCCGCTACCGAGACTACTACGCCGACTAAAATAATGCCTACTATATATGAGGAGCGAGTTCCGACCAAAATCATAATACCGAGCCAAATGGAACCAATGATCAGAGAAGATCCAAGGTCCGGCTGAAGCATGACAAGGCCGATAATAAGAAGTGTGGTAAGACCGGTGCCGAAAAAAAATAACGGCCGTTCAAACCGGCGTCCAAAATGATAAACGATATACGCCAGCATAAATATGACTCCGATTTTGGCCGCTTCAACTGGTTGGAAAGAAAAACCGGCAATATTAAACCAACCGCGGGTACCGCGGATATTTACACCAAAGAGAACAACCGAAACAAGAAGTAAAACCGAAAGCGCGTAAAATAACTTCGCGTATGAGCGAAAAAAAGTATATTGAATTACGCTCGCGACAAAAAATAGAGTAAAACCCACCCCCGCCGCAATAAGCTGGCGCCTAAAATATTGTAATTCTTGCCCGCGCGATAAATCAACGCTGTAAATAGCAGAAAGACCCAGCGAGATAACTAAAACCACGGCCAGGAACAGGACCCAGTCAAAACTTCGCGAGGTAAATTTATTTAAAATATTCACGCTGTTTACCTTAACATTTTTGTAACCATCGGGCAAGGCTCGGGTATCTAAGCATTAGACCCCAATTGGTGTGCCCTCCCTGATTGGAGTCTCGGGTGGCGGTCGGGAAATTTTTCCAATCGTCACCCATTTACCATTTAAAAAACCCTCCGCCGTTGGCGGGGGGTTATTAATAATAATATTCAGAAATTATTTGTCTGGCGGTAAAAACACTGTCTCATCGTAAACATTTATCTGCGGAAATATTTTTACCTCTGTAACATCTAAGCTGGAAGAAAAACTACGCAGTTCAATCGGTTTTTCTTCCATCGATTTAAAATAATCGGTCTGAAGCGGCAAAACGCCAACCAAAACTTCGCCATTATAAAGACCAACAATAAAACTCGGTTCTTTATATGAATATGAACTGTCATTTTTTAGATTAAACGCCACTCGATTTGTTTTTAATCCGCCCACATCGAGAGCGTTTTGAAAAACAGAGTTATTTATGGAAAAATTAAGCCGCTCATTTTGCCAAGAAATCGGATCTTTTATCTTATGATTATCTATTCTTTGCCAATTAATTTGTTCGATTTTAAAAGTAACTGCGCCACCCGGCGTGAGCCCTTCGGAAATACCTAGTACCGCAACTAAATTTGTTTCTCCGGCCAATAAAGTAATGGTTTTAGCCTCAGTCGAAGTAGCTCCCAAAATATACCGATAAAGCAAAGTAACATTAAAACTTTTATTCGGATTTGTTATTTGCGTTACCGCGTCATATTTATTCACGCCTCCGAGTAACAAAGCCGTATCTGAAACTTGAAGCGGTGTTGGTTTAAAATGATCTTTAATGCCTTCATAATTATTAAAACGACTTGCTACCAATTCCATTCTCTTCGCATCGGTAATCCCATATATGTAAGCGCCCCATTTTCCAAAGTTGAAGATGAGCAACAAAGCATTTATACCGAGTAAAACAAAAATCAACAATCGATACAAAAATACTTTATTTTTTATCCACCACAAACTATAGGATAATTCTTTGTTGTCAAAGTCGCCGGATACATCCTGATAGCGCCGAAAATCGGTTTTTGGAGCATCGTCTTTTTTAGGCAACGGCTTGACCGGGATTTGTGATTGTTGATTTGGATTATAAATGTTTAGCATAAGCTCCATAATTATACCAGATTTTAGTTCAAACCTAAAGTATCCGATAATTTGCCTAGAATAAGCATAAATTTTGCCGATAATTTATACCCAAAATCTCTTGCAGGAATGCCGTTTTCGTGCTAAAATATTCACACTTATTTGTTATCTCGATTTAATGAACTTATGCCTATAAAGAAAGTACAAAGGGGAAGAATTGAAGTTGAAAATACTCCAAAAAAACAAGACCAAAGCGAATTAATACTAGCTGCGCCTGAAAAAACTGCCAAGGCTGCCCAGGTTGTAAAGCCGGCAAAAATTGAAGCAAAAAAAACTAAACCAGCCAAAGGCAGCTACGACGCTGACAGTATTACTGTACTTGAAGGTCTTGAAGCCGTTCGCCGCCGCCCCGGTATGTATATTGGTTCGACCGGTCCGGTTGGTCTTCATCATTTAATCTGGGAAATCGTAGATAACTCCATCGACGAAGCAATGGCCGGACACGCTAACGAAATTCGCGTTACTCTCCTACCCGACCACATGGTACAGGTATATGACAACGGACGTGGTATTCCGGTTGATATTCATCCTCAGAAAAAAATTAGCGCCCTTGAAATCGTTATGACCGTGCTTCATGCCGGCGGTAAATTTGGCGGCGAAGGCTATAAAATTTCCGGTGGTCTGCACGGCGTCGGCGCTTCGGTAGTAAACGCTTTATCTACATACGCAAAAGCGGAAGTCCACCGTGACGGTAAAATTTGGATGCAAGAATATAAAATAGGTGTTCCACAAAAAAAAGTACGAGAAGATGGAAAATGCAAAGATACCGGAACAATAATTACCTTCCGTCCAGATGATTCAATTTTTGAAACTTTGGATTTTGAATGGAAAACTATCATTGACCACTTGCGCCAACACACCTACCTCACCAAGGGCGTGCACATGATTATTTCCGACCAACGTACTCCCGAAGAAAAAGCCAAAGATAAAACCGCCCTTAATTTTCCAAACCCGACTTATCAATTTCATTTTGAAGGCGGAGTTGCTTCCTATGTTCGTTTCTTAAACCAGAATCACGAAGCAAAAAACGAAACAATTTTTTACATTGAAAAAGAAGCTGAAGGAGTAAGTGTGGAAATCGCTCTTCAATATACGAACGAGTTCGTGGAATCGCTCTATGCTTTTACCAACAATATTTATAACCCGGATGGCGGTACTCACGTCGCCGGTTTTCGAACCGCCCTCACCCGCAGTATCAACACCTACGCCCGCAACAAAGGTTTCCTGAAAGAAAAAGATCAAAACCTAACCGGTGAAGATGTACGCGAAGGTCTGACTACCGTTATTTCAATCAAAATTCGCGATCCACAGTTTGAAGGCCAGACCAAAGGCAAACTTGGCAACACCGAAGCTAAAACCGCGGTAGAAACTGTTCTGGGCGATTCATTTTTAATCTTCCTTGAAGAACACCCAAAAGACGCCGAAAATATTATCGGCAAATGTGTACTCGCTGCGAGGGCCCGCGCCGCCGCAAAAATTGCCCGTGACACAATTCTTCGCAAGGGCGCTCTAGAAGGTTTTACCTTACCAGGAAAACTCGCCGACTGTTCCAGTCGTAAAGCCGAAGAGTCTGAGTTGTACATTGTCGAGGGTGACTCGGCCGGTGGTTCCGCCAAACAAGGCCGCGACCGCGAACGCCAAGCCATTCTCCCCTTACGCGGTAAAGTATTGAATGTAGAACGCGCGCGCCTCGACAAAATTCTTACCAACAACGAACTCAAATCTCTTATCATCGCCATGGGCACCAACATCGGCGAACAGTTTGATATTACCAAACTCCGCTATCACCGCATCATCATCATGACCGATGCCGATGTGGATGGCGCTCATATCCGCACCCTACTTCTCACTTTTTTCTACCGCTACTACCCAGATCTAATTCGCGCCGGGCATATCTATATCGCCATGCCACCACTTTACAGTGTTAAGGTCGGCAAAGAAATGCACTACGCCTACGATGCCGGCGAACGCGATAATATTATTGAAGATTTAAAAAAGAAAAAAGGCCTGAAATCTGATGCTAAAAAAGTGAAGGTTGCCGAAGAAGATATTCCAGAGGTGATTGAAGGCGACGGCGAGCCGGAAACAGAAGCAATCATAATCGGCGGTATGAAGATAAATGTCCAACGCTACAAAGGTCTTGGTGAAATGAACCCGGAACAACTTTGGGAAACCACTATGGATCCCGAACGCCGCACCATGAAAATTGTTACCGTCGATGATGCTGAACTTGCCAACGAAACCTTTGAGGTCCTCATGGGAGACGAAGTAGAACCGCGCAAGAAATTCATCCAAACTTACGCCAAATCAGTTCAGAATCTTGATATCTAAAATATGTCTGATCGTGAACCGATAAACCCGGAGGAACAACTTGAAGTTTCTCAAATTAATCGTGACAGCGGTCTTGACGAAGATTTTTTAAATGAAATCAATACTTTGCCATTTGCGCTTGATTTTTTTGAAAAAGGCTCATTGACGGCCGAAAAAACAATGAAACTTATCGAAGATAGTATCGTATCTTCCAAAAAAGGTGTTCTCATAAAAACTTACGAACAAAGATATCCAAATAGTAAATTTAAAGATGACACCCGCGAAAAAATTAAACAATTAAACGAATTAGTAAGAAATATTAATGCTGAGTACCGTTCACTGCTTGCGAATGATTTGCTTGATGCGAATGACAAAGTTTTGGTAATCCAAAAAGAAATAATACCCGTTTGCGATCAAATTCGAAACCTAATTCTAGGTAAGACTTGACCTTTTTTACATTTTAGTGTATAGTATCGGCACATAACGGCCCAGGGCCGTTTTTAAATACGAAATATCAAACTTATGTTTGAAAAGCTCAAAAACTACATTCTTGGCTCTTATGCCGAAATGAAGAAAGTTACTTGGCCAACCAAGGAACAGACCATCAATTATAGTTTGGTTGTTATTGGTCTCAGTTTGTTTACCGCCGTTTTTTTCGCAATTCTCGACTACGGATTCAGTTTAGCCATTACTAAACTTATTTCGCTCTAAATTTTAAACAAATTTAACAACTCTTCTCACTCATTTAGAATATGGCAAAACAGACATTAAACTTAGGCCGACGCTGGTATGTACTTCATACTTACAGCGGTTACGAAGAAAACGTAAAACACAATATTGAACAGCGCGTAGAATCTTTTGACATGAACGATAAGATTTTTAATGTCCTCGTGCCTAAAGAAAAGAAAATTAAAATCAAAAACGGAAAACGCACTACCGTAGAAGAAAAAATCTTCCCCGGTTATATCTTGGTTGAAATGATTGTTACTGACGATTCCTGGTACGTGGTCCGAAACACCCCAAACGTCACCGGTTTCGTCGGCAGCGGTACTACCCCGACACCAATTGACCAAAAAGAAGTTGATACCCTGCTCAAACGTGTCAGTGGCTCATCCGAACCGTCCCACAAAATTGATGTTGAAATTAACGATCTGGTTCGCATCATCGATGGTCCCTTCAAAAACTTTGAAGGCAAGATTAGCCAAGTGGATGCTGAACGCGGTCGTATCAAGGCATTGGTATCAATGTTCGGTCGTGAAACTCCGGTAGAACTCGACGCTTTACAAGTAAAAAAGATTTAATAATGCAAAGTAGATCGCGCTTCTCGACCTATCTAGCTAGCTAATACTACTAATAAAATATATAACATATATTCTCATTCGCTCAAAAATAATTAAACAAGTTTAATCATTTCACTCACTTATTTCGAATATGGCAAAAAAATTACTTACCCAAGTCAAATTACAAATTCCAGGAGGAGCTGCTAACCCAGCGCCACCAATCGGTCCAGCTCTTGGCCAACACGGCGTAAACATTGCCGGTTTCTGTAAAGAATTCAATGACAAGACCAAAGAATTGAAGGGTGATATCGTTCCGGTCGTAATTTCAATTTTCGAAGACCGCAGCTTCACCTTTATAATGAAGACCCCACCGGTCGCTGAACTAATCAAGAAGGCCGCCAAGATTACCAAAGGATCCGGCAAACCTCTTCAAGAAAAAGTCGGCAAAATTTCCAAAGCACAAGTCCGTGAAATTGCCGAGAAGAAAATGCCTGACCTAAACTGCCACACTGTGGAAGCCGCGATGAGCCAAGTAGAAGGCACCGCGAAACAAATGGGTGTAACGATTGAAGGCTAAAAACAAAAACAATTAAAAAATCCGGGTTTTACCCGGATTTTTTGTTATTTAATTCAATTATTTGTACTGTGATATTATCGCCTTGGCGACGTGCAGCCAAATAAAGCTCCAGCAAATCTTTAGCCTCATCAATCGATTCCGCCGCCGTAAGCAACTCCCCTAAGTCTGCCTCATCTTCCCCATTTTCCACATTCCAGAACCCGTCAGACGCTACCAACAAATATTTATCCGATGACTGGATGCGCAGACCAAAGGTATGCGGCTCGGAAATAACATGCGGCTTGAATTCATGATCACCAATTGCCCGGCTCATATTCAAGCTAACACCTTTTACCTTTACCCGATCTCTCTCAACCTGCCCCCGACCAGATACTATTCGCATCAGCTCTTCGGCATCGGTGATGCGGTGAGGTGGCGTAAGACTGGTGATAATGCCGTGACTGCCGACCAGTTTTACTTCGCTATCGCCAACATAGGCACCTTTAACTTCGTTATTTTTTAAAACCACCACCGACATGGTTGTGCCGCCAAAATCAGCTCTTCGGATTTCTTCGTTACCGGGAATTTCCTTGGTCATCTCATCGGCAGTGTTAAATATTTGTTTAAACCCTTCATCGCCGATATCTCCAGGATAATTTTCGATTCCGGTCAATATACTTTTGATTGCATTTTCGGCAAAAACTTCCCCAAGCTCCCCATGCCCGTCTGCTACCGCATTAATTTGAACTTTTTTACCGTCTTTCAAAAATACTTTACTTGCAAAATAATCCTGCTGAGCCTCTCTCGGCCCCAAGAGCTGAACAGTTCGGAATGAAAATGGAAATTCCGATTCCTGTTCTTTTTTTTCTCGGTTGAATGGATTAAATCTTTCCCCCATATTTATTCAATAAACATCGCGTCACCAAAACTATAAAAATGATAATCTTTTTCTTTGGCTTTTTCATAACACTCCAAAGTAAAATTCTTATCGCCAACAAACGCCGCGACAAGCATGAGTAGTGTTGATTTAGGAAGATGGAAATTAGTAATGAGCACATCAACAATATTAAATTTATAACCTGGTGTTATAAAAATATTTATGTCACCGGTATAAGCACGCAAACTTCCACCAAATAATTTTGCCACCCCTTCAAGCGTGCGAGTAGTGGTAGTGCCAACTGAAATGATTCTGCGATTTTCAGCTTTAGCATTATTTATCAGGTCAACATTTTTAGCAGTTATTTCTACCCACTCCGGATGCATCAAATGATCCTCGAGCCTGTCGGCCTTAACCGGCAAAAATGTTCCGAGACCAACATGCAAAGTTACTTCTGCAAACTCTACCCCCTTACGCTCCAGTTTTTCTATTAATTCCGGCGTAAAATGAAAACCAGCCGTCGGAGCAGCAACTGACCCTTCCTGTTTTGCATATACAGTTTGATATCTTTCATTAATATCCGACCCTTTTAACTCGCTGTTCAAGTTTTCAATATAGGGCGGAGTCGGCACTTCGCCATATTGATTTGCTTTTGCCCTAACCACCGAATCATCATCTTCAAATTGGATTAAAATTGTTCCATCTTTTTCTTTCAACATCACTTCACCAGAAAAATTCGGCGCAAATTCTACCTTCATACCAAGTCTAAGACGCCGGCCGGGCTTTGCGAGCGCCTTCCAAACATATTTGTTTTCCATTGGCCGAACTAAAAATATTTCAACCGGGGAAGAATTCAATATTTTACCGGTAGTTTTAATATTTTTTTTCAAACCGTCAGAATTTTCATCTAATTCTATTTTTCCTTTCAATCTGGCTTTAAAAACTTTCGAGCTGTTCCAAACAAGCATGTCCCCCGCCTGCAGATAATCAATAATATCAAAAAATTTTAAATTTTCTACAGATTGATTCTTGCGGTTTACCACCATTAATTTAGAGCTATCACGCGGCTCGGCCGGGCTCTGAGCAATAAATTCTTCTGGTAAAATATAATCAAATTCCGAAGTTAGCATAATTATCTCAAATATTTATATCGATTGGCAGTGTGTTCCTCAAGGGTTTTCGCATAATACATTTTTCCGTCATTCCCAGAAAGAAAGTACCAATAATCATTTTTTACGGGTGTAATTGCCGCCTCGACGGAATCAAAGCTTGGATTGCAAATTGGTCCAGGCGGAAGACCTGGATATTTATAGGTATTCCACAATGATTTGTCATCGCGTTCTTTGTCGGTTGTAAATACAGTGCCGGTTTTATCGACCGCATAATGAACGCTCGAATCGAGCTGCAATGCCCAACCCTTTTTCAAACGACGCCATAAAATATCGGCGACCAGCCTCCGGTCTTCGGGCGTGCGGGTTTCTTTTTCAATCAAGCTCGCCATGGTCAACGTCTGGTGAAAATCTTGAATTGTGGAACTAACCTGTAAAAATTCTTTTTCACGTTCCGCGATTAATTTTTCAACGACATCCCCCAGGGCAGCATCCCTAAACACCCGATAAGTTTCTGGGGCCAAATACCCTTCCAGGCTCAAGCCTTCTCCCTTTCCGGCGAGAATCTTATTTCCAAACAAATAAGATTTAGTATCGATCGTAGCCGGTTCGCCGGTTAAAGCAAAAACATATTTAGTGCTTGAAACAATACCCATTTTTACAAAATAATCTGCCACGTCGCGCAAATTCCAGCCAGGAATAATAGTAATTGTTACTTCTTCACGCGGCTGGATCGGCAAGCTTTTTGGTCGGCTGTTTAAATAAAATCGCCAAGCCGTAAAAGGTAAGATAAAAATTGAAATAAAAAAAATAACTGTTATTGTTCTTTGCAAACTCATATTTTTTCATCCCAGTTTTTACGTGCCCACTCCAATCGCTCTGGCACTCCAATGTCGATCCAAGCCTGGTCGGAAGTATAAACAAATAAATTTTTCATTTTTGGAAACACGTCATACTCAACACTAAAAGACGATTCCGAAGGAAAATATTTTGTCACTCTCTGATTAAACAAATAAATACCCCCGTTTATATAACCAGGTTCATGCAAGCCTTCCTTTTCTTTGAACTCTTTTAAATGTCCGTCTTTTTCGTACCGAAGTGTGCCATAACTAGACGCGTCTTCAACCTTGGCACCCAAAATAACGCCATCACTCTCTGGCTTCAACTCTTTGACCATTTCAGCATAATCAACCGCTGTAAGAATATCGCCGTTTAAAATAAATACCGGCTTCTTGTTGTCGCCGAAATAATTCCAAGCATGCTTTATCGCTCCGCCGGTACCAAGCTTGGATTCCTCTATCGCATAAGTAAGAGTAACACCGTTGCAATTTACTCCCACGGTCTTAAATAACACTTCCGATAAATGCCCGGCAGCGAGAACTACCTCCGTGATACCAATTTTTTTTAATTTTTCTATTTGCCACTCAAGTACAGTTCGTCCTTTAATTTCTAAAAGTATTTTTGGAATTGTTTTAGTTATTTCGCCTAATCTGGTAGACAAACCTCCGCAAAGAATTACCGCGTTCATAAATTTAAACCGATTTAAGATATGTTAAAGCGCGCCAAGCACAAACTTCAGTGAACGCATCTAAAAATTCATTTCTCTTCAACAAACCGATGAATTTTTCTTTACTCATTTGGACTACTTCAATATCTTCTGCGTCCTCTAACTCTTGTTTCTGACTTGAAAACGCCCCCAGTCCAACAAAACAATGAGCGTAACCAGTAGCATATTTACCTTTTCTGCTTTTTCCTAGATAGACGATTTTTTTGCAGCTATATCCTGCTTCTTCCAGAAGTTCACGTCTAGCCGCGGTGGTTTTGTTTTCGCCAGGGTCAATGTAGCCGGCTACCAACGAATATATTTTTTTATTTTCATTCAGATAATGCTGACGGATTACTACCAACTTGTCGTCATTTGTTACTGCCAAGATAACCGCAAAATCCCGTCCTTTCTGAATGGTAAAATCTTTCTCTTTACCTTGATGGGTCCGCACTTTCCAAATCTGAATATTACTATGAGCGTTTTTAAATATAGTCTTTTTGTTCAGAACTTGCCACTTGCCCTTCATACTAAAAAAATATCAGCATTAAATTATAACAGACAACTGTAATAAAGCCGGCGAGCGCCATGCCGCCAATAATATCAAATGGATAATGAAGGCCGGCAAAAACCCTACCCCAACAAACCCAAACTGCTAAAACGGCGAGACCCTCCATGCCAGGAAGGCCAAACATAAGAGCAAGAAAAAAAATCAACCAAGCTGACATCGCGTGATCCGAAGGAAAAGATTTCCAGCTCATGTACGGTTGAAATAACAATTTACTTTCAGGATAAGTTACATGCGGCCTTGGTTCGTTGACAATTTTACCGATTAAAATACTAATACTCCAACCGGCGACCCAACCGACCGCAAGCGTACCAAGACGCAATAAAATATTATTTAATTCTGAGTTATAATCAATAAATACACTCGCGACAAACCAACCAAGCATCGCAATAATCACCCATTCGGCGCCGGCTTTTCCAAATAAATCAAGCCAGCGGTTTCTGCCGCATAATTTATTTACCTTAAAAAACAGTGAAACATTATAATTCATGTAATTATCGTATCATTTTGAAGACTTTCTGACAACTCTTCAAAGCTTGAAAAATCTTAAGCTTTTTGGTATAATGAGCGCTACTAATGGGGCGTGTAACTCAGCGGTTAGAGTGCCACCTTTATATTTACTAGGGACGAACGAAATACAAATGATTGGTGCGCCAAAAACGCGCCTGTAACTCAGCGGTAAGAGTGCCACCCTTATAAGGTGGAAGTCGATGGTTCGATTCCATCCAGGCGCACCGCTCATTTGCATTTCTGAGGCCCGACGTAAATATATCTGCTAGTGAGGAAAAAATGAATTAATTCGCTTTTTCCTCACTAGCAGATATAAGGTGGAGGTCGATGGTTCGATTCCATCCATGCCCACATGAAAAATACTACCAAATTTATAATTTCTGAACAAAACTCCGAACAACGGTTGGATATTTTTTTATTGGAAAAATTGAAAATTTCACGTTCTAAAGTTCAAAAACTAGTAGAAGATGGACTAATCACACTAAATGGGAAAATTCCAAAAAAATCCGGAAATACTTTGAAATCTGGCAATATAATTATTGTTGAAAACACAGAGCAGCCCAAAAAAACTACAGTTAAAAAAAATACCAAAAAAACAACGGACGCAAAAATACCAGCTCAGCTAATTCCAAAAATAATATCCGAAAATCCTGATTATATTATCATTGAAAAACCTTCCGGACTCCTCACCCACCCCACCATGGCCAATGAAAAAATTAGCCTTTCTTCCTGGTTATCTGAAAAATACCCGGAAATAAAAAAAGTTGGAGACGACCCGCAAGTCAGACCCGGCATTGTTCATCGCCTTGATAAGGAAGCCTCCGGCCTTATGGTAATCGCGCGTACCCAAAAAATGTTCAATCATTTAAAAGATCAATTTAAAAACCGCACAATCGAAAAAGAATACTTCGCGCTTGTCCACGGCCGGGTAGCAAGAGATTGGGAAATATTAACTTTTCCGATTGCCCGTTCGGAAAGCGGCGATCGGATGGCAGCGCGGCCGGTTATTAAGGGCAAAGTTGAAGGCGAAAAAGAAGCTAAGACCGAATTTTTTGTTGAAAGAAAATTTGTAAACTTTACCTTACTAAAAATCATTCTTCACACCGGACGCATGCATCAAATTCGTGTTCATTTCCTGGCTTACAACCACCCCCTGGTTGGCGACCCGCTTTATTTTCAAAAAAAGCGCAAACGTGTCTGGGATGATAAACTTGGACGGCTTTTCTTACACTCCGCCAAATTATCCTTTGTTGATTTACACGGAGAAAGACAAACTTTTGAATCAGTCTTGCCGAAAACCTTAAAGAACTTTCTGGAAGAATTAGCCTAAATATTTTATGAATAAAAATTTACTAGTCATAATTTCATCTCCTTCCGGCGGAGGTAAGGATACAGTAATAACCGAATTGCAAAAATTAATTCCTAATTCTGCAAAATTGGTTACCACTACCACCCGCCCTCCCCGCCCTGGCGATCAAGAGGGCGTCAGCTACTTCTTTGTATCTGAAGATGCTTTTAAAAGACGAATCGACGCTGGCGAACTGCTTGAATATAACTATTACGCCGGACATTACTACGGTTCGGAAAAATCCGTATTAGAAACCGCCCGAACAAAATATGATGTGGTCTTTTCGAATATTGAAGTAAACGGCAAGCATAATTTAGACATTCTTGGAATTCAAAATCTTTCTTTTTTCCTTTTTCCAGAATCAATTGATATTTTAAAAAAACGAATTGAAAAAAGGGGTGGTATTTCTCCTGAAATGATGGAAGAAAGATTAAAGATTGCTGAGGAGGAAATTGAAAAATCACAGGATTATGATTTTCGATTTGTTAATGCCGAAGGCAAAGTGGATGAAGTGGTAAAAAAGATCGAAAAAATCATTAAAGACCGCCAAAAATAGAAAATACGGCTGTCTCTTGACAAAAACGGCAAAAAAGTCTAATATATACCTCACTTAAATGAAATATAACTTTATAGGGGTAAAAACCTCATATATTCTCATTCGCTCGAGAATAATTAAAATCAATTTAAATTATTCCACTCACTCATTTCGAATATGGCTGAAGAAATTAAAGTAGCGGCTGCCCCCCAGTACAAACCTGGCATGGTAGTAAAAATTCACCAGAAAATTAAAGAATTCAACACCAAGGGTGAAGAAAAAGAACGTATCCAGGTCTTTGAAGGAACTATTATCGCAGTTAGGCACGGCAATGAAGTCGGCGCCACAATGACTGTTCGAAAAGTTTCTGACGGCGTAGGAGTTGAAAAAATCTATCCTTTGCTTTCTCCAATCATCGACAAGATCGAAATCGTCAAAACTCTCGAAGTAAGACGTGCCAAACTGCACTTCTTGCGCGGCAGTGATTTCAAGCGTAAAATGTCTGAAAAGAAAAAGATTGTAAAGAAGTAGTTATATAAATAAAAAAAACCCGCCAACGAGGCGGGTTTTTTAATATTGAATTTTACAAATACTTTCCGGTCCAGCTTTTTTTATTTTTCCGGATATCGGCCGGCGTGCCGACTGCAACTACTTCACCGCCACCTTTGCCACCCTCTGGACCCATATCAATAATCCAATCTGCCGAGCGGATGACATCTAGATTGTGTTCAATGATCAAAACCGAGTTACCTTTCAGAACCAATTGACTAAGTACTTGGAGCAAGCGTTTGGTATCTTCAAAATGCAAACCAGTCGTAGGTTCGTCTAAGATATACAAAGTATTGCCGGTTGAGGCGCGCGACAATTCCTGAGCGAGTTTAATACGCTGAGCCTCACCACCGGAAATGGTCGTAGCCGGCTGGCCTAATTCCACATAACCAAGACCAACTTCACGCAAGACATTTAACTTGTCGGAGATGGCTGGATATTCGTGGAAAAAAGTGTAAGCCTCTTCCACAGTCATTTTTAGAACATCCGCAATATGTTTGTTGTGATATTTAATTTCGAGCGCTTCCTGATTATAACGCAAACCATTACACTCGCCGCATTCCACAAACACATCAGCTAAAAATTGCATTGGGATTCGCACATAACCTTCACCAGCACAGGCTTCACAGCGGCCGCCTTTTACATTAAAACTAAATTTACCGGCATCATAACCGCGTAGGCGCGCTTCAGACAACGATGAGAAAAGGTCGCGAATCAAAGTAAAGACTCCCGTATAAGTAGCGGGGTTCGAGCGCGGCGTACGACCAATCGGCGATTGGTCAATTGCGATGACTTTATCAACATTTGAAACACCCTTAATACTTTTGTGAGCACCCGGTTCATCTTTTGCGCGATAAAAATATTTTGATAATGCCTTACTTAAAATATCAATTATCAAAGTTGATTTACCGGATCCAGAAACACCAGTCACTGCCACTAATTTTTGCAACGGAATTTCAACATCAATGTTTTTTAAATTAAATGCTTTGGCACCAGTAATAATAATCGATTTTTTAGCTTTAGGTTGTACTTTTGACCGTGGTCCTTTACGGCGGAATTCTTCACTAATATCAATTCTTCCGGACAAATACTCAGCCGTTAAAGATTTTTTATTTTTCTTAAAATCCGGTAAAGTTCCGGCAGCAATCACCTCGCCGCCATACACACCGGCGCCGGGACCAATATCAATAAGATAATCAGCTTCGAGCATCATCGCTGGATCGTGTTCAACTACAATCACTGTATTACCAAGATCGCGCAAATATTTAAGTGTGTGAATAAGTTTTTGGTTATCACGGGGGTGCAGACCAACCGAGGGCTCGTCGAGAATATAAATAACACCAGTGAGACCCGCCGAAAGCTGGCTGGCAAGACGCACACGTGTTACTTCACCGCCCGAAAGCGTATTCATGGCCCGGCTAAGATTAAGATAGCCAAGGCCGACCTGCTCAAGATTCTGTAGACGCGGCAAAATTTCACGAATAATCGGCTCGACAATTTTAGAGGATTTTTTATAATTTTCAGCTTTATCGTTTTTTGTTTTTATATCAATCCCAAACATTTTTACCAAAAAAGTCCGGCTCTCTTCAATACTCATACCGGCCATATCCGAAATTGTATACTCGCCTACTCGAACCGAGAGTGATTCTTGACGCAGACGTTTGCCCTGACAAATCGGACAAATTTTTTCGCGCATGTATTGTTCAATTTCTTTACGGACATATTCAGAATTTGTTTCGAGGTGCTTTTGCATCAGATCCGGTATTACACCAGGATAAGAAACTTTTTTTCCATCGACATCAAACCTTTCACTGCCGCTTCCGTACAAAATAATATTAAGAGTCTTGGCTTGTAATTCTGCGACCGGAGTATGTACAGAAAAACCATAAAGCTCTGCCACTTTGGTCAGAATCTTTTGATACCAGCTCTGGTTTCCGGTGATTCGGGTCCAAGGCTGAATCGCGCCTTCGGCAAGCGTTAATTTACTATTTGGTATTACTAATGTTGGATCTACTTCCATGGTCACACCAAGACCGGTACAGCGCTGGCAAGCACCATAGGGGCTATTAAAACTAAAGCTGCGCATGTCGAGCGTCGGCATTATGCGACCACAGCGCGGACAAAGTCCAACCGTAGAAAAAAGTTGAGATTTGTCACCGGTCACAATTTTAACGAGACCATTGCTAAGGTCCTCAGCGGTTTCAACCGGTTTTGTGAGGTCATCTTTTTTTACATTCATTATTTTTCCGACCAGCAAATCTACATCATAAGGCTGCTCATCAAAAAATTTGTATTCTGCAAGTTCATTTATTTTTAAAAGTTCACCGTTTACTCTCACCCATTCATAACCGGACTTCTCTATTTTTTCAATCAAATCCTTTGATTCCACCATGGAATCACGCACCAGCGGCGCATATATTTCCACCAATACCGCTTTGCGCGCCAGTTCACGTACTTTCTCTACTATCTTTCCAACTGAAAAAACTTCTACCGGAATATGGCAGTCTGGACAGTGCTGAGTACCGGAACGTGCAAAAAGCAAACGCAAGTAATCATAAATTTCAGTAACCGTTCCGACAGTTGAACGTGGATTCTGAGTAGAAACTTTTTGGTCAATCGCGATAGTCGGTGAAAGACCGTCAATGGAATCGACGTCGGGCTTATCTTGCACATCCATAAACTGCCTGGCGTAAGATGAAAGCGATTCGGCATAACGGCGCTGGCCTTCGGCGTAAATAGTATCAAAGGCAAGACTGGATTTACCGGAACCCGAAAGACCGGTGATTACCACCAGTTTATTCTTCGGAATTTCCAGGCTAATATTTTTTAAGTTGTGCGCCCGAGCTCCTTTAATTATCAATTTCTGATTTGGCATAATTAAATTATTTTTTATTGCAAGTTAAATCCTCCAATATCAATATTTACCATCGCGCCATTCTGAAAATCTAATGCTGAAAATAAAGATGATGAAGATAATGAGGCTGCGTTATAGATCCAAAAACGATCACTGCCATTATGCCCCATTTTACCAAGACTATAACCAAATTTATCAACTGCTACATTATCCGCTCCGTTGCAATTTCTATATAATGCGAAACCAAGCGCGTAGCCAAGAAATTGTTCTCCCTCCCCGGCGCATGTCTCGGAAGTATCAAGCAACCTCATAAAAAAGAATCCTGTAGTATTATCCTTCGCATTAGGAACAGTATTTATTGCTGCACTTGCGGGATATAAATTAGGTGATATTGGATTGTTTGGGTTTCGACATACCTTATATATTTTATTATGATCCCAGTCGTAGAGGCTTACAGTCGGGGATTGTGCCTGGTCATAAATAAACGGAAAAGAGTACCCGGCGATTACTCCGCAAATCGGTTGAATAAGATAAGTCGCTCTCATCCGTCCGAACAAAATGCCAGATTCACAACTATAATTCATATCTGTCGGAGCGCTGAAATGCATGTTTACGCATGATTTGCCGTCTGGACATTTTACACCATAACAGGTTGACCCTCCGCCGCCTTTATAATAATATCTTGCTCCGCAATTTGTTTCATCTGGAACAACTACATTATTATAAGTCATATTCCAATCAATCTGTTCCGGTATTGTTAGGCTTGATTTTTGATCACCAGTCGCTGGAGCCGCAAAAGAAAACAACTTTTCGATTTTTTTATTATCCTCTGTTACCTGTACCAATGAACAATAATTAGGAATTTCGCTAAACGGTCTGACCATGTATACTTTTGGCATTTTCAAATTTACCAGATCCGGATTTATCGTGTTCAGAATAAAAAATGAACTATAAGCGATAAATAATCCGATTACCGCATTGCCAATTCGATGTTTCGCAGTAGAAATTACTTCGCTATTCCCACCAGACATTGTCCACTGAAAACCCGACATTATTATGACAATGACCGCGAGAATTGCCGCTACGGTAATTGCAAAATTATAATTTTTTGAAATAAATTCACCAATACTACCAAACTCCCTTACCCCACCGAATGATATAGCAGTTACCGCCTTTCCGGCTGGCAAACACACTCCCCATTGATCAGGGCCTTCTCCACCCACACAGCCAGCTTCACCGGGCGCAAAACCGTTATGAGTCTTGTTTATTTTTTCACAGGCGGCTTTTTTCCAACAAATATCATTAAAATCCGGTGGAATAGCTGCGAGTGCCGATCCAGCTGCGAATAGATTCAAAGCAATTATCGCCGTTAAAAAGAGTTTACGTAACATAACACAAATTTAAGAAAAGTCAAGGGTTAACACTATCAAAATACATTTTCCAAATATCAAATGTTACCGCCCCTTCCACTTTTTGACCGTTTATAAAAAATGTCGGCGTGCCCCGCACTCCTGCTTCTACACCATCAAAATAATCTTTATTAACCTCAATTTTAGTTTGCGGATCGGCAAGGCAATTTTTTAACACCGAAAGCGATAAACCGGTATCAGAAACAATACTATCTAAACTATCTTCGGTGAATGGATGAGGCAGGGTGTCGTATTTTTCAAAAATATAATCGTGCACCGGCCAAAACCGGCTCTGCTTCCAACTGCACCAGGCAATTTCAGAAAGAAAATCCGAATCCTCATGCCCTGGAATTGATACGGCGGGAAATTGACGGATGATAACTTTTGCCCGGTTGCCATACAATGCGGCAACCTTATCAATATCTTTATATACCATCCGGCAATTCGGACAATTATAATCAACAAACTCAACAATCGTAATTTCTGCGCCGTTACTTTTTCCGCGATATGGGTGGCTTCCTCCCTCTAAAAAATTACGGTCAAAACTTGTTAATGAGTTTGCCTCACCGTCAGACGTAAAATTCTTTGGATTATCTAAAACAATCTTTTTACCCTGTTTAATTTGTACAAAGTACCAAGCGGTGGTGGCAAAGTATCCGCCAAGCAATAAAATTAAGACAAAAATAATTCCAATTATTAATATCTTTTTCCCATTATGACTTTGGGGCTTTTGTAGAAAACCACGATCCCGCATAGAACAAAATAATTCCCTTTCACTATATCACAAAAAATGGGCTTTTTCTAGCCCTAACCCCTTATTTCTTAAATTAACAGTATTGACGAAAACCGGCTCTTATGCTATATTATGCATGCTTTACAACTTCCAACCCTCCTCCACTTTGACCGTTATATCGACGATATAATCTAATTCGCTTGGAAATATCTAAATACCTTTATAAATTTCACTCACTCATTGACGATTATGAAAGAGACAGTCTATAATATAATTCAATTGACGCTATCAGTTATATTGATTGTAATTATACTATTGCAACAAAAGGGAGCCGGCTTATCCGGCATTTTTGGTGGATCCAGCAATGTTTACAGCACCAAAAGAGGTGTTGATAAATTTCTCCACTGGGGAACCATCATTCTTTCCATTATCTTCTTCGGCGTCGCACTTCTGAGACTTATCTAAATTTTAGGCGTCATTTAAAATCGACTAATTATTTCGTCATGCTTCGGTTTTTTCTTCGTCCAACCAAGGACCGGCGCTCCATTAGCGCACTTGATTACAAACTCGTAAAGCAAGCGCAAAATGGCGGCCTTCCTAGCCCGGCCCAAATAAAATACTTATTTCGTTTTCTTTCAACAAAAGAAAAAAACTTTTTTTTCTTATTTTTTTTCACCGCCATATTCGGAGCGCTTTCACTTTTTGGAGTCTTTGTAAGCAAACATATTAGTTTAGTGCCGGCTGAAGGCGGAGAATACAGCGAAGCTCTTATCGGCCAGCCTAAATACATCAATCCTATCTATGCGAGTATAAATGATGTTGACCAAGACCTTGCCTCTCTCACCTATTCCGGCCTTTTCCGATTTAATGATAATCAGATTTTAGAACCCGATATTGCCGAAAGCTTTTCGATTAGCACTGACACAAAGAGTTATTTAATAAAAATAAAAACCGGCGTCAAATTCGCGGACAATCAACCTTTAACAGCGAATGATGTAGTTTACACTTTTGATTTAATTCAGAACCCGGAAGTTGCCAGCCCGCTTTCAGCCGCTTTTCATGGTGTTAAGGTGGAAAAAATAAGTGAGTTTGAAGTTAAATTTACTCTTAAAGAACCCTTTGCCCCATTTTTAGACAGTTTGACCGTTGGTATTTTACCGGAACATATTTGGTCAGAAATCAGTCCAAATGGCATTCGTCTTGCAAAAAATAATCTTCAACCGGCTGGGGCAGGTCCTTGGCAATTTGGAAAAATTATCAAAGACGCCACCGGTCGAATTGACAGCATTACCCTCAATCGCAATGAATATTATTTTAAAAACAAACCGTTTATTAGAAATTTACGTTTTAAATTCTTTGATGAATACGGAAGTGCAATTGAAGCTTTAAAAAGCCAAAATGTCGATACTCTCAGTTTTATACCAAACTACGCGAGCCTTAAATTGAATAATAAAAATTTGAATTTCTTTGATTTACGTTTTCCAGAATATACCGCTTTATTTTTTAATCAAACCTTTCAGCCGTTTTTAAAAGATTCCGATCTGCGGCTCGCTCTTTTGAAAGCCTTAGACAAAAATTACTTGTCTGAAACAGTTTTGAGCGGACACGCCACGCCAATTGATTCACCGTTTTTGCCGGGCAGCCTAGGTTATTCACCGGATCTTAAAAAAATCACCTTTAACCCGTCTGATGCAAACACCCTGCTTGATAAAAAATGGACCCGGTTGCAACCGGAAGAATATTTTACACTGCGCCGGAATGCTCTCATTAAAGAATTAGGAATAAATAAACCCACCAGCACGATAGCTACTTCGACAATGAACGCTGATGATGAAAAAAGAATTTCTGATATTATCAGATCGGAAATGGAAGCTGACCAGCCATTTTATCGCCGTGATAAAGATAATAATATTCTTCAGCTAAATATAACTACTGCCGATACCGAAGAGTACGGGAAAGTAGCAAATGAAATTGCTAAATATTGGAAAAAAGTCGGCATTCGCACTACGATTGAACGCACCAATGCCGGAAGACTTTTGCGCGACTCTGTAAAAAACCGCACTTATGATGTTTTACTTTATAGCGAAATTACCGGCAGTGACCCTGACCCATATCCATTTTGGCACTCTTCTCAGATCGATTATCCCGGATTAAATCTTTCTGGATTCAGCGACCGTAACGCCGATAAATTGCTTGAAGATTCTCGCGTAACAGTCGACCCTAAAATTCGAGCCGAAAATTATCTAAAATTTCAAAATATTCTGATTGATGAAGTCCCAGCTATTTTTCTTTATACTCCTTGGCATTCAATGGCCGTAAACAAAGAAGTAAAAGGAGTAAATGTTTCAGTCCTGAATGTTCCGACTGACAGATTTTCTGGACTTTCCAATTGGTATCTAAAAACAAAATTTAAGTGGAAATAATTTAGAGCGGACGTGGCGGAACTGGTATACGCGTACGTCTCAGAAGCGTATGGAGCAATCCTTGAGGGTTCGAGTCCCTCCGTCCGCACCAGAGTGTAGCGACACATTTGTATGCGTCCCACAATCCCTCCTTTTCTTTTTTAGGACTGGAATTAATTTATTATTTATTCTTCGTAACCAATTATGTTACTGAACTCAAAAACTGGCGGTACTGTGCTTTCACCTCCCCCGCCAAAGATCACCGCCGAAACCCAGAAACAATTTCAGGGTCGTCGCCGCTCTTACTCAACCGGAGGTAGGCAACAACAGCAAAAAAGTATCCGTCGAACGGATCCGCATGATCCGGCACCAGGATACGGCCCCGTAACTTTGCCAAATGGCAATCCAAAATTGCGCGTCATCGTGCTTGGCGGTCTTGAAGAAATCGGACGCAACTGTACCGTCATTGAATATGGCAATGATATTATTCTCATTGACCTTGGTTTGCAATTTCCAGAAGAAGACATGCCCGGTATTGATTACATCATTCCGAACATGGGTTATCTCAAGGGCAAAGAAAAGAATATCCGGGGTGTTATTATTACCCACGGCCACTACGACCATATCGGTGGCATCCCTCACTTGATTCCCGATCTTGGCTACCCGCCAATTTATGGTTTACCAATCACTAACGCCATTATTAAAAAACGCCAAGAAGATTACAAAGGCGTGAAACCACTTAAAATTCATAACGTTGGTATTGAAGACAAATTACAAATGGGAAAATTGCAAGTCGAATTCTTTCACTTGAACCACAATATCCCCGATGCAATGGGTCTCATTATTCATTCTCCAGAAGGAACAATAATTCATACTGGAGATTGGAAATTTGACTATGCACCAGTAGGTGAAGCCCCGGCCGACCTACAAAAAGTTGCCCGTATCGGCAGCGAAGGTGTCATGGCCTTACTCTCTGATTCGACAAACGCGAGCCAACCCGGTCACCAAGTTTCAGAAAGTGAAATCGGCGTAAACCTTGAAGACCTCATTGCCAAATCTCCAGGACGCATGATCATTGGAACTTTTTCCTCTTTACTATCTCGTGTTAAACAAATTATTGAAGTCTCGGAAAAAATGGGTAAGGTGGTAGCCCTGGGCGGATTTAGCATGAAAAGCAATGTAGAAATCGCCAAAGAACTTGGTTACATCAAGTGCAACCCAAAAACAATTGTCGATTTACGCCAAATTGATAATTACCCTAACAATAAAGTTGTTATTATTTGTACCGGCGCTCAAGGCGAAAAAAACGCCACTCTAATGCGCATTGCAAATGGTGAACATCGTGAAGTTAAAATTATTGAAGGTGACACTGTCGTCTTTTCCTCGTCAGTAATTCCCGGTAACGAACGTACAGTTCAGCGTCTTAAAGATACCCTATTCCGCCGCGGCGCCGAAGTAATTCACTATGAAATGATGGACGTACACGCCGGTGGCCACGCCAAACAAGAAGATGTAAAACTCATGTTACGCCTCCTAAATCCAAAATACTTTGTACCAATCCATGGCAACCATTTCTTGCTCCGCTATAACGGCCGCATTGCAACCGGCATGGGCTTTCCAAAAGAAAATGTTTTTATTGCGGACAATGGCCAAGTCATGGAATTCCAAAAAGGAGTTGGAACACTTACCAAACTAAAAGTTCCTTCTGATTATGTATTCGTTGACGGCCTTGGTGTGAGCGACGAAACCAATGTCGTGCTCCGCGACCGACAAGTTCTCGCCGAAGACGGAATGGTAGTAGTTATCGCGACCGTCGACAGCAAAACTGGTAAATTAATTCAGAATCCGGACATTATCTCCCGCGGCTTTGTCTTTCTAAAAACTCATAAGGAACTAATCGAAGATCTGCGTCACCGAGTAAAAAAACTTATTATTGAATCAGATCCGCTGAACTGGGCCGACACCAACTATATCCGTAATAAAATTCGCGATTATGTTGGCCAATTCCTATTCACTAAAACCGAGAAACGTCCGATGATTCTGCCGGTCGTAATCGAAGTCTAAAAAATTTAAAACCACTCCGGTAGTACTTGGGTGGTTTTTTAATTGTTTTTGATATATAATGATATAATTATATATCTATTACGATTATTTATGTCTAAAAAGAGCGCAATTACTTTTTACGGAATTTGGCCGGAAATGAAAGAATACGTTGAAAAGAAAATGAAGAAATTTTCCTGTGAAATTTTAAGTGAAAAATTATTACCGGAAAACGTCCAGCCTGATACAGAAATTTTGGCTTCATTTGTTGAGTCACCAATTAATAAAGCCGTTCTTGATAAAATGATAAATTTAAAATTAATCGCAACCCTTAGCACTGGTTATGATCATATTGATCTTAAAGAATGTAAAAAACGAGGCATCATTGTAGAAAATGTACCGACCTATGGTGAAAATACCGTTGCCGAACAAAGCATGGCACTACTGCTTGGCCTGACTAGAAAACTTTTTCGCTCTGTAAAAAGAGTAAAAGAAGGACGTTACGATTTTCATGGTCTCAGAGGAGTTGATCTTGCTGGTAAAACCGTGGGTATAATCGGCACCGGGCACATTGGCGCTCATTTTATTAAAATGATCAGCGGTTTTGATGTTAAAATAATTGCTTACGATAAATTCAAAAATAAAGATTTGATAAAAAAATATGGCATAAAATATTTACCGCTAAATTCTCTACTGAAAAAAAGCGACATTATAAGTCTCCATACTCCGCTACTTCCTAGTACATTTCACCTGATCAACAAAACCAATATTAAACTCACAAAACCGGGCGCATTTTTAATTAACACCGCCCGTGGCGCTCTCATTGAAACAGAGGCCATTGTTTGGGCACTCCAAAACGAACACCTGGCCGGTGTTGGGCTTGATGTTCTTGAAGACGAAAACTTAATTCAGAATTTTGAACGAGTGATCGGCAATGACCAGAAACAAATCAAGACTACTCTTCTCAACGAAATGATTATTAACCACCCCAATGCCATAGTTACACCGCACAACGCCTTCAATAGCACTGAGGCGTTACAGCGGATTATTGATGTAACAATTGATAATATTCAAAAATTTGGCGCCGGCAAAATTCAAAACGAAGTAAAGATTTTAAAATAGGCCCTTCGGGCATATAATCGTCGCTCGCTCGTAAATGAATAAATTCATTTCACTCACTTTGCTAGATTATAAACATAAATCAAAAACCCGCCTTGCGGCGGGTTTTTTAGTCTAAAGTTATAAGCCGAATTCTGTCAAGCCTCCCTTTCGGAAGACAGGGATAATCATTTATCTGGGATGGTTGTTACCAACCACCTCTAGCGAGCGAACTTTTCGAATCCGTTTTACCGGAAACGCTGCTCTTGCATCAGGTAGGGTTTAGCACACTCGTAAATCGCTTTACAAGGAGTATAGTGGCTTTGATCTAGAACCAAAACCTCCATACACTTTTCACCTTTCATCCCGACTAAATCGGAACTAGTATTGTCTCTGTGCCACTTTCCCGACTGCCGTATCACTACGGGAGTGGTGGGCGTTACCCACTACCACTTTCCGCCTTGCGACGGAGATGTTCGGACTTTCCTCCCCATGCGAAGCATGGAGCGATTATCTACTTTAGACGGTAAATATTATAACATAAAAACTTGTTTTTGTCAATCCGGCGCTGATGCAAATATTTTTAAAAAAGAAAGCCAGCCGACGGTGCGGCTGGCGATCCTTTGATAATTATTACCTATACCTATTGCTCACGGGCGTTTTTCCAGACTCCTGAGTCTGTGACACTTGCACTTTTGACTTGTTTTACATAGTCGGAAGTACTCATGTTCACATCCCTTGAATTCTGGGCTTTGGCCTGGGAGAGCGGCCTCCCCGAATGCCAGACGGAAATCACATCGTCGGGGTTGTGCTTATAGGTTTGAAGCAGTTTCCGAATCTGGAACAACGCAACTTTTCGGTAGACGTCCGGCTCACGAATGAGCAATTCCGGCGTATACCGAATTCCGGTCGCTTCTTCAGACCACTGAGGGATATTTTCTCCCATGATTTGAGCCATTCCATAGGCTCTATCATAGGGGACTCCCTTCACCACCTTGATCCAAGGATTGTAGGGTCCTGGCTTGTTAACCAAGATCATTGTGGGTTTGCCCCACACGTTTTTCTTTTGAACCCAGACCTTCATCTGAACCCATGGACCATAGGCCTTTATGCGACCCGAACTTTCACGAACCGTGAGTTGCTCCAAAAGAAGCAAAGCTTCAACATCGTCACGATTCAAGTGCGCAACAGCATCCTTTACGATCCCTTCCCGATCCTTTCCGCCGGATTTCTCCAGCTTCTGTTGAACCAGGTCAAGCTCGTCAACGAGAGCGGTCTTTTCACTGCGCTCCTTTTGCGCCTCGTTTTCGGCCTTCGTCTTGGCCTTACTCAGATCCAAGATCACTCTTTGCTGAGCGATGTTGTCAGCTTTCATCTTCTTGAAGATCGGGGCATCCTGTGCAATCACGAGGCCTGCTTCCTTGATGGTTGCAGTAACCTCTTGACGAATCGATGCGGCGAGCTCCGGAGAGATCTTCGCGTCAATCGGCACAATCACGTTCTGTGAGGAGTTCTCGCGAACGACCTTGCCGATATCGGCCAGAAAATCATTCTTGAGTTCCTTGAAGTCCGTGATGGAAGGAATTTTCCTTCCGATTATGAAGGCGGCAACGAGACCAGCGACCAGAGCGATTCCGAAAAAGTGCGCATAGGCCTTGAAAAAGCTCTTGCGAGCCGGCGTAAAGTACCTCTTTGGGACTCGGTTGATCGGCCGAGCAAGCTTTCTGGCTTCACTAACCACGATGGGTTGTTCCGGTTGGGAACTTGCGTTCACCACACGAAGAAAATTTCGAGCCGGGAGTTGGTCCACTTTGTCCTCCTTGGGACAGGTTGGGCAGCCCCCCGGCTTTTAGGCGAAAGGCTGGCGCTAGGTAATATTTCAAAGGACATTGTTTAAAACAACTACAACTAATATAGCATGTCGTAAACGTAATATAATACCTTAAATTGGCCATTTTGTCAAGGCTTTATTTTACCCAATTTGTTGACTTTGGCCTATTTTTAGCATAAAATATGGCTATTAAGCCATTTTATCCAAAACCCATACCGTCATAATATGAAACGTTTTGAGCTAGTTTTCGCTTTTATTCAACTACCTTTGGATTTAGTTCTTATTTTGCTTGCCGGAGCCTCAGCCTACTCTTTACGCTATGCAAGTTTCATTACTGAAATTCGGCCAATTCTTTTTAATCTTTCTTGGGATAAATTTTTTCCCGCCCTACTTCTTACTGCTTTCGGCTGGATTATTATTTACGCGCTTTCCGGCCTCTATACTACTAACCCAAATCGTAAACTAGCCTCCGACCTCATGAGAGTAATTTCTGCTAGTTCGTCTGGCTTCGCTGCTATTACCATTTACGTTTTTTTTACCTTACAAAAATTTGATTCGCGTTTTTTGGTTCTGGCTGGTTGGATTATTGCCATGATTTATGTAATTATCGGACGCATTGCCATGCGCGGCATCAAAGGCCTTCTTTATCGCAAAGGTATCGGCCTGCGCTCCACAATAATTATCGGATCAGACACCGTAGCAAACCTGATTAAATCCACCCTCAACAATGAACCACAATTTGGTTTTAAAATAATCGCTAGTTTCAATAAATTTGGCAAAGAAGAAGAGGATCAAATATTAAAATTAAACCCCGACGAAATAATTTTCAGCCACGCTCGCGGCAGTGAAAGCGAAGCGATCCAAGCGATTGGCTTTGCCAATCGCCACCATATCGCGTTTAAATATTCCGCTGACCTGTTTGAAACAATTTCCAGTAACATGACTATTTCAACCATTGGCGGCATACCGCTCGTCGAGCTCGGCCGAACTAGCCTCGCGGGCTGGGGTCGAATGGTTAAAAGATTTACCGACATTTTTTTAGGAATATTTTTCTTAATTTTATTCTCGCCTTTTTTTCTAATCATTTCAATCATTATTTACTTTGAAACCGGTTCGCCAATAATTTATAAAAATGAAAGAGTCGGACAAAAAAACAAGAAATTCTACACTTTAAAATTTCGAACCATGTACCAGAATGTTTCGACCGGCGAGCAATTTGGAAAATCTGGTGAAAAAGCGCTCGAGCTTGAAAAAGAATTAATCAACAACAATGGCATAAAAAATGGACCGGTTTATAAAATAAAAAACGACCCGCGCGTAACCAAGTTTGGACATTTTTTGCGCCGGTTTAGTCTTGATGAATTACCGCAATTTTGGAATATTGTCCGTGGCGATATGAGCCTGGTCGGTCCGAGACCTCATCAACCTCGCGAAGTTGAAAAATACGCGAACGAACATTCAGTTTTATTTGCAATCAAACCCGGCCTCACCGGACTTGCTCAAATTTCCGGACGCAGTCATCTTACCTTTGAAGAAGAAGCAAAACTCGATACTTTTTACGTAGAGAATTGGCAACCTTATCTTGATTTTATTATTTTAATAAAAACCCCATTTATTGTGCTTTGGGGTAAGGGCGCATTATAACACATGAAAATAGCATTGGTTCACGATTACTTGGCGCAAGATGGTGGCGCCGAACGAGTTCTAAAAGCCTTCCATGAAATTTGGCCTGAGGCGCCGATTTTTGTTTTATTTCATGATCAGGAAAAAATCACCGGCTTTAATGAAGAAAATATCCGTGAATCATTTTTATCTAAATTTCCATTTGTCCGCTCAAATTTTCAGTGGTACCTGCCGCTTATGCCCGGAGCAACCGAAAGACATAACTTAGAAAATTTTGACGTCGTGCTTTCTTCCAGCAGCGCTTTTGCGAAAGGTGTAATTACTTCCCCAGCTACTTTACACATTTCATATTGCCACACTCCGGCGCGATATCTTTGGAGCGACACTCACAACTATATTGCCGATCTACCTTACAACAAATTAGTAAAAATGTTTTTACCACGGCTTATTTCGCGCTTACGCCTCTGGGACAAAATGAGCGCCGATCGAGTGGATCACTTTATCGCCAATTCACAAACCGTTCAGTATCGTATTCAAAAATATTATCGTCGTGAAAGCGACATCATTCATCCGCCAGTAGATTTTAAAAGATTTAGCACCGCAAAAACTTTAGGTAATTATTTTATCGCCGGTGGCCGCCTCGTGCCCTATAAAAATTTCGATCTGCTCATCCGTACTTTTAACCGCATAGGGAGACCGCTAAAAATTTTTGGTTTAGGACCGGAATTTGATCGTCTTAAAAAGATTGCCAAACCCAACATAGAATTTTTGGGCCGAATAACAGATGAACAAAAAGCGGACTTGCTTGCTGGTGCACTTGCCTTTGTTCATCCACAAATCGAGGATTTTGGCATTACTCCGCTCGAGGCCATGGCAAGTGGCCGGCCGGTCATTGCCTATGCTTCCGGTGGCGCAACTGAAACTGTCATACCAAATGAAACCGGAATATTTTTTAGTGAACAAAGCTGGGAATCGCTTTTTGAGGCAATAACACATTTCGATCAAAATCTCTGGGATAGCGAAAAGATACGCGACCATGCCGCCAAATTTCGTACTGAAAATTTTAAATCTACCGTTGAAAATTACGTAAACAGCCGTTTTGAGGAATTTCAAAAGGGACTTCGCCAGCCAGCCCTGCTACAACTATAAACTATATATGGGCTTCGCCACATATATTCTCATTCATTCATTTCGAATATGAACATCGGCGTGGACTTACGTTGTTTGCAGTCGCCCTACCGCACGGGTGTTGGCGAATACGCCTTTGAACTTATTACCGCCATCCTAAAAACTGACCGACAAAATCAATATTTTTTGTTTTATAATTCGCTTTTTACTCCAACCTTGCCGGAATTTAATTTTCCAAATGTAACGATAGCTAAATTTTCTTTCCCAAACAAACTTCTTAATTTATCATCACTTTTTTTTAAATATCCTAAAATTGACCTGCTAATTAGAAATAAATTTAAACTTTCAAAACTTGATTACTTTTTTTCTCCCAATCTAAATTTCACTTCACTCTCATCAGAAACCAAACACCTGCTTACTATTCACGACCTGACCTTCGAACTGTTTCCAAATTATCTTACTGCAAAACAACTAATTTGGCATCGTCTCGCCAATACTCGCCGACAATGCGAAGAAGCTAAAATTATATTTACTCCCTCGAGTAATACTAAACGTGATTTAATAGAATATTTTAATTTACCCGCTGAAAAAGTAAAGACTATTTACCCGGGTTTATCTTCTGTTTTCCAAAAAACCAATACTTCTGAAATTGTAAAGAAAAATAATTTACCCGAAAAATTTATTTTATTTTTAGGAACTTTAGAACCGCGAAAAAATATTACCTCAATTATTCGCGCCTTTGAAATGTCGCAAAATAGCTTATCGGATAAATATGATTTGGTCATTGCCGGCGCGCCCGGCTGGAAAAATAGTAAAATTAAAATGCTTTCGCAAAAAAGTATTTTAAAAAACCGCATTCATTTTGTTGGCTATATAAATGATTCAGATAAACCTGAACTATATAAAAAATCTGCATTATTTATTTATCCCAGTTTTTATGAGGGTTTTGGTTTTCCGGTTCTTGAAGCGATGGCGTCGGGGGTTCCCGTAATTACTTCCAACCGTTCTTCATTGCCAGAAATTACCGACGGGGCGGCACACCTCGTGAACCCGCACCGCATAGATGAAATAACTAACGGGATTATAAAAATTCTGAGTAACCAAGAATACCGGAATGAAATGATAAAAAATGGCCTTGAAAGATCAAAAGTTTTCCATAATGAAAAAGCGGCTCGGGAATGGCTTTCAGTAATTTTAGCTTAGCCATTTTTATCGCTTATCTAAGCAGTTTTTTAGTTGACTATCTTGACAAAACGCTTAAAAAGATGTATAATTCTTTGTTGTGCGAATGATTTTCGCGACGCTTTAATTCGGAAATATTCTGGATTAAAGCGTCGCAGAAAATCTCAACAACTAACAGGAGAAGTCATGACCAAAAAGAAGGACGAAGGCAAGATTGCGGCACTCAAGGAAAAGATTCAGGCCAACAAGGAAAAGCTGGCGCACAAGCGCCGGCTACAAGAACGCAATCTGATCTACGTGTCACAGTTCGGAAACCTCGAGGTCATGGCGACCCTTGCAGGCCACTTGGTTCTTCGGAACAAGGTCGGCGGGTCGGAAATTACGATTCGTCTTCGAGGCAGCGTCTTCATAGTGAAGACACCGCGCGGCACGCTTCAGGTCGACAAGATGTGGTTCAGAATCACAAACGATCTAGAAGACAGCGACGAGTCCGAAAGTCCCACCACGTAAAAAAAGCCGTCTCGCTACACGCGGGACGGCTTTCACATTTATATAGGAATTTTACAAGAAAATTTTACCCAGCAAAGTAGCTCCTACCACCAAAGTAATAACAACTGCCGCGAGCCGAATAAACCAGCCGCCGATTCCTTTGGTTGCGTACTCGCCCATTATCTCTTTGCTTTCGGAAAAAGTAATTAAAAAATAAAATATTACTGGCAGCATTGCGCCGTTTAAATAATCCGCGTAAAGAGTAAGCTTAAATAAATTAATTTGAGGAAACAGAGTTACAAAAACTCCAAAAACTAACTGGATAATAAAAATTATATAAAAAGCCCGGCCCGTTTTAAAATTTGCATTTAAAGTCCGCTCATAACCAAACAATTCCGAAAATGCGTATGAAGTGGCGAGTGGAACTATAGTAAGCCCGAGTAGTGACGCCCCAAATAAACCGCCGGCAAAAAGCGCACTAGCGAACTGACCGGCGAACGGCCGAATAGCGAGCGCCGCCGCATAGCCATCTTCAACTCGTATACTATGAACAAATAATGTATACGTGACGCTAAGCGCAATAATCCAAGAAAAAAAATTAGTTAAAAATGCCCCGGCATAAATTTCAACTTTTTCGTCTTTCAAATTTTCTACCGTGAGCCCTTTGTCGACAATAAAACTACTAATAAAAAATTGCCCCCAAGCTGTAACAGTCGTACCAAGCACGGCAATGAGCGAAAACCAATAACCCACATCCCAAATATTTATTTTTCTCGGGAAAATCAGACTTTCCTGCAACGCTTCTCCCCAGTTCGGATGAGCTAAAATTGCGGAAAATACATAAGCAAAATAAAACAAAATCATTATTAAAAATATTCTTTGCAGTTTTTTAAAATTAAGCGTGATGACAACAATACTAAGAAATGCCGAAGTAAAAATTAAGGCTGCTTGCCACGGCAAATTAAATAATTGAAATGAAGATTTTAACCCGCTAACATTTTGTAAAACAACACCTTGGTTTACTACAAAATAAAATAAAAAAATAACGACCGATAATCGGACACCGAATTTTTTTCTAATTAATTCACCCAGCCCCTGACCGGTAACGATAGAAATTTTGGCGCCAAGCCCTTGAGTTAAGGCGAGTAAAATTGTCGTCGGAATAATAAAATACTGTGAAGCCATACCATAGGTTGCGGCAGCGACAGTATAGGTCGCAACCCCGCCCGCGTCATTATCGGCGACCGCGGTAATAATGCCGGGACCAATCACAGCTAAGAGTAGGATCAATCTTTTTTTATATTTTTTCCACCAATTCTGCATATTTTAAGCATTCGGATCAACAAATCTCATAATATCATCAAGAGTAACAACCCCGGCCATTTTTTCATTCTCATCAAGCACTGCCGCGCCATAAAGATTGTATTTAGTCATAATTCGGATGATTTCATTCACTTTCTGATCAATTTTTAATATTGACCCTTCTGGCATTTTTTTCATCACATCCTTCACAAGTTCACTATGATCCGAAATAATTAGCGAGCGAAGCGAAATTACACCTTTTAAATTATCCTCTTTGTCTACAACGTAGACATATAAAATACTGTGCAATGTGGTCGAAAGTTTTTTAATTTCTTCAATTACCATTTTTACCGACCATTCCGGTTCCGCCTCAACATAATCGGTAGTCATAATACCACCGGCAGAATCTTCAGTATATTTAAATAAATGTTCAATTTTTTTGGATTTTGAAGTTTGTAATCGTTCCAAAAATCTTCTGGCCTCGTCTTCGGGTAAACTTTTTAATAAATCAACCGTCTCATCAACCGACATTTTTTCCACGATATCAGCGGCTTTTTCCGGACCAAGATAATGCATAATCATGGTTTGAATTTCCGGATCCATTTCTTCAACTACCGCGGCGGCGGCGCCAGGAGCGAGCGAATCTACTAAAGTACTACCCTGCTTGATAGAAAGATCTTCAATAATATTGGCTAAATCTGCCGGATGAAGATGCTTTAACTCTTCCGCTACGGTCGTAAGCTGCAGCTTGCCGTTCATTTGCTTGGCGTTCCGCCAATCAATAAGGGTAATTGGTAATAAATTAAAAACATCCAGCCACTCAAGGCCGAGTCGGCGCAAGATCCCTCTAAAGCTAACATCAATTCCAAGCACACACATTTTGTCCTCAAAAGGACCAACCTTAAGATCATTGACGCGCACCACTCTCGCCCCCTTCGTGTCCACAATCTGTTCGTCAAGTATTTCCTTCGCGAGCCAAAGATAATTATTTTCCGGTGTTACAGCCGGAATATTTATTTCTAAATGTTTCAGTGCAATCCAACGTTTGCCGAAATTCGCTACAAACTCAACCGGAACAAAAAACTCTTTCTTGTTTTTTTTATTTTTTATGAATAAAAAATAAAGCGGAGCATAAGTGCCACTCTGCGGTTTTATCAGAATGTCTTTGAGCTGACCGATAACTCTTTCTGACCGGTCCTTAACTGAGACATTCAGAATTTCACTGAGATAAATCATAATGATAATTATTTTGAATTTTATCATATTTTTAGTGAGCCAACAAGCGAAAATTTTATCTCCCATTTTAAAAAACACAGAATTGCTGCCTTTTTTTAAGATTGTCAAAACCCCCTAATTTCAGTATAATAACGATGTTTTAAGCTAACCTGGCGCTTTGGCATTATTCCAAATAAAAGCTGCCTAGCAGGATTACAACAAATTATATGAGAATTGGAATAGATGCTCGCCTTTATGGCCCGAAACAAGGCGGTCTTGGCCGGTATTTAGAACAATTAATTAGCCACTTGGAAAAAATGAACTTGCCCGCAGAATTTGTTATATTTATGCGGCGAGAAAATTGGGGCGATTATGAACCCAAACGGCCAAATTTTAAAAAAGAACTTGCCAATATCCATTGGTACGGTCTTCAAGAACAACTTTTTTTACCAAGAATAATTAAACGCCAAAAACTTGATTTGATGCATTTCCCCCACTGGAACGTGCCACTTCTTTATAATCAAAATTTTATTGTTACTATTCACGATTTGATTCCTTATCATTATCCGCGTAATAAAAATACCACGCTTGGACCTCTGATCTTTAGCATCAAACAGATTGGATTTAAAATGACTCTAAAACATGCCGCTCAGGCTGCTAAAAAAATTATTACTATCAGCCAATTTTCTAAAAATGACATTGGAAAAACTCTTGGCGTACCGCTCAATAAAATCGAAGTGACTTATCTAGCTCCCCAACGTTTCCCCAAAAATTCACACACCGTTGTTAAACGCTTTGATATAAAAAAACCTTACGCGCTGTATGTCGGAGTCGCGTACTCACACAAAAACCTGCCATTTTTACTTTCTGCCTGGTCAAAATTTTGCGAAAAAAATAAAAATTCTTATCAATTGGTTCTTTCCGGAAAAAGAAACTTTTTTTATGAACGTTTGTTTAAACAATTTAAACCCTTATTCGAAAATGAAAGTGTTATTTTTACCGACTACCTAGATGACGAATTACTCGGTACACTTTATGCCCATTCTCAATTACTTGTTTATCCAAGTTTGCACGAAGGATTTGGCTTACCACCGCTCGAAGCAATGTCAGCCGGTATTCCGGTTGTCACCTCAAAAAGCAGTTGCTTGCCGGAAGTATTGGGCGACGCCGCTATCTACTTTGATCCAACGAATGAAAATGAGCTGGTAACAGCGCTTGAAAGCGGCTTTTCTGATAACAAACTTCGTAATGAACTAATTGCTAAAGGCAAAATTATTTCCCAAAAATACGACTGGCACAATACCGCAAAAGAGACTTGGGAAGTCTACAAAAATAGTGTATAATAGTACTATCTATTGATAGTACAACAATGTCTTCTAAACGCCCTCAACTCCGACGTTGTGGACTCTGCCACAATACCGGACACAACAAGGCAACTTGCCCAGAAGGAAAAGTTCTTTCGGCTAAACCCATGCCAGCTGCACCGCTGAAATTTTTTGTTCATCATGTTAATACCCCACCACCAACTTCGGCACACGTTGTAAATTTAAAATCAGAAAAATCTGAAGTATGGAAAACAGTTGATACGTCTGCTCCGGACATTTCTGCTCCCTCACTATTTCAAACTTATCACAATATAAAAAACAGCGACGAAACAGAGCCGCCAATTAACTCAAAACTTTTTTCAGATTTGCACGGCGCAAAAAAATCTATTGATCCAATCGTTCCTAAACTCAATTTAAAACCAATCCAAGAAAAAAAAGTTAAACTAAAAAAACCTTCCCGCGAAAACTTTAAATTTGTCACTGCAAAATTAGTTCCCTCGCGACTCGCCATGGCAACAGTTTTGATTTTTACTTTAGCATTAGTTATTCCCGGACCGCTGCAAGGTTATTTTGAAAGCCTGGCCCAAACAAAAGATACCATTACTGAAAACAGTACCGCTGGTTTTATGGCCCTTCAGGAATCTGCAACCGCCTTAAAATCTGCCAACCTGACATCTGCAGAATTAGCCACTACAGCGGCACTTAGTAAATTTAATAACGCGCTCGAAACCCTTACTACAAAACACACCGTCTTACAGTCAGTTGTAAAAGTCGTGCCGTTCTTAGGCGGTCAAATTATCGGCCGGGAAAGAATTTTGCTGGCCGGAGAACAAATCGCGCTTGGCAATTCTTACCTTCTTTCCGGTCTAAAGGCAATTGAAAATAATAGTGGCCAGCCTGTCACAGACAAACTAAATACATTAGTTGAGGCGCTGCGTCTTGCCAATCCAAATTATAAGCAAGCTGCTGAAAATTTAAGTGCAGTAGATGAAAATATCTTACCATTTGAATATCGCCAGCAGTTTGTTGATTTTCGAAAACTATTTGTTGGATTAGTGCCAGATTTTGAACGAATTACCGGTTTAAACGACACTTTGCAAGAAATTTTTGGTGGCAAAGGTTTGCGCCGCTATATCCTGGTATTTCAGAATCCCGCCGAACTTCGACCGACGGGCGGATTTATGGGCAGTTTTGCTGTTCTTGATATTAAAGACGGAAAAATCATTAATTTAGATGTACCAGCGGGCGGAACCTATGATCTCCAGGGTCAGCTTTCAGAATATATCATTCCGCCATTACCTCTCACAATAAACAACAAACGCTGGGAATTTCAAGATGCCAATTGGTTCCCGGATTTCCCGGCCAGTGCTAAAAAAATTCTGTGGTTTTATAACCACAGCCGAAATGTGACTGCCGATGGGGTAATTACAATTAATGCAACGGTTCTTGAAAAAATCCTTTCCATTATTGGACCAGTTACGGATTCCTCACGAAACCTAACTCTGACTTCTTCTACCGCTCTAACCGCAATTCAAACAGTTGTTGAAACCGGATCGGAAAAACAAATTAATAAACCAAAACAAATTTTAGCCGATCTTGCTCCGCAGATTATTTCTTTAATTCAAAATTCAACGGGAAAAAACTTACTACCGCTTCTTGGATCACTCGAAGAAGCCCTGGAAGAAAAAGAAATTCAAGCCTATTTTACCGACACGGCCGTACAAAAACAAATTTTGACTTCTGGTTGGGCTGGAGCAATTATTGATTCTGGAAAAAATACCGACTATTTGTTGGTTGTGAATACAAATTTACAAGGACAAAAAAGTGACGCTCGTATCAAACAAACTATTAGTCACCAAGCTGTAGTAGACGACGAAGGAAATGTAATTGATACCGTCTCAATTAGCCGTGAACACATCGGTGAACCAACTGAACAATTTTACGGTAGCGTTAATGTGGACTTTATGAGAATTTATGTGCCTGAAGGAAGCACACTTATTTCTGCCAACGGCTTTTCCTGGCCCGATGAAAAAAACTTTCGCGCTCCAGAAAATTGGTACAAGGTAGATTCAAATCTTTCTCAAATAGAACAAGAAGTCGGTATTGAACAAAACTCCGGCACCAGAATTACCAATGAATTTGGAAAAACTGCTTTTGGTAATTGGGTAGTGACTGAACCGGGGAAAATTAGCAGAATAGATATTTCTTATCGACTTCCTTTTAAAGTTTCTCCAAACTCTTCAACGAGCGATACGGTTTGGAAAAAAATCATGTCTTCTTTTGATGAGCAGACTGTTCATTATCAACTAGTGGTCCAGAAACAATCCGGCATAACCAGTAATTTTGAAAGCCAAATTATTTTCCCTGCCTCCTGGCAACCAGACTGGGTAAGCGGTGACAATGTTTCTTTGGCTAGAAATGGCTTAAATATTATTTCTTCCCCTCTTTTACGAGATTCGGTTTGGGGAATTTTAATGAAAAAACCTAACCAATAATTTTATGCCTGAAGATACCCTGCCGACTGATTTTGAGCAGCCGGAAAATGAGCCAACTAAACCAGAAGAAACTCCTGAAGAAATTCCAGAAATAATTCCGCCTAAAAAAAGAATTACGCGGCACCGTTTGAGTGAAAAAGTGAAAACCTCTATTCCCACTCCGGCCGAAAAAAAACAAGAAAAAATGGAAATTAATGAGGTGCTAACAAACCTTTACGGCGATCAGGAAAATTCTTCAAATGTTCAGGAAATAACCATGAAACAACCGGGTTTGTTTTTTCGCCTTCTTCCGATTATTGGCGTTGCCTTAGTCTTTGTCGGTGTTGTTTGGGCGGGCTTTATATTTTTACCTCAAAAGAGTCAAAGCCAAGTTGACCTTTCTATTTCTGGACCAAAAGAACTAAGTCTCGGAGCCACCACGACTTATTCTATTGCTTTTGAAAATAATTCAAATGTAAATTTAAGCAATGTTGTATTAAATGCCTATTATCCAGAAGGTTTTGTTTTTCTCGAAAGCAACCCTAAACCAAACAACGCCGGCCACAATGAATGGAATCTTTCTACTCTCGACGCTTACGAAAAAGGCTCAGTTACAATTACCGGCTTAACCTACGGATCAATTAACGACCAAAAATCCTGGCGAGTTTTCTTAAATTATTCTCCGGAAAATTTTAATTCTGAACTTCAAAAAGCCGCGACCTTAACCACCGTTATTGTGAACTCCCCGGTTAAATTAACAATCAGCGGACCAGATAAAGCCTCCGTCGGCAGTGACGCTACATATACTTTTACTCTACAAAAAAATCTTGCTTGGAAAGGCTTAATGTCAGTTGTACCCCAAGTTCCGGCAAATTTTACCATCACCTCATCATCTCCCGCTCTCGACAGAAAAACCAACCAGTGGTTAATTCCTGCCTTAGTGACTTCAACAAAAGAATCAGCCAACAAAACATTTACACTCACGGGCAAGTTTACTTCTGCGCCAAGTGAATCAAATCCAATTAAGGGGGTTGTGCTTATACCCGCTTCACCCGGACAAAACTACCAAATTGCCTCAGCACAAATTTCAACAGAACTCTTAAACAATGACGTTAGTGTGAGTCTCGCCATAAATGGCACAGTGGCAGATTTTGATAGCCGACCCGGTGATGTTCTAAATATAACAATTCGAGTTAAAAATCAAAGCGCAAACGATATCACGGGAGTTATTCCAAAAATTACCTTAACTGCCCCATCGGACAAAAAAATCAGTTTACTAAAATGGGCAGAAATAGTTGATAAAAATGAAAATACTATTGTCGGCGAACAAGTCGACGATACGACGCGGCGCGGTATTATTTCCTGGAATTCCGATCAAATTGCCGCTTTATCTAAAATTAAGGCTGGCTCCGATGTAACAATCGACATTCAGCTGCCAATAAAAAATGCCAAAGAATTTAAGCTAGAAAATATCAAGTCGCCGCTTATTACCGCCGTGGCTGAAGTTAAATATAAAGATATTACCAAAGTTAGCCAAATTGTCGGAACCAAACCCATTGCTATTACTTTAAATTCTGATTTATCTTTTTCAAGCGACGACACTATTTCTGACCCTGGCACCGATTCAGAAAAACACACCATAAATTGGACTCTGAACAATAATTTTCACGCCTTAAAAGATATTCAAATTGTCGCGACGACCTTCGGTGACATCAACTTTACTTTACTAAATAAAGCGGCTGGAGATTTTGTTTATAGTGAAAACGATAATAAAATTACCTGGAAATTAACAGACATGCCGGAAAGTGCTGATGTTTTGAACACGTCATTTTCACTTACGCTTCAAAAACGTAATCCGACCCAAACCTTGTTATTATCTAAAGCCCATCTAACAGCGACTGATGCCGTTACCGGAAAAACTATTGATTTAGCCGGCGAAGAAATACCAGTTACAAATCAACAATAAAAAAAATAGCTCTTCTTATGAAAGTGAAGAGCTATTTTTTTTGAAGAAATTCTTTTATTAACTTCTTTGATTTTTCGTAATCGGTTTTATTTATCCAATTTATTCTCTTATCCCGACGGAACCACGTCAATTGGCGTTTTGCATATCGCCTAGTGTCCCTTTTGATTATTTCTAAAACCTCTTTTTCATTACTTTCACCGCGCAAATAATAACCTACCTGCCGATAACCT
The DNA here is from genome assembly GCA_041661385.1 of Patescibacteria group bacterium. Lineage (GTDB taxonomy): Bacteria > Patescibacteriota > Patescibacteriia > Magasanikbacterales > GWA2-37-8 > JAKANM01. Next base: position 543,377 of record JBAZUP010000001.1, read on the forward strand.
ATACCGCTAAGACTCGGGAGATCAAAACTATAACGCTGTTTTAACAAGCTTTTTACTTCTTCACACAAACCATTTTTCCACTGCGCTTCGGAACGCCGGTTTATTCTTTCGTACAATTCGGAAAGCGGCCAAGAAAGTCCGATTTGAAGCGCTTCCACGACCGGCTCAGATTTTGAACGTTGCTTGGTAAATGATTCGCCGGTTGAAATCGCTACTTCGAGAGCGCGAATTAATCTTCGCTTATTCTTTTTATCTACCATAACAAATGCTTCAGGGTCAACCGATTCAAGCAAAGCCAAAAGCTCTTCTATGCTTTTACTTTCAAAACTTAATCGTAATTTTTTTATTGGCGGTCTTTTTGGTATGACTAAATTATCCACCACTGCCCAAACATATAGCCCGGTTCCACCAACTAGAAAGGGAACTTTTTTGCGGCTGGTTATATCTTTTATTTTTTGAAATGCCAACTGCTGAAAATCTGCTAAGGTAAAAGTTTTGCCAGGATCAACAATATCCATTGCGTAATGCGGTATTCCATCCACGATAAATTTTTTTTCCTTATCAATGGTTTTCCATTTGCCTTCCGGCTTCGCTGTACCAATATTCATTTTTGTATATACCTGCCGAGAATCAACGGATATTATTTCACCGTTAAACTCTTTAGCCAATCTCAAAGCCAGGTCGGTTTTACCCGAAGCAGTTGGCCCAAGAATTACGACGACTTTATTTAACCCATTTTTCACAGTCGCTCTTTAATTTCTTTTAAGACTTTATTTGTAAACTCTTGTTTACTCATTACTAATTGATCCTTTTCTCCCCTCACTCTGATCATCCAATTTTCACCAGCCGCTTCTTTATCGCCGACTACCACCACATATGGTATTTTCTGACCGACAGAATTGCGAATTTTTTTGCCGACCGACTCATCGGCATCATCTATACCGACCCGAATTCCCAAATTTTCGAATTTCTTCATTATTTCTTTGGTTACCTCTACATGTTTTTCCGAAACCGGCATAAATAGAACTTGGACCGGTGAAAGCCAAACCGGGAACACTCCGCCAAAATGTTCGATTACAATACCAAGAAAACGCTCAGTCGAGCCTAGAATAGCGCGGTGAATTACCACCGGTCTTTGGCGCGAACCATCGACTGATACATATTCGAGATCAAAACGTTGTGGTAAATTCATATCGAGCTGAATGGTTGAAAGCTGCCATTCTCGACCAATCACATCCTTAACCATGAAGTCGAGCTTTGGACCATAAAAAGCCGCCTCTCCCACACCAACTTCATTTTTCCATCCTCGAGCTTCAATTAATTTTGACAGCGATTTTTCACTTTGTTCCCATACTGCAGGGTCACCAATATACTTTTCTTTATTTTTTGGATCATGCGTCGAGATACGGACCCAAAAATTATTGAACTGAAATACCTTGTATACTTCTCCAATCATATCAAGCATAATATTAATCTCATTCTCAATCTGATCCGGACGGGCAAAAACATGACAATCATCTTGTGTTAACGAACGCACCCTGGTAAGACCAGACAATTCACCGCTTTTTTCATAGCGATAATTAGTGGTTGTGCAGGTCCAGCGCATCGGCAATTCGCGGTAAGAATGAAGATTGGTTTTATAAAGCATCATGAAATGCGGACAGTTCATCGGTTTTAAATAATACGAAGCTTCATCTTTAAGCTCCATCGGCGGATACATCGCATCATACTTATCCAGATGTCCCGAAATCTCATAAAGTTTACCTTTGGTAATATGTGGGATCCATATTGGTTCGTAGCCGCGCTTTTCCTGCAATTCCGCAATAAAATTCTCAAGCGTTCTACGTAAAACCGCACCTTTTGGATAAAACAGTGGTAACCCGGAACCAATTTCATCGATGATGGTAAATAACCCGAGCTCCTTTCCAAGCTTGCGATGATCGCGTTTTTTGGCTTCTTCCAGCTGAGTTAAATATGTCTGTAGTTCATCTTTGGTTGGAAAACAAGTACCGTAAATGCGAGTTAACATCTTATTCTTTTCATCTCCGCGCCAATAAGCGCCAGCAACGCTCATAAGCTTGAAGTGCTTTAATTCTTTACTTGGGTTTTCACAATGTCCACCCCTACATAAATCAGTAAAAGTACCCGCGGTATATAATGTCAAAGTTTGGCCGTCTTTACCAAATTCATTAATTAATTCTCGTTTATAATCATTACCTTTAAATTTCTTCAGGGCATCAGCGACACTGACCTCGCTTCGCTCGAAACTTTTCCATTCGCCCACAATTAAACGCATTCTCTCTTCAATCTCCTTTAAGTCACTCTCGTTAATTACAAGGCCTTCGAAGTCAATATCGTAATAGAATCCGTTTTCGATTGGTGGACCAATTGTCAACCTTGCATTACGATATTTTTCGATACTCAAAACAGCTGCGGCAAGCAGATGGGCGCAGGAATGACGTAAGTTATCAAGTTGTTCGCTCATATTTTATAAATTAATAATTTTAAAAAAAATACCCCGACACGCTAAGATTACAGCGCATCGGGGTCTTAAAGTTATATTTAAGACGGTTCCACCCGAATATTTCTCTTTATTAAATTTGTTGCATACTCCGAGAATGGTACCATGCCTTACGGCTGGGCTGGCTCTCGTACGAACGTATGCAAAAGCTACTTTATACCTTCTTTTCTCTCATGTCAAGACTCTACACTACTTTATATTCCGAAGAATTATCGTAATTCGATCCGAAGCAGCTGGCGCAGTAGAAACCCAAACTGGGGAAAATTTTACATCAACCCCGGCCACATGCTTTAACCCCATAATATATCTTTCAATCTCTTCTTTTTTCTTTCCAAAAAATTTGTCCGGTGAAAGCAGTTCGCTGTTAGAATCTAGACTGACCGCTACTTCTTGCCTAACATTTAGAGTAGCTGTTCCTTCGTTCGCATTATAGGTAGAAACTATAACCTTTGGATCGCTAGTAAGCGATGAATACCATTCTGATTTAGAATCAATTTGTCCGGCTGTTTCATTATTTACAAGCGCGGTTAAATTATCTTTTTTAAATTCAACAATAACTACCGTGCTAGTACCATAAACTTTAAATGATGATACAGTTTCGCCCGTTGAACGATCTGATAAAATATTTTCATCAACAAGAGAAAGCAATCTCACAACACCGGTTTCAGCTTCCGGCAAGGTTTTTATAAATTCCGCCTGCATTTTTTGTCGATATTCATTTTTTGCATTATCAATATCATCAGCACTTAGACTGCCAATCGATTTCATACCGCCAGACATTGGCAAAAAGCTTTCCGCATAAATTACTTTTTGTTTATCCGGAGTGAGCCCAGGAATTGTAAATTTAGATGGTCCAATATTACTGATTGACCCTTTTTTATCAGCGTAAACGTCGGCTTGAACTTCACCGTTCGCAGGAATTACTATCTGATTTGTTAGTCGAAATAAAACCCCTTCAGCATTTACAAGACGCGTTGTTTTAACCAAGGTTTGAGCGACCGCCATCTTATTATAAACTGTCACTTTTCCAGTTGCCACATCTTCAATTTGTGAATTACCGGTCGGAGTAAAATTTGCCGAATATGAAAAAGCGGAAGTATAAACTTTACCGCCAATGGCGCGTTCGCCCTGCTCTGTTCCGGCGGTTACTGTAAATGTAATAGGTTCTGGATCTTGTTTAGTTAAAACCGTAATCGTAACTTTTTTTGATGTAATAAAAATGACCACTCCAAGAAGAATAATGGTCAGGAATAGAAATGATAAAGCAATACCTTTATAAAAACGCACTGGCGGCTCCGGTGCCTGCGTACTCATACGATGTATAATCATATTTGAAATGAATGAGAAAAATGAAAAATATTTTTTATTTCTAAGCGAATGAGAATATATGCGGTAAAGCCCATCTATTTTATTTTTTCGTCATTATTATAACACAAAATTTCACCTGCTGCCATTTATTCTGACACCCGGAATACTTCATCAAGAGAAGTAATCTTTTCCAAAGCTTTTAAAACACCATCCTGCGCAGTAGTAACCATGCCATCTTTTTTAGCAATTTCTTCAATTGCGTGAGCAGAAACCTGACCACCCAAAACTACCGCTTCAATTTCTTTAGTCATGACGAAAATTTCATAAATACCGATTCGCCCCTTATAACCAAGTCCGCTGCATTTTTCACAGCCTTTACCTTTATAAAAATGAATGTTATTAAAATCAACATTGGGCTTTTCGGCCGGCGGTAAAGTTTCGAGAAGTTTCATCGCTTTATCCAATTTTTCACCTTTTTGCAGATCTTCCTCAATACAATTTTCACAAATGCGGCGAACTAAACGCTGGCCAACAATCGTATTTAAGGCCGGAGCAAGAAGAAAAGGCTTAACACCCATTGAAACGAGACGAGGCAAAGCCCCGGCAGCACTATTGGTATGAATTGTTGATAAAATTAAATGCCCGGTTAAAGCGGACTGAATTGAAATCTCCGCAGTTTCGAGATCGCGAATTTCACCGACCATACAAATATCCGGGTCCTGACGAAGAAGACTGCGCAACCCTTTGGCAAAAGTATAATCCCGGCTTGGGTCAACCTGACTTTGATTCAAACCTTCCATTTTAATTTCAATCGGATCTTCCAAGGTAATTATTTTTACCCCTGGTTTATTTAAAGTTCTAATAATCGCGTAAAGCGTGGTAGTTTTACCACAGCCAGTTGGACCCGTAGTTACAATCATGCCATTCGGTCTTTCTACTTCGCGTTTTAAGCGATTGAAAGCATCTCCGCGCAAACCAAGCTCATCAAATGTCACGCCCTTATTTCCGCTGCGCAAAATACGCATTACCACACTCTCTCCCCACATCGTCGGCATGGTAGACACACGCAAATCGAGACTGTCTTTTGATAGGTGCAGAGTAACCCGGCCATCCTGCGGCCGATCAGTAACATTAATTTTTAATGCGGCGAGAATTTTAATACGCGAAACAAATTGTTTCCATTGTTGGCGCGGCAACATCGCAAGATCGTGCAAAACTCCATCGATACGATACCGCACCGCAACGCCGTTTTCTTCCGCTTCTACGTGCACGTCAGACGCACCCATTTTTAAAGCCGTCGCAATCATAAGAGTTACCACATCGCTTATTGATACGCCCTTAAAAGCGTCTTGAACCTCCTTAAGATTGTTTATGCCGGCTTCAAAACGATTTAATTCTTCGTCGGTAATATTAATATCCTTATTAACTAATTTTACAATTGGCAAAGTCGCATACAGTTTTAAAACATGCTCAAAACTATGGCTTGAAATCAAATAAGTTGCCGCGTGAGCCTGAAATCTTTTACTTAATTCTTCGACAAATTTTAAAACCTCTACCGACGGATCCATGATGCCGATTCTTATTTCATCTGAACTAAAATAAAAACAAGCGACGCCATAATCTTTGGCTTCTTGTTCCGAAAGAGATTTAAGAGCTTCCGCCGATACCGGAAAACTTGCGAGATCAATATATGGCATATTCAGCTCTTCCGCTCTTTTTGCCACATTTTTTTCTAACTCTTTAAACCCAATTTCCTCCATTTTTTGAGTAAAAGCCGCCTGAGTCGGTGGCTCATCACTTTTTTTCACTGTCTTGCCCGAAGACAAGATATCATTAATTGAAGGAAAATCAGAAGACATAATAATTTAATCGCGTTTAAACCTAAGCAGATGTAGAATACTGCTTCCCACTCCTTCGTGATCCATTTTCATAAACATATACATCCAAGCCGCGGTTGCAAATGCGTTGAGTATTCCACCAACCAGCGCCGCCACAACAAAAAATAAAATCACGGAAGACATTAAACCGGTCATAATAAAGGTGGTTGAACCGGTAAAACCGCCGATAATAGTAAATGAAACAAACGGCAACAAGAACCAAGTCGAAGCCGCCATAAACAACAGCACGACACCCATTTGAATGGCTAAAAGTAAAAGACTTAATTCCAAAGATACCAAGATGTGTTCTTTAAATAAAATTGACGCTTTTTTAACCGAATCCAAAATCGATATTTCTCGCTCCACCACGTAACCGGCGGCAAAAATTCCAATCGTCGCTATCGCGAGCGCGAGAAGTATACCGGTCATCACTACCAAAACAAGCATCGTTGTTTCAAAAACACCTTTTGTTGGAGTTAAATTATTAATGGTCGAATTAACTATCACCAATAACGAAACTAATAAAAACTTTTTTGAAACATGCACGACCAATAACCTTTTAAAATGTTTTACACCTTTTTGCCATGACTCATCAATTTTTATTTCCTTGACTCCCTTATACCAACTCGTTGCCGCGGCAATAAGCGCACCTTCAGAAACAACCGCAAGTAAGATTACTAAAACCGAAATTGTCACGAGTACCAATGTTAACCAAAGTGACCAAAAAATATTCGAACCGGTCCAAATGTTTGACCACGGAATTGCTAAAAAGTATGAAGAGAAACTAGCTTCTTCGTTTGAGAATATTGTGAGGCTGCCAATAAAATTATTCCAACCAAGCTGTCCGAGAAGCAGTGACAACACACCAAAAATCCAAAGAATTTTATGGTGTAAAACTAGCTGCAAGGCTTTTTTCAAAGATCGCTGATAAATTGGTTCCCGCATATTAAAAAATGGGTTTAATAACCCCTATATTATAGCATAAAATCGCCTCAATTAAAAAACCCCTCAGATTTTGAGGGGTTTTGACTTTATTCAGCGATTTCAATACCAGTATTTTCAGGATGAATTTTGGCTTGTTTTACACCCATTACTGCGACAATCTCTTCTTGTTCAATGGTTTCTTTTTCGAGTAAAACTGCAACCATTTTTTCTAATTTTTCACGATTTTTTACTACAATCTCTTTAGCAAGTTTTTCCGCTTCCACTATTAAGCTTTTTACTTCCTCATCAATTTGCTCAGAAGTTTTTTCACTATAATCCTTTTCTTCTCCGGTACGGCCGCCAAGGAATACATTATCTCCAAAATCACCAAAAGTTCGTGGTCCTAAATTTTGACTCATACCATAACGCACAATCATTTCGTGTGCAATATGAGTAGCGCTTTTTAAATCACTAGAAGGTCCGGTAGAAATTTGATCCTCACCAAATACTAATTTTTCTACCACATAACCGCCAAGTGACATTGCGAGTTCGGCTTTAAATTGAGCAAGTGTGTGATAGTGTTGGTCTTCAGTTGGCATTTTCAAAGTATAACCACCGGCGCGTCCGCGGGAAATAATAGAAACTTTGCGAACCGGATCGCATTCCGGCAAAAGATAACCAACAACCGCATGACCGGCTTCGTGATAAGCGGTCATTTTTTTATCTTTATCACTTATAATTCGTCCCCTGCGTTCTGGTCCAAGCAATACTTTTTCTACACTTTCAAGTATTTCATTCTGACCAATTTCTTTAAGTTCTCGGCGCACAGCGAGAATTGCCGCTTCATTTAAAAGATTGGCAAGATCCGCTCCTGAAAAACCCGGAGTTCGTTCAGCAAGTTTTCTAATATTAACTTCAGTACTAAACGGTTTACCTTTAGCATGAATTGTTAAAATTTCTTCACGATCCTGAATATCAGGCATATCAATAGTCACTCGCCTGTCAAAGCGTCCCGGACGAAGCAAGGCCGGATCAAGTACATCGGGCCGGTTGGTAGCTGCCATTACAATTACCCCAAGATTCGGCTCAAAACCATCCATTTCAACCAAAATTTGATTCAGGGTTTGTTCGCGTTCATCATGTCCGCCGCCCATACCTGTACCGCGCCTGCGGCCTACCGCATCAATTTCATCAATAAATACAATCGCGGGAGCGGCACGTTTTGCTTTACCAAATAAATCACGAACCCTTGAAGCTCCAACGCCAACAAACATTTCGACAAACTCAGAACCGCTCATGTGGAAAAAAGGAACGTTGGCCTCACCGGCGACCGCCTTGGCAAGCAAAGTTTTACCAGTACCAGGCAAACCCATCAGCAGGACTCCCTTTGGAATTTTCGCACCCATGTGTGAAAACTTTTTCTGATCTTTCAAAAAATCGACTACTTCGCGTAATTCTTCTTTCGCTTCACGCGCACCAGCAACATCCGCAAAGGTTTTTTGATCTTTATCGTCCGGTTTCACCTGGCGCGGATTACTTTGACCAAAACCCATGGCTTTATTATTTGCACCCTGTACGCCACGAGTCATAAAATAAAAGAAAATAATTATTATAATAAGCGGAAGCACTGTCGGAACAATTACTGCCATCCAAACTTTCCAACTGCTCTCGCCCACAACTTCTACCTGTAAATTTTTCTGAGCCGCATCAGTCACTCCGTAATTTTTCATGATATTACCAAAAGAATCTTGTGTCTCTTTGGTAACTTGCTGAGCCGGAGCTTTCGCATCTTTCAATTCTACTTCCAAGGTATCGCCCTTCACGACAACTTTTTTTACTTGTCCGGCATTAATTTCTTCAACTAATTTTCCTACTCCAATTACTTGTGGGGCACTGCTGCTACCGCTTTTAATCATGCCAAGAGTTGCCGCTACGAGCAAAAGAACTAAAAAAATCACGATAAAATTCTTCAAAAAACTTTTCATAGGGTAAAATAATCAATAAATATAGTTAAGTTATACTACCCGAAAATCGAAATAAAATCAAGGCTTTATAACAAAAAACCCTCCGTTAGGAACGGAGGGTTTTAAAAGACCTATTCTTTGGATTCAGCCTTCTTTTTATGAACTTTTTTTGGTTTTTCTTCTTTCGCTTCAGTTTCTTTTTTTTCTTCTGACTTTTCTTCTTTTTTCTCCGTCTTTTTTTCATCGCTTGCTACGGTACGTCCTTTTTTACCTTTTACACCAGCGAGCTTAAGACCGAGGCGGTGTTCAGCTGGTTCGAGTGAAACAACTTCAAAATCATATTCATGACCAAGCTTGAATTTTTCATTCAAATTGGCAATTGGTTGATCGGAAAGTTCAGAAATGTGAGCAAGACCGTGGATGTCTTTATCAAGTCCAACCATCAGGCCGAAAGATTCAACTTTCAAAACCTTGCCTTTTACGGTATCTCCTACTTTATATTTATCCTTTACGCTCTTCCACGGATCATCCACAATGCGTTTCATTGAGAGATAAATCTTGGAATGATCGAGCTGGATAATTTGAGCTTTTACCGAATCACCAACTTTCAAAACATCCTTTGGGTGATCAATACGCTGCCAAGCGATTTCCGAAATGTGAATTAGACCCTCAAGGCCCTGACCAAATTTCATGAAGGCGCCAAATGAGGTAAGAGCGCTAATTTCACCATCAACTATATCGCCTACCTTGTATGATTCAAGAACTGCTTTTTGAGAATCTTCCCAAACTGCGCGCTCGGAAGCGATAATTTTTTCTTCGTTTTCATCAACATCAATAAGTTTTACTTCGAGATCGCGACCAACCATTTCTTTTAGCTTGTCGAGAATGCGATTTTTATCGCCACCCGCTACGCGCGGATAATTATCCGGGCTAAGTTGAGAAACAGGCATAAAAGCATTCAATGCTTCAAGCTGTAGAAGCAAACCGCCTTTGTTAGCTGATAAAATTTTGGCTTTTAAGGTCAAACCGTCTTTCATCCATTTCTTCATGTTGTCCCAAGCCTTGCGATAACCAGCAATGCGGAATGACAATTCCATTTCACCGTTTTCATTTTCTAATTCCAAAACGGTTGCTTCAACTTCATCACCAACTTTTAAACCTGAATATTCGCTGCTTTCAACAAAAAGTTCCTGACCGCGAACAACACCAATAGTCATGCCGGCGACATCGATATGAATTTCACCGCGTTCGACCGAAATAACTTTGCCTTTGATGACATCACTTAATTTCGGCACGTCCATGGCGTACGCCTGAATCAATGATTTAAAATCATCATCTTTAACCTTTTTTTCTTCTGACATAAACAAAAAAAATTTGCTTATCCCCTCCGCTTAAAGCGGACAGAGTGCCTTTCTCTAAAAACGGAAAGGCTTAATTAATCTAAATGTCTGGTGCCAATTGTATATTATAATGAGTAATTTGTCAAGACGGCTATAAAATTCATGACTTTTTTAATTTCTTCTAAATATAATATATAATGACTTATACTTAAATATGTGATAAAATGACAATAAATATGGATAATTATTTACTGCGAATTGAAAAAATGAAAAAAAGCCTCACAATCCTTCAAAAGGAGAATTTTAAAATTGCTTCTAACGGAACGCATCATAAAGTATATATTTCAAATAAATATGTTATCAGATTTCGAGACGATAACCAAAAAATTTTAGCTAGAGAAGTTAAATTATTAAAACAACTCAATCATCCTCTGATACCAAGGGTTTTGTGGTCTGGCTATATTAATAAATCATTTGTAATGCTTGAAAACAGACTCCCTGGTAAAACGTTAGATTTACTCTGGAAGATACTTCCGAAAAAAAATCAATTAAATATTATTAATCAAATTATTCAGTTTTTGCAATATATAAAAACTCAAAATTATAATTATGTTTATTCGGTCAATACTGGTAAAAAATATAATAATTTTAAAGGCTATCTCACCAACAATATCAAGCAAAAAGTTGCAAGCATAAAAAAAATTAAACAAACGAACGATATTTTGAAGGAATTAATTTTAGTTATTAAAAAACCCGAGGTTCAAAAATTCTTTTCTAACCAAGAAAAAATAACACTTGTTCACGGCGATCTTATTATTCATAATCTACTCTCAGATGGCAAAAATTTAACCGGCGTTATAGATTGGGAGTTGGCTTTATACGGCGTACCTGACTACGACCTTTTTCGCCTTTTTTATTATGAAGAGTGTGCTAAAGCTTACCAAGAACAAGACACCGATGAATCCTTTGAAGCAGAGTTCCTAAATATGCTTAACGTAAAAATTTTAAAATCAAATCTTATTAAAAGCAAAAAAAAGTTTCAAAAAAAATATCAACTTGTGAATGCCATATTTTTTCTTAACGCCCTTTATTGGGCGGTAAATTCCGATAACCGAAATGAAAATATAAACGAGCTAAAAATGCTATGGAAAAAAAGAAGTGGGGTTAAGTACATATGTACTTAACCCCACGAACTGCAACTACTTGCAGCGGGTCCGCTTTCCAGACATGGCAACGCCCGATTTCATCGGGGTAACCTTGCGGATTGCGACCTTTTTGATAGCAATCTTCTTCATTTAAATCACCCCCTTTCACACACCGCACGTGTGACGCTTCACAACCGTTGAAGCACCGTTTGACCGAAGATATTCCAATGCAAGAGCATCCGTGACCGAGCGGTAAAAATCACACATATCGGCAAAAAGACTTTGCCGCTGATCCCCTACCAATTGTGCATCAACTTCTCTTGTCACATGACATTGACCGCCGCACGGACCTTCAATAACACAACCTTTACAGTAGGCATCTGCTCCAGGAAAACGCTCCTGGACAATTTTGAACAATCCGCCGGACCTGTTGAACATCTCATCAAAACGATCCACGTGCCCAATAGATGTACATGTATGGCCACAAACCTTTATACTTCCATCAACATTAAATTCAACCGATTTTCCCTGGACGGCGGCGCAAAAGGCATGACTACCTGTGAGGAGGCTCACTGATGTTAGGTTGCGAAATGCACTATCCCAAGTACCGAAGAAATCAATCCCCAAATCATTTGCGTATCTCTTCAGCACCATCAGCTTTTCAACTCTCGTTGGTATCGGCACATCAATCAGGCTAATAAGGTCGTAGTCAAAAGCAAGAGATACCATGCCTCTTGCGGCGGCAAGATCGATGATATCTACATCCACAAAATCGAAATTTCTCTTGGTCACAGTAATACTGAAACCATCCAGCGGATAACCAATTTCAGCCAAGAGATCAAACTTCTTGAGCAAAAGCGCGAATGTGCCTTTTCCACCCTTGGTAACGCGAATCACATCATTAGCCTGGGCAGTTCCATCTAGCGAGGTCGCAATTACCACCCTATACTCCTTAAGGGTTTCAGCAATTTCGCGCGTCATCAAAGAAAGATTTGTATTGATTGCGAATTCAAACTTTAAACCACTCATCTGACTACAATAGACCAGCACATTTTTTATGACCGGCCAGTTTATGAGGGGTTCAGCATTTCCGAAATGAATTTTACCATCCGAACACTCATTCTTTCGCATTAACAATATGTATTGGTCAATGCATTGCTTTGCCGTTTCCCAACTCATATTGCGAGATAATTCATTGTTCGAATTGGATTGAAGTACAATACCTCCACTATTGAACGACTGCCGATGAAGACAATGGGAACACCCAAAATTACAAAGGTCGCTAATTGCAAGGCCCATACGGTCAACTGTCTGCCCCTGCTTGATTTGCGACAAGTGTTGAGCCTTCTGAGATCTAAGAAACATCTTCTCATCGAAACCTGGTTCAACAAGAAATAAAATCTCCTCGAACTCCTTAATAATTTCTTCCGGATTTTCGTCACACGCTTTCGCAATTTCTTCCTGAGTCACTGGATACTTAAACAAATCCAAAAATTGTCTGGCTTCATCATTGACAATCCGAGGATTGCCGTACAAAGTATGATAAGCCATAGACGTTTCGAATTCGGGATTTGCAATAAAGCGAACATTCGGCGACAACATGTATTTTTTCATTGTCAATTTCTCCTTATTTGGGTTATATGTCAATCTTTTTCGACATGTGAATCGTCATCATCAAAAAAATAACTTCTACTTTGTAAAAGAGCGAGCAGTATTCTCTGCTTCATTTTTAACTTAAAAAGTTATACATTTAAGCAAAAAATGAAATAAATAATAACAACCAAAAATACCATATTTAATGATTAATGTCAATAGTATAAAGAAGACCCGCGGGGCGCCGAAAGGCACCACGCGGGTCTGTTGAAAAGAACTACTGACTACTGGTTGATGGGGACCAGCCTGCCATCTGCGCTCATTGACATGAGCTGACTAGTCGCGGGCTGAGCGCCGCAAGAAGTAATCACAGTTGCCGTGAGCAGTTGGACCTCGCCGGGCCTAAGCGACACGGTATTCGGAGACACCGAAACGCTCACAACCTTGTCCGTCACAGTGACGGCAGCGACAGATGACTTGGTGACATCGGCCTTGCTGACCGCCACTATGTGGTAAATGCCGGCGATTGCCGGAGCGGTGTAGAGACCAGTGGCGGAGATTGTTCCGCCCGCTGCTCCCTCCTGAATGGACCAGGTGACACCGGTGTTACTGGTGCCGCTAATAATTGTGCCAAACTGATACGTGAGGCACGAATTGATTGCGGCTGTTGCCGGCGAAACTGCGATGCTGACCACCGGATTAACGACAATCGGCGAATTGACGGCAACCGCGGCGGTTGCTGACTTTCTGTTTTTTACGACCGTGGTCGCAATCACATGAAAGTTACCAGCATTGGCCGGCGCAGAGTACAAACCAGTTGCGGAAATGGTCCCGCCACCGGTTTCCGTGACAGACCAACTGACAGAAGTATCTGTTGGACCAGTCACAGTAGCCACGAACTGAATGTTGCCACCGACGAGAACCTGCGCCGAAGAAGGGCTGACAGAAATGACTGTCCTTCGCACCTTTACGGCCGCACTGCCGACCAGCGAATTGCTGGTTGTTCGCAGCACATGGTATGTGCCATCACTTGCCGGCGCTGTGTAAAGACCGGTCGAAGAAATGGTTCCACCATTGGTCTCCATGACTGACCAGGTACCTGCCTCGGCTGAGACAAATTGCTGGCTGTCGCCAACTTCGAGTTCAGCCGAAGCTGGACTCACGGTAACTGGTGTGACTGTCACCACCTGAGAGGTGGTAATCTCGGCCGGAACGCAACCGACCAGAAGAAACAGCATGACCATGAAACTCTTCATGGAGATTACGCCGCCCTTCCTGGACGACGGAACATCCGCCAGTTCGGATGGGTTAGCGCGTAATCGCGGCAAGCCATCTTGGAGCAATACAAATTGCCATCAGCCTCGAGCCAATCCTTCGGATTGTTGGTCGTGTCGTCACATCGAAGACACTGATAGGCCAAATGACCCAAAGGCTTCTCGCCCGCAACTGCAAGCTGATTCGAGATCTTCTCGACATTGCTGACCTTCTTGTCAGTCCGATTGGCGAGACCGCGCCGGTGTCGACACGGGCTCGAATTGCAATAGTGCTTATCGCCAACGATATCCCAATTTCTCGGGAAGTACTTTGAACCGACCGGAATGGCCGACTTGTTCTTGCAATTCTCTTCATCGCAACTGAATTGCTGAAACTTTGCTCCACTGCCAGTGGTTTGGATGGTAGCGTCGAACATTGTCTGTCCTCCGCACGCTCAGTTTTTATTTCGCGTGCCCTTAAGAGGCACGGTAAACTGAGCTTATTCTCAATTCCCTGCCTCGTTTATAGCTTTTTATCAATAAAATAAGCCAAAAATAAGACAGGGAAAATTGTTAAAGAACTCCTAAATATATCAGCTTTTGACCAATTTGTCAAGGCATTTGAATCATTTTTGATCTGGGTTTTCCACTTGCTACAAACCAAAAAAAATGCTAAAATATATCAAGTTTTATCATGATTTTTGTCAAAAATATGCACATTTCTTGGCTTGGCCAAACCTGTATCCGGCTTCAGACTCGCTTCAACGACGAAGATGTTATTACCATCATTGACCCCTATCGCCCTGAAACCGGTGAATTCCCCCGCTCCCTTGCACCTTCAATTGCCCTACTTTCTTCCGGCGAAAAAGATAGTATTACTCTTTCGCAAAATCCATTTGTTTTAAGCACGCTTGGTGAATGCGAAAAAAAGGAAGTCATGATTACCGCTTTTCCGTCTTTAAACGGTAACCTAATTTTCAAAATTAACGCCGAACAAATTTCGGTAGTTCACCTCGGTCGCCTAAACAAAAAACCGGACATTTCCGAATTAGAAAAAATTGGCACGATCGACATTCTGATAATTCCAGTTGGCGACAACAAACAATACTTAAATGCCGAAGATGCCGCCAGTATTGTCACCGCACTTGAACCAAGAATTGTTATTCCCATGGCCTACCAATGTGATACTGATAAAGATGTAAAACCCCTTGGAGATTTTATTAAAGAATCCGGAATGAAGCCAGCTTCGACTGAAAAAAAACTTATTATCAAGAAAAAAGATCTACCTCAAGATGAAACCCGTTTGATTGTACTTGAGAAAAACGTTTAAATATTTCTCGACACGATTTTGTTTAACGCTATGGCGAAAAAAAATAAAAAAAATAAACCCGCCGAAACAAATCCGATGCCGAGTTTGGTTTTTCACGAAGGCTCTCTGAAAAATGAAAATTCCGAAACCACTCCAAATGCCGACCAAATTGAAAAAGAATTACAGCTTTCGCCTCGGCCACCCTCCCTCTCCCATCTTGCCAGCTATAACGAATCTGCTTATCGTTTAATGTGGTTAGGAGTGATTTCTGTCGCCGTTATTATTTGCGCGATGTGGTCTTGGTCAATATATTCACAGCTTTCACTGGTAAAAATTTCTGCCACTTCAGAAAAAAGTTTTGTTGATGACACCAAAGCAAATTGGCAAAAAGCTTTTAACGATTCAAATGAAAAAAATCTCGAAACCAACACGCAAGTTAATAAAATAAAAGAAGGTTTATCAAAATTATTCGCTGGAGCCGCCGCCAGTTCTAGTACCACTACTTCAACCCCAGGCGTCTCTTCTACTCCCTAAATAATTATGCCAGAAAAACTACCGTTGCCGTATGTAAAAGGAGATATTGGAAAACTAACCCCAACACCAATCGTGGAAGAGGTTCGCCAATCTTATCTTGAATACGCCATGAGCGTAATCGTTTCGCGCGCTTTGCCAGATGTCCGAGACGGACTTAAGCCTGTTCACCGCCGCATTCTTTATGCGATGGGCAATATGGGCTTACGCCACAATACCCGCTTCCGTAAATCGGCTCACGTAGTCGGTGAAGTGATGGCCAAATACCATCCACATGGCGACTCCTCCATTTACGAAGCTATGGTCCGCATGGCTCAAGAGTTTTCCATGCGTCACCAATTGGTAGACGGCCAAGGTAACTTCGGTTCAATGGACGGTGACAGCGCCGCTGCGATGCGCTATACCGAAGCGCGCCTAAGATCTATTGCCGAAGAAATTCTGGCGGATATTGAAAAAAATACCGTCAGTTTTATTCCTACTTATGACGGCTCACACAAAGAACCAACCGTTTTACCAACTCGTTTGCCCAATCTTTTACTCAACGGTACGATGGGCATTGCGGTCGGTATGGCGACAAGTATCCCTCCACACAACCTTGCTGAATTGGTAGACGCAATTATCGCTCTTATTGAAAAACCAAAAACTTCAATCGAAGAACTATGTGAAATTGTTAAAGGTCCGGACTTTCCGACCGGTGGTATTATTTATAACAAGAAAGATATTGCCGCGGCTTACGGCACCGGCAAAGGCGGCATTGTGATGCGCGCCAAAACTGAAATTGTCGAAACCAAAACCGGCGCTTTCCAAATCATTGTCAGCGAAGTTCCTTACCAAGTAAACAAGGCGGAAATGATTGAAAAAATTGCCGAACTAGTTCAAGAGAAAAAAATTGAAGGCATTAGAGACTTACGCGACGAATCTAACAAAGATGGGGTTCGCGTTGTGGTTGATTTAAAAAAAGACAGTTACCCAAAAAAGATTTTGAATCAGCTTTTCCAACTCACTTCACTGCAGACCAATTTTCACTTCAACATGCTTGCTTTGGTTGATGGAATTCAACCGCGCATTCTAAACTTAAAGAGCATTCTTGAAGAATTTATTAAGCATCGCCAAGTTGTTATCCGTAAACGCACTGAATTTGATCTTGAAAAAAATAAGGATCGCGCTCATATTCTCGAAGGTTTAAGCATGGCGCTTGATAAAATTGATTTAGTAATCAAAACCATTCGCGCCTCTAAAGATAAAGAAGAGGCCAAAGTAAACCTCATTAGCAAATTTAAATTTTCCGACCGGCAAGCTACCGCAATTCTTGAAATGCGCCTTCAACAGCTTGCTAACCTAGAAAGACAAAAAATTGAAGATGAACTAAAAGAAAAGAAAGCAATAATTAAAGAATTACAATCTATTCTTGCTTCGGAAGCTAAAATTCTTGGCATTGTAAAAACTGAAACGAAAGAAATAAAAGAAAAATACTGTGAGGAACGACGCACAGTAATTATTTCTCATGGTGTTAAAGAATTTACTACGGAAGATCTCATTCCAAACGAACAAACAATCGTCATGACCACCACCGACGGTTATATTAAACGCCTTCCTCCAGATACTTTCCGCCAGCAATCTCGCGGTGGCAAGGGAGTAATCGGCGTGACTACCAAAGAAGATGAATCTGTTGATCAACTACTCATGACCAACACTCACGACAATATTTTGTTCTTCACCAATCGCGGCCGCGTCTTCCAACTCATGGCCTATGATATTCCCCAAGGCAGCCGTACCGCGAAGGGCCAGGCGCTCGTAAACTTCCTGCAGCTTGCACCAAATGAAAAAATTACCGCCCTCCTTGCCATGAGTGATCTTGAAAAAGATAAATTCTTGGTAATGGTAACTAGCAAAGGTGTCATCAAAAAAACTGCACTAGAAGATTTCAAAAATGTTCGAAGAAGCGGCCTCATTGCAATAAAACTAAAAACTGACGACAATCTTGAATGGGTTAAACCAACAACCGGCGACGATCAAATCATGATCGCAACTAGCGGTGGCCAAGCAATTCGCTTCAAAGAAAAAGATGTCCGCGAAATGGGCAGAGCCGCTTCGGGCGTTCGTGGCATGAAGCTAAAGAGTGATCACGTAGTTATCGGCATGGATATCGTACCAGCCGGTGCCAAATCTATGGCGTTCCTCACGGTTGGTGAGAACGGCGTTGGAAAACGTACCGAGCTCTCGGAATATAAAACCCAAGGCCGCGGTGGATCCGGTATTAAAACTGCCGAAGTCACCGCCAAAACCGGCAAACTGATTTACGCCAAAGTCATTGATACTGCGGTTGCGAACGATCACGATCTAATGATGATGTCGGAAAAAGGCCAGGTAATTCGCCTTCCCTTCAAATCTATTAATACTTCGGGTCGGGCAACACAGGGTGTCCGTCTAATGCGCTTCAAAGAAGAAAACGATCGAGTAGCGAGCGTAACGATTATCTAAATCAATTAAAAAAACCCGCCTTGTTGGCGGGTTTTTTTATTATTATTTTCTTTTCCAAATATTTGCCATCCGATCAGTATAAATTAATATCCAATCCTTATTATCTCTTAGATCCTTTTCCAACTGTGATGGATCATTATTATACGCTTTGTTCAAGGTGATACCAAAAAATATTTGATTCAAAAAATCTGGTTTAGCAAGCGGTGACGTACTAATATTTCGGAGTAAAATATATTTAACCTGTTCATTTTCCAAATCTTTCAAACCTCCCTCATCATAATAATACGCATAATATTTATCAATCAAGCTAATTTTTTGCAAAACCGGATGCCGAAGAGTTCGACCATCTAAAAAATAATAAGCCTTCGGCGACAGCCATTCAAAATAACCGGTCCAATTAAATTCACTAAAAATCCTTACCGGTTCATTTCCAACTTCATTTTGTAAAAACTTTGCGGCAGTAAACGGCAAAATAATTGGCCGATTTAAATTTCGATTATTCCAAACATCGTTGCTGATATTAACTCTTGATCCAAAATAATAAATAAACGAAATCGATACTAAGCAAATACCAGTAAGAAAAATTTGCCCGACTCGGTATTTTTTTGTCCCAAATAGATTTTTTAATAATGATTTTTCAAACTCTCCCCAAATATAAACCGCCACTCCCGTTAAGACGGGAATGCCAATAAATAAAATATAAAAAATATTTCTTTTGTAACGAATACCGGAAATAAAGAAAACAATGAGTAACAGACCTTGCGCAAAAGTTAGCTTTTTTCTAAAAACTAAAATTAAGGCTAAAATTAAAATCACCACTGAACAAATTACCGAACCAAAATAAATCGGATAATTATAACTTGGTGTAAATTCAAGAATATATTTAATCGGACCGGGGTTTGTAAAAACAGACATAATTTCCGCAAACAAACGGAATCCGTAAGGGTTAATAGCGATAACAAAAAAAGCCAAAATTTCAGCAAAAATGACCCTGATAAAATCAGTTTTATTCCAATTTGAGAGTAAAAATAACGGTTTATAACGATGCAAAAGATTTTGCAATAAATTGCCCATTACATAAATATTTATCGTGATGAATCCCAAAATCCAGCTTCCATGTAAAAATGCCCACAGCCAAAAACCTGCTGGCAAAACCCAATAAATATTTTTCTTTATTTTCCCTTCAAGCAAGTAAATAAGTCCTGCGAGAAATAATGGGGCAAAAAAAGACAGCCGTTTTATCAAAGTATAATCGAGTAAATATAATGTAAAAACTGCGACCGCCATACCTACCCAATTTATTTCCTTTTTCGGTAAAGCAGTAATTAAAATAAATGCGAGGAATGTCACTATCGTCATGAGAATGACCTGTGACTGATAGCCGAGTGTTGTATACATTACCCAGAATAAAATATCGCCTCCCCACGACATATTTACCCAATCATAACCATGGTATGACCAAGTTAAAGTATCGCGATATGGAAATTGGCCATCTAAAACCGACTGGCCAAACCGCATATGCCAACCACCATCGGTATCAAACGAGTTCGACATGTAAAACCAAATCATGACAAAAAGAAGAACGCCAAGCAAAATTTTTGGCGCCTTATCTAAAACCTTTGGCAAATATTTTTTTACCTGTTCTAAAAACATTTTTAAAACTTCAGAAACCCCTTTTTTGTTTAATAAATTGTTTTATTTTTTTTACAATCGCATCGGCGTCAATTTCCTCATATGCGAGCAATTCCTCCGGCTTGCCGCTGCGTGGAATTTTTTTAACGGCAAGACGATAGACCGGCGTACCACTCGTACTAAGCACCGCACTTACCGCTTCACCAATTCCGCCAACTTCATAATGATCCTCTACGGTCAAAATTAGTTTTGTTTCACTGGCGGCTTTTTTTAACGCTTCTTCATCGAGCGGCTGAACACTGTATAAATCTATCACGCGCACCGTAATACCGGTCGCAAGTAAAAGTTCATGGGCTTTGAGCGCTTCAAACAATGTTACTCCGGCCGCGACAATAGTAGCATCATCATGTTCGCTTTGTCTAACTGTACGACTGCCACCAATTAAAAACTGATCATTTTTTTCATAAATTACCGGAGTTTTTCCACGCGTTGTCCTAATATAAACATTGCCAACATGCTTTGCTGCTTCTTCAACCAATTTTGCAGTCGCGACCGCATCGGCCGGATATAAAACTACCCCGCCGACTTGCGAACGAAACAAAGCAATGTCTTCAAGACCCATTTGCGAAGCGCCGTCTTCACCGATGGAAACACCCACGTGTGAGCCGACAAATTTAATATTAGAATTAGAATACTGGCTCATGCGGATTTGGTCGGCAGCCCGAGCAAAAAAAGCGGCAAAAGTTGAAACAAACGGCATCTTGCCACGACGCGACAAGCCGAGGGCGGCACCGACCATATTTTGTTCAGCGATAAACATTTCGAAAAATCTTTTTGGATATACTTCTTTAAAAATCGAGGAGAAGGTTGAATTGCTTACTTCAGCATCAAGCACCACCATATTTTGATGTTTTTCAAAACTCGAGACCAGAGCATGACCATAGGCCTCGCGCGTCGCAATCATTTCACCCCGTTCGTGCTCATCTTGTTTTATATAAACATCTCCATCGTAAAGCTTTGGCGTTTCCTGCGGCGGTTTAAATATCACCCCGCGCAAACCAAACGAAATATTTCCGAGTCCCTTGATGGCTTTTTCACATTCTTCTTTTGAGAGAGCCCGACCGTGCCACCCCTCTTTGTTTTCAATAAATTTTACTCCTTTGCCCTTTACGGTTCTTGCAATTATCATGGTCGGTTTTTTTTCTTCAAACAAAGCTTTTCGATAAGCCTTGCTAATTTGTTTCAAATTATGACCGTCAATTTCAACCGTGTTCCAGCCAAACGCTTTTAATTTTTTTGCAAAAGCAGTCGTGTCGTGGCCCGCCATCGTCGCTCCCCGCTGACCCAAACCATTCACATCAATAATTCCAATCAAATTATTTAATTTATAATGAGCGGCAAGCTGAATCGTTTCCCAATTTGAACCCTCGGCCATTTCACTATCGCCAAGAAGAACAAAAGTACGATACGACATTTTATCTAAATATTTTGCATTGAGCGCCATGCCAAAACCTATAGCGAGGCCTTGGCCGAGCGAACCGGTCGCGGCTTCGGTAAACGGAAAGCGCATGGTAGGGTGGCCTTCAAGCAGGCTATCAAACTCACGGAGCTTAATTAAATCAGATTCCATTATTTGGTGCGCCGCTGTATATAAGGAATAAAGCAACGGTGCGGCATGGCCTTTAGAAAAAATTAGTCGGTCGTTGGCTGAATGATTTGGATTATCTAAATGAGCATGAAAAAACCCGCCAAAAAATAGCGTCGTCATGAGATCGGTAGCGGAAAGACTAGACGAAGGATGGCCAGAACCGGCGGTGGTGGTCGATTTTAAAATATAATAACGTACAAGTGTAGCAAGGTCGTGAAGTTTTTGTTCAGAAATCTTCATAAAATCGAATTTTTAACACCTTTAAGTGGCTGTATTATAACAAAAACCGCCCGATTGGTGAATACGAGCGGCTTATCCTAAAATAACATGTTTTAGCTGGCTCTTTTATCTTTTAACAGCATCTCAACCGCATGCTCCATCGAACCGGCCATAGTAATTTCTCCCGAATTTACAAAGAAGATTGCATCGGCCGAACTGATTGTGTTTAAACGATGAGCGATAATGACTTTAGTAGTAGTGGGCGGAAGTTTTTTAAGTATTTCTTCAAGCAACTGTTCGGTGACAGTATCAATATTCGCGGTTGCTTCATCAAGAATTACCAGCTCGGGACTCCGGAGCGCCACTCTCATAAAGGCGATCAGTTGTTTTTGTCCAAGGCTTATCGAATCCCCGCTCGCCGCAACTTTGGTCTGAAGATTATTTTCAAATCTAGCGAGCAGTCCAGATAGCCCGGCTTTTTCAATAACTCCCTGGAGCTCTTCATCGGAATATTTTTGATATTGTTCATTACCATAAATAATATTTTCCCGGACCGTGCCGGTAAACAAAAATGGTTCCTGCAAAATAAAACCGATTTTTTTGGCGCGTTCTTTGGGGTCAAAGGAGCGGAGATCTCTTCCTTCCAAAAATATTTTTCCGGACGTCGGGTCGTACAAACGCGCCATAAGCGATGCCGTGGTGGTCTTCCCGCCTCCGGTCGGCCCTACTAACGCATAAGTTTTACCTTTCTCAAGGGCAAAATTAATATTATGTAAAACTACTTTGCCGTCCGGATAACCAAAATTAACATCTCTGAATTCAACCAAAGATGCTGCTTTTAGATCTTTTTCCGCCGGTATAATTTCCATATCGGACTGCAAAGACAGCACTTCATAAATACGATCGAGGCCGGCAAGTGCCTGCTGAAGACTCGACCAAACCGATGCTAACTGGCGCAGCGGCATATAAAAATTATTCACATACAAGATAAACCCAATCAAAAGACCGATACTAAGTTCATTCGCAGTAATAAGATACGTTCCATACCCAAGCACAATAATCTGGGCGAAATTAGAAACCAAGCCATAGACCGGAGTAAAAATATTATTCGCGATTCCGGCACCGACTGCCGCCAAATAATTATTTTGATTAGCGCTGTTAAACTTATCGCGGAAATAATCAAGGCGGTTAAATGCCACTACCGCTTTAAAATTATTGAGGCTTTCCTGAATTTCGGCGCTCATACCACCAAGCGCCCGAAGGTTTTTCAGATTTTTCTTTTTTATCCAGGGCGAAACTACTTGGGTAAATATGAGGGCTGCGGCGGCCGGCAAAAGCGCCGCGAGTCCGAGACGGATATTTAGAACCAGCAAAAATATTCCGGCACCGACAATCAAAAAGAAATTACTGAGAAACTGCATGAGTGCCTGAGCAAAAAACTGATTGAGCTGGTCGGTGTCGCTGTTAATTCTGGAAATTAAATCACCGGCTTTATTCTGATTGAAAAATGCGACCGGTAATTCTTGAAGTTTGTTAAATAAAGCATTGCGCAAATTAAACAACACCCGCCGACCAACTGCGCCCATAGTTTTGATTTGGGTATAACTAGAAAAAAGAAAAAATATATAAATTACCAACAAAATTACTGAATAGAAAAACACCCCGCTATAATTTCCGACCCTGATATATTTATCCACGGTGTGACTGATGATTATCGGCGTGAGGAGCGCCGCGCCGGAAGAAATTAAAATCGCACCGAGGCCAATAATAACGTCTCTCTTTTCGCCTGCCAAAAACGGCCTGAGGCGACGGACCACAGTTGAAAATTTAGGATTAAGTTTATTTTTATCAGTTTTACTCAGGGCGTAATTCATATTCATTGGTGCTTTGCTGAGAATTATAAATCTGCACGTATTCCGGCGAACTATGCATTAATGTCGCATGCGTTCCGATTGCGAGCAGTTCCCCTTCCATCAGAACCAAAACCTGGTCATAATTTTCTATCGCGGCAATTTTTTGCGTTACCGAAATCAAAGTCAAATCCGGATAATTTATCGAAATATTTTTTAAAATCTTTTGTTCAGTATTAGTATCAACCCGCGCCGTAAAATCATCGAGTAATAATATTTTCGGATTGAGGGCGAGAGCGCGTGCCAACATAATGCGCTGTTTTTGACCGCCCGACAGACTGGTCCCCCGTTCGGAAACAACGGTACCCAGTTTTTCCGGAAAGGTTTCAACAAAATCCTTCAGCTCGGCGGTGGTAATTGCTTTTTCCAGATCTTCGTCTTTTACGGTATTGCTAAAGCCAATATTTTCTCTTAGGCTCGCGTTAAAAATAATACTATCCTGAAAAACAAACCCAATTTGGTTGTGCAGTGCGACCGGATTATATTCGGAAATATTTTTTCCATCATATTCAATACTGCCGGTGGTTGGTTTTAGGAGGCCGATTAAAAGATAAAGTAACTGAGTTTTGCCGGCGGCCGTTGGACCGATTATCGCTATTTTGGTGCCGGCTTTCACGTCAAACGAAATATTTTTCAGGGCTGATTTTTCGCCATATTTAACGGTGACGTTTTTTACCGCAAGATTGCCGTGCAACTGAGCGGTAATTT
Source organism: Patescibacteria group bacterium (assembly GCA_041661385.1). GTDB lineage: Bacteria > Patescibacteriota > Patescibacteriia > Magasanikbacterales > GWA2-37-8 > JAKANM01. The sequence goes on from JBAZUP010000001.1 coordinate 567,740, forward strand.
TTCCGGTGTTAATTTTTTCCTCTACACTTAACACTTCGTAAATACGCTGATAGGCTGCCGAAGCAAAAGCAATTAAATTACTCATGAAACCAATAATGATAATTGGGAAAATAAGAATCGCGAGATAACTATTGAAGGCGGTAAAGTCGCCGAGACTGATGGCGCCCGTAATAACAAAATGTCCACCGAGTGCCAAAATCACAAGTGTAGAAAGATTCGTCGCGAAAGTAATAACCGGTATAAGGGTAGCAAATAGGCGCAAAATACTCAGACTAACATCTCTGGCCCGGGTATTGGCAGCCAAAAACTTTTCGTATTCGTAATGCTGTGAATTTAGCAGCCGGATAAGCGCTGACCCCAAAACACTTTCGTTAATAACTTTATTTAGCCAATCAATGGCTTCCTGAGATTTTCTAAATAGTTTTCTGACCTTTGACATGACGATAAAAAAAGTCGCAAAGATAATCGGCACCGCTACCAGAATCGCAAGGCCCAGCTCCCAATCAATAAGCAAAAGCAAAATACTCGCGCCTACAATTAAAAAAGCCGACGATACAATAGAAGAAATTGCCATGGAAACAAACATTTTCACCGCGTCCACGTCGGAGGTAAGGTTGGTGAGAAGTTTGTTCGGGGTAACTTCCTGAATATATTGAAATTCCTGGGTGGAAATTTTGTCTATCAATTTCGTGCGCAAATCTCTCGCCACTCGTTCGGCCGCATAGGTTTGTACCAAACTTTGAAAATAGGTAAAAATAAATATAAATAATGCGATTGCCAAAAATTGCCAGACAAAACTACTGGCAACAAACGAACCGGCACCGAACGCGTCCACGGCACGGGAAATCAGTTTCGGCACGGCGAGATTAAAGCCGTTACTAATAATCGTCAAAACTACCAACAAGGCGATTTGCCATTTGTAAGGAATCAAAACCGCCCAAAGATTGGCTTTGGAAGTTTTTATTTCCGATTTATTTTTAACATTTTCTACTGGCACAGCAAGTAATTTATATTAAAAAAAATTACTTTATGTAATATTTTATTTTATACGCATTTTACTATAAAGTCAATCGATTTATGAAAAGGAATTATAAAATAATTTGTACTAAAAAAGCTTTCCTTTAAGAAAGCTGCTTTAGGCGTTCCCGGTTACGACCGGGGGGCGCCCTCCTAATTTATTACAGCTCCACTGAACCGCAAACCGGCTTGCCGGTCGACATGGCTTCACCGAAAACTGTTTTTCCTCCAAAGCGCGGAACGATCTTTTCTCCGTCCCAATTGGCGAAGAAATACGCGCCGCTCGGACAGCAATCTGTTCGCATACAACCAACAACTGAACCTTCAAAGAAGGTAATCCAATATCGGTTTACGAACAACTTTCTGTCGTCCACATACAAGGCGAGCCCCTCATCTTGAAAGATGATGTGCCCGCACTTGCCACAACGAAGAGACCTTTCGATTAGCTTGGCAAGCAGACATTCGCCGCAAGCCAGGCGTTCTCCAAAATATTCCGGATACAATTCATACTTCGCGCCATAAATAATGTGCGCAAACCTGGCCGGGGCAAGGTGCCCGCATTTCCACTTCACAAGTTCTTCGGATTGATTTTCAACCCGAATTTCGTCTGTTGCCAGTGGCAACGGCTTCTCGTCGAAACAAACTTCCGTGTCCTCCCGTTGCGATTTGAGGTTCAAAGTTCCTCGCACCAATCGGCTGAACCAAGCAAATAGGCCCATTTGACACCTCCGCGTTGAGCTCATTTAAGCCTAAAAATGGCGCAGTGTCAAGGTTTTGGGGAATAAAAAAACCGCCTAGGTGAGGGCGGTTTTATAATAAATTTCTATTTCTATTTTATAAAATTAATTTTGCTACCAGATAAAAAATTTTTATCAAATACTTCCGGCAATTTTAATTCCAACAGTACACTACTTACCTTCTCGCGAAATTTGGGGGTAAATTTAGGCTTTAAAAACATATCAGAATAATATTTATTTAACCCTGAAATACCTTTTATTACATATACATTGTATTTGTTTTTACTCTCTTTTAATTCAACGGATTCTGAATTTACATATAGTAAGGACCTGTCAATTTTAAAATTTAGAATATTTTTTTCACGCAAGTATTTTTCTAACTCGGTAACCTGTCCGTAGACTTGCCAACGACTATCTCTTATAAAATGACCCAAGACACCATACTTACTTCTTAGTTGTGCATCATTATATGTAAATACCGTCCGTGTAGAATAATTTTTTACTTCTATAACACACAAACCCTTAGGACCTAAAATAATAAAATCTATATCCCATTTTTTACCTGGCAATACAACATTTCTAAAAATCTTATACTCGACGGGATTTATAATTTTAACGAGAGCATCAAATACTAAATTTTCACCTTTTAATCCGTCTTTGGCGTTTTCAATACCACTTTCTATTTCTGTGGTTATTTTATCAATTTTGTTAAAAAATAGATTAATTAAATACACAAATATAACAAGCGCAACTAATAAAATAATAAAGCTTGCATAAGATATGGCTGGTAATTTTGCACCTTCCTTCACCTTTCCAATTATCCATCCAACATCTAAAATTAGTGTAGTTAAAACAAATATGTATATTATCCAAAGCTTTGTTCGATCTACTACTAATTTTCTTTTAGAATATGACTGAAACATGTTTTTAAATAATTTTATTATTTCTTTAACATATTTAAACCTTTCTCAACTCCGAGTCCTAACCCCCAGCCGATGAGACCTATTATGATTGGGAAATAAATGTGTTCAAAATCTAGATAAACAAGAATTATAATAAATGGTAAAGATAAAAAACCTGCCAACCACCTCTTTTTATTTCCTCCAAAAGCTGAAAATATGAACCATGTGAAAAATAGAAATGAAAAAATAAAACCAATCATTAACAATGCCAACCCATAATAACCTATAAATAATTGGCCACCGGAAGATGGAAATAAATACGTATAAAATAAACCAAAAGGCATCGACAGAAGATATGACAAAGTAATTATTACTATAACCAATAGAATGTTCCTTAAAATATTTTTCATAATTAATTATTTATAAGCCATCATTTCTTTTCCGCTTCAAAAACAACCTCATTTGCACATCGTAATCCTTGAAACCAATTTTTCTCCAAGCATTTATCGCTTCATTGTTAGCATATACATTCAAATCGATAAGGGTAACATTTTGTTTACCAAACCAGTATAATAATTCATCGGTTAATTTTGTCGCAACTTGTTTTCTTCTAAATTCCTTTTTTACATAGCAAGCTTGAAGGCGACCAATTTTTTTGTGGCCTTTTATGTGGCTTGGAGATTTTTTTAATAAACCATAAACAAAACCGATAATATCCCCGTCTTTTTCTGCAACAAAAAGACACGCTTTTGAATCTGCAAATCTTCTTTTATATTTTGCTTTACTTTTTTTAATATCAAAAGGCGTCAACAGCAGGTCGCATTTTCTTTCATGAACAGCGAGCAGCTTACCCAGCTCTAATATCCCCTCCAAATCTTTAATTGTTGCTTTACGTATATTGATCATGATTTTTGTAATATTTTCAACCTTTTTTCAACTCTCAACCCTAGCCACCAGCCAATAATGCCAGCTATAATTGGAAAAAAAATATATTCTAAATCAAATGCCATTACAAATAATATTGCCGGCGTCGACAATATTCCCATCCAAACGCCCTTCCTTTGACCGCCAAACGCAGTAAAAAGGAAGACAAGAGAAAATAAATAAGCTACAGGATAACCACCTAAAGTAATACCACCGACATTAAATTCACCATTTGGTAATAATTTCCAATAAAGGTAACTAAAAGGTATAGAAAGAATTGAAGTACTTATGATAATACCCAAAACTATATATAGATTTCTGAATTTTATTCTAATCCATCGCGAAAGCAAGCAACTTAGTAAATACAAATATAGGAATTCAATAAAAATAAAAAATGATAAAAATATACGATAAACTAATACAGGTTTGTCTGGATTCTGTACATGATCTAAGATAGGTGATGTGTACGCCATGAGAGGCAACAAGAAAATTACAGAAAACATGATTAAAATGCTTCTTAATGGAAACAGGCTATAGCAGATTATATTAAAATTACAATCAAGGGAATTCTCCAGGAACCATTCTAAAAATATCAGAGCGACACCCAGCAATAAAAACATAATTCCGATTTTTCTCCACGAAAAACTGAAAAAAGTTTCCTTTTTAAGAGGTTTCAATATAGATTCAGTTGAAGTAGTTTTATTAAAAAACATTTAATTAGGGTCTATTTTTTCATCATCTTCATACCCTTCTCAACTCCCAAACCTAATCCCCAACCGATTAGACCAACTATACATGAAAAATATAAGTGTTTTATATCAAAATATAGTACAAATATTAATGCAGGTGCAATCATTATACTCAATAATAAATACTTTTTTTCCTTAATAAAAGAAGAAACCCCACTTGTTAAAAAAAATATATAAGAATTTACAAACCCAATTAACGCAATTGTATATCCAATTAAACCAATAAACAACCCTGCACCAACGGATGGAAAAAAATATAAATACAAAGCACCAAAAAACGGACCGACTAAATATGATAAAAATACAACGAGAACTACCAGAAGTGATATGAATATAATTTTTTTCATATTAAATTATTTATTAGCCATTCAATATCCTCGCTCAGGATATCAAAGGCATTTTGATTAATATTTTTCTTTTTTAATTGTTTTTCTAATCCCTTAATAAATACTTTTCCAAATTCATTTTTTTTGCTTCTTTCTTCTCTGTTGTCATCTTCTTCATTTTCGTAATCACTTTTTTCATGATCATTTTTCAAGAAAAATGAATCTTTGAGCTCTTCAATCAACTTATTTTTTATTTTTTGATTCTTTATCCAACCAAATGAATATGCTTTTTCAATATCTAAAATTGTACTTTCGGGAGTGGCGACAATGCGAAAAATCGTACTGGAGACGCCAGTATTTCCTTGGTTGTCGCTTGATGTGACAAATATTGAATGGGTACCAAGATTTTTAAAAAACAAATCAATACTATCTCCATTATTCACAATTGTATCATCTAACCGAATTTCTTGCGAGAATACGCCCGTTTCGGTATCTGTGGAATTTATAACTATTGGCAACTGACTGGAACGTAAATAATTCGAATATGTCGGTGATAAGATATTAATTTGTGGAGGTGTGTGGTCTACTGGCACAATTTCTAAATCATTTGCTTGTGCTGAGTCAATCGTTATATTTATACCAGTTATCTGACCTGGCAAAATATGCCCGACAAAATCGTGCGCTGACGTTGTCGTATCGCTAATATAACTGGCGACGATAGTATATTTTCCACCATTTCCAGTTCCTTGCGTTTCCACTCGGTATTCGCCATCTATCGGATTTGGAATAGTCACATATTCATCGTCCGTCTCAAACCCCGAATAAAAAGCTCCATCAATTTCACTAATTTCCTGCCCCGATGTAAAATCCTTGCCAATACGTTTTCCGTCCGGAGCAGATACTACAATATCTGCGGGTGAATGAATTTTTACAAACAGGACCCTCTTAACCAGAGAAGTATTAATAACGATTGGATTATTAATACCTAATAATTTATGTAGCACCAAAGAACCGGCGGACGACGCAAGCTCCCTATGTTCCGAATTTTGCAAAGTATAGTTGGGTATAATTGAAGTACTGCTTTTTAGTGGCACAACTCCATCACCAGTTCCATATTCGGCACCTCCATATATTGATGCAGTTCGTAACCCATCAGGAATTCCGTCTTGCCATAAAGGCAAAGAAAAATAATCATAAACTCTGTACATGTTTACAGTAGAGGTGGCACCTAAATTTCCAACGATATTAGTTATCTTAATATTGGAACTGGTTAATTTTGGTAATGTTGACGCAAGTATTTCAAGAAATTCATTTTTGGGATAATTTATTGGATATACTCTCAAAAACGTATCATCTTTAAAATAAATATAATCATAAACTGGCAATAATTCTTTAACTGAATTTATTGGATACCCATGAATATATGCATAAATATCAAATGAATAACCATTTTCCCATGCTTCCCATTTGAAAAATGTTTCCATTAATTTACTATCTGCACTTAAACTAAAGAAGCCACCTTCCCATGTTAAGTATGCATCTGGGGAACCCAAATGTGGCGTACCCATAAATATCATTTGATCAACATCCTGCGTGTAGGCATCGGACTGGATATATTGCCTTGCTACCAGCCCACCCATTGAGTGAGCGACAAGATTTACTTTATTGCTTCCGGAAATTGCCTTAACTTCATCAATTTTGTGTTTCAATTGAACAGCGGTTAAAACATTGGATTGCCGCCACTGATATGGAAAGGTAAATAAATCAGCTCCATCTGTGTAACCGTTTGCCTTAAACGTATCCAAAAGATTGTCATAGGTATGTAAAATCGGATCCATCACCCAAACACCATTTTTTTGTTCACTCCCCATTATGCCCGGCACCACAATCACCGGCCGATTCCTAACCCCAAACACCAATTCGCCACTCACCGGCAAACGAACCACAACTTTCCCATCACTCGCTTCAAAATGAAACGAGAAATTTCCTTTTTGCAAAGTACCTGTGGCAGGAGTGAATACATATTCAGTACCGACAGTGCTAACTGTACCAGTCGCCATCTGATATGTTGTCGAATTTATTAAAACATTTACATTTGCCGGCACATCACCATTCGCATCCGAATAAACAACTTTAAAAACTGGCTGCTCTGGTAAATAATCTATATTTGGTTCAACTCCGTCAGTATCGCCACTCAAAAAACTTAATACCGGCGCCACATTCGTCATCTTCCCTACCCACGGATCATATAAAACATTTCCAAAAATCTTTTCACCAATACCACCTGGGTTCGATGCAACAGTCGGACCACTATCATCTCCCCACCAATTATTTATCGCAGTGATTTGTGGGTTCCAATATAAATCACTATTAACTGCTCCTATTGTATTGTCGTGAAAACGGCTATTGGAAATAGCTACTGGAATTGAAGCGTTTAAACCATACGAGCGATTGAATGAAATATCTAAATTTCTTAAAGTTATATTTGTTTCATTAAAAACCTTCGTTGCTCTAATACCATTGAATCCATAACGAATAATTGCGTGATTAATATTAATAACATTTGTGAGACCTGGGCCAATTTCTATTGAACTCCAATCACCCGGCTGTGGCGAGCTGGCGCTTCCATCACCATTAGTATCCCCACCTTCCGTATCATCTTTAACTGAAGTAAAAATTACTGGTTCTTCTGCTGTACCATTTACAATTAGATTTCCATATACCCAAAGTCCAGCTGCAACTGTTCCGCCATTGCAATACCTTGGCACATCAAATTTTACTACTACCCCCGCTTCGATTGTAACTGTACTGTAATTTGGCACTCTACCCCAGGCACAACCACCATAAAGCAAATATGGACTTTTATCTTTGGTAAGGGTTTGAGAGGTTAAATAATATTGTTGATCGACTCTATTTTCATATTGCACCATTGTATAAGTTGCGGCGCGTGCCCGAAGTGGAATAAAAATAAAAAAAGCAAGAATTAAGATTTTCTTGCCTGAACTAAAAAATTTGTTTGCCCTCATATGCCCTAAATTAATAAATGCCTACAATATATTTTATTATTTTTTTGTATTACGCTAACTTAAATTTACCTCACCACCCACCCCAATATATATATCCCAATAAAATTGAAAATGAAAGAAACCAGAATAAAATACCTTGTTTTCATTTTGGACATACCAAGCAGGGTGATGCCGAGTTCGTCGGGCAGTGGTGAAGCAATAACAATGGCGCCGAGCAAGGGCAATACCCAGCGGAACATCCGTTCGTGAAGAATTGTTTTAAACCGGTGCGGTGGAAGTTGTTTCAATAAATATTCCAAATCTTCTGAAACCCGATCGCGAACAAATTTAAAAATAATAAGATCGCCAAGCACTGACCCGAGCGCCCCAAAAAATGCGGTCCAAAAAATCGAACTAACTTTGGATATTTCGGCGAGTGCAACGCCAGCCGGAGCGAGTGTCGCAACCGAAGTAAAAAACAAACCCGCCAAAAATGTGCTGATAATACGGAATTCATCCGATAAACCAGTCGTCCAATAAACAACCTTGCTTTTTGCTAAAATAATAGCAAATATAATACTTAAGATGACAATAAAAGCATCTTTAATGATGTGGAGATGATAATTTGCTCGAAAAAGCTTATACATATATTTGTGCTCCCACCAGGAATCGAACCTGAATCGCCAACTTCGGAGGCTGGCATTCTATCCATTAAACTATGGAAGCTTTTTTCTAAATATTACTAACGGGAGACGATCGGAACGAAAATCAACGATTTTTTCAAAATTTTCTTCATTAATAATTTCGCTATGTCCAAATACGCCATTATTAGTAATAACCAATCCGTCATTTTTTAAAATCCGTTCTATTTCTTTTTGAATCAATAATTTCTTTTCTTCTTTATTTACCTCGTTGTCACCCATCATTAATATACTAACTATTATATCAATACTTTCATCTTTTAAAGGTACTTCTTTTGCGTCAGCGTTTATTTTTGAATTGCTTTCAATAACTTCTTTGCCTGAAGCAAAGCTAGCAGATAAATTTTTTTTATCTAAATCTAAATATATCGGATCTTTGATTTTTCCACTATCGACTAAAATCTTTGTTATCGACGACCCGAGGCCACTTCCCAAATCAACCAATTTTTCATCTCCTTTTAAACCCTCAATGAGCGACCTTAAACCCTTGCCTTCCGGGCTATTAAGTGTCTTGAGCAAAGAATCATATGTCGTCGGCTGTTCTTCAGCCCATGAATCATTGGCGTTTGGTGATTTATCAAAAGGTGCATTACCAATAATGCCTTCGGGAGAATTATAAGTTGGATTATTTTTTTCCTTCATAAAATTCTCCTCACTTTTCTTAGCACTTCATACACCTTATACTTGCCTTCTGAAACTACCAAATCAAAAGTGCCAGGTTGTTCGGAGATTGTACCACCAAAACCGAGCTTGAATCTGGTCACGCCGGCATATTGATGATTTTCATCGTATTCATAATCAGTACCAGAAAATCCGATCTTGTGAGGAGCGATACCAAAAAAATCATAAAAACTACTGCTCGCAATTTTTGCAATTTTAATTGCTCGCCACTGAAGTAAGTACGGTGCCATAAGGTGGCGGTGTTCGTAATCCGAAGCGCCGAATAAATAAGTAGTCGTATCACCAAAACTGATCAAGACCAGAACCGCAATTGGTTTTCCGTCCAACATCGCCGTCAGCTGTTTTACGCTCGGTGATTTTAAAATTTCTTCATAATGACGCTTGTCATGCAAGCGGAATCCGTCGCGTTTTCTGGTTTCATTAATTAGTTGCCAAAAAAATTCAAAATTTTTATCTTCAGAAATGAGAATATTCTTTTTTTCCGCGAGCCGCACATTATATCTGGTTTTTGAATGCATTTTTTCCAGCAATTCTTGCTCGGTCTGCTTTAATTCCAAAATTGTCGTAGCGCGCGGGTTAATATCAATCGTTTTTTTATAAACGCTTTTATCTTCAATGCCGTTTTTGCAGCATGGTTCAAATCTCAAAAAAGAAATACCCTTTTGTTTAAAATATTTTTCTAAGGCCGTAAACACTTCAACAAACCCTGCTTTTACAATTGGCCCCTTTGGACAAAAAAAGTATTCAAATCCAAGTGCTTCATTAAAAATAAACTGGCCGGCACCGCAAACCTTTCCCCCTTCAATAAATTGCAGCCGTTCAATCTTTTTTTCTTCAGAAATTAATATTTCTCCCCAACTCCAGCTTTGGGTAAAAGAACATTGAGACTGGTTTTTCAACCATCCATCCCATTCCGCTTGATTTGTGACAACTTTTATTTCCATGTTCTAGTTTACCGCTAAATAACTTGCTACCGTGGCAGCGGTTTCGGATCGCAAAACAGTTTTTCCAAGCGACATCGTTTCACAACCGGCTTTTTTTGCTTCTTCACGCTCACCTTCACTCCAACCACCCTCCGGTCCAACAAATAAAATTATCGAATCACTTTTTTTTGAAGTGCCAAAACTTTTTCCTCCCATATCAAAAAAATATTTATTTTTTTCTTTGGAATTTGCCAATACATCCATAAATTCCTCCGGTTCACGAATCACCGGCACACTGCGTCGCCCGCACTGCTCGGCTGCCTCCTCGCTAATTTTTTGCAAACGATGAATTTGAACTCCAAATTTAATTGAGTGCTGAGTATGAAGAGGTATAATTTCGGTAACTCCGATTTCAGTCGCCTTTTGAACTATCCATTCAAAATTATCTCTTTTAACAATCGCAGCTGCGAGGATCACTTTTTTGGCCTCTGTTTCATTTTTTTCTTTTTCCAGCACAACAAAAAATACTTTATTGGGAGTAATTTCACTTATTAAAACCTTAGCTTCTTCACCAGTTTTATTAAATAATTCAACTTGTTCGCCCTTCTGTAAACGAAGAACTTTGGTCATTTGATGAACGATTTCATGGTCATTAAGCACCCCATCGGCGGCAGTCAGTGGAAAATCTATCAAAAAGCGGTGAATTCGCATATTTATAGCTTAAAACACCTCTATTTTACCATTCCCGGCACCGATTGACAAGAATCGGTTTTTAATGTAGAATATTAAAACTTTCGGTAATTTCATTACCTTTTTATACATAAATAACACCAATATGGGTCTTCCAGGACACCGTCGCACATCGGGCGACAAACGCCGCCGTCTCACTCACATCGCTCTCACCGAACAAACCATTGGCAAATGCCCAAAATGTGAGAAGCCAATTTTACCGCATCGCGCTTGCGCTTTTTGTGGTACTTATCGTGGCCGCCAGGTTTTGAAAGTAGACAAAAGACTATCTAAGAAATCAAAGTAAGCATTATGGCGAATAGGCATCTCGCCCGTTCCATAGCCATGCAATCGCTCTTTGAGTGGGATTTCAAAGGAAACCCCACTGCGATTTTGCCTGCCATTGTGGACCACAATTTAGAAGAATTTGGACCCGGTCTTGAAGAACGGGAATTTGCGAAAAGCATTGTTGACGGAGTTATTGATCACCTTGCCGAAATAGATAAACTTGTTTCCAAATTCGCTCCGAGCTGGCCAATCTCCCAGATTACTTTGGTTGACCGTAATATTTTGCGAATTGGAGTATTCGAACTTAAATTTGATAAAAACATTCCTCCCAAAGTCGCTATTAATGAAGCGATTGAACTGGCAAAAAGTTTTGGCGGTTCAGCTTCCGGTAAATTTGTTAATGGCGTACTCGGCTCCATGTTCAATGAGATGCAAAAAGAAAATCCTGAAGAAATAAAATAATTATGCCCGTAATCGAACTTCCTGAAGTTAAAGAAAAGAATTTTTCCAAATTGGAAAAGGATTTTGGCATTACTTTTAAAAACAAAGATTTGCTCGTGCAAGCATTCATTCATCGCTCTTACCTCAACGAGCACCACGACTTTCCGCTTCCTCACAATGAACGCCTTGAATTTCTTGGTGATGCCGTACTTGAATTGATTGTTACAGAATTTCTTTTTGAACAATACGGTAACCCAGAAGGCGAACTCACCAACTGGCGCGCCGCTCTTGTAAACGCCAAAACTCTGGCTTCAATTGCTTATGAGCTTGGCCTTGAACCGTATCTTTTTCTAAGCCACGGCGAAGCCAAAGACACTGGAACCAAAGCGCGCGACTATATCATGGCGAATACCATTGAAGCTTTTCTCGGTTCAATTTATCTTGATCAGGGCTATACCATAGCTAAACAATTTATCACTCGCTGGGTAATAGTTAAATTACCGGAAATTTTAGAAAACGGTTTGTATTTGGATGCAAAAAGCCGCCTTCAAGAATCTTCACAAGAATTACTTGGCATAACTCCAACCTATAAAGTTCTGCATGAAGAAGGACCTGATCACAACAAAACTTTTCGAGTCGGGGTTTATTTTGAAAAAGAATTGATTGCGACCGGTGAAGGAACAAGCAAACAAGAAGCCCAAACTGATGCCGCGGAACAGGCAGTTAAAATAAAAGGATGGAAGGGTCCGAAAATTTCTATTATAAAAAGAAATAACGGTGATCCGTTATAAAAAACGGGTCGGTAGCTCAGCTGGTAGAGCAGAGGCCTCTTAAGCCTAAGGTCCCGGGTTCGATCCCCGGCCGACCCACATAAAAGAAAACTCCACGTAAGTGGGGTTTTTCTTTTATGTAGTTTGTCTGGGAGCGAACAGAAGATGGAAAGAAACGGAGTTTCTTTCTTGCTGAGGAAAGCCCACGAAAACCCGAAGGTTTTCGTGAAGCGAACGAAGTGAGCGCGTGAGATCCCCAACGACCCACATATATGGAAACCCTTTTGTGGGAGGACGAGCGAAGCGAGGACGACGGAGATCCCCGACTCACTCGTGAGATCCCCAATTACAAACATAGCAGATCACATATATTCTTTTATCCTCTTTTCTCTGTTATAATATCCATTGCAAAGATACATATGAATAATTATAAAAATAAAATTTCAATTCTCGCTACGTTTATTGTTTTGCTTTCGTTCGGAAACAATGTAGCGGCAAAAACAATCATTAACCCCGCACCCAAAAAAATTACCAAAGAATTCGTCCGAATTTTTTATTGTCAAAACGGAAAAAAAGCCAGTGACTCACTCGCAAAAAATTATCGCTCGGTCGATATTATCGCCCCTCAGGCCTATTCAATCACTGCAACCGGCACCCTCATTGGCGGAGTTGACCCTAAAATCACTGCCATAGCGACAAAACGCAAAATAAAAATAATGCCGCTTATCGTTAACAAAGGTTTTAGTAGCCGCGCCGCTGCAGATTTTTTTGATGATATAGAACACCAACAGTCGGCTGTGAACGCCATGGTGGATGAGGGAATAAAAAATTCTTATTGGGGCTGGCAAGTAGATTTTGAACAAGTAAATATTTCTTATCAAAAACAATTTTCAGATTTTGTCGCAATACTCGGAGATGCATTGCATAAAAACGGCATGACGGTCAGCGTTGCGGTAATTGCTCAGACCTCTACTGAACCAACCGACTATAAAGGTGACTATTGGAATAAGTTCATCGGCGTTTATGATTACGCCGCGCTTGCCTCCAGTTCAGATTTCATTAGTCTAATGTCCTACGATGACCCGGGTTCGACCGGCCCCGCAACCAGGTACACCTGGCTCAAACAAGTTTTAAATTTTTCTCTCAAATATATTCCTCCAGAAAAAATATCTATTGGCATACCATTATACTACTGGCGATGGAATGATTCGACCGGCAAAAGAGTCGGTACTGGTACTTACACGCAGTTATTACAAAAAATGAATCAGTATAATATGAAACGCGGTTATGACCCGAAAGAAGCCGCCTCATATATGCGTTACCGTAGTAATAAAATGACTTACACGATTTGGTATGAAAATAGCAAAAGCGTCGCAAAAAAAATTGATTTAATCAAAGAAAATGGTTTGCATGGTTTTTCAGCGTGGGCACTTGGGCAAGAAGTGCCAAATTTTCACGAAGCGATTTTTTCAAATAAATATTTGGTTGATCGCTCATTGGTGATGCGATAAAAAATCACTAGTCTTAACTACTTGCGCGATATTTCTTTATACTGATCCTATTTAGAAATAAAAAAATACAACCTACATGAGGTTGTATTTTTTCAGGTCTCCATCATTATATCCGCAAAATATTGTGAACATAATGATAGTGTGGAGACCTGACAGTACGGTCTCCACACTTTTTTAGCGTGTGAAGCTATACTGCTAGGCTACTGCCCTAGTGACAGCCGAAACAGGCTGACTTGAAGGCCGGGCTCACGTCGATCACGCCGTTGCCGTGCAGAGACGGAACGGTGCTGGTCAAAACGCCCGTGCAGTAGGTGTAAGGAGCGCAACTGGTGACGAGGCCACCCGAGGTATTCACGAAGCTCGGATAGCCGCCGGAGACGTAGGCGCCGGTCACGCCAGGGTGACAGAGCTGGCAAGCGTTTCCGTTCGGAGTGAACGGGAAAGCATGCCGGCCGCTGTGCCACGCGGGGATGGTACCATCGGCGAGCCTCGCCGGGATGCTGTGACAGGCCGAGCAGGTTGCAGAGCCGGTCGCGTACCACGAAGGCGAAACACCGCCAGAAGGACCGCCGTAAGCGACGGTATTCTGCACGGGCTCGCCGTCACCACCCTGCATCCAGTAGGAGAAGGTCCCCGCAGGAATGCTGTGGCAGCCCACGTTGGAGCAGGTCTTGTCGACCGCGTTGAACGTCGGCCGAGGCAGGCTCGGGTTGTAGGCGGTGCTGGTCGAATCGAAGACGAGACGGCCGGCGACCTTGTGGCAGACGGAGCAGCTGTACCGATCGTGCTTCTGGTGCGCGCCAGTGGGCAGGCACCCCGGATCGCCGTCGAAACAGTCGGCGTGATCGGCCATGAGGGCCTGGGGGCCGGCGATCGTCGCCGGAGTCGCAGAAGACGCCTCTTCCGCCGGGGCAGTCGCATCGACACCGCAGGCAGACAGCAGGAGCAATGCCATGAGTCCAAGCGCAGAAAGGAACTTCATTCGAACCTCCCAAAAGCGTGTACTTCAACCACCATGGTTGAAGCCGAGCATTATATCATTTTTAGGCCATTTTGTCAATAGTTTCAAAAAAAGGCCACCTAATGCTATAATCTTGATTTTTCTCTTAAAACATGATAAAGTTGGCATATTCACCGCCCCTATTTTCAAGTGAAATGAGCGAAATGAATTTATTCATTTCCGAATGAACGAAGAAAATACGGCAGCGCAGCTGCCCCTATATTTCAATGGATAGAATAACAGGCTTCGAACCTGTAGATGGGAGTTCGATCCTCTCTGGGGGCACAAAATAAAACTGACCTTTGTGGTCTGTTTTATTTTATCTTGAGGATTGAACTGAAGATGGAAAGAAACGAAGTCTCTTTCTTGTTGAGGAAAGCCCACGAAAACCCGAAGGTCTTCGTGAAAGCGAACACAGTGAGCGCGTGAGATCCTCTCTGGGGGCACAAAATAAAACTGATCTTAATGGTCAGTTTTATTTTATTCATATTTGGTAAATTGAGATTAAAAAAATGAAATTTTTTTGAAATATTTCATTAAAAATATTTTTTTATCTCCTTTCATCAACAACTAATGATGCTGTGCATAACTTTACCTCTTACTATTTCAATATTTCGTCATTACATATATAATATTATCGAGGTCGAAAACTTTTACATCGATGCTTGTCATGTAAAATTTTCTCTAATAATATTTCGCGTTAGCGAATTACAATTGTATCCGCTCGGATACAAATGAAGGGAGGTGCCAACCATATGGCCAAAAAGAAAAAGAAGGTAGTAAAGCGTAAGAAAGTAGTCGCCAAGAAAAAGAAAAAAGGCGGCAAAAAGAAAAAACGTTAAATGAAAAAATCTCCTGCAAGGGAGATTTTTTATTATTGAAATATTACTTTAGTTGGTTTTTCTAACCTTTTTACCATTTTCGAGTACGCTAATCTTCCCATAAACTCCATCATACCCCGGAGTAACATTAACTAGGCCAGAACGCATATTTTTAATGCCTAAAGTAATGTTTTTATCACTTACAATTTTATCAATTTTAGCTAAATCTTCATAAAGTAAAACCGAAAATTCGCTACCGAGCTTAAGCAACATATTTCGGTATTCGAGTTCAACTTTTTTACTGGCTTTGCCAACTTCAAACGCGTTGGCAATAATTTCACGAAGCGGAACAATATATCGATGTGAAATAAACTTGCCCAAAATTTTATTTTCTGACCGATCGGCAAGTTTTTCTATCCGATTTAGAACCCCGACGGTAAGTTTCTTTTTGCAAACCGGACAAATTTCTTTACAATGAATTGTTTCAGACGGTTTGAGTGATACGTTGCAGGTCTTATGACCATCATGATAATACATCCCCTCTTCGGGATAAAATTCTATTGTATAAAGAAATTGTTTTTTATCGCCGGATCTAATTTTTTTCCAAAGTGAGTCGTAAGAAACTTCATTTTCATTTTTAAAAGCGATAACATTTGCCTCTCGGCCTAAATTTTGTAAACTGTGCGCATCTGAATTTGATACTAGGGCAATTTTATCCAGCTTACTAATTCGGCGGTTCATGGTCGGATCACTAGATAATCCGGTTTCAATAGCAAAAATATTTGGCGTTAATTCTTCAAAACATTCCTCAAGAGAATCATACCCGGATTTTGATCCGAAAACTGCATACCATGGCGTCCAAGCATGAGCGGGAATTACTACTATTCTTTTATCAATACCAAGACAAATTTCAACAATGTTTTTTGCGGTAAGTCCCATCATCGGCCGCCCGTCAGAACGCAAATTTACCCCATGTTCTTCAAGCTTTTTGTTAAATCTTTCAGCAATTTCTAAGCTGGGCACAAAAATTAAAAGGTGTATTCGCCTTACCTTATCGCGGTGTTTATAAATACAAGATATTTCTGTGCCAATAATAAATTTAGTTCTACTTTCACTATTTTTTAAACTCAGTAATCCACCCCCATCTTCCTTTAGCTCTTTTTTTATCAATGAAAACCAACCCGGATGAGTAAAATCCCCGGTCGAAACAATATTGATTCCTTTTTCCTCACATACCTTCGCTATCTTTGGCAATTCTAAATCTTTAGAACAAGCCCGAGCAAACTTCGAATGTATATGAAGATCAATGATTTTTTCAATCATGCTATGTTTCTTTAACTGACTTTGCAATTACTTTACTTACTCCTTTTTCAAAAACATTTGGCAAAATATTTTCCGCACTGGGTTTTTTGACGAGACCAGCGAGGGCAATTGCGGCGGAAAGTTTCATTTTGGTAGTAACTTTTTTTATTCTACTATCTAATAAACCACGGAAGATACCCGGGAAGACTAAAACATTATTTATTTGATTTGGAAAATCGCTGCGCCCGGTTGCGACTACTGCCGCTCCGGCTTTTTTCGCTAGGTCCGGCATGATTTCCGGCGTCGGGTTTGCGAGAGCAAAAATTATTGCCTGTTCATTCATGGTTTTAATCATTTCAACTGTTAAAACAGCCGGCTTACTTACCCCCACAAACACGTCGGCTTTTACAACCGCCTCTTTCAACCCACCAATTAGATTTTCTTTATTGGTGACACTCGCTAAAAATACCTTTTCTTCCTCAAGGTCAGTGCGATCTTTTGAAATTATTCCTTTTGAATCTACCATGATTATATTTTTTACGCCTCCGTCCAAAAATAATTTTGCGATGGCAGTACCGGCTGCCCCAGCGCCATTTATTGCAACTTTTATTTCATCAATATTTTTTCCAACTACCTTCAAAGCATTAATTAGCCCTGCGAGAACAACAATCGCGGTGCCGTGTTGGTCGTCGTGAAATACTGGAATATCAAGCATATCTCCAAGACGTTTTTCAATTTCAAAACAACGCGGCGCGGAAATATCTTCCAAATTAATACCCCCAAACATTGGTGAAATATTTACAATAGTTTTTATAATTTCTCCGGTATCCTGAGTTTTAAGTGCAATTGGAAAAGCATCGACTCCGGCAAACTCTTTGAGTAAGGCACATTTGCCTTCCATAACCGGTAAACTCGCTTCGGGACCAATATTACCAAGACCGAGTACGGCACTGCCGTCGGTAATCACTGCGACTAAATTATTCTTTCTGGTTAATTCATATACTTCATTCTTATTTTTTTCGATTACAAGACAAGCTTCGGCAACGCCCGGAGTATAAGCAAGACTTAAATCTTTTTTATTTTTAATTTTTGCTCTCGAAATTATTTCAATTTTGCCTTTTAATTTTCGGTGATAAGTTATTGAGTCCATAATTGAAATATTTATTATTTAATTATTTCCAACCATTGGTCAGGTATTTGTGACTCCAATTTAATACTTTCTTCACCGGTCGCAGTAACAAAAGCGAGTGAAGTGGCAGATAACGCCAAAGATTTATCCGGTAACGGTTCCGGCGCTCCATATTTAATATCTCCAACTATCGGATGGCCGATGGCCGAGAGCTGGGCGCGAATCTGGTGTGAACGGCCCGTGCCAAGCCATATTTTTAATAGTGAATATTTTGAATTACTTTTTACCACTTCATAAGTAAGTTCGGCATCTTTACTGTCTTTCGTTGGTGAATCGTAAATTTTGACTTTGTTTTTATTTTCGTCTTTTACAATATGATGAATAATAGTTTGCTTAGCCTTCTCCGGCTTCCCGCAAACTACCGCGTGATAGATTTTTTCCACCGTATGTTCACGAAACTGCTCAGAAAGACGCGCCGCACCTTTGCTGGTTTTACCAAAAATAATTATGCCGGAAACCGGACGGTCCAAACGATGAATGAGACCAAGAAAAACCTTTCCTGGCTTATGGTATTTATTTTTTAAATAATATCTTACCTGATCGAGCAATGACGAATCGCCAGTTTTGTCTTCTTGAACCAAAATACCCGCCGGTTTATAAACGGCGATTAAGTGATTATCTTCGTAGAGTACTTTTAAATCCATGTTAAACACTGCTCCACCGTGCAAAAATGCCGGCTGGCAGCAATCTTTCTCCCTCTTTTTCCTTAATAGTTAATTCCCCCACCTCTACCTTGCCGCCATATGCTTTGAACAAAGTTTCCAAATTATTTTTGTATGCCAAGGCTGAATAACCGGCCGCATAACCATTGATAAGAAAAAATAGCGGCTGTTTTGATAAGACCTTCTTACATTCTTCGACAAAAGGTAAAAAACTTTTTTCAATTTTCCAGAGCTCACCTTTTGGCCCATGCCCAAATGATGGCGGATCCATAATAATTCCATCGTACAACTTCCCACGCTTCACTTCGCGCTGCACAAATCTAAAAGCATCATCTAATATCCAGCGAATCGGTTTATCTTTTAACCCGGAAATTTCCGCATTTTCTCTACCCCAACCTATTGCCGCTTTTGAACCGTCGACATGACACACCTCGGCTCCGGCTTTGGCGCAGGCGAGAGTTGCCCCACCCGTATAGCCAAATAGATTCAAAACTGAAACCGGCCGTCCTGAATTTTTTATTTTTTCTTCCAGCCAAAGCCAATTACCGACTTGTTCCGGAAAAATTCCGGTATGTTTAAATGCCGAAAGCTTAACCCACATTTTCAATCCGCCAATTTCAACCTGCCACTTTTCCGCAATCTTGCCTTTAGTACTCCAATTGGCGCTTACACTGACACGCTTAAAAAAAGCATTAGCCTTTTCCCATTCCGCAACCGATAACTTTTTTGGCCACAAGGCCTGCGGGTCGGGCCTCGCAATCAAAACATCGGCATAGCGTTCCAGCTTTTCGCTTTCGCCGCTATCAACCAGTTCATAATCTTTTCCCGGCTCAGTAGTTATTATTTTATATTCACTCATATTATTTTCCGATATATTCAATATCGCTTTCATCTGCCCGGCGCAAACCTTCACCACTATTCATTTCTTCAAACGCTTGGGCGACGAGACCTGGTGTACGGGCAATGATGAAAAAACCATCAATCAAATTTTGATCAAAACCCATATCAAGCAGTATTGCTGCATTTGCGCCGTCCATGTTCAAAGGCAGTTGTTTCGAAGAGGTTTTGTTTAATTCTTCCTTAATTTTTAAGGCAAATTTACAATATTTACCAAAAAATCCGTTTTCTTCGGCGATTTTTAAGAGCGCTTCGGCTCGGTTATCTACCTTTAATACTTTATGACCATACCCTGAAATATAAATCTTTCTTTTCTTAAAACTCGCAAGCAAGGTAGCTAAATCTTTTTCATCAATGTGCTCCACAAAAAATTTTGCGGCTGCGCCAAGCGCTCCTCCATGCCTTGAACCACCCAAAGCCAAAACACCGGCTGCAACCGAACTATAAAGCGAAGTATTCGTCGACGCAGTAATACGAGTAACTAGCGCCGAAGCTGAACCAGGCCCATGGTCAATCATCATGGCAACCATTGCGTTCATCATTTTTGTTTCCTTTGCGCTTGGTAATTCGCCTTTTAAGACCAACCAAATAACTTCAGTAAAACTTTTCTCAAGCGCAAGTTTTTCCTGACTCTGTCCGCGAATTATCTCTTTACCATCATTGACGTTTGTTATCGCAGTTTTCCATTTCATATTATTTATATTTAGTTCAATTTATTTATTATAAGGCCTAACCAATTCTACCAAGTCTTCATACTTTTCCGCAATCATTACTCCAGCCGAACGCAGCGCCGCTTCCTTATCTTTGGCGCCCTGCCCACGCCCGACAATTGCTCCAGCATGACCAATATTCATTCCTTCCGGAAACAATGAGGCAAATTTACCGCCGATATATACAGCAAGCGGTTTAGTATATTCTTTATTTTCGATTAATTTTACAATTTCAAATTCATAACTTCCGCCGTGCTCTCCAAAAATTACAACCGCTTTTGTCTGTTCATCTTTCTCAAATAACCGAAGTAAATCGGCATAAATTGTACCGACTAATAAATCACCACCCACATGTACTGCCGCACTCTGACCCATGCCCGCTTGGCGAATTTGCCAGGATAGCTCGTTGGTCATACCACCTGAGCGAGAAATAACTCCAATACTGCCTGGCTTAAATATCTCTTCTACTAATGGACCTCCTACCACTCCGATTCTGCCTACCCCTGGAACAATCAAACCAAGCGAACTCGGACCGACAACTTGAATATTTTTTTCTTTAGCGGCGGCAAGAAAATACGCGGTATCTTTAATCGGAACGCGTTCAGCCATCACATTAATTAATTTAATATCATTTTTTATTGCTTCCAGCACCGCATCCTTCACCGCGAAAGGCGGAACATATACCGCCGATGTATTTAGTTCCGGAAATTTTTCTTTTGCTTCATCAATCGAATTAAAAATTGGTTTTCCCTCTACTTCTTGCCCGCCTTTTTTTGGTGTGACACCACAAACAACTTCCGTATGATAATCAAGCATTGCTTTGGCAGCCTTGGCACCTTCCTTGCCAGTCATGCCTTGTACTATTACCTTAGTTTTTTTTGAAATTAAAATTGACATATTATTTACCAATCATTTCCGCAAGTACTACCGCGGTCGCGCTCATTGGCGTGTCTTTATCAAAATATTTTAATTTTAAATTATTACGCGCAGCACAATCTTCCATGATTTTTTTTCCTTCAGAATCAAATGGCCCGGCGCGGCGCACAACAATCGGATATTTCGGTTTCAGCTCATCGAGCGCATCCACAATACCTTGAAATGTTTCTGCGATATTTGTAAAATTTGCAACACCGCCCGCAATCCACAAGCCCCTTAAGCCGGGTTTTGATAAAACAATTTTTACCAGATTGTAAACTTTTTCCCGCGGTGGATTACCGGAATATTCCGTATAATTGGCAGGTTTACAACCGGCCTGAATCAAAGCATCCATGTTTGAAATACTGGCTCCGCCTCCTGAAAAAAGAATTGCCACATCTCCATCCATTTCAATATATTTTCCTGCCGTACCACGGTAATAATTGGCGCCTTCATCAATTTTTGTAACCGCTATTTCTCGCTCGGTCGGCAATCGCCCCATCATTGTACGTGGCTCAAACTTTTGCCAGGCATCATGCCTAAAAAAAGCATCTTCATCAAGCGCAACCTTGGCATCGGCTGCCACATATTTTCCTTCAGAAGTTAAAATAAGCGGATTAATTTCCATTAATCTTGCATCTTCCGATAAAAAACATTTCCAAAGCGGCTCTGCGAAAATAAAATTTTCAGTAACTTGCTCAGACCTAATATCTAATGGTATTTTTTTTATTTTTTCCGGCGTAACATCTTCTATATCAATTCCACCGACAGCGCTAAATATCATTACCGGCTGTTTGATGTTTGTATCGTAAGTAATAGAAATATATTGTTCGGAAACAATTTGCAGTCGCTCTTCAATTAAAACCGCGGCTACATACTGACCCAAAATATTGATTCCAAACATTTCTTCAGTTATTTTTTTTGCTTCTTCTTTAGAAGAAGCAAACTTTATACCATTATTTTTTCCCCGTTTTCCAGATAAAATTTGCGCCTTTACTGCCACTTCTTTAACCCCCAATGATTCATAGGCTGCTTCAGCATTTTCACCACGCCGAACCACCACCCCTTTCGGGATAGTAATGCCATATTTTTCAAATATTTTTTTTCCTTCCCACTCGTAAAGATTCATGCTATTTTGGAAATACTATTTAAAATCCATCCGAAACCCGAGGCCCACATCTTTAAAACCAAGATTTCGATACCAATCGTGAAGTTCTTTTTTTTCACAACGGCAAGAAAAAACTAATTTATAACAATTTTGCTTTATCGCTTCGGCTTTCACATTTTCTACCAGATTTTTTCCAAACCCCTGACCGCGGAATTTTTCATCTACAAATAAATCTTCCATATAACCGAACGGCTCGTCGTGAAGGTAGTTATACATAATATATAAAAAGACTCGCCCTATTTCTTGTCCGTCTTTTTCCGCGGTAAACTTTACCGCATAACTTCTCTTTTCAATTTCTTTTTTTATTATCATATTACAAATCTTAACAAAACCCAGACGCCAATTATACCCGTTACAACCACCGCTACCCGCCACGGTTCGCTGTTGTTAGTAAGCCAGTTCCAGACGTCGCCAATTTTATCGGCTATCTTTTTTAAATTTTCATAAACCGCTGAACCTCGTTTTACCACTTCCACCGTAGAACTTACTGCCTGTTCGGTTTTATTATACGCATCAACTGCAACTCCGGCGGTTGTAGTTGCTACCCTAATCAATTGCCTGGCTTTATTTAGGGTAGTGCTGGTTTGCTCGGCGACATTATTCATCTGAGAATTTAGACTGTCGATTTCATCGGTTGGAGCAGCAAAAACTATTAAGGGAGAAAATAATATACTAAACATCGTAACTAACAACAATTTTTTCATATCTTATTTCTTTTGCAAAAAATATTCTAAAAAATACTTTTCCTTAACTACCACTTCGTAAAAACTTTTTAATTCAAAATGCTCTGAAAATAACTGCGCAAATTCATTCCTCTCCCAAAAAGCAAAAAATCTTTTTTCATCAACCCCGCCATCCGAAATATATCGTTGTCCGCGACCCTCTAAAGTACAGACATACAAAATACCTTTTTCAGAAAGCAATTGATAAAGTTTTTCTATCACCTTTGGTAAGTCGGTTTTTTTAATATGGAGTAGCGAAGTAACCGCCCAAATTCCATCAAACGAATTTGGGGGAAATTTTAAATCCTCAATGTCCATGACTTCGGCTTCAATTTGCTTACTCTTGGCAAGCGCTACCATGCGCTCCGAAAAATCAATTGCTTTTACCTTATATCCAAGCTTTTTAAAATGCGCGGCGTGTTCCCCCGGTCCGCAACCTAAGTCCAAAACTCTTTTACCCGATAACAGATCGCTAAAATGTTTTACTTCTTCTTTTTGCTCAGAAAATAATGCCCGGTGTTTTATTGCATAACGCTCGGCATTACGATTATAAAATTCTTTGGTAATCTTTTTATAATCATCCATATTCAACTACAAATGATTTCGTACAATACTTTGCCGAGCTTTTGGCTGTCATGCCGAATCAGACTGCGTTTTAAACTATCCCCCTGATCTTTTTTCACTTCTCTCTGACTGACCAAATTTTTTCTTACTACTTTGTATTTATGTTCAACTAAATTATCTTCAATCGGATATTCTTTTTCCTTGGCGTAGTGCTGCAAAACTTTTTTTGAAAGATCACCGCGATGAACAACAACAAAATTTGGCGTCCGGCCCGAATAACGGTGCATTTCTGCTACTAAATCCGATGCCTTCATGCCGTTCGTTTGACCGTATTTTGTCATTAAATTACTTACGAATATAAACTTAGCTTTACTGCTTGCGATTGCATCTGCAATGCCCGGTACGATAAGGCTGGCAAGTGTCGTAGTATACAAATCGCCTGGCCCAGCGATAATAAAATCTGCTTTTTTAATGGCATTTACCGCTTCTTTGTTTGCGGCTACTTTTTTTGATAAAGTTAAGCGCTTAATTTTGCCATAATTTGTAGATAGCGATGGCTCGTCAATGAGATGCTCACCGCGAATTTTTTTTCCGCTTTCATACTCGGCAACTAAATGGGTATTTTCTAAAGTAACCGGAATTACCTTGCCCCTTACTCGAAACAATTTTTTTGCCGCTTCAATGGCCAAGAGCTCTGTTCCGGTAATATCCGAAAGAGCCATCATGATAAAATTTCCCAGCGTATGACCGGTAATACCCTTTCCCTTTCCAAACCGATACATAAATAATTTTCGCAAAATTCCATTTCCATTTTCAGAAAGAGCGATAATTGATTTTCTGAGATCGCTTAACGGAAGAAGGCCAAACTCATCGCGAATTACAGCGTTGCTGCCGCCATCATCAGTCATGCTGACAATAATACTAATTTCAATTTCAGCGTAATCTTTTAGTTTATTTAAAACCACCGTGGTTCCAGTGCCACCACCGATAATTACAACTCTTTTCTTTTGCATATTGAGAGAATTATTTTTTTCTTTTATCCGCCTCTTCTAGTTCTTCGGGCGTGTTCACTCCAAACCATTCATCGGAATTTTCCAATTCTACAACCTGATGTTTGACGCCGGTGTCTCTTGCGACCGCGAGCGCCGTCGGTAAGCCATATTCGCCAAGCTTTCTCATTTTTGGCATGGTCGGAAAAATTTTCTCGAACCAGGCACGATCAAAAATAAAAGTGCCAGTGCTGATTTCTTTAATTTTTTTCTGCTCCTCGGTTAAATATTCCTTTTCAATTATTTCAACCCTGCCATCTTCGTGCCGTACGATTCTACCTAAATTTTCATAATTCTTCGGCTTGGTTGTAAGCAATGTTAATTTAGCACCGCTACTAAAATGTTTTTCAAAAAGCTTTATTATTGTTTCTGGCTCATAAAACGCGCTATCATCTCCCCCCATGACCATGACATTTTTTATTTCCGGCCGCATTTTTTTCATACCGGTAAAAGCGGCATGAGCGGTTCCCTTTAATTCAACTTGTTCTGCATAACTAACATTACTCCCAAAATAATCCATGATTTTTTCCTTACAAAAACCCACCACCAGACAAATTTGTGAGGGTTCAAAACCGGCTTTTTTTAGAGTTTTGATACTATATTCAATTATTGGTTTACCGCCAATTTCTCTCATTACTTTCGGTATTTCTACCGATTTTAGCCTAGTACCTTTGCCAGCCGCAAGAAGTACTACCCCGCATGTTGAATCAATCATAAATATGCTTAATTTGGCTTATTATAGCCCATAAATAAAAAAACCGCAATTGTGATTGCGGTTATATTTTATGTTCTACTTTTCAAGTTTTGAGCTATATTTACCTTGTTGGGCAAGACTTGTAAGGTGAGCCCTTTTTTCAAATACCTTTTGTGCTCCCTTTGCCCTGCTCGCTATTCCCCGCCAATGTGCCAAAGTCGAATTTTGCAGCGCCCGACCAAATGAATAGGTAACTACCCAAGGCAATTTTTCGTGCAACGCTATCGCATTCATGTTTGCACAAGCTTCTTTTTCTGTTTGACCACCGGATAAAAATACGATTCCCGGCACAATTTTTGGCACTACTTCTTTTAGGCACGCAACTGTAAGATTTGCGACTTTTTCTACCTTAATTTTTTCCCTACTTTCGCTGCCCGGCACAATCATGTTGGGTTTTAAAAATATAAAACGAAGATCAACACCGCGCTTAACTAATTCATCAAAAATACCCCTTAAAGTCCTTACGGTTGATTCATAGCATTCATCTGAATTATGATTTCCAGTTCCCAAAACTTCCGGCTCAACAATCGGAACAATACCGGCTTCCTGGGCAATTTTCGCATAAGTCGCGAGCAGTTCACCATTTTTTTGAATGCAACGATTGCTTGGCAAATTTTTCCCAACACTAAATACCGCGCGCCATTTTACAAAAGTCACGCCCAGATCCGCATAATCCTGCATTCTTTCCGCAAGGCCTTCGAGACCTTTGGTCTGCATTTCGCCGTGTTTGTTTCGCGGCATCGGAGCAAGCCCTTTATCGATTTTACAGCCAATCAAAACCCCTTGTTCTTTTAAAACTTTTCGAAGTAACCGACCATCACTGGTGGTTTCGCGCAGTTGTTCATCAAATAAAATGACACCGCTAATGTAATTGGAAAATTTTGGTGAAGTAAAAAGCATTTCACGATATGCTTCACGCATTTCTTCAACATTTCGAATATGGTACCGCTCAAAACGTTTTGCAATCGTTTCAATACTTTCATCGGCGGCTAAAATTCCCTTTCCGGCAACGAGAATTTGTTTTACGATTTTATTGAGTTTTAGTTTGTCCATAGTTTGTATATTATACAACATTTTAGCGACAAAAAAAAGGAATAAAACAAATAAAGAAGAAAAGAACTTATATTTACAAAATAAAAAAAATCCCCAGACGGAGATTTTTTATTTAAATATAAATTTTTTAAGGTGCCATTGGCGTTCCGGCATCATAACGAGCTTTCGCAGGTAGCGTCATGACACGAGTACCGGCTGTTGCGCCAGAAGAATCAATCCAAGGCCAGGTATTTGCGCCGAAGAAACTTGGTGTTGAAGTAAGGAAATACGATACGCCAACGTTGTGATTTGGGAAGCCTGCGTTCCAATCAAAAATACTTGTATTTACACTGTCCCAATTACCATGTCTCCATAGCTTATCTACCGCCTTTGTTGAAAAGGTAGCTTGGCGCGCATCCCATGTCGAACCGCCATAATTCATATAGTTTTGAGGTGGATATGGAACACCACCGACAACCCGATTCTGCGTTCCGGCCGCAATATTTGCATCATAATCGTCTCCCGAACCCCACACCATCTGACCAATACTCCACACTGAATATCGACCACCTTGCGCTGGCCCGGTGGCTTCATATACTGCGCCAGCCGGAGGATTAAGTACATTACCAACGAATGCCATTTCCCTTTCCCAACCATCCGTGTTGGCAGCGCGAAGATTATTACCGTTTGCGTAATTTGTAGATTTTCCAGGTGAATAATTGCGAAGAAAAGCCATGTACCCGGAATTACCATGTGTAGTATCACCACCAATATTGGCCGACCAATTTCCCTCAACCAAAAGCATATGTGAAAAAGATTGATGTGAGCCATTTATTGCTCCGTCCATCCAATCACCACCATTTGCCGAAGTATTGTCTACGTAGTTATAGGCAAAAACATTTCCCGGACCACAGGCATTAGTCTGCATCGGTTTGTTCATAAATATTGCAATACTGTCGATAACCAAACTATCACTGGTCGCGGCATTCAAGTTAATACCATAATTTGCACCACCAGAAACCGGACCACCCGTTGTATGATGCGCATACAGCCGTCGAATTTCCGACCGGAATTGATGTTCCATACGAACATGATCGTCGGTAATACCACCATTTGCTGAACCGTCAGTTTCAACATTTTTAATCCAATCAAAAGCACCAGCATGATAAACGATTGCGCCGCTTTGCGGACCAGCAAGAGAAAAATCTTCAAGTCCAAAATACCAAATTCCATCTGTGTCACGGCGTGAAACTCGCCACACTTGTGGATACAGCCTAGTCGTTCCATCGGCCTGACTATAATATGTATAAGCCATTCTGGTCGGTGGATCAAAGGTTAAAGTTGTTCCATTCACCGCGGTAATCTGATGAACCGATGCGACAGAACGGAATCCATTCGTTGATATCGGACCATGATAAGGTCCATCCGTAAACGGGGCTCGTTTATTATAACCGGCATCAAGTATCGAAACGTAAGATAAATCATCGAGTTGATCAAGCTGAATAAGATCGCCGACCGCAAAACCGGTAGCACTCGCCACGGTCACCGACGTCGAACCGACCGCGAGACTTCCTCCTGCGGCAAGCGTCATTGTAGTTATAGGTACTGTACTCCAATCAGTATCAACGGATGCAATTCCGCCGCCAGCTGTAAAATTAAGTCTGGTGCGACCAGCCCCAACTGGTCCAGCACCTCTCAAAATTACATAATTTTGTGGAGTTATGCCCCCGATACTGCCGAAAGTTCCAGCCGGCATCAAGACAACTCTAATATTCGTTGAACTGCCTCGAGCTGAAGCAGCCGCAATTGCTGAATTTATTCCATTAGTCGTCATTTGCCCTGAAGTAAGTGTCGTATCGAGTGTGCCAGTTGGTATTCCACCCGGAATACCCGGCATCCATTTGAGACCATTAGTAAGAGTCGGCATTGCTGTAATCCACGCCGGCACATCACCGAGCGCATCGCTTGGATTTATCACCGCAACACTCGCTGTTCCAGTAACTCCCGAAGCAACAGCATTTATAATATCACTACCTGAACCAACTGCCGCCGGCGCAGTATATAAACCGCTGGTCGCATTAATAGTTCCGCCCGCGCCGCCAGCAGTAACACTCCATGCAAAAGTGGTCGTACCGGGCATGCCAATACTAAATTGGTCAGTAGAAGTGGCGGTGAATTGAGTTGTGCTGTTAATATTTACGCTCACCGATGAAGGTGAAACGGTAACTAATGAAAGTCTTTGGGTGACAGTCGAAGTGACTGTTGAAGTAGCAGATAAAGAACCGCTGTCAGTCGCAATAATTTGGAATTGATAAACTCCTGACCGATTAAAGGTCGCAACGGTGGTTGAAGCAGCTGTTGAGGTGTTTGCACTAAAAGTCGGATTGCTTGCGCCGGCCGGTTTTGAAAGAGTGCTCCATGTGAAAGTAAGATTTGCTAGGCCGGCATCGTCAGCAGCAACAACATGAAGAGTTGCGGTGGTACCGGTCACTGTGGCCGGAGTTGAAGTGACCGAGGAAATAGTTGGAGCGCTGTTTGGCGCAGTAACTGTGACGGTAACTGATGAAGTAACACTAGTACCAGCAGCGTTGGTAGCGGTTAAAGTATATGCGGTGGTGGAAATTGGGCTTACCGTGGTAGTTGTAGAACCAGTAACTGTGCCCACACTTTGATTAATAGAAAGGGCGGTTGCACCGGTCGTTGACCAAGATAAAATCGCCGAGTTGCCACTTGTGATTGATGAAGGCGTCGCTATAAAACTACTAATACTTGGCGCCGCAACGACAGTTACAGCCGTTGAAGTAGTAACACTTGATCCGGCGGCGTTGGTAGCGGTTAAAATATATGTTCTGGTAGTCGTTGGACTAGTTGAAGTTGTAGTTTGACCAGTAACTGAACCCACTCCTTGATTAATAGAAAGGCTGGTTGCCCCAGATGTTGTCCAAGAGAGCACAGTCGAATTGCCATTTGTTATTGTAGAAGAAGAAACCGTAAAACTACTAATACTTGGCGCCGCAACGACAGTAACTGCAACTGAAGAAGTAACGGAACCGGAACCGTTCGTAGCTGTAAGCGTATAAGTTCTTGTTGAAGTTGGAATAGTTGAGGTTGTAATTTGACCAGTAACATCACCAATACTTTGATTAATTGATAATGATGTGGCACCAGTGGTGGTCCAAGATAAAATAGTTGGACTACTAGAAGTAATAGTTGAGCTTGAAACAGTAAAACTTTGAATAGTTGGTAAAGCCGTAAGAGTAACTGACGCGGTACCAGTAACACTTCCCGCAACAGCATTTACCGTATCATTTCCCGGACCAACAGCCGCGGGTGCTAAATATAATCCGGAAGTCGCATTAATAGTTCCACCCGCTCCACCAGCGCTAACACTCCAAGCAAAAGTGGTTGTACCCGGCATTGCAAAACCAAACTGATCGGTTGAGGTAACAGTAAACTGCTCATTGGCATTTAGCGAAACAGCTGTAGTCGAAGGAGAAACAACAACTGAAGCAACCTGCTGATTTACAGTAAGTGCGACACTTGAAGTGACAGAGAGCGAACCGGCATCGGTGATAGTTATTAAAAATTGATAATTTCCAGTCGAACTAAAAGTAGCAACTGTTGTTTTAGAAGCATTTGAATTATTTTGACTAAAAACCGGATTGGTCGAAGAAGCCGGCTTACTAAGTACGCTCCAGGCATAAGTCAGCGCGCCTTCTCCAGCATCATCCGCGCCAAGAACAGAAAGAGTCGAAGTTGTTCTGGTAACAATTGCCGATGAAGAAGTTGCCGAAGTCGCAATTGTTGGAGCTTGGTTGGCTGGTGCTGGAGTGCTTCCGCCACCACCCCCGCCGCCGCCTCCTCCACCACCGCCACCACCGCCAAGAATTGGGGTTGGAGTCGGAACGGTTGAAGTTGTGGTAGCAACTGGAACAACCGGAACAAAATCCGAAGTAACTGTAATGCTTAAAGTAGCCTTAAGCATTTTATTATTAAAAGAATGTACGGTCGCTTTAGCATGAAACGTACCGGTCGCGCTAGGCGCGGTATAAACATCTCCCACCAAACTGCCGGCATTATCTTCCACTAAAGACCAAATCGCCGGAACGTCTGCGGCGCCATTAATATTCAACTTTAAAGTAGTAGTACGATTAGGATTAATAAAAATCGGATCGGCGGTTATCCAAGTCGCGGCGGCCGGAACCGCGTCGATCACATCATATGGCACTTTTTTAAATAACGCCGCAGTAACTTTTTTTACTCCTTTGAAATCGGGATAATAGGTATGATAAGTTTCAGAATCAATAAAATGCTGCTTAGTACACTGGCCGGTTACATAATACACTGCCCGGTCTTTTATGCTATTTAATTTAAAAGTTGTATAAGCTGTAATCGGACAATTCGGCGGCATGACAATGTTTACATCATAGGGAATACTGTCGAGCTTCGCCGCCGCGGTTTTTTTAACGGTGGAAAAAGATTTAAAATATGAATAGTAAACCTTGGAAGAAGTAAAAAACCGCTTCGTACAGGAGGCGGTTACATAATATACGGCCGGGTCACCGGCTTTTTTATAGGCAAAATTTTTGGTAAGTGGGCAGGTGGCCGCGCTCGCAGAAAAAGAAAAGAAATATAGAAAAAAAGTACCTAAAAACAGGCTAAATACGACCCCCCATTTCAGTCGTTTGTTATTCTTTTGCATAGCATTTTAAGGATACTATTATACAAAATAAATGAATTTTTTACAATATTTTGGACAAAAAAAAGAACCATTGTCCTGGCGCCGGCCTACTTTTGCGATCACGCTATCATCAGCGCTGAGAGGCTTAACTTCCGAGTTCGGGATGGGATCGGGTGTGACCCTCTCGCTTGGGGCACCAAGACAATGGTTCTTTTCAATTTTCAATATAGTTTTTTCCGTAACAATCAAATTCAAATAGGGTACTTTCGGTTGCATTCTACACCACTAAAAGTATACTTATTGCTTTCGTCATGCGCTCGACCGATTAGTACTTCTCCGCTCAACACATTACTGTGCTTACACGTAAAGCCTATCAACCTCGTCATCTACAAGGGGTCTATTACGAATGTTAATCTTGAAGACGGCTTCATGCTTAGATGCTTTCAGCATTTATCCGTACTAAACGTAGCTACCCAGCAATGCTCCTGACGGAACAACTGGCACACCAGAGGTTTATCCTTCCCGGTCCTCTCGTACTAGGGAAGAGCCTTCTCAACATTCTACGCCCGCAACAGATAGGAGACCGAACTGTCTCACGACGTTCTGAACCCAGCTCGCGTACCGCTTTAATTGGCGAACAGCCAAACCCTTGGGACCTTCTCCAGCCCCAGGATGCGATGAGCCGACATCGTACATGGTTCCTGCTTTCACAGGGGGTAGACTATATCATCTTCTTGTTCCGGATTTTAGCGGATCCTCTTTCGAGGTCGTGACCGCATGATCTTCGGTTTGATGTAAACAAGAGTCGGCGTATTACCCAAGAACAAATGTTCTCAAGTCTTCCCTTTCGGGTCAGTCGTTACGGGGTCAACCGCGTAAACGCGGCGACTTCCCACGGGGTTTCCGGGTTGCCTAGTCTGGCAACTGACGGGTTCTCCGTTATAAGCCGATTGAAATCTTTTTTTTACCTATCTATTGATAATTAATATTAAACAATTTTGACGAAAAAACCAGGAAAACAAATCTCTTTGTGTGCACCCCGATATGTTAAGGTGCCAAACCGGGCCGTCTATGTGGACTATCGGGCCCGATCAGCCTGTTATCCCCGGAGTAGCTTTTATCCGTTGATCTTCCACCTTCCTACGAAGGATGGTCGGTTCACTAACTTCCGCTTTCGCGACTGCTCGAGTTGTAGCTCTTGCAGTAAAGCAGGCTTTTGCGTTTGCACGTCCAGCTCGATTTCCATCCGAGCTAAGCCTACCTTTGTAAACGCCTCCGTTACTTTTTGGGAGGCAACCGCCCCAGTTAAACTACCCATCAGCCACTGTCTTCTCACCCGGATTCACGGGCAAAAATTAGGTATACAGTAATTCAAGAGTGGTGTCTCATTGGCGCCCGAAGGCTCCCACTTACTCTCAACATGAGGTACCGCATACCAATAGCAAATTGTAGTAAAGCTTCACGGGGTCTTTTCGTCTAGTTGCGGGTAGGGGGCATCTTCACCTCCCTTGCAATTTCACTGAGTCCCTCGTTGAGACAGTCGCACTATCGTTATGCCATTCGTGCAGGTCGGAACTCACCCGACAAGGAATTTCGCTACCTTAGGACGGTTATAGTTACCGCCGGCGTTCATCAGCGCTTCGGTTCAAAGCTTCAGCTTGCGCTTGACCTCTCCCCTTAACGTTCTGACACTGGCCAGGCATCACTCCCTATACTTCAGCTTGCGCTTTTGCAGGGAGCTGTGTTTTTGGTAAACAGTCGCAGTGCGTCTTTTGTTGAAACCCATCTTGCGATGGGCGGGCCTTATCCCGAAGTTACGGCCGCTGTATTGCAGAGTTCCTTAACGAGGGTTCTCTCATACGTCTTGGTCTACTCGACCTATCCACCTGTGTCGGTTTACGGTACGGTTGCTAATAGCTTAACGACTTTAAGCTTTTCTAGACACCTCTTCCTCTTAAGTTGATTCCACCCGAAGGCTTCATCTTCATCTTGCGAAACGCATATATTCAAAACACGTTTAAGACTACGAAATGTGCACTTAAAATCAAACTACTAGCAGCGCAGGAATATTAACCTGCTCTTCCATCGGTTACGCCTTTCGGCCTGGCCTTAGGATCGGCTAACCCTGGGTCGATTCTCGTTGCCCAGGAAACCTCGGATTTTCGACGGACATGATTCTCACATGTCTTTTTGCTACTTATGCCTGCATTCTCACTTCTATACACTCCACCATGGCTCGCGCCTGTGGCTTCTGCGCGTATAGAACGCTCCTCTACCACTTGTAAGTTTCATTGAAAGGGCGACCGGTATATTGGTCACCCGAGAAGAAAGATCAGGTCGGCTCGGATCGAACGAGCATTTTCCCCAACAGTGGGGCTAGCATTGTCCATTATGCTGACGACCTGAATGCTTTTTAATTTTTTGTTGCTTTCAATGAAACTTACAAGTTCGCAGCTTCGGCACTAGATTTGAGCCCCGATACATTTTCGGCGCGAAAACTCTTGACCAGTGAGCTGTTACGCTTTCTTTAAAGGATGGCTGCTTCTAAGCCAACCTCCTGGTTGTATAAGAGTTAACACTACCTTTTACACTTAATCTAGATTTAGGGGCCTTAGCTTGCGATCATGGGCTGTTTCCCTTTTGACAATGGCGCTTAGCCGTCACTGTCTGACTCCCGAGATGTAACCACTGGTATTCGGAGTTTGATTGAAAACGGTATCCCGAAGGACCCAATTCTCATCCAGTGCTCTACCACCAATGGGATTTCTCGAGGCTAGCCCTAGAGCTATTTCGAGGAGAACCAGCTATCACCGAGTTCGATTAGAATTTCTCTCCTATCCACAACTCATCTCCGAGTGTTGCACGGCTCGTGAGTTCGGACCTCCCCCCAGCTTTCGCTGAGGCTCATCCTGGTCATGGATAGCTCACCCGGTTTCGGGTTATGTGCGTGCCATTATATGCGCCCGTTAAGACTCGGTTTCCCTATGCCTCCACCCCAGAAGGGTTTAAGCAACGACACACAGCATACTCGCAGGCTCATTCTTCAATAGGAACACGGTCATCCGCATATCAGACTTTATAGACTTATTTTATAGACGTAAAAAAAGACTTCTACAATCTACGAAATCTATAAGGTCTGATATGCAAGACTCCCGCTCTTTGTAAGCACACGGTTTCAGATACTATTTCATCGCCCTTACCGGGCTGCTTTTCACCGTTCCCTCGTGGTACTTGTCCACTATCGATCACTAAAAGTATTTAGCCTTAGACCATAGTCGGCCTGGATTCAAACGGAATTTCACGTGTTCCGCCCTACTCAAGAACATATACTATAATGGCTTAATTTTTTTCGCGTACAGGACTATTACCTTCTTTGGTTGCTCGTTCCAGAGCATTTCACTAAAAATTAAGCGTTTTATCATTACCTAGCATACAGAAAGCTAGCGTATACATCTTACTACCCTATATACACAACGGTCTGTCCTTTAAATTACCGTTCAAATTAATCTTGCGACTAACCAGTACGATAACAACATGTATATAGTTTTGGCTATTTCCCTGTTCGCTCGCCACTACTAAGGGAATCTCTTCGATTTATTTTCCTCTGGCTACTGAGATGTTTCACTTCGCCAGGTCTTCCTCATAAACCTATGAATTCAGTTTATGATACACAGATGTAACTCTGTGTGGGTTTCCCCATTCGGACACCCCCGGGTCATAGATTGCTTGGGATCTAACCGAGGCTTTTCGCACCCTGCAACGTCCTTCGTCGTCTTTTAGTGTCAAGGCATCCACCGTGCGCCCTTGTTGAAATTGCGCACAACGAAAACATATAAATATGCTTTCATTGCAATTTTCTTTATTGTGCTTACTTACTTTTACTCGTTATTTATCATGTAACCGCTCTGCAAGCGAATTACATGTTTGACTTTTGTTAATTGCATTGTGTAGTCCGACATTTTTCTTACTACAGAAAAATTCGGTACCTACATACCCTATTTGAAT
The DNA here is from genome assembly GCA_041661385.1 of Patescibacteria group bacterium. GTDB lineage: Bacteria > Patescibacteriota > Patescibacteriia > Magasanikbacterales > GWA2-37-8 > JAKANM01. Next base: position 602,915 of record JBAZUP010000001.1, read on the forward strand.
TTGATTGCTATATTGCTATTGAGTTGTCAACGTGCTTTCCGGAATCATCCAAACGAAGATGGTGAAAAATTTTCACTGCTATCGTCTGACTAATTCATTTGAGAAAAAAAGAGAACCGCGCAAAGCGGCTCTCAGCAAAAAATTTGCTTGTCAACCGTTTGGATACTTCGAGTAAGAATTTGTAGTAATGTGTAACATTGCTGTTAAGTTACTGAACTTACCCAGAGGTCCAAATGGTTGCGATTGCACCAAATCGTTGGACGTGGTCCCTAATTTATTAGGGATAATCGTGAGCTAGATTTTATCAAAAAAAATTCACCCTGTCAAGGGCGATTATGTGGATAACTAAGAGAAAAAAACACGATTATTACTTTCGACAAAAAGCATTATATCACAAATAGTCCTTTTTGTCAAGATATTTGGCTAATCTTAAACAAAATCCGGTCACCTGTTGGTGACCGGAAAAAATTTATTTAAACTTCATCTTCATCATCGTCTTTGTATATATCATCATTATCTTTTAATACCACGCTCACTTCTTCCTTCTCAAGCTCCGCATCTTCGGAGTCGGCGAGGGTTTCGGTTTTGTAAGCAGTCCACCTGGCGCGCAAATCATCTTTCAAACCTTCAGAGTCTTCTTCCAAATCTATTTCACCAAGATCAAGATGGTCTTCTACCACATCATCTATTAATTCGTCCCAAAGTTCTTTGGAGGCAATTCCCTGATCACGGGCAAGATCGGCGACTTCCGAATATAATTGTTCGACGGTAAGAGTTTTTATAGACATATTTTTTTGCGAAATCATTCCGCGCAACATCCTTTGAAGCGCGGCGAATTTAAAAAATTAATTTATTCACTTAATATTACAATGCAACTGCCACCCTTGTCTATGGCTTTTTCCACAAGCGGATGGGTTTTTAGAAAATCTCGAGTAACTTTACTTAGCACTCCCCGGCCGATGCCATAAACAATTTCAACGCTTAATTCTTTTTTGAGATAATTCTCGTGCAAAAACTGATCAATCTGATTTTCTATTTCGTGCGGGTCGCGTCCGTGCAAATCCAGTTTTGGGGCGCCCTGCCTTATTTCACCGGCAAATTTTCTTATTTCGGAAGTCATATTTAAAAACCAATTTGAGCTAATATTTTATTAAACCAGCCCCGGGCGTAAACTTTTTTAAGCTCCTGATTTAATTCCGGGAAAGTTTTAACTCCGTCAAAATGATTGCGTTGAGAGAGGACAATTATTTTTGAACCTAATTCGTTGGAAAAAAATTCCCGATTTTTTAAAGGCACGAGCGGATCATTATCGGAAAAAAATGCCACAGAATTACGTAATTGCTTTTTGATCTTACCCGCATCAAGCGGCGTTTTAATCCACTGCTCCGCAGCTTTGGCTTCAAAGCCTTCCAGCTTTACAAACGGAGCTACTAAATATGCGCCTCCTGCGACTGTACTCTCCGGCAAGCTTTGCAAAAATCGCAAAATAGCCTGACAGCCCACGCTGTGACCAATAAAAAAAGTATTTTCGTCTACTGCCCCAATTGTCTTTTGCAAATATGGAATCCATTCTTCAATTTTGGGCTTGGTCGGATTTGGCAACTCCGGCGCGATTACTTCACAGCCGTTTTTTTCCAATTCCTTTTTCAGCCAAGGGAACCAGTACATTTGGGGGTGACTGGCCCAGCCGTGAACGATGATAAATTTTTTGGGAGACATATTAATGATTCGAAAACGCGAACAATATTAATGATACTACACCTAAGGCAATGCCAGCAATTTGAATATAATTAAAAGTTTCTTTAAAAATGAAGAAACCAATAATGAGAAAACCAATGATACTTAAAAAACTCCAAACTATTGAGGTAATAATAAGTTGCTCGCGTAAAAGAGTTGGTATATAGAAAACACCCGAACAAATATAACCAACGACAGACATTACAAACCGCCATGACTCCCGGTTCTCGGACCAAGATTTTGCAAAATAGTCACCAGTAATAACTCCCGTTGCGCTAAGCAAAATTAAAATAAAAACGGGAAGACGCGAAGTTAGGCTGAGAAATAATTCCATATTGTGCCGTGGGAGAGACTCGAACTCTCAATCCCTTGCGGGAACCAGCTCCTAAGGCTGGCGTGTCTACCAATTTCACCACCACGGCTTTATTGTCGCCCTATTTAATCACCTTATCAACAAAAAATCAACCATTCCACTCTCGCTATCGCCCGCCTGCAACGCTTTGCGTAGCAATGCGGGCAGGCTCAATCAATTTATTCATTTCTTTTTATTCAATATTCCCTAACCCTACGCGGGCGGCGGTTACTTTCATAATTGAAAGTAACCAAAGCTTTTGGGGAAACCGTCGATATAACCACTCGCTTGCGAAAGCTCGGGATATCGACGTCCCCAACCCCCTTATTGGACGAACGTTGGCCAATTGCCAATTCGCGACCGAGCATTTGTGGAACGAGAGCGAAATGGCCGACGAAATTAGATTTTTTCAATGCGAGTATGAACCTTTGAAAAAATCGTTTTATTTCGCCGTGACATTTGCCGAGTGGAACAACTGCGAGGCAATTTTGGGGGCACCCCTTTTGTTGCCAAAAGGGGTGTGAAAGAATTTTGTTTGAGCGACAGTGAGAAAGAGTCTGTATGATTGACAAATCGCTTAATTCCTGCTAGGTTGCAAGTAGCACCTTCATAATTCAAACCCCACAAAGGAGTCGTTATGTCTACTGCTGACAAACTGCTGAACGCGACCGATAATGAAGCAAGCGGCAAGCTGATAATTCCTAAGGCAGAGTTCCTGTGGCGATACGTTTCGGGATCAAAAGATCTTGAAAAAATCGGCTGGCATTACGAATATAGTGTTGCAATAAAAGATGGGCTGAAAATCGGCCTGGGACCTAGGATTGTCAGAAACGCTTACCTGATATTCAGCATCTATTACGACAGAAAGGAGGTCTTTTACGGATCCTACGACCGGATAAATACCTACCTACCCGGAGACTGGGAAAAGATTCTAGACAGACTATACCAAGAAGCTATTAACAACTAATAGGGTGCACACGCCTTAACCTAATTCTGCCACGACAATTGAGGCGACGGCAAAAGTTAATGAACGTGCCAAGTGGGGTCTGTAGGTGAGACTCGGCATATTGCCGCGAAGTGTTGAGTCTGCGGAGTTAGTATTAATTCGCGGCCTCAACAAAAAAGCACTCTAGACGAGTGCTTTTTTGTTTTAAATTTTTATTTATGGTCTGTGTCCACCGCGAAAGCCGCCGCCTGGGCCGCCGCGCCTTGGGGCGGGTCGGTCAAAGGCAGGCTGATCGACATAGCCGGCTGGCTTGTCGAGGAGCTGTCTAATGCTTAGATTAATGCGGCCAAGATTATCAATTTCTCTTACGAGAACTTTTACCTTGTCGCCAATTTTGAGCACGTCACTCGGGCGATTGGTTCTGGTCCAAGCAATTTCGGAAACATGTACCAGGCCGTCTTGTCCGGGAAGAATATTAATGAAAGCGCCGAAATCTTCAAGGCGAGCAACGGTACCGTCATAAATTTCTCCAGCCGTAACTTCATGAGTCAATTGTTTTACCCAAGCAACGGCTTTTTCCATACCTTCAGCATTAACCGAAGTAATAATTACTCGGCCGTCATCTTCGATATCCATTTGCACTCCGGTTTCAGCAATAATCTTGTTAATCATCTTGCCGCCAGGACCAATGACATCGCGGATCTTATCTGGATTAATATTAACTGTAATAATGCGCGGAGCATATTGAGACATTTCCTTGCGCGGCTCAGCGATAACAGCATGCATAGCAGCCAATATCTTGAGACGAGCTTCTTTCGATTGAGCGAAAGTTTGATCAACAATATCCCAAGTTAAACCGTGAGTTTTGGTATCCATTTGCATAGCAGTAATACCATCACGGGTACCGGTAATTTTGAAGTCCATGCCGCCTGGACCGTCTTCAATATCTTGTAAATCAGTAATAACTTTCCATTTGCTGCCGCTAGTTGCAAGACCCATCGCAACACCGGCGACCGCCTTTTTTAAAGGAACACCGGCATCCATAAGAGCGAGTGTGGAACCGCAAGTGGAAGCCATTGAGGAAGAACCATTTGAACCAAAAACCTCAGATACAACGCGAACCGCATATGGGAAAGATAAGGCATCAGGAAGAACCGGCTCGATAGCGCGTTCCGCAAGAGCACCGTGACCGATGGATCGATTGCCCGGACCGCGCAGTGGCCCCGTTTCGCCATAGGTGGCTGGGGTATCACTATAGTGGTGCATGTAGCGCTTGGTACCTTCTTCTTCCATGGTATCAAGAGTTTGCACATCGCCCGGAGAACCCAAAGTAACAACCGACAAAACCTGAGTGTCGCCACGCATAAAGAGTCCTGAACCATGAGTGCGAGGGAGTAAACTGGTTTCAATGTGTAAAGGACGAATTTCAGTGATTGATCGGCCATCTAGGCGCTTATCACTATCAATGATTGCCTCGGAAATGTGTTCCTCGACATAAATTTTTACTCGGCCAAGCACAACCGATTTTATTGAATCTTCAACTTCTTTCGCTTCAAGCATTTCTTTTATTGCAACTTCAAATCTTTCAACGACTGCAATTCGCTCGGCGCGGCCTTTTTTAACCGTATCAAAAATCCAATCTTTAACATGGCTCGCTACCAACTCTTTAGCAATTTTTTCAACTTCTCTAAGTTTGGTTTCGTGCTCAGTAAGATTAGCGTGAAGATCAACTTTCTTTTGTCCAACTTCACTCTGGATTTTTTTAATGAATTCAATAACTTCCGCTAAATTTTCGGCACCAAATTTCATTGCTTTCAAAATTTCCGCTTCTGGAACATCTTTACAAGCCGCTTCTACCATAATTAATTTTTCTGGAGTACCGGCAACTACGATATCAGCGTCACCTGCTCCACGTTCGGCGAAAGAAGGATTAATTTTCCATTCACCATTTACTCTGCCGACGCGCACTCCGCCAATTGGGCCGTTCCAAGGAATGGACGACATTGAGAGTACGATTGAAGCGGCAATGAGAGCAGGAATCTGTGGATCATTTTCACCATCATATGAAAGAGCGGTTAAAATAACCTGCACTTCATTACGCATTGTTTCATCAAACAATGGGCGGATTGAACGGTCTACTAACCGACCCGACAAAATCGCGTCTTCAGTTGGCCGACCTTCACGCTTAATAAATCGGCTGCCTTTGATTTTACCAGCAGCGTAGAGTTTTTCTTCAAAGTTCACCATGAGCGGAAAAAAATCTATCCCGTCGCGGGTTTTTTTACTTCGAACCACCGAAGCTAAAAGCACTGTGTCGCCATAGCGCACCGTGCATGAAGCGTTGGTTTGCAACGCAAATTTCCCAGTCTCTACTGACAGGGTTCTTCCGGCCCATTGCATGGACCAATTCTTAACATCCATAGATGTTCCTTTCGCGAAGATGATGTGGGAGCTTCAGACCTCAAAAAAAGGTCTTTGTGTCCCCGCACCAACTTCATTAATATATTAAAAACCTAAAACACTAAACGCGTGGCTTAATATTCTTGGGTTTTAATACATACCTCCGGTCTTGAATAAGAAACTTTCCTTTGTCCGATGAAAGATCCATAAAATCATCGGCCGCTTCAATAAGTTTGGCTGAGGCGGTGTTGCCAAATGCGGCAACTTCTACCTGCTTACCTTGATTTTGTAAATATTCTACCAACGGCACATAATCGCCATCACCGCTCACGATAACAATCGCATCAAGACTTGGTGAAAGACGGATCGCATCGACAGTAATACCGACATCCCAATCGCCCTTTTTTTCACCGCCATAAAATATCTGCAATTGCTTTTCTTTGGTTTCAATACCGAGATTATACAGAGCGTCAAAAAATGGCTGTTCTTCTTTGCCTTCAGTACTAATCACATAGGCAATGGCCCGGATTAATTTCCGGCCCGCCGTGACTTCTTCGACAATATTGCCAAAATTTACCTTCTGGCCAAAAAGATTTTTGGCACTGTAATACATGTTCTGAACATCAATAAACACCCCGACCCGTTGATCGGAGTGTTTTAAAGGATGATTTTTATTAGGCTGCTGCTTCATTTTCTTTGGCGAGGATAGCGGCCTCGTCTTCCATTATTTCGTCTTCTACCACACCGGCGTTTACACCAGGTTTGGTGATAACACGGCTGGCTTTAATTTTGAGTTTTTTTACTAACGCATCGTAAGAGGTTGGATCTTCACGTTTAATAAAACGCATAAGACTGCGGCGGGAACTAACCTTGCGTAAGAGACCGCGGCGGGATGAGTGATCCTTTGGGTGCTCTTTAAGGTGGCCGCTGAGCTCTTCAATTTCGGCGGTGAGGATAGCGATTTGGACTTCAGACGAACCGGTATCTCCGGCGTGAGTCTGAAATTTTTTGATTATCGCCTGTTTTTTCTTTGTTTCCATCATACATGCATAGATGTTACCAAGCTAAGCAAGGGCATGTCCTTGGTAGTTTGGTCTCTATTTGCCCCCCGCTGAAAAGCGGAGATAGAGAAATATTATTGGTTGAGTATAGCAAAAGACTCTATTTTTGTCAATCTCCCAAGAGTCCCTTAGCCGAAGATACCTTGTGGCAATTTATTTAGACAACTGACTGAATACATAATTAGTAATTGCGTAGGCGCCGATGGTAATAATAAGACCCCAGATTGCGGAACTCAATGTCTCTTTGGCTTTGGATACAAGTTCCTCATTTCCGCGAGCGGTCATCCAGCGGATGCCGGCCATTGTTATTAACCCAAAAAAAACAAACCCAATCAAGCCAAGTACTGCGCTTATTGAAGCCTCAACTATTGAATAGACACTACTACCCGCGCCGGTGTCATACTGCGCTTTATTTGCTGCCGGATTTAAACCGTAGCTAACTGCCAAAACCGGCTTAACGGAAATTAATAAAAATGATAGTACTCCCAATAATAAAATTTTTCTTTTCATACCTTGCTTTTTCGGTAAAAATTAAGTAACATAGGTGTGTTTTTCAAAATGACCTTGTAGTTCAATGGATAGAACAGCAGCCTTCTAAGCTGCGGATCTAGGTTCGATTCCTAGCAGGGTCACAATAAAATGCGTCTTTAAGACGCTTTTATTATAGCAAAGATTGTATTTGTTGTCATTCAGTGAATCGCAGTAAAAAAATACCCTGATATAAATCAGGGTATTTTAAATTTTCAATATTACTGCGCGGAAGCTGGTGTGCCAATATTAACCGGTGCCACCTCAATAATCTTATTGGAAGTCGGATTATACATATAAGCTTTTCTCGCACTTGTATAAATAAGCACCTTATCTCCGACACTCGCGTTATTAAAAAATGGTTGCTCTTTTTTTAATTTTTCCGGATCAGTAACGGTGGCTACGGTTGGAGTTTCACCGGACGGCAAAACAATAAGCTTCGAAACCTTATCGATAAGTTGTTGAGTCGATTCTTGAGCCGCCCTTTGAGGATCCTGCTTTAAAGTTGCCGTCTGACGATAAAAATAGACTGTCGTTGCACCTAAAATCAGCACTAAAACAACAAGGGTCAGAAGAAAGATTTTATTTTTGCCCTGCTCCATATTTTTCTATTTAATAAATGAGAGGTAGAGCCATTATATCACACTTTTTTAATGCTTCAAACTCCGGAAAAATGATTTTGTTGAAGTATGATATGCAATTTTAATTTGCAGAAATCCGTTTTAAAGCTAAAAACTCGCTTACAAAAATAAAAATCAGAACTGGGGTGGCCTACGGGAATCGAACCCGTACTGCGAGATCCACAATCTCGCGTGCTAACCGCTACACCAAGACCACCCCACTTCTGACTTTTTAGTTACGCCATTATAAACTACTTTTTACAATTAATCAAGCCTTTGCTCCGAAATTGACCGATAAAGGTAATTTACTATCTCTTCATTACCGGACCGGAATTTTATCTTTTCATTTGCCATCAATATTTTTTTGCCATCTTCACCATCAATTACATCTTTTACCTTTTTTATAATTAATTCTGAATCCGTAAAATACCAACCCAGACCATTTTTTACCACAAATTCCATTGTACCTTTTTCTTGCCCAAAAATAAAATGCGTAATAAGCAAAGGTTTCTGTAATAATAACGACTCATAAATAACCCCCGCGCCGGCCTTTGTAATAACCAAATCTGCTGCTCCCATCAACTCTGAAAGATTATCTACCCATCCCATTATCTTTGCTTCACTGTTATATTTTTGTTTTATACTGTGAAAGTTCTTCGCTTGACGCTTGTTAGTTCCACATACCGCAACCACTTCAGCGTTAATTTTATTTTTCAAAATCAGTTCGAATATTTTTTCTCCTTTTGGCAAACCATTTGCCCCACCAATCATCAAAATTATTTTTTTTCTTTCATTAATTTGATATTTATTTTTTACTTTCGCAACTTCCTCTGCCAATAAAATTTTTGTCGGGTGATTTACAATTTGATGAAATACAACTACCTTCTCCGGACTTACACCATTTGCCAATGCGATTTGTTTGGCAGCATCTGAATAAACAATATAGTGAAGGTTTTTATTATAAAACCAGATCGGCGAAACACTAAACGGATCAGTCACGATAATATATATCGGAATATCCATTTTTAAATCTTTTAAGGCGGAGCTAATCGGTGAAACTAAAAAGTGCGTAGAAACAACCCCGCTCGGTTTATCAACCACCAGCCTGGCTTTAATTAAGGATTTTAAAAATAAATTAGTTAAAAAATTTTCTAATTTTACTACTAACCTGCTGTTGTTTATAGTATAAATTACAGCATAAATCCAGGTTAAATTTTGTACCAGGAGAACATAACCGTTTTCAATAATTAACCGAAAAAAAACTGAGGCCTGGTCGGCCATGTCAATTAATTTAGTCTCAGTTCCCGGATAAAGCCTTTTTAAATCCGATGCTAAGGCCTCCGCTGGAGCCTTATGTCCCCCTCCGGATTTGGCATAATATAGCCAAATTTTCATACTATTTATTAAGTGCCCTGTTCACAACATCATCAAGTGTTTGTCCGCCGCTGCCGGCATTGGTACCTAAATTTCTGCCGAGCGCCAAATTGGTTATCAAAATAGTTATTCCGTAAGCACTAATAATAATTAACAGACCAATAGTAGAATTTGCAATAGTTTTTTTTGATGAAGCAATTTGCTCGTCATTTCCCTGCGCCGTCATCCATTTGAAACCCGCAAACGCAATTAGCACAAATAAAACGGTACCGACCAGAGATAAAAGCAATCTAATCATTTGTGAGGCGATTAGTCTTGGGTCTTTTGGTTCACTAAATCCAGCTCCAGTAGTTCCACCGGCGTGTCCAAGCTGATTAAAAGATTCTGTGAGCCATCCTTGAGCGCTGGCTTTTGGTACCAATAGGAACAATGCTAACCATAGAACGGTTGTTATTAGAATTGTTTTCTTAAAATTCATATGATTTTAAAATGATGTCGCTTGAGCAGTGTAAATCATGACAAAAGCAGTGATGCTATAAGCTGCGACGACTACAACCATACCAATTGTAGCGGTAGTAATAATATTTTTGGCTTTAGCTACTTGTTCTTCATTGCCCTGCGCAGTCATCCAAAGAAAACCAGAATAAACCATTAGAGCAAAGAAGATTGTACCAACAAATGTTAAAACTATTTTAATTATCCGTCCGATTGTTTCAGAAAGGGTATATTGAGTTGTGTTTATACTAAAACCAGCATATCTCGCAATATTTTGCGCCGTTCCATTGTATCCTACCCCGATGTCTGGCGCGGCGAAAACCGGCACAATAAAAAATAATGAAATCATTAATGACAGAAAAAGGAAAAATTTATTTTTCATATTACATTAATTCTATGGAGCTGTCATACAACAAATCAAACTACTTGGGCAATCTGTTCCGGGCGCTTCAATTTCGAAATTCAGAGTACAGGAAGATTTACATGTTCCACCATATTGACCTGTACAAGAAACGGATGTGTCACCGGTTGAACTGCTAATTCTTCCAGTTACAAAAGCGGTTATTGCATAGGCCGCCATAACAACAACTAAACCAATTACGGCCTGTTGTATCATGCTTTTTGCATGGGATACTTTTTCTTCATTACCCTGCGCAGTCATCCAGGTAATTCCCGCCCAGACCGTTAACACCAAAAAAATTGTTCCAACTAACGATAACAGTCCGCTTATTACTGTTCCGACCGACATACTAAGATCGCCAGACAGTCCAACTTTACTTCCTTCGCCAACGGCAGATTTTAAATTATTTAATCCGTTTGTTAAAGGCGCGGCCTCAACAAAATTTTGAACTAGAAACAAACTACCGAGAGCCGCAATTATTAAAACTTTTTTCATATAAAAATTATTGACAAACACAAGTTGCAGAACCGTCTGCATCAACACAACTACCCGCTGTGTTGGACGCTGTAGTACAACTGCTATTAGTAACTCTGTTCGCACAAACCGCCTCACTACCGGAATTACAAACTGCCTGACTTGAGTTTCCCGTTTGTAAATTTGAAAAAATGAAATTTGTAATTGCGTACGCAGCAAGAATCACAATAATTCCAATTGCTGCTGACTCGATGGTTTCTTTTGACTTGTCAATTTTTTCACTATTACCTCGCGCCGTCATCCAATTAAAACCCGCATACAAAATCAAAAGGAAAAATACGATTCCAATTATCGACAAGACAATTTGAACAACCGAGCCAACCAACTCTGGTATAGCGTTTGGTCCGGCCTCAACTTCAGCAACCTTGGATGGCAAATAACAATCTTTTTTCCCCGAATCATTACAAGTCGCTTCTTGAGTCGCTTTCGTGCCATAATCAACGGCATAACTATCTAAAGCCAATGAAAACCCGCCAAGCAAGACCAGAGCTAATAAGATTTTTCCAAAATTCTTTTTCATATATATTTTATCGAAATCGCGTCGTGAATCATTGATTGCTGCATTTTCAAACCCGCTTCTAATATGTTGCATTAACCAAATTCGTAATCACAAAATATGTAATCGAATATGAAACTAAAATTACCGCGAGTCCGATTACCCCGGTATATATTCGTCTTTTCGCTTGACTTACTTTTTCGTCGTTACCGGCCGAAGTCATCCATTCATATCCACCATACAACATTATAACCAAAAAAATAATACCCACCATGCTGAGTGCAAGGCGGATCGTTTTGGCGGTAGTTATGCGAACATCCGTATCGGCAAAACCTGCAGTGCGCGGATAACCAACACCAAGCGGATCAGCGCTGCCGGTCAGTAAAGATTGAGCAGAAACCGGCTGAAGATATACAGCTGCTCCGAATACAACCAAAAAAAGACCGATAATTAGTCCCGTTATATTTTTATTTCGTAAATTCATAGCAGTTGTGTTTTCTATCTGCTAAAAGACACAATCCACTACCCAATCCGCGCAATTGCGCGGATTGGGAGTTGATCTACTAAGCTGTAGCTGTAACCAATTGATTGACGACAAAGTTTGCAAGACCGTAAGCTGATAGAATTATAGCGAGACCGATAACGGCCGCGATCATAATTTTCTTAGCTGTACCGACTTGTTCGTCGTTACCACCTGCAGTCATCCAAAGGAAGCCTGCGTAAAGCATCAATACTACTGTTACGATACCAAGGAACGCCATGGCGGCGCGAATGATTCTGGCGACAGTCGTACGGATGTCGGTTGTTGATAATCCGAGAGCCGGAGTAAGTTCACTGGTATTCAATAGCTCTGTTGGTGTGAGAGATTGAGCTAAAGCTGGGGTGAAAGTGAACAAGTTCAAACCGACCGCGAATATTGTTGCTAGTTTCTGAAAAGTTTTCACAATTTCACCTCCCTTCCAAAATAGTTTTCTGACATATTTTATATTTTGACTCCTTCTCTGTCCATCACAAGCAGTTATACTTTTTAGTGAACTAAAACGTATAATCCGCTTCCCAACCATGGTTTTATCAAAGGTTGGGAGCAGTTTAATTTTATTTTTATGGAGCAGTCGTGGCTGTCACTAATGAATTAATGACAAAATTCGCAATACCATACGCGGACAAAATAATTGCGAGACCGATGATGCCGGAGAAGATCCATTTTTTGGCTTCGCCGACTTTTTCATCGTTACCGCCAGCAGTCATCCAGGTGAAACCTCCGATAAGAATGATTACTACAGCGATTATACCAAGCATTCCCATGGCAACGCGAATTATGCGAGCAATGGTAATACGGATATCTGAGTCAGAAAGACCGGTAGCTGTTTGAATTCCTGTTGGCATTAATTCTGAACTTTGCAAAACAGTTTGCGCGAGTACTGGACTTGCTGCCAGCATGGTGGAACCCATTGCAATTACCGTGACAAATTTTTGTATTTTATTCATAGTTTCACCCCCTTTCGACTTTGAAATTTCGACATACTATATAAATCGACTGCGTATATTATATCACACCTCGTTTTCAGGTGCAATTTATTAGCCTAAACCGATCCAGTAGACAATACTGTGGTCAATGTATTTACCAAAATATAGCTAGAAAGCACTAATACTACACCAATTATTGCCCACAACATCGTGCTAGTACCTTTCTCAACTTTCTCAGTATTCCCAGCCGATGTCATCCATTGAAAACCACCCCAAATCAGCATTAAAAGCGCGAGCGACCCCAAGATTCCAAGCGCTCCTTTAATGATTGTTCCGATGATAACAGTTGCATCAACTTTACTGCCAAGTGGATTATCAAGGCAAACATCCCCCACTTTTGGTACATAACCGGTTTTAGGATTTGCCACACAGGTTGCTGCTGAAACTGAAGAAAAATTCATAAACAGAACAAGTCCCGACATTAATAACAATAAAGCTTTTTTCATATTAAACTTACTACTTCAATTTCAAAAACACAAAATCAATTGCCATATAACTTACAGACATTACCGAAACCCCTAGCGCCGCCCAAATAATTATATTCTTGGCTGTCGTAATTTTTTCAGAATTTCCACTGGCTGTCATCCAAATTACACCGCCATAAACTACGAGCAAAAACATTATCGCCCCCATAAACATCATGAGAGCTTTAATTGCAAGACCGATTATCTCTTGCCCGCTTAAAATTTTATTTTCTTTATTTTTTGGAAGTTGATTTAATGCTTGCGCATCAGCTTTTATTTTAGTCATCACTTTTTCGGCATCTTGATTTGAAGTGGCAGCCCCCGCAAATGCCGGTGAAAAAATCGCCAGCGAACAAATAAACAATAAAATAATTTTTTTTAATTTATTCATACAACTACTGATTTAATTTAAACTGCGTTTCAATACCTACCGCATTACCGACAAAAATTACAATTGCATAACCGCCGAAAGCGATGATTAGACCCAGCACTGCCGCGACAATAATACCCTTACCCTGCGCGACTTTTTCGGCATTTCCTTGCGAAAGGATCAATACAAAACCACCATAAACAAAATACAATAAAGTAACACCGCCAATAATACCAAATAAATAACGAATGATGTTAAACATTAAAATTAAAAAAACCGTTATGTCTCTGCATTCACCAACTACATTTGTTTCGTTTACACACGCCGGAAGAAATGCCCCCCATTTTTGTCCTACGGTTTTATCGGGCGCTGTAGCTGTAGTGTTAGCTAAATTATTTTTTGCACTTACGCAATCATTTACTGTCGTCATCCAAGCACAACTGGTGTATTTTGCATTTTGAGAATTGTTAAAATCACAAACGTCTTGAGTTGCCACATCTAAACAGGTGGTGTCAACTGCATTTTTTCCAACACAGAAACATTGGGCAGCTGCATTTGCTTCTTTTTTGAAAATAAAAACAGAAACAAGAATTAGCGCTCCAAATATAAATATCTGTGTATTTTTTTTCACAAAATTATTTTGCTTTTATGTAAGTCTGATTTACTTTTGAGGCGGCGCGATGCAATATTTCTTCTCGTGTTTTTGCCAAATCTTTATCATCAGGAACAGGCTGAAGCCACTCTGTGAACATTGTTTGTATCGCCTTATCGGCAGCTTCAAAATCTCTTCCTTGATACCAGTTCTCTGCCGTTAACACCTGCGAAACAAAAGGAGCAAGATCGGGATTTTGTTTTTGTTCAGCTAAATAAATACGCAAAGCAGTCGGACGTTTTGTCAGTTCTAAATATTGTTTTGCGGCCGGTGAATGAGCAATAAAATCAATAAAACCCCACGCTTCATTTGAATGTTTAGATTTGGCTGTTACCGTTTGCAACCAATAATTTGCAGTATTAACAGCGGCACCTTCGGAAAGCTGGAGCATCGGAATAACTGAAAAATTTAGCTGTGGCGCACGGCTTTTAATAATCGGAAACTCATAACTATACCCGAAGAAAAATGCCGTTTGTCCATTTACAAAACTATCAAGCGCGTTCGGCATTGAATCATTCCAAGTGTAAGTATCACGAAGCGGATTAGCAAAATCGGTATAAAAATTCATTATTTGGGTTGATGGCAATTCATCACCGGAAAAAGCCTGAGGCTTTGAATCAAAAACTGCAAAATTGTTCTGAACAAATGGTATTTTGCTTTGCGCGAATAATATGTACAACAAATCACTGCTCGCCGGAATATTTTTTCCGGTACCAAATGCCGCTCCGGCCTGTAAAATTTTTCCACTCGCCTTATCAAATTTAGTCAGTATTTTCACATCTGCTTGAAATTCTTCCCAAGTTTTTGGGGCCTCTGGAATTCCAGCCCGATCTAGTAAATCTTTGTTATAATAAATTCCCATGACATCTAGGGATAGTGGCAAGCCATAAATATTTTCTTTTACTTTGTCCTTTCTTATTGCATCTTTATAAACCGTCTGAACATATTCAGATTTAAGTTTAATAACATTAATCATTGCTTTCGGATTTGAAAACACATTTACGGTAGTACTAAAATTATTTTTTGTTTCAACCAGTGTCGTATCAGTTATTGTCGGTGGCATCGGTTGGAGCCGATCGATATATTTTCCAAGCGACCGCGCGTTTACAGAAATAATATCTGGCCCCTTATCATCCGCCAAGGCTTCAACAAAACGATTATAAATTTCATCGGACCGAAGCTGACGAACATTAATGGTGATAAATTTGCGATTGGCAGTATAAGCGCTAGCAAGGGCTTGAATTTTTTCAACATCATCAAATACCGTCCAATACTCCAAGACAAATGGCTTGGTGGCGGCCTGTTGCTGAAGAGAAAGCCCCTTACAACCAAAACCAGTCAAGATTAAAAGCGAACCGGCGGCCGTGAGGCCAAGGATTTTAATGAATTTTTTAGAAAAATTTTTCACAATTTTCTAAATTACGCTTTTTAAAAATTTTCTAAACTCAGCAGAAAGATTTTTATCACGCAGTGCGAAATCTACATTTGCTTTCAAATACCCAAGTTTGGAGCCGGTATCATAATAAACACCCTCTACTTTACGCGCGTAAACATTTCTTTTTTGTAAAAGTTTAAAAATCGCATCAACCAGCCATAATTCGCCGCCTTTTCCTAATTTGGTTGTTTCAAGCGCTTCAAAAATATCCGGAGTTAACACATACCCGCCAAGACTCGCGAGGCGTGACGGAGCTTTTTCCGGACCCGGCTTTTCAACAATCCCCTTAACTTTCAAAACTCCATCTTCAACTTCTTTCCCATCAATAATACCATATTTACCGGTTCCTTCATCATTTACTTCGTACGCAGTTAAAACCGGATCACCGTACTTTTCAAAAGTTTCGATCAGTTGCGCCAATTGCGGTTTTTTGGGAGTGTAAAAAAATTCATCGCCCCACATCACCGCGAAAGGTTCATCTCCCACGATATCTTTGGCGCACAATACCGGGGTTCCATTACCGTACGGACCTCGCTGACGGATAAAAATAAAATTCGCGAGATCGGCAATTTTCTTTACCTCTTCGGCCATTTCTTCCTTTCCTTGTTTTTTAAGTAAATTTACTAATTCGTAATTTGGACTAAAATGATCTTCCACGGCGCGCTTGCTGGGACCCGTTACCAAAATAATATCGGTTATTCCCGACCGCACCGCGTCTTCTACTACATATTGAATAATAGGTTTATCTACTACCGGCAGCATTTCTTTGGGCTGGGCTTTGGTGGCGGGTAAAAAACGAGTTCCAAGGCCGGCAACTGGAATTACTAACTTCTTAACTTTCGACATATTTTTCAGGGTCTTAACTCCTTTTACTTTGCTTTCAGTATAACAAATTACCAAGACTATTTCAATTTAAAACTACAAAACCGGACCGTTCAGCTTACAATCAACAGTACAAGATTCTCCGGGCTGTCCATTTCTTGCAGAGCCCAGATCACACTCTTCGGTCGGCGCTACGAGTCCGTCTCCGCAAACCGATACGCAATGGGTTGTTGCTTTTACAAAGCCATTCAAAGTAAGTTTGAAATTTGATTGAGTAGTATGGCGTTCCGCGTGATAAAACGCGATTTCATAAGCGCCGTTCACAGTCAAACCAAGAGTTGTTGCCATTGCGGCATTCAGGGTTACACTTCCATTTACGCGCGGGTGTAAACCACCGATATCTAATGCAAGCTTTCCATTGATAAAGACCCATACATCATCATCGCCTGAAAAACTTAAAACCTCACCACCCTTATATGTAAACCAATAATGAATTTCTGTCGTGAAAGCGAAGTTGTGATTTAAGCCACCGCCTACTGGCGACATACCCCAAGAAGCAGGGGTTGGAATTGGATCTAAAGGAAAGAAGCCAAGTTGGGTAGTATTTGTTGTATTGCCAAGCGGAGTCAAACTACTGTCATATTCATATGTTACCGGGCTACTGTTAATCAAATTTAGGGTTATTGAATCATTAATAGTTTTATTTACACCCGGGGTATCAACATACCACTGCGCAAATTGTGAAGCTCCAGTTAACTGGGTTCCACAACCGTTGGATGGGTTCGCTGTAGAGCGTAAAAATACCGGATTACCACTTACAAGCTGATTTTGAATCAACCCGAGTGACGCCTGGCCGCAACCATAACTTTCAAAATCTGCATGACCACCAGTTTCCCCGGCACCCTTAAAATCACGTAAAGTCATCGGTACGTTTAAAGTGCTCGGTGGAGTTTCTGTTATGTTTGTACAAGTTATACCGGTAATAGTTTCCGAAGTACAAGTTGCCGAACAACCGTCATTTGAAATTAAATTTCCGTCGTCACACTGTTCACCGGGTTCAATAATTCCATCGCCACAAATCGCAATACAGGTACCACTGGTACAATTTGGACCACCACCACCCGACGAAGAAATTGTGACATTGGTGGCCCCGGTTACCGATCCAGAAACAGCTGATACAACTGCGGTGCCCACCGACCCTGGCGGGGTATAAAGTCCAGCGGCAGAAATTGTGCCGTTAGTACTTGACCAAGTAAAGACTGGTGGCGGAACCATGCCATTCCCAAATTGATCAGTTGAAGTTGCGGTGAATTGCTGAGGTGAACCACCCGCAACAACCGTAGGCGAAATCGGCATCACATCGATCACCGACAAAATCCGATCAACTGTTATTGATACAGCTGGTGAAGTTACGGTATTTCCGCTTTGATCCCGAATTACTACCTGGAATTGATAGGAACCGGCCGCATAAAAAGTAACTCCATTATTTTTTGCCGCGTTGGTATTGTTGGTAACACTAAAAGTTGGATCGGGCGCCCCACTAGGTTTAGAAGTGATATTCCATGTATAGGTGAGACTTGTTTCGCCGCCGTCATCAGCTCCTAAAACTGAAAGGGTACTCGTTGTTTTTGTTACCGTCGAAGGATTTGCAGCTGCCGGAGTCGCGATAGTTGGCGCTTGAGAGCCTGGTCCGGCACTTTTAATTTCTACTCCGGCCATATTATAACCACCGGTAGCCGGCGCAGTTCTTGAAAAAACTACATTGCCTGAACTGGCAGTCGGACTTGTAATTTCTTGAACCCAAACTTGCTCGCTATTGCCGGTATTCCAATTATCAAGAAGTGTTTGAGTAAAAGTTGTAGCACTGCCGTTATAATTAATATCCCAACCAGCGGCAAAAACTAATGACTTGGCGCTCGACGCGTTAATCGTCAAAGAAGCTGTTGAACCACTTGAGCCGTTAGACCTGTTAAACGTACCCTGGGTTGTTGCGGCACCATCTAAAATCATAATTTTCAGAAAATCACGAGTCGCAGATGTAGAAAGTCGCGTTCGCACATTAGTCAAATTAGCACTTGGCACACCTTTATAAATAGCCACCGAACTCCCGCTCTGAACATTTGCAACCGAGCCAATTCTGGTCCATGTCAGTGTTCCGCCGCTTATTGTTGTATTGCTAAGACTAATACTTGCTGAGGTTCTGCTGGCGCCTATAAAAGCTAATACCAACTGATTGGCATTAACACTATAAACATCACTGGTCGGATTATCGCCAGTTACTTTGGTTAAAGTTGTCGCAACAGTTGGTGCGGTCGCCGCGGCAGTAACTGACACCGTGACAGTTCCAGTAATACCACCCGAAGTAGCGCTAACTATTTTTGTTCCGATATCATTTGGCGTATAAAGACCGCCGGAAGTAATTGAACCTAAGTCCGCAGACCAGCTATAAGTAATGGGCGATGTTATCGGCTGGCCAAACTGATCCATGGCTGTTGCGGCAAATTGTTGCGTTAAATCGACTCCCATTGTTACTGGAGACGGCGATACTGTCACTCCCGTTAAAGTCTGATTAACTGTTACCGATAGTACTGGTGAAACAACTGAAAGCGAGTTTGCATCAGTGATTGTAACTTGAAATTGATAAGTCCCGGCCATTGAATATGTGACTGTAGTATTTTTTGCGGCATTAGAATTATTGAGATTAAAAACTGGATCAGCTGCTCCGCCGGGTTTTGAAATAATACTCCAGGTATATCGAAGATTCGCTTCACCGCCATCATCATGTCCCAAAACTGAAAGAGCGCCCGTGGTACCACTTACAGACGCAGGAGTTGATATTGGCAATGAAGCAATCGTTGGTAAGGCGTTACCGTTACTGGTAATTGTAACAGACGCGAGAGCTATTACGCCGCCACTCACCGCGAGTACCGTTGCCGAACCGGCGGAATCTGGCGCGGTATAAAGCCCATTGGCGGAAATTTTTCCATTTACGTCTCCACCGAGTACGCTCCAAACGATATTTTTTATGGTCGCATTCGCCGGCAATGCCGTTGCCGTAAATTGCTGAGAAGTATTCGCCGGAATTGTCGCGCTAGCCGGAGTAATATCAATACTTAAAACCGGAACAAAATCATCCGTTGTGCTAGTTGAACGAACTTCCTCCCAGCTAATTAAATTATATGATGACCCGACTGGAAAACCGGCCGGCGGACGGTAGGTAAGATTAGCATCGTAAAAATAATTAGTATTCTCAAAACCAGAACACACTGAACCACATCCTAAATATTTCATTCCACCGGCATAACTACCCACTCTTGATCCGTAAAAATTTTGAGTACTAATAATATTTTTTGTGCTGGCACCGACCTCTAAATATTTTGGTCTAAATATTGAACCGTTTACCGTAACCATCGCGGCATTAACTTCCATCGGATCAGGAATGTTGTAAGGAAAAACTATATTCTGATTAGTCATAAGACCAATCACATTAGTTCCATCTTTGGCCAAATATACTAAGTTCCCATTTACAATCATGTCGTTATTAATTGTCGCAACCGTCGCCCGACCCTTCACCACGCCATTTACCCAAACTGTGTCATCAACAAAAATATAACTACTGGTTGGAATTTGATAATTTGTTACTGGACCAAAATCTACCGCATCATAACAGGCATCGGAATAACAAGTCGGCGCAGAAATAACTTTTGATACATCAACCGTACCATCATTTTTAAATGATAATTGATAACCATAAGCTCCGGAAGCCGGCAGATATGGCCAAACCAATCCGTTTGCCTGAGATTTAGTTTTTATTTCCTCCAATTTTACCTGCACACTAGCCAAATCTTTTACTGGCACTGGGTATAGCCAATAACTTCTCGGACCACCCGTTCCGGAAATTTCTATCGCGCTTGAAAGCGGCGCGTCACTTACCCCATCAAAATATATTCTCCCATTAGAGTGAGTCTTGCCATGGATATAAGCAGTTGAGGAAAAAATTATATCGCTATCTATCAAAAATGCGTAATCGGATATTGCCGGAAAACCCAGACGAATTTTTAACGTGCGCTTCGAGTCCGGCTGACTTGCGAGCCAGCCAGTTGAATACATTGTTACAATTGTCGAACCTCCTTCTGGCGGAACAATTGTTAAGGTGTAATAACCAATTGTTTTACCTTCTTTATTTTTATATTCATGCGTATATGGCCCGGGCACCCCAGTTCCGTCCTGATAATCCTCTTTGTTGTGCGCAAGATGCCAACGATAATAAGCAATTCCTGACTCAGCAATTTGCAAAGCTTGCTCACGATTTTTCTTATATATCGAAGCGCGATTTTCAGAAACCGCATAAGAAATTAACCCAAGAATCGCAAAAAGACTTGCTCCTCCGAGCACAATGACAATAATTAGAACGTTTCCTTTAATACCTAATTTTGATTTAAACATATTAATTTTTTATTACGTTCAATTATCCTTTAAATTTCTAATAACCGCTTTCGATTCGGTCGTAAAAGAATTCGGTGAGTTTAACGGATTTTTATCAATCGTAACTTTAATGCCAACCATTTTTATATTACCAAGTTCAACCGGCTGAACAAGCGGACTTTCGCTTCCTGTGTAAGCCGCATCATAATAAGTAAATATTGTTGTAGTCGGAACTACGCTGTGTAACATTTCCGTTATTACTTCCGTGCCCACATCGTAAACTAACGGATTGCCGCTTGGTTCAATAGTACCTTTTTTTAATAATGTTCCATCTAAAAAATATCTGACCCGATCGCGGGTTGCTTTGGCACCAGGATTTGAAAAAAAGATTATTTCCGTACTGCTCGCTTCCGCGATTGGATATGAGCCGATGCTCGAATAAGTAGCCCCGCGAATTTCATTTACAAAATCATCCAAAACCTTACGGGTCTCACTTTGAGTCGACAGCTGTTCGGTAATTACATCCCCTTTTCTTGGAAACATGAATATAAACAACTCCACCGCTGCTCCGGAAATTAACGTAAAAATAGCGATTGAAACAACTATCTCAATTAAAGTAACTCCTTTGTAGTTTACTCGAACCATATTTATATACTTCTATACAGAACCACTGTTGAACTTGATTGGCCGCTAACATCGACAGAGGAAGACGTCGTATCATAACCAACTGCCGAAACATCTAAGGTATAAGTTCCGGAAGATATTCCGCTATAAAATACCTGTCCGGGCGGGGTACAACCACTTGTAAAGGTCATAGCAAAATCGGAAAAAATCGGCGTAAAATTCTGATCAGCAGTGCTAAGAAAAACCTTATACCTAAAATATCGATAGGTTTGTCCGCCAGTATTAACGGTCGTAGTTACACTCGAATAATAAGTAGACGCTGTGCCGTCTGGACCGACAAAATTATTTATCGCCGGGTCAGTACTGCTGTTACTCATCGCTAATTGCAACAATATCGAATCGCTTCCGGTTTCGATCGGCTGAGATTCTGAAGTATATAAAACATTTAACAAATTAACTTTTTTACCAATATCAAAAATAGCGGATTCAAGATAACCGCCCCCTACATATTGACCCGCGAACTTAGCTAAAGAAATATTTCCGGGTGAAGTAAGAGTGTCAATCATTGAGTCGCCCGCATATATATTTGGAAATGATTCGGAATAATTTTCTGAACTAATCCCTCCTGACCAATCAGTTTGTGACAAATTTCCATAATTTGTTTTTAAAGTTCCATTAAATCCGGCTTTACTCAATTTAACAGTCGCATCTGATAGCGGTAAATTATTACTATTATCTAATACTTTTACTAAAAGTGAGTTTGAAACATGCGGCGACAAAACCAACGTTAAATCTTGGTGGCCGCCCGCAACAATTTCAATTGGCGTAATTGGAATCGAGCCGGCCAAATCGTGGCCTCCTAAAACTGAAAAATTATATAAATCAAACTCCAAATCATTTACGTTCAAACTTCCATCCGCTCCGGTTTGTAAATTTTGCGAATATTTATACACTCCCGGTGTTCCAATTAATTTATTTCCATTCATTACAAAAGATGTGCTCCCGACCGGTTCACAAGATTCATTAATGGTATGAACGGTTAAAGAACTTAGTTGATCAATTGAAAAAAAAGTATCAGAAATTTGTTGAGTTGAAACCGTTATTGGCAGCTTGGTGGGGTTTGGATTAAGAGTACTTGTAGCGGAAGTATAATCGCTTGAAAAGCCTTGTTTATCCACAGTAATACTGTAAGCCATCGTACCAGTTGGAGTATCAATAACGCGCAAATACCCATCTTTATCCGTGACATCATCAATAACGATATTCGGATCCGTCTTGGTGTTAACGAGGTGAACTTTAGCATCGGCCACCGGATTATTATGAGAATCAGTTACATAAATAAATATCGCGCCATTTACAGAATTACCTTCCAAATCTTTTGGTGGAATTATTGTGCTTACAGTTGCCTCAGTCGGGTGCTGGCAACTTATGCAAGCAGCCGTAATTTCAACCAACTTATAGTCGGCCGGCGCGAGGTCGTTTGGAGTCCCGCCGAGCGTTCCGTCAAATGGATCATCAATACTTCTAACCACGATAGTTACTAAAAATGGAATACCGTTTCGATAAGTTGTTGTAGTGTGAGGAAGCACGCCAACCGGCAATCCATTTATAATACCAACATTATTAAAAGAAAGATTGCGAGCAACCTCTAAATATTCATCAAGCAAGGCGGTTTCAATAATATTGATACGCGATTTATAAACCGCTTTTATTACCATTTGAAAGGCGCCATAAACTCCAACTGCAAACAACGCAAAAACAGCGGTCGATACAATGACTTCAATTAGAGTAAAGCCTGCGCTCCCTTTTAAATTTTTCATGGCGGTATTATACCACAAATTACTTTCCCCTTACACCTCGTGACCCTTGATTTAGGTTGTTTTTCGTGCTATCATGCTTGTACTTTTCGCCCGGGTGGTGAAATTGGTAGACACAAGAGACTTAAAATCTCTCGCCGCAAGGCATACCGGTTCGATTCCGGTCCCGGGCACATAATAAACACGGCCAGCATATGAAGCTGGCCGTGTTTATTACATATTGGTCGGAATCGAACGGAAAGGGTTTGGGAAAACTGCTCGGCAGTTTACCCGCTATTGCCGGGGTGAGCCCACGAGAGGGCGGAAGTCATTTCGTGGGAGCGAGTGAAACGAGCGACGTTTGATTCCTCCCGGGCTAACTCACTAAGTCTCAATTTCCAAAACGAGAGGTAAATGGTCGGAAATATTAAGGTTCGGCGCCTCAAAGCTTTTCACGGTTATTTCCGGTGAAACGAAGACAAAATCCGCATAATATTGTTTCACCCGATTCGGATATTGAGAGTGATTAAGAGCGCTTCTAGTGCTCTTAATTTTGTAATCTGTTATTAAATTTTTTAAACCTGACTCTTCAATAATTTTTACACTTTTTGTTCCCGGCATCAGATTAAAATCTCCTCCCAATATTTTCAACCCAGGTTGATTTTTTAAAACTTTACAGATATTTTTAGACTGACTAAGCCGGTCCTTAGTATCAAGTTTTTCTCCCGGATGGCTAATACCGTGGAAATTGTTCATCCAGATTTTTTTACCATTTATATTTACACAAAAAAATTGGATGATTCTTTCATATTCTTCCGGGTCGTCAGCGGCACCCTTATTTACATCCGCAACACCTGCTTTTTCTACCGTAATTCCTTTTTTTACAAAATAAGCGAGCCCCATCGGAAAAATTTTTCCGTCTTCTGTTTTTAAATAGCTTGATCCGTCAAATTTTCCTTCAAAGCCAGGCAACATTGTTTTTAATTGTGAAAATGAATTCGAAGAACCTTCACCAACCAATTGTTCGAATTCTTTTCCTACTGGTCTTAAACCCTCGAGCCCGCCAAAACTTAAGTTGGCCTCCCCATCGGAAACCTCAGAAAAACAAAAAATATCCGTGCTAACCGAATTCTCGATTACGTATTCGCGGAAAAGTTTTTCTACCTTTCCAAACCAGGTATTTAGGTAAATTATTTTTAACATAAATTTTTACACCTGGACTAGTATATAGAATATTGAGAAAAATATCAAAACCTGCTAGAATCCCCGCATATGATAGAAGAAAAAATGGATGAAGACCGACTCGTTGAACCTCACGCTGAAAAGGATGAAGTGGTTTTAGATTTAACCTTGCGCCCCCAGCATTTGGCCGATTTTGTTGGCCAAGAACAACTTAAACAAAATCTGCTTATTTCTATTCAAGCGGCTAAAAAGCGCAATGAAACCCTAGAACATGTGATGCTTGCCGGTAACCCCGGGCTCGGTAAAACCACTCTCGCAAATATCATTGCCCGTGAAATGGGATCCTCCATTAAAACCACTTCGGGCCCGGCTCTCGAAAAAGTTGGAGACCTTGCCGCTATTCTTTCCAATCTGCAAACTGGCGAAGTTTTATTTATCGATGAAATTCATCGAATGAATAAATCGATTGAAGAAGTACTTTATCCGGCTCTCGAAGATTACTCACTTGATATTATTCTCGGCAAAGGTCCGGCCGCTCGCACTATTCGATTACCTTTAAATAAATTTACTTTGATTGGAGCTACCACTAAACTTGGTATGATTTCTAATCCGCTTCGCGATCGCTTCGGCCACACTTTCCACCTCAATTTTTATGAACCTTCCGATATTGAAAAAATTATCAAACGCAATGCCGCGATTCTTGGAGTTTCTATTGATGAAGAATCTACCAAACTAATTTCTTCCCGCGCCCGCCGTACCCCCCGCATCGCCAACCGTCTTCTAAAACGCATCCGCGATGTTGCCGAAGTAAATGGCGATGGAAAAATTGATACCAAAATAACCAATACTTCTTTTGCCATGCTTGGCATTGATGAGTTTGGCTTAGACGATATCGATCGCCGTTTGCTTACGGCCGTAATCGAAAAGTTTTCGGGCGGACCGGTCGGACTAAACACCATTGCCGCCTCGATTGCCGAGGAAATGGATGCGATTGAAACTATTTACGAACCCTACCTAATGCAAATGGGATTTTTAGAACGCACTCCGCGCGGTCGAAAAGCCACCACCCTCGCCTACACCCATCTCGGTTTCCCAACTCCCAAAGTTCAAACCTTATTATAAACTAAAACCCCGACTTTACGTCGGGGTTTTTATTTTACAATTACTTGCAAAGTACGCTCTTCAACTCTTCCATCCTTATCCTTCATCAGTCCGCGCAACCGATAGTTGCCGGCACTCGGAACTTTTTTCCAAATGAAGAATGTTTTTCCGTCCGCGTATGGATCATTATGATTAATAGTATAAATTAGTCTTTCATTTTGTCCGTCGGTACTTAAATAAACCTGAATATTTTCAATCATATCCCAGCGATACGGAGTCACACTAAACGGCCGCGGAAACTCGGCAACAGTAAGAGAAAGCGGTGTTGCGTCCGTCCATTCAAAACTAGCCGGATCAGGCGCTACATTAAGTAAAAATATAACCTCCTGCGATGTACTGTTTCCTTGGTCGTCAGAAACAATAACCTTAAGCTTGTGTTCTCCAGCACGATAATTTGTAAGTTGAAGTGTAGTATCAAACGGATACGAATTTATTGTAGCAAGCGTAGTACCATCTACCATGTAAGCCACCTCCGACACCCCCCGCGGAGCGCTTACCTTAATTACGACCGGCATTTCTCGCGATGAAATCGCCTGCGATGGCAAAGGATTATAAATAGATAGGGTCGGAGCAAATTCATTAGTTTGAATATTGTCATATTCGGTCGGTGGTTCTGAAAAAGAAATTGCCGTACCCGATGTTGATTGTCGCATGGCCCATTCTTGAACACCTTGTTCCCAAGCTTCATACTGCGGATCATCAGCTGGATTTGTCGGTGCCGGCCCTCTCGGATCATCTTTGTTTACATAATGCAAAATATCGTGCGGCAAAACAAATGTTTTCATGACGATTAAATTTTCCGGTGTTGTTGATACGGCGATGCGACCGGTCATACTATCAATTGGCAAAGTCACTCCACCATCACTGCCTCGAAGTACCGGTTTGGTCGCGTCATTAATTGGCGGTTCTGGAAACCTTTCGGGAGTTGTTGATGCCAAAGCTTTTTTCATAAATTGATTCCAAATTGTACCGGCAAGCAAACTTCCACCGCCAAGCATCGGCGAAGGTTTTGTGTTTCCAACCCAAACACCGACCGCGAGTGTCGGCACATAGCCCATTGTCCAGGCATCTTTATTATCTTGAGTCGTACCAGTTTTTGCAGCGACCGGCCGGTCTCCCAAAACTAAAGTGCTGTTCGCGCCAAAAACATATTTCCTAGCTTCATTGTCAGAGAGAACACTACTAATCAAAGCGGCAAGTTCCGGCTTTACAGCCTCGGTACCCGGATCTTCTGTCCATTTATATAAAGTATTATTTTGATAATCAGTTACCTCTAAAATACTAACCGGCGCATGATAGACACCATTGTCGGCAAGGGTGGCATAAGCATTCGTGTGCTCAAGCGGACTGACTTCAGCACCACCTAAAACCAAACTTAAACCATAATCGCCGGTAAAAGTCGTATAACCGAAACGCTTCGCAAAATCAATTGTTTCCATTGAACCAACAAGATACATTGTTTTCACCGCCGGAATATTTAATGAACCCTGCAAGGCCTTTCTGAGTGTTACTAAACCGCGTTCTTTTCCGTCATAATCTTTTGGCGTATAAGTTTTGCCGTCGCGAGAATCAAAATTTGTTTTTACATCATATAAAACAGTTTCCGGAGTGAACCCTTTTTCAAATGCCGCCGTATAAACAAATGGCTTAAATGATGAGCCGGGTTGGCGCCGGCCAAGTACTGCAACATTAAACTGACCGTCAATTTCTTCATTATTAAAATCACGCGATCCGACCATGGTCAGAATCTGCGACGTCTTGGGGTCGATAGCAATCAGCGCGGCATTATTCGCTTTGGCAGTTTTTACATATTTATCACCTTGCTCTTTAACAATTTTTTCCGCCATGATTTGCTTATCATAATCAAGGGTTGTAATTACCTTTAACCCGCCCGTATCAATAGTATTTTCACCAAACTGATCGGCCAATAATTTTTTTACATACAAAACAAAATGCGGCGCGTCAAAAATACCGTTATTGCGATAAATGCGGAGCGCCTGTTCTTGAGCGGCTTTTTTTTGTTCTTCATTTATATAACCCTGTTCATTCATCAGCCGCAACACCAAATCTCGGCGGTTGCGAAGTGAATTTACATCACTAAGATAACGGCTCGGCGCTTGTATCAGCGCGGCCAAAGTCGCGGACTCCGCCAAATTTAAATCTTTAGAGCTTTTATGAAAATAACTTTGTGAAGCCGCTTCAATACCATAATTTGTAGAGCCATAGGGAATATCGTTCAAATACAATTTAATAATCTCTTCTTTGGAATATTTCTTTTCGAGCTGTAATGCCAAAATCGCTTCTTTAATTTTACGGAAGTAGCTGTGCTCATTGCCAATGATGGTATTTTTAATTAATTGCTGGGTAAGCGTTGAAGCTCCGCCGCCGCCGCTTTTTCGGCCCAAAAAATTATTAACCGCCGCCCGGATAATACTCATGATTTTTACTCCGCTATGATTGTAAAAATCTTTATCTTCAATAGCAACTGTAGCCTGAACCGCGGCCGGAGCGATTTGGTCTAACTCTACGACTGTTCGTTTTTGATTTTGGTAAACCTCATATAACAAATGCTCACCGGTGCGGTCATAAATCTTAGTACTTTGAATTACTTGCCGGTCCTTCAAATTATTCGGGTCGGGCAAATCACGACTAACCCAAATTACGACTCCGGTACCGACGATAAAACAAATTGCTACTCCCAATAACCCAAACTTTAATAAAGTAGACAACGAAAAAACGCGCGGTTTTTTGGGCCGCTCAGGTTTACCATCCTTTACATCGCCATAGACGCGAGTATTCCGGATTTTCAATTGGGAGATCGGCATAAATTAAAATTTCCAAACCCCAATTTCCAATTACCAATTATTCGATTGACTTTGGTTATTGGGGATTGGGGATTGGTCATTGGGATTTAACATTTCATAAGTATACTCTACCCTTTTTGTCTTGACAATTCCACCCCTCCTTGATATACTCAGCCAGTTCAAATACCCCATCAGGTATTTTTTCATTCCGGTGGAAAACGTAAATTTTTGGCTAATTTCAGCCAAACGTTAAAAATTAAATTGTGAATCCAAATCTAACTCAAAACAATTATTCTCGCTTAAAAAATACCCTCAATTTAATCGCCGGGGCGATGTTGGTGTTCAATTTTTTGAATCCACACCTTGCTACCGCCCA
Source organism: Patescibacteria group bacterium (assembly GCA_041661385.1). Taxonomy (GTDB): domain Bacteria; phylum Patescibacteriota; class Patescibacteriia; order Magasanikbacterales; family GWA2-37-8; genus JAKANM01. The sequence continues at coordinate 631,496 of JBAZUP010000001.1, forward strand.
AATTACTCAAGCTTCCGAAGTTCTTGAACCAACTATTAGCATAGAACCGGGCAGCCGTCTAAATCGACAAGCTGTGAAACCGAGAATTATTAAGGGCGTGATTACCGCTTATACTTCTACCGCCGACCAAACCGATTCCAACCCTTTAATTACCGCTTCCGGAAAAAAAGTAAATGAATATACTATTGCGGGAAATGGCTTGCCGTTTGGTACCGTCATAAAAATCCCTTCTTTATTTGGAGATAAGAAATTTATCGTAACCGATCGCATGAACAGTCGCTATGGATTCGGCCGGTTCGATATCTGGCTCAACGCTTCCCGGGCTGAAGCACTAAAATTTGGCGTTAAAAAAGTCACCATAGAAATTTATTATCAAGAAACAGAACTAGCAGTAAAATAATTATTAGAAAAACCGCCTTAAATGGCGGTTTTTTATTTAAATTATTGAGGAAGAAACGCCCTAATCACTGTTTGAACAATACTATAAGAAAGAAATATTACGATCAATCCAATAATTCCGTTCAACAACGTCTTTTTCGCTTTTTGAATATTTTCTTCCTTGCCGCCGGAAAATAAAAATGCTGCGCCGGCCTGAAGAATCACGAGCAAAAAAATTATTCCCACAAACCCAAGTGCGGTGCGGATTAATCTCGCGACGGTCATAATAATATCCGTATTAGCGAGACCGATAATATCCGCGGCATTATTCGCGCCTTTTTGTATAGCTGTCGCCCCATGGGCGGCATTTATTTTTTCCGTTGCCGTTACTACTGTTGAAGTTGTATCAATCATATCTACTCACCTTAGCGCATAACTAAGAATTATTCAAGACTTAATAATTATTAAAAAAATAAGGGCGCGACCTAATATCGGTCGCGCCCGGGTGCTGAATGTCTTCAGCGCTGTGCGGCGTTGCCTTGCGGCAACAGACAGTGGTTGTAAACTTCCAGGAATTCGAAGCCGTTCCGATTGAACACCCGCCCGCAAATCGGACACTGCATGTGGTTGCCTCCCGGATCACGGAAGGTGTGATTGCACGGAAGACTGATCAAACGCCGCTCCTCCATTTACCTCTCCTTTCGGGACCGGCATGGTCCAGACATTTCAACACCCTAGCATTATTTTGAAGATATTTCAAGTCTTATTAATCCGCCTTCGCCCTAAACTGCAAAGCCTCGGCTAGATGTTCAATTTTTATATCTTGTGAACCAGCGAGGTCCGCAATCGTCCGGCTTAATTTCAAAACCCGGTTATATCCGCGCGCCGACAAATGTAATTTCTCAACCGCCCCCCGAAGCAATTCAATCGATGCCTCGTCTAATTTACAAAATTCTTTTATTTCCTTATTCCCCATTTCACTATTGGTCCTCACATCTTTTCCTTTAAATCTTCCGTTTTGAATTTCTCGCGCCGCCTCTACTCTTTCCCGTACCTTGGCCGAGCCTTCTGCCAAATTTTCAGTTGAAAGTTTTTCAAACTGCACCCGCGGTACTTCTACATGCAAATCAATCCGGTCTAAGAGTGGCCCGCTAATTTTTTTCTGGTAACGGTCGAGCTGGCTCTGTGAACAAACGCACGGCTGGGTCGGATCGCTTTTGAATCCGCACGGACAAGGGTTTTGGCTCGCAACCAAAATAAATCGCGCCGGAAAAGTCCAAGTGCCATTCGCACGCGACACCGTCACAATCCCGTCTTCCAGCGGTTGGCGCAAACTTTCAATTACAAATCTTGGAAACTCGGGGAACTCATCGAGAAACAAAACGCCACGATGTGCCATAGAAATTTCTCCCGGCCTGGGAATCCGTCCCCCACCGACCAAAGCCACTCCCGATGCCGTGTGGTGCGGAGCGCGAAAAGGCCGCTCGCTCACATATGATGATTCCAAAAGTCCGGCAACGGAATATATTTTAGTTACTTCCAAAATTTCCTCATTAGTCAAACGAGGAAGGATAGACGGCAAGGTTCTAGCAAGTAATGTTTTTCCAGATCCCGGCGGCCCGCTCATCAAAATATTATGACTGCCGCTCGCCGCAATTTCGAGCGCGCGCTTTGCGAACTCCTGTCCTTTTACATAGGCAAGATCAGCGGCATATTCTTCGTTCGAAAAAAGAATTTTCGTTTCCGGAGTATAAGGAACAATCTGTTCAACACCGGATAAATGATTCATCAGTTGTCGTAAATTTTTTACCGGATAAATCGTGAGTTCACCGACCAGGGCTGCTTCTGGCGCATCCTGTTCCGGAACAAAAAAATGTATAAACCCGCTTTCACGAGCGTACAATGCAAGTGATAACACCCCGGAAACATGCCGCACTTGCCCGTCCAATGATAACTCACCCACAATCATTGTTTCCTCAAGATTAAGCTTGATTTCTTCGGCGAGCGACACAATGCCGGCCGCCATTGCCAAGTCATAAATCGCACCTACCTTTGGCGTATCGGCAGGCGCGAGGTTAACCAAAATTCGAAAATTAAACGGATAAGAATAGTCCGAATTTTTCAAAGCAGCATAAAGCCGGTCCTTTGCTTCTTTTATCGACGGGTCCGGCAGTCCGACTATATTAAAATTTGTTTGCCCCTTATGGATATCCACTTCCACCGTTACCGGCACGCAATTCAAACCGATCACTGTCGCGGAAGCAAATTTAATAAACATAAATCTATTAATTAAAAAACGAGAACATTTCAGCTCTCGTTTAGTTCAAAGTATTATTTTTCATGTTTTTGTATTTTCCTGTTTCAATGAAGAAAAGTATAACACAAAACCAACAACAATGAAAATATCCGCGAGGTTGATAACACCGTTAAAGATCCGAATGTAATCAATTGTATGGTTATAAACCAATCGATCTGCTAAATTTGAAAATGCGCCCACCAAAATTAAAACCAAACCAAATTTTAAACGTCTATCTTTGCCATCCGATGGCGTTTTTTCATTTAAGTAAAAAAAGTACAAAACTGCGGCAATAATAAATACCGTAAGCGCTACCACAACAAATTTCGGCATCACAATACCAAACGCAATTCCTTTATTATAAAAAGGCTCCCAACCAAAATTCTTCCCAATAAGCAGCGGCTGAATCCAGTTGTGCGCCGCTTGCCATTTTAAAAATCGGTCAGAAATTAAAAAAACCCCGCCAAGCAGTACATACCTGAACAGGGTTTTAAAATACATATTTTTATACTTCCTGAACAATCGTCTTCTTACAGCTGATACAGGCGCTTGAAGTTGGCCTGGCCATCAATCTTTTCTCTTCAATCGTTTTTTTGCAGTATTTACAAACTCCATATTCACCTTCTTCAATCCGATCTAATGACGCTTCTACATCGCGAAATGATTTTTGCAAATCACTTTCGATTGAAAGGTTTGCTTCATAGTCCGCAACTTCAAGTGCGTTGTCTTCTTCACTGTTACCATAGTCAGGAAACTTCGCTTCTTTATCTTCTGAATCTTCACTGGTGCTATATTTAGCAAGTTCTTTTTCAAGGCGCGCTTTATCAGCGATCAAAATGGCTTTCATCTTTTCAATGAACCCCTCGCTAAATTTACTATTGGCCGTTTTGGTCATAAAATCTTTAAATATACGAACCCTATTTAATAGCAAGTATTCTACTCTTTAATTAATACAGTGTCAATCTTCAGCCTAAAATTAAAAAAAGATCTTAAGCAAAAAAAAACGGCGATAAAGCCATAGTTTTTAATTTATGCTCTCGCCGTTAATAGTTCTGTCGGGCGAGATGCATCCACCCGGAGGTGAATACTGTCATACACCGTGACAGCGTTAATATCTCCAACCGCTTGAAGGCATTTCCTCGGGGGTTCTAGAAAGCAAGCTTTCAGGACCCAAAATTTGAGGTTGCCACACAAGGAGATGGATTTGCCGCTGCTTTTCTCTATATTTGAGAGCAACTGTAAATCCAGCTTTTATCCCTGAAACAAGGTAGTTGAATGAAATGTCCAAGTTGTCTATCAAAGAACAACATATTTAGTATAGCATATTTAAACGGTTTTGTCAAGACCCGAGGTTTTACGCTAAGATTAGCTTAAATATGCCCAAAAACGACCTTAAATCTTAAATTCTTTGTCTATACTAGCCTATACAAACAGTATTTAGGCTAAGATTAAATAAAAAGCTAACTACTGCTAAATAATTTATCCCCACATATGGTGACTTTTCCACACCTTTATCCACAGTTTGTCTATAATAGTGTATACAAACAAAACTATATGGCTAAATTCAGCCATTTAAAGTTTGTATAGACTATCTTGTACTTTTGATAAACGGCCATATGTTGGCAGGAATGAGCATTTTTGCTATACTTCTGCACATATTTACTATACACAAAAATTATGAGGAGGGTACAAGCTTTACTGCCGGCTATTATTATACTTGGCGGTTTTTTATTTATCTCGCCTATCTCGGCCAAAGTCTTGATAAGTAAGATTCAGGTCTCGGGGGTTTCAACTACTGATGAATTTATTGAGCTATATAATTATGCTAGTTCCAGCGCCAATCTTACCAACTGGAGCCTGACCAAACAGACGGCAGGCGGAACTCAAAGCAAGCTTATTTCTAGCTTTCCGTCTTCCGCTATAATTAGCCCTTTTTCATATTTTTTGGTAGCTCACCGCGACTATTCACCAATAAACAGCGTTCTTTCCGATCTTTCTTACTCAAATGCTTCATATAGCCTCGCCGCCAACAATAGCCTACTTTTGGCAAATTCCGACGGCGAGATGATAGATGAGGTTAGCTGGGGATCTGTTTCAACCACAATAGGAAGCCCAACCCCAAACCCAGAGAGCAGTAAAAGTCTGGTCCGTCTGCCGAACGACGTTACTGGAAATTACTTGGATACCGACAACAGCCTGAATGACTTCACTGAACTTGATAGTCAACCGTTCAATCTGACATCCCCTTCCCGACCATTTTTCGAAATTTCTGATCCATCTCAACTCACTACTCCGGAAACCCCGACATCGTCTTCAGCAGAAAATATTATAACGACGACAACCACAGATTGGTCGGTGTTACGACTAAACGAAATAATGCCAAACCCAACTGACGGCGATGAGTGGGTTGAAATTTATAATCCATCTTTAAATGAAATTAATTTAGACGGTGGAACTTTGTGCGACAATCGAGCAAGTGACACTTGTACAATATTAAATTTGAATGGAATAATTTCTGGACAAACATGGAAAACTTTTCTTTTGTCAGGAAGCAAACTAAATAATGACGGCGACACCGTAATTTTAAAAAATGCTGCCGGCGAAATTATTGATGAGATAAAATATTCTGAAACAAATATTCCCGCCAAAGGAAATTCCTTAGCTCGAAGTATTAGTGGCGGCGGAGTTTGGGAAATTTCTACAACTCCAACCCAAAATTTTGAAAACATAATTACCTTACCATTTTTGCCAACCACTATTTTATCAACTGGTGGCTCAAATGGTTCTTACTTATGGAACGCGCCTCTTCTTAATATCAAAAAAACCAGTCCCTCAACGACCCAAATTGATAAAATTTTCTTACTTTGGAATGTTAGCTACCCAAAAAACATTTATATTAATTCTACAACTTTATTTTCATCGAATTTGTCTGCTGATCCAAGGGGTGGAGAAATTATGTATTCATGGAATTTCGGTGATGGAACGTCTTCAGACGGTTCCATGGTCTACCATGCCTTTACCAGTTCCGGCATTTTTACAGTTACTATTCATGGTACTAGCACCCAGGGCACAATTGGAACAAAAACTTTAAATATAAAGGTTAACAACAATTTAGCCAATAATAATGCCGTCTACATAAGCGGTGTTTCTCCGAGACCAGATAGTGAAAATGATGAGTGGATTAGTATTGGGGGTTTTGCAACGAGCGCTGTCGATTTAGGGAATTGGAAAATAGGTACGGAAAATGAAAAGTGGTATTCTTTGCCAATAAAAACTGTGCTCAAACCATTTGGCATACTTAAATTTTACAAATCTGTCACAAAACTTGCCCTAAATAACGCCGGTGGCAGCGTGCTACTAGCAAATTCCCTGGGAGAGATCGTAGATATTTTGAATTTTGGCAAAGGAAAAATTGGTGAAGTGTATACTCACGATGCAACAGATATTGTTTCTTCAACTTTTTTTACATCGGTGGCGCCGGAAGTTAAAACAACCAGTACCTTTGGTTCAAATAAATATTATTCTAACCTTGTTTTAGCTGACGCCCGCAGCTTACCGATCAAATCAAAAACAACTCTAACCGGAACAGTAGTTTCTTTGCCGAATCATCCTTACGTAAATTATTTTTATATCAATGATGAATCCGGCGGAATGCAAATATATTCTTACAAGAAATCATTTCCGATATTGAAGCTTGGCGACCAGATAAAAGTTTACGGAGAAATTAGTTCTCTGCAAGGTCGGCCACGCTTGCGCATTTCTTCGGCCAGCGCAATTACTAAATTACCTTCGAAAATAATTTTGCAACCAGAACAAAAAAATATTATTGATGTTGATGAAAATGATTTTGGTCGATTGCTTTCACTTACCGGAGAAATTACGGATTTAAATAATGCTTCGTTTTTTTTAGACGACACTTCGGCGGAAGCAAAAGTTAATTTGCCATTAAAATCTAATATAAACAAAAAAGATTTAAGCTTAAAAACAAAAATTCGGGTAACTGGTATTGTCGAACAAAGCGCAAGCGGTTGGAATATTACCCCGCGCACCAGCGAAGACATTTCTCAGCTAGATGTCGATCAAAAACCGATTTCGGCTACAACCCCGACTACCAAAGTAGCGGTCGGAACCGGGGGCGGCCTATTTCTTGTGGGTCTTGCCGCCGCAATTAAAAAATGGATATTAAAAAAATAGGCTAAAACAAGCCTATTTTGAGCGAATCTTTATTTAATACTCATAAATATTGCTCCCGTGGTAATAAGTACGGCACCAAGCCCGCTTTTCCAGGTAAGTTGTTCACCGAGAAACAAAATCGCTAAAATAAGCACAAATACCACACTTAATCGATCGAGGGCGGCAACACCAGAAGCTGGACCGGTTCTCAGGGCGAAAAAATAAAAAAGCCACGAAATTGCCCCAGAAATACCGGAAAAAACAATAAAAAGCAGGGCTTTATTATCAATTGTATTTAAAAGCTTTGCTTTTCCAAGCGACAAGGAAACAATTACCAGAAATGTCGCCATAATTACAGCCCGTACCGTTGTTGCAAGCGTAGAATCAAGCTTACTGATGCCAATTTTGCCAAAAATTCCTACTGCAGCTGCGGCTACCGCCGAAAGCAATGCATATAATATCCAGGTAGGCATATTTTAATAATCAATTATGACTTTTGCCTCTACCATCGCCCGATAGTGTTCGGGCCTGATACGCTTCAAATATTCAATAACTTTTCCCCTAACCGGCGCAAACTTTATGCCGTTCGCCTTCGCAAAAGCGATAATTTTTTGTGACGCTTCTTCCATTTCAGTTTTGTCTTTTACCAGCAATTCTATTTCTCCGACCTTATAAACAAATTCCGGATATCTTACTTCATCGAGGTCAATAATAAAACCATCTTTAGTATATTTTTGCCGAGTGGTTGTACAAACACAAAATTTCGCAAAGCCATTTTCATTTAACACCTGTTCAAACCTGCCTTCTTCCGGTAAATTCAATAACTTTCTAATTTGGCTTTCATCTTCCATTTCTTCATACTGTTCAGCCGATCTGGTAATCACTTCACTCATCGGCACCTTTAGCTCCGGCCGCCCATCGCGAAATCGCAACCAATGATCGCGGGCGGTAAGCAAATAATCTGTGGTATCATAATAAACATCGGTAAAAGTTTTTTTGCCGACAAACTCCGCACCTTCAGCAAGGAGAGCGATATCACTTTCATCAATTATGAATTTTTTCTCAACTTCAATCATTTTATTTTGCTTTTCTTAATCTTATAACAAAATCGTTCGATTGTATAGTATTTATATTTGTTTACCAATATTGACCAACTTTCAATTTTTTGCTATACTGAAGCCTCGTTGAAATATTTATTTATGGCGACAACTTCCGGCAACGTCATTGTCCGTTTTGACAAAACATCATTTAAATACGATCATGCTCGGCCCATTCTAGATGAGGCGTCTTTTTCAGTTCGTGAAAATACCAAAGTCACCATCATGGGACAAAATGGCGCCGGCAAAAGCACAATTTTTAAACTTATCACCGGCGAACTAAAACCTGACAACGGCGGAATTCATCTTGGCCTTGGCGCTTCAATCGCAATCGCGACCCAGGTAATGAAGCGTGAAAATTTGGAAAAAACCGTGGAAGAATTTTTTGCGCAAACCTTCAGTGAAAAAAAATACGATCTCCCGAAACGGATAAATAATATTCTGGAAGTAGTTCATCTCAAAGCTCCGCTCACAAAAAAAATAAAACAATTTTCCGGTGGCCAACAAGCTCGACTTTTGCTCGCTTATGCCCTCATTCAGCAGCCGGACATACTACTCCTTGATGAACCAACAAATAATCTTGATGCTGATGGCATTGAGCATTTAACCCGGTTTTTGATGGATTATCCAAAGACCTGCCTAGTTATTTCTCACGACGCCAACTTTTTAAATGCATTCACTGAAGGCGTTTTATACCTAGATTCCTACACTCACAAAATGGAACAGTATGTCGGTGACTACTACGAAGCACTTGGCGAAATTGAAGCTCAAATTGAGCGTGAACGCGCGAAGAATGCTCAGCTGAAAAAAAGCATTCAGGATCGCAAGGATAAAATCAACTTTTTCGCTCACAAAGGCGGCAAGATGCGAAAACTTGCGAGCAAACTAAAAGACCAGGTAGAAGAAGCTGAAGAAAATATGGTTGATGAGCGTCAAGAAGATAAAACTATAAATGATTTTATTATTCCGGCACAGACCGATACGGTGGGTGCGGTAGTTGAAATAAAATCCGTCGGAATTATGGTTGATCATGAGCCGGTCCGGAAAAAACTTATTGCCCCGATTGAAGTCCGCAAAAAACAAAAACTTTTAATAAAAGGACCAAACGGTATTGGTAAAAGTACCTTCCTCGCCGCCCTCGCCACCCACGAAGAAAAAGGGGCGATAATGAGTAAAGATGTTCGGGTCGGTTATTACCGCCAGGATTTTTCCGGTCTTAATTTTGACCAAACCGCTTATCAAGCGCTTGAAGAAATGATGCCGGAACCCTGGAACCAAGAAATTTATGCAACTGCCGCCCAGTTTTTGCTTTCTTCGGAAATATTAAAAAATAAAGTCGGATCATTGTCCGAGGGCCAAAAGGGTTTACTATGTTATGCCCGCTTTGTTTTACAAAAACCGGGATTATTAATTCTCGACGAACCAACCAACCATATAAACTTCCGCCATCTGCCAATTATCGGCAAGGCCCTAAATAATTTTGATGGAGCAATTATTTTAGTCAGCCATGCCTACGATTTTATTGAAGAAATAAAAATTGATCAAACCTTAGACTTGGGAGCGCTATAATTTCTAGCGAGCCAACAAACGAAAATTTATTTTCACTTGTGGCGAGCGACGTAATTATATACCCGGTGCGAAGCAGCGGGTATATAAAAATTTTTTATCAAAATTAACTTTTCCGTCCGGGAAAGTTTTTTTATTTTTATTTCTCTTTTCAGAGCAGCGGAAAGAGTTTTGTATTTTTCAAAATATACTAAATTTACCGGCCTACGGCCGCGGGTATACTTTGCACCGGCTTTACCACCATTGTGGTCACTCAATCGTTTTTCAATGTTGTTCGTGTAGCCGGTATAAAGCGAACCATCAGAACACCTAAGAATGTATACAGTATACTGCACATTTTTAAATTAAAAATACTCACTTTTGCCCTTATTTTACACGATTTTCTCGTTTGCAGCAATTTAAATTAGTTGCGCACCACTTATCCACCGACTGTGCACTTTTTATCAATATAATCCTTGCCAATTATCTCATTGGGTATTTAATAACGAGATAGTGTGTGATTTTAATCCACGATTCAACTTCAGCAAAACAAACAAACTGATTGTGGCAGTTTCTGCCGAAAAATCAACAAGCTACTAAGCGAACCCCTAAGTTAATCTTTACAATTAACTTAGGAGCTCATCTTTCCGACTTAACCGAATATTTATCGCTAAGGTTAATAAAGGAAAATATGAAGCAATGGGCAAATAAAACAAGGAATGTTATCAGATGTTTATATTTGAGAATGTTTCGAACACGCATTAATCCGTCAATGCGGGTATTATTTGTTAATTTTTTTGGATTAATATTTTTAAAAAGACAAATTTAGTTTGTCTTTTTTTATTATTATTCAAAAAAATTTAATTATTAACTCGGTTAAACAAAGAGGGTGTCACTTCCACCAAACCAAAAGGTCGAATGGTATGAGGTGATTATTAAAAAAATTTAACCGGCAACCTAGCTGATTTTTATAATAAATAGGAAAAACCAGCGGGATAATAAATATCATATGAATAAAAAAATATTTTTAAGCTTCGCGATGATTGCAGCGGTCGCAGCGATTGGCATTGGCGCTACTACTGCTTTTTTCGCGGATACTGAAACATCAACTGGCAACACTTTCACAGCCGGTGCGATTGATTTAACTGTTGATAGCACGGCGCACTACGACGGGCTTATTTGCGTGGCAAATATTGATGCGCCCGGCTACCATTGGGCACTCGAAAATGCGCAAGTACCTTCAACTCGGCCTGATTTGATTGATAAGGCCTGCGGTGGCAGTTGGCTACTTACCAATCTTGGCCCGACCAATCAATTCTTCAACATCAGCGACCTCAAACCGGGCGACCAGGGTGAAAATACTATCTCGCTTCACGTCGATAACAACGATGCGTATGCGTGTGCAGATGTAAGAATCACCTCCAACGCAGAAAACAGTGTTCTTCAACCGGAAATTGCTGTCGGCGACAGCACTACCACTGTTGGAAACTTTGACGGCGAACTAGCACAGAATGTTAATTTCTTTGCCTGGGCCGATAATGGCGTTACTAGTACTGACGGCCAAATTGGAAAAGGTGACAATGTTTGGCAAGTTGGTGAACCGGCTCTCTTCACAAACGGTGTTGGCCCTGCGAGTGATGTGCTTGGCGGCAAAAGCTATATGTTAGCTGGCCCCGGTAATGCACTTCCTAGCGGAAGCACCAGTTATATCGGTCTAGCCTGGTGTGCGGGCAGCATGACTGCCGTTAACGGTGTCATAACTTGTAACGGAGCTGCGATGGGAAATATTACTCAAACTGACTCCATGACTGCAGATGTTACCTTTCGAGTCGAGCAGGCCAGAAACAACCCAAACTTCACCTGCGTTCTTCCACAACTTGTTGAATAATTTATCCTAAGCTTAATTTAGCCTACCCTGATTTAACTCAGGGTAGGTATACAAGGCGAATATGAAAAAAATAATAATAAGCCTTGGGATAATCCTGAGTATCGTGGCTGTAATCGGAATAACCGGAACAAGGGCCTTTCTTTCTGACTCAGAAAAGTCAGTTGGCAACACTTTCACAGCCGGAGCCATTGATCTGAAAGTTGATAATGAAAGCTATTACAACGGCGCTATTTCGCAAGCGACCACTTTTGGTCCGAGCGACCTAATCGACGGAAAATTGCTTATCAACTTTAGAGATTTGAAACCGGACGACGAAGGTGAAGACACCATTTCTTTGCATGTGAATAATAATGACGCTTGGCTCTGTATGGATATGTCACTCACCACCAATGACGACATTTCCTCTAATGAGCCAGAGCTCGGAACCGGCGACGCCCCAGAAGATATCAATAATACCTGGGACGGAGAGCTGGCCGACAATGTGCGAATGATCTGGTGGGCCGATGATGGCGATAATGTGCTTGAAGTCGGAGAACCGCTGTTAAATGGCGGGGTCAAAACGGTCAAGGATTTCTTTGGCCCGAACCTGACTTCCTCAATAGATCTCGTTGATGCCACGACCAATGTCTGGAATCCAAACCAGTTGGGACCAGCGGTAGGCGGCCAAGATTATTACATCGGCAAAGCCTGGTGTTTTGGCACAATGGCTGAAGCTCGCGTCGCACAAGACGGACAAGGCAAATTGCCTGATAGTACCAATGGCCCATTAGTTCGGGGAACCGGCACAACCTGTAATGGCGCCGCTCTCGGCAACCAGACACAGACCGATGGCGTAACCATGAATATTGCATTCCGAGCAATGCAGGCAAGGCACAACACGGGCTATACCTGTGATACAGAGCAACGCCTGGCAACGATTACTGTCACCAAACAAATCATCAATGACAACGGCGGCAACAATGTTGTCGGCGATTACCAGTTGTTTGTCAGTGATGGCGCAAACACCATTCCTCTCACTTCCGGAGTTCCAACTGTAGTGCCAGTAGGCAACTACATCGTTACGGAGACTGGGGTGCAGGGATATGTCGGTTCCTTCGCGGGACCAGATTGCAACTCAGTAGGCCAAATTACTTTACTTGAAGGAGATAGTAAAGCTTGCACGGTCGTAAATAACGACCTGCCGCCGAATATCACTTTGATAAAGAATGTGCTTAGTGGAACAGCCAACCCCTCAACCTTTGGGTTGAAGGTCGATGGCGCCTTAGTACAAAATGGCTCATCGGTCGCGGTGACATCCAACGCACCTCATGCGATTACCGAAGACGGCTTACCTGGTTATACGTTTGTCGGACCAATTACCGGCACCTCTAACTACGGTCAATCCTGCCCGACTACTTTGGGTGGATCCATAACACTAGCCGAAGGCGAAGCGATTGTTTGCACTATTAATAACGCTCTAACGCCATAATAATCTCAAAAAATCCTAAAGGCTAAAAAAGAATACGAATTCTTTGAGGCTGCCCCATCGGACCAAGGCCGAAAGGGACAGCCGATTGAGGATTTGAAAAACTAACTATAATTAAATGAAAATATTCAATATCATCTATTATTTGTTCTTTGGCTGTATCTGCACGATTGCAACTCTTTTACTCGTTTCAATTTTTCCGATTACTGGAAATATCAAAATTATGTCCGTACTTTCCGGTTCAATGGAACCGGCAATCAAGACCGGCAGTATTGTAATTGTTAAACCGGCCGCAGATTATAAAGTCGGCGACATTATCACCTTCGGTAAGATCAGCAGAACGCAAACCCCAATCACACACCGCATCAACGAAATCAAAGGCCTGGGCGCAACACGGATATTTATTACCAAAGGCGACGCTAACAATGCGCCTGATAGCAAAGAAGTAAGGCTGGGTGAAATTGTCGGCAAAGAAATACTAACCGTTCCATATGTTGGTTACGCTATCAACACCGCCAAAAAACCTTGGGGCTTCGCGCTAATAATTATGATCCCCGCTTTGCTTATAGTCTTTGATGAAGGGAAAAAAATATGGGATGAAATAATAAAAATAAAAAATAATAAAAAAAATGAAATCCAAAATCAAGAAAATTAAAAAAGCTTTAAACAAAGCCCGCGCAAAAAAACACTCGGTATTTTTAGTGAAACCTGTTGCGTTTGGTTTTTCCCACCGACCACTGATGCGCGTGTGTGCCACAATTTTACTTTTCACCATGTGCGCGCTGCAATTGCGCGGCGTAAGTGGCACCCGTGCTTTTCTTTCCAATTTAGAAACATCCACCGACAATACTTTTACTGCCGGCACTTTGGATTTCAGCCTATCTTCGCAAGTCTCAACCACTTCCACCTGCGCCGCTTTTGGTAAACCTATCAAAAAAACTATTAGCATCACCAATCTTGGCAACTCATTCCGATATCAGGCGAAAGCCGGCGAATTAGCCGGCGCGGTTTGCGATTATGTCTGGCTAGAAGCCAGTCTCAGCTCCGAATTAAAATATTCTGGACTCGCCAAAGATTTTGATTATGGCCTGACTGAATTCACTGACCCAAATGCCTGGGGTTTTTCACTATATTTTTCATCTACCACGCCAGCGAACCTGCAAGGACAAACTTGTGAATTTAATTTCGATTTTCTGGGTCAGCAAACTCGGAACAATCTGGTATTTCCAACCGGTTTTTCTGATCGAGAAATTTCTACAACAACCTTGCAAGCGCCATATTGCGAGGATTTTGAAGTTCGTTCCGTGGGATATTGGAGAACCCATTCATCCATTTATCTTCCACTTTTGCCAGTGTTTCTTGGCGCTACTACCACCCTACCAAACGGACAACCGACCAGCACCAACGAAATGATCAATACCCAAACCAAGGTAAATAATATCTTCAATGCCTCCAACAGCATAATGCTCAACAAACTAAAAAAACAATTGCTTGCAATGAAATTTAATATATTTAATTTCCATATTGATGCCTATGTGCCGCCAGAAAGTTCTGATGATATGGATACGATTGTGGCACAGGCCGACGCGCTGCTCCGTCGTATCCCAGCAGCTCCCGATACCGAACTGGAGGTAATGAAAAATCTTTTGGAAAGTATTAATATCGCGATTTCATTACGGATTTGCACGTGTGAACCACCCCCGCCACCAAACAGTTGCGCGCTGCGCATTACCAAAACATCTAACAAAACAGAAGTTGCGCCGGGCGATATTATAACCTATCATTTAACGCTAGATAACTATGGCACCAAAGTTTGTACTGGTGGCGGCGTACGTATTGATGATAACTACCCCTCTACGCTTGAATATATCGGCTATACCGTTAACCGCACTCTCAGCTACGATAATATATCAACAGGAGTTATTGAGTGGAATTTTGGCAATGTCTATCCCAACGATCCGCTGATTGAAATAGATCTTAAATTGAAAGTTGCTAACAATGCTGATTATACCAAGGCGGCTTGTGGTTCGATTATAACCAACTCGGCCAAATACTGGTCCAACCAAACCGATTGGGGCACGCCGGTAACCGCTGAAAGCAAGGTTGTCTGCTCGGCGCCGGGAACACCAACGGTCGTCCTCAATGAATTTTTACCAAACCCCATCGGTGCGGATAACGCGAATAAACCCGGCGGCGAATGGATAGAACTTTACAACCTAAGCACCAGTTCTGTTGATGTGAACGGCTGGGCGCTTTACGACGAATCCGATTTACATAAACTCCTCATCACGCCGGCAATTACTAACACCGGATTAACCGTGATTCCTGGAGGCGGGTTCTTGGTAGTTTATCGCAACGGTAGTTCAAGTTTTGCTCTGGATAATGTTGGCGGGGATTCAGTCCGACTATTTGATGGTCAAATTTCGAATGGCGCAAATTTAATTGATTCATTTGTTTACTCGGAAGACGCGCCCGCAGGCAAATCTTTCGCCCGCATTCCTGATGGTTCCAGCAATTGGGTTGATCCAACCCCGACTCCTGGTGAAGAAAACTCTTTACTCGACGCCTTTGCTTTCTTCGGCCCGGCTGTACCAGAAGAAGGTGAAGACGATTATATTGCACTCATACCAGAACAAATTACTACCGATTCGTTAGCAACAAAAACAAGCAGTGTCATCATTGAACCAACAACTACTTTAGAAATAGTAACTAGTAGTGAGATCATTGCACCGGTGACCACCTCAACTGAGCCAGTAACAGAAATTTTAATAAATAATTCCCCGGACCAAGGTGCGACATCTTCGCCGATGACTACTTCGTCCACGGTAAGTTTACCAACCGCAGAGCCGACTGTGCCGCTTGATGAAATAGCAACTCCGCCAATCCAAGAACCGGTAGTTGCGCCTATTATTGAAACAACAATCATACCGGAACCAACTGAACAATCGACAGCTCCAACTACCGAAACAATCGAGCCGGTTACTACCCCGGAAACACCGGTGATTCCAGAAAATACAAGCGACACAATTCAAGTCGAAAGCCCGATTGCTACAATGCCACCAGAAGCAATAATACCAACGGCACCAACGGTAACCGATAACGGCTCCGGTGCATAAAAAATAATAAAATGAAAACATCCGAACTAAAATTCCAACTCCTAAAATTATCCGCGCTTGTTGTCGCGTGGTTATTTGTATTCAATCCATTACCCGCAAAAGCTGGCAACATCGCTGATATATATTTTGAACAGTCACCGCTGTTTGGGTCAACAGATATTGTACCAGGTGATACCGTTGCGAAGTGGGTAAGGGTAATAAATAAAGTGAATGATAATCTAATCGTGACGACTGCGGCTTCTAGTGTAATTAATGATGATCATTTAGGTGATCGGCTAAATTTAATAATTAAAAAAAATGGCGTTCTAATTTATTCCGGAACAATGTCAGAATTTTTCACAGCCTCTGAAACGATACTCGGCACCATAGCTCCTTACCAAACCGGTCAATATTATTTTACCGTGTCATTCGATAATGCTGCGGGAAATAATTTTCAAGAAAAAACCTTATCTTTTGATATTGCCGTTTCCGCCCAAGTTTCAGAATCAATTGGCGGCGAAACCCAGGCACCTCAAGGTGGTAGCTCCGGCAACAGTGAATATATTATCAGCGATTTAAATTTAACAAATATCAGCGCAAACCTTGTATCAAATCTTTCCACTTCTTCTATCACTATTACTTGGCTTACCAATAAGGCGGCTACATCACGGGTTGTATATGATACTGTGCCGCACCCCGATCTATCTATGGCTCTGCCACCAAATTACGGATATGCTTCTTCCACCATGCTTGATACAAATAAAGTTACGAGCCATTCCGTCACAATTTCCGGATTACTCCTCGGGCAAGCATATTATCTAAGGCCGATTTCTGCAGCATCGCCGGAAAAATTTGGAGCCGAGTTGGCAGTCATACCAAGTGGCGCGGAGCAAATAAATAATACCCAAACTTATAAAAATAACAGCGCAACATATGTTCCAGCTGAATCGCCGGAGAATGAAATCAAAAATATAAAAATTGCACAAACTGTCCCGATTGCTTCGCCAAGGAGTGAAATCAAAGGCATAAAAATTTCCCGTACTTCCGGCGCCAATAACTTAACCGAATCTGGAATCGGCCCTCTGGAGATTGTCTTTTCGGGAGTAAGCATCCTGATTTTGTTTTCTCTCAGAATATTATTAAAGAAAAATAGCGTAGTTACAGATTGAGATTTTTTCTGTTTAAAAATAATAGGCCCTAGGTGCAATTCGCACCTAGGGCCGGTCTCCCGATTTGGGAGTTACTTCTTCTCCCCCGTTGTGGTGAGCCTCGCGTCTTCGGCCACCTTTACGCGGTCGAATACATAAACGCACTTCTCACCTTCGGCAGCGCCGCAGGGGTTGTCTTTCCTCTCCTTCACTTTCACCCAGTGACCAGTGTCCTTGAGGACGCTGATCTTGGGCACATCGAGCCGGATCTTTTCTTCCACCTTCGGTTCAGGCTTCACTTCAACCTTCACCTCGGGCTTCTTGCTTGCAAGCTCGATGTCTGCAACCTTCAACGCGGAATTCACGTCGTACACGCAGTCAACAGCGACCACGCCAACGACACCGAGTGAAGAGTTGTTTGAAAGGCCGAGCCCTACACCAAGCGCCTTGTCGGCGGCATAGTTTGCAGCTCCGCTCGAGCTACCCCCTTGGCCATCTTGGCCGACCGTGAGGTAGACCTGATGACCGTAGACGGTGACAATCTTGCGATTGAACGGAGCCGGGATGAGAACCTCATCCACCAGGAACGGCTTTTCATTGTCGAAACCATCGAGCATGCCGTGCATCGTCTGCACGCGAACACCCGTCTGCCACAGACCAAAGATCTGTGGAACATGAGCATTGCGCTCGAATGGGCGAACCATGACCCTACGGCCGCAGTCGCCCATCTTCTCGAGACGAACACCGCCCATGGCGATGGTGGTCGGAAGCGACGGCGGCTGCACCGGGAAGAAAGTGAGCTCCCGGCTGTTGTCGACATTGGTCGTGGTCTGATTGACCACCGCACCTCCGCCATTGCCGGAGTTTTCCACCTTCGCCTTGCCGCCCTCAGCGTTTCCGCCAGTTGCATTTCCGCCGGCAGCATTGCCACCCGCGCCACCAGCACCTCCTTGCGAGGTGGAAGAAGACGAGGCGTCGCCTGTCCTCACATCTCCGGTATGAACCGAAGTGTTCTGGTCACCAGTGGTGGAGGTCGAGGTAGAACCCGACTGTGCGTTGCCGCCAGTTGCCGTCGAAGCAGAGTTCGACGCCGAGTTGGCATTCGCGGTGACCTGTTGATTCTGGTCTTGAGACTGATGTTGGTTCTGATCCTGCTTCTGGTTCTGAGTCTGGGTCTGATTCAGGTTGCACGGCTTTCCCTTGGGGTGGCCGTGCTTTTCATCATCGCAGGCGAAAGCCGACGAAACGAAAAGGAATTGAACGAAAACCGCGAACACTGCCGCAAGCATCTTTTTTGACATCGAACTGCCTCCGTGGGTGAAAATCGATTGACCATCAACTTTCTTCATTGCGCAATTGTTGCTTTTGCACAACTGAAGATTCTATCATTTTTTTACCATATTGTCAATGATATATCGATATATTTAACTGAGCTCCAATCGTATTATCAACCGTAGAATTACCCCAAATCACTTAAAAACCGCCCTTACTTGGTTTATGCACCCTGTTCTACCCTTGATTTTTCAAAATATTTATGCTATTCTAGTCAAACAAAAATTGATGTTTTTACGCTAATAAAGCGGAGAGGTGGCCGAGCGGTTTAAGGCAACAGTCTTGAAAACTGTCGTGCCTAATAAGCACCGTGAGTTCGAATCTCACCCTCTCCGCTTTGTTAGTAATAAACGGAGATGAGATTCGAATGGGAAAGGGAGAAAACGGGAGTTTTTTCTTGATGAGGAAAGCCCACGAAAACCCGAACGGTTTTCGTGAGAGCGAAGCGAGTTCGAATCTCCGATCGCCGCTTTGTTAGTTAAAAATGTAATGGAGAGGTGGCCGAGCGGTTGAAGGCGTTGGTCTCGAACACCAATAAAGTCGAAAGACTTTCGTGAGTTCGAATCTCACCCTCTCCGCTAAATTAAATACCATCCAATAGGGGTGGTATTTAATTTATTGTGAATGATGAGATTCGAACTAAAGATGGAAAGAAACGAAGTTTCTTTCGTGCTGAGGAAAGTTCACGAAAACCCGAACGGTTTTCGTGAAGCGAATGAAATGAACGTGTTCGAATAGCGAAGTGCTCACCCTCTCCACCAAAACAACGACTCTCTTGTGTGGGTCGTTGTTTTTGTTTTATAATAACTATATAAATTAAATAAAAATTTTTAGAAATATATGCGCGTAATATTTATTGTCGGCTTTATAGTGTTGATCATTGCAGTAACCGGTTTTTATGAATACTTTTCCCCCGACAAACCAAAGTCAAAAGACATTCCTAAATAATATTTAGAAATAAAAAAACACCTCATATGTTTATAAGGTGTTTTTTTTATTAAACGATATGAAAAAATTTTTCTTTTGGCAGTCGAACTTTTGCGAGTTTTAGATAATCATCACTTTCATCTCTAAAACCCACTGCCGCAATTACTACCGTTTTCAAACCCTTCTCCTCGAGCCCTAAGATCTTATCAAACTCCGCCGGATTGAATCCCTCCATCGGCGAAGCGTCTATTCTTCCTTCTGCCGCCGCTGTCAAAAGCACACCCAGCGCAAGATAAGCTTGCCTGGCCGCCCACTCCTGTCGCTGTTCGTTAGTTCGTGAAGAGATTGTGTTTTTTATCATTGATTCAAAATCTTTTAAAGCCGCGACTGGCACGCCACGGGTCTTAGAAATCTCCTCCATATATTCATCAACATGTTTTTCGCCCAGATCTTTTTCAATTGCAAATACTAACAGGTGAGAAGCGTCTGTAATCTGAGGCTGTCCAAAAGCGGCGATTTTCAATTTTTCACGTATTTCCGGTTTAGTAATTACTAAAACCTTAAACGATTGCAAGCCAAAAGATGACGGTGAAAGGCGAATTGCTTCCATAAGACCTTCAAGCTGTTCCGATGACAATTTTTTCTCTGTATTATATTTTTTTGTAGCATAACGCCACAATAACGAGTTAATCGCTGTTTTCATATATTTTACTACATTATGTCACGTCAAATCCTTAAAGACGCGGCAATTAATTTAATTAATGGAGGATTTTACATTGTATCCCCTATAGTCTATACTGTCAAAATAAGGGGGTTGGTCAATTATTTATGTTCAAAAAAAGTGGATTAATTTTAGTCGGAATTTTGATAATTGTAGCAATGATTTTTTGGGTTAAATTTTTTAGCGCCGAAGATTCTTCTCCCACCGCTCCACTCGATCAAAAACCGCTAGTTTTGCCGCCCCTAAACGCCCCCAAACAACTTTCCATCTCCGGTCTTTATGTTTGTTTACCGAGTAAAAATACTAGTCCTCAAACCATGGAGTGCGCTCTCGGACTTATGGCAGATGATAATAATTATTATGCGCTCGATACTCAAAAATTAAGTTCATTTATAATTTACCCTACTGGTACTCGCCTTCATATTTCTGGCTTGTTCACACCAATTGAAATGATCAGCGCCGATACCTGGCGAAAATATAATATTAAAGGAATAATTAGCGTCGAAAAAGTAAATGAAATTGAATAAAATAAATTAAAAGATATTTATTAATATGACAAAAAAAATAAATGTCGCGATTTTATTTGGCGGCAAGTCAGCCGAACATGAAGTGTCGCTTCGTTCGGCAAAAAATGTTATCGAGGCGCTCGATAAAAGTAAATTTAATCCGATTCTGATTGGTATTGATATAACCGGACACTGGCTTTTAAATGAAAATTCTCGTGAGCTTCTCGAGCACAACATCCCCCAGGAAATAGCTTTGTTGCCGGAACACCAGGGAGAAATGATAAATTTTTCAGATCTTAATAAAAAACAAAAAATTGATGTTGTTTTTCCAATTTTGCACGGACCGTTTGGCGAAGACGGTACCGTCCAGGGGCTCTTAAAATTGGCGGATGTGCCGTTTGTTGGCGCTGGAGTGCTTGGTTCCGCGATCGGCATGGATAAGGATGTTATGAAAAGATTACTTCGTGATGCCGGACTCCCGGTTGGCAAATTTATAACTTTTAAAGATTTTGAAGTTCCAACCTATAAAAAACTTACCGACGAACTCGGTTCGCCATTCTTTATTAAACCGGCCAATCTTGGTTCTTCAGTTGGCGTTCATAAAATAAAAAACAAAATCGGATATGAAAAAGCGCTTGCCGATGCTTTTCAATACGATCGCAAAATTATTGCCGAAGAATTTATTGAAGGCAGAGAAATTGAGTGTGCGGTTCTTGGCAACGAAGAACCGATTGCCTCAACGCCTGGCGAGATTATCGTCAACAGCGAATTTTATTCTTATGAAGCGAAATATCTAGACGACAAGGGCGCAACTCTGCAAATTCCAGCGAAACTTTCCAACGAACTCAGCGCGGAAATTCAATATCTTGCCGTTCAAACTTTTAAGACTCTTTGCTGTGAAGGTTTGGGTCGGGTAGATTTTTTTCTGAAAAAAAACGGGAAGGTGCTCATTAACGAAATCAACACCATCCCGGGTTTTACTTCTATTTCAATGTATCCCAAACTCTGGGAAGAAAGCGGTTTAAAATATTCTGAATTAATTACCCGTCTTCTTGAACTAGCTATTGAACGCTACCAGAAAGAATCTAAACTTAAAACTGCCCGCTCTTAAATTTTTGCCACAAACAAATCAAGAAGCAATGCCTGGCCTCCTCGGCCAGTCTTTGTTTTTATATCGGTTTCCAAAAGTTGTTCGTATATTGATTCTAAACGCGCCAATGAATATTGGCGTACAATCGCCAGATTTTTTTTTGCGACAAACGGGTGAACTCCCAACTTTTTTGCAATTTGGTCGCTAGTTAACCCACCCTCTCTTTCAAGCAAGTCGCTCATCTCAATAAGAATTCTAAATTGCCACAAAATTGTTCCGAATAATTTTCCATCCTCTTCGCCCAGCTCGCGTTGTTCTTCGAGGAGAGTCAGGGCTTTTTTATGGTTTCCGGAAACCACGGCATCAGTAAAATTAAAAATATTATCATCCAGTTTTGTTTCAGTAAATTTATTAACATCCTCAACCGTGATTGTTCGGCCAGATGAAAATGCGAGCAATTGATTTATTATAGCCGCCAGCGTCCAGCTGTCGGCACCTGATTCTGCCATTCGGAAAGCGGCTGGTTTTTCAATTGTCCCGCCCTTTTCTTTTATTTTTTCTTCAATCCAAACAACCAACTTTGCGCCGCTTAAAAGTTCATGATTTTTACTATATTTTTCTTTAGCCAAAAGTTCATGAAGCTCTTTTGCTTCTTTTACTTTACTAAGGTTTTCACCTTGCCAAAAAATTAAAACCGTACTTTCCAATACACCCGCTTTAACTTTTTCAATAACCTCTGCCAGTAATTCTTTATCCGGAGACGTTAATAAATTTTCCACTACGACTAATTTTTTTTCACCAAGAAACGGTACGGTGTTAACTTCCGCAAAGATTTTACTGGCAGCCACTTTTTTCCCATCTAAAATAACTACATTATACCCTTGCGGATCGCGCTGTTTTTTGAATTTTAAAATCGATTCGCGCAAATATTCACGACTGCCAAAAGTATCTTGTCCGTAAATATATATAATCATATTATTTTGTTTCCCCCCAACTTTGTCCGGCTCCCACTTCAACTTTAACCGGCACTCGAAGTTTTACGACATTTTCCATTATTTCTTTTAATTTATTACTGATTTCTGCAACTAGTTTTTCTTTTACTTCCAAAACCAATTCATCATGCACTTGCATAATTAACTTGGCATCTTCGTTTTTAAAATTTTCTTTCAAATATTTATAAACCTCAATCATCGCCATCTTCATAAGGTCGGCTGCAGTGCCCTGCACCGGATGATTTACTGCCATGCGTTCGGCAGCACTGCGCGCCTGATAATTTGAAGAATTAAGCTCGGGTAAATATCGACGGCGTCCAAATAACGTTTCGCAGTAGCCTTCTTTTTTGGTAAAAATTAAAGTCGAATCAATATACTTTTTTACGCCGCTGAATTTTTCAAAATACTTTTGAATAAATTGTTTTGCTTCCCAATGAGTAATATCGGCGCGCCAACTGAGACCATAAACTCCCATGCCATAAAGCACGCCGAAATTTATTTCTTTAGCAGCGTAACGCATTTCTTTGGTGACTTTATCAAGTGGCACTTCGTGAATCGCGGCGGCGGTCGCTTGGTGAATATCTTCGCCCTTTTCAAAAATTTCAATCATTTTTTTATCTTCGGCAAGTGAAGCTACTACCCTTAGTTCAATTTGTGAATAGTCGGCGCTAATTAATTTATAGCCTTTTTCAGCGACAAATGCGTTGCGGACTTCCTGCCCAAGCTTGGTGCGAACCGGAATATTTTGTAGGTTTGGATCAGAACTTGAAAGGCGGCCGGTCGCAGTGATTGCCTGATTAAACGAAGAATGAATGCGTTTTGTTGTAGAGTTAATAAGTACGGGCAAGGTATCAATATAAGTATTTTGAAGTTTGGTTAGTTCACGATAAATACTTATTTCATCAACAATCGGATGCAGACCTTTTAATTTATCTAGTTCTTCGGCAGAAGTAGATAAACCCGTTTTGCCTTTTTTTATGCCCTCAGTTGAAATATCCAATTTTTCAAACAGCACCTCACGAAGCTGAAGCGGCGAAGAAATATTAAACTCCATTCCGGCGTGCGAATATATTTTATCAGTAATAATTTTTATTTCTTTTGCGACTCGCGTCGATAAGTCTTTTAAAATTTTAGTATCAACCGCAACACCATTTGCTTCCATATCGGCGAGAACCGGCACAAGCGGCATTTCAAGTTTTTCAAGCAATCCTAAATTATCTATTTTTTCCAAATCATTTTTTAATTGACCCGAAATTTGTGAAACTAAATATAACTCATATGTCGCCTGGCGCTTATCAATTCCAAACAAACTTTCTTGTCCGCTGCCTGCCGCCAGTTCTTTACCAAGAATTTTAAAGACCAGTCCGGCAATATCATGAGCCCGACTTCCCGGATTAAGAATATATGACGCGATCATTACATCAAATAGCTTATTTTTTATAAAAATGTTTTCGTGAATTTCCAAATATTTTACCAGCGGTTTTAAGTCGTGTCCTATTAATTCAAGATCTTTTTCCAAAAAAATTGTCTTGAACTTATCGAACATTTCGGCAGGAATAAAATATGATTCACCTCCAACAGCAAGCGCGACGCCATTTAATTTGTTTTTAAATATATCTGTTCCTTCAATTACCAACCGCGCCGCATATTTTTTGGTCTTTTTTATTTTTTCCACCAGTTCGTCAACCGCTGCTTTTTTGCTTATTTCTGTATATTTATAATCAATTTTTACTGCCGTTTTTTTACCGTTCTTTTTTTCTCCTCCTCCGGCCTCCGGCGCATCCTTAAACTCAGGAATACGTTTTAACAAAGAAATAAATTCATATTTTTGAAACATTTCAACAAGCTTCTCCCGCTCAAATGGCTTGACGCGACAATCTTCCAAATTAAAATTTAAATTAGGCACTTTGGTATCTAGCGTAGCGAGCTCATAACTAAGCCTGGCAATTTTTTCATTTTCCTGCAGTTTTTTTATAAGTGAATCTGTGAAGCCGGCTTTTTTTAAATTTTTAATATTTTTATATATTTGATCTAGTGAACCAATTTTTTTTATTAACTCTGTTGCGCCTTTTTCTCCGATACCGGGCACGCCAGGAATATTATCCGACGCATCACCGCGAATTGATTTATAATCAATCACTCGATCCGGTCCGAAACCGTACCGCTCATTTACTCCTTTCGGATCATAAACAACCACATCATTTATTCCTTTTCTTAAAGTATAAACCTTTACTTTTTCTGAAACTAGTTGCAGCGTGTCCATATCGCCGGTAACAATAAAAACTTCCAACGGTTCTTGCTCGGTCATTTTTACAATTGTTCCAATCACATCGTCTGCCTCATAGCCGGACTTAGAAAAAATTTGAAAATTAAACGCGCCTAGCACTTCCCTAGTAAGAGGTATTTGATCGTACAGTGCTTGTTCGGCTTTCACCCGAGTCGCTTTATATTTATCAAATTTAACATGCCTAAATGTCGGACCGGCTTCATCAAAAGTAACCGCAACATATTCGGGTTTAATTTCATTCAAAACTTTCAAAAGCATCGAAACAAAACCATACACTGCATTTACCACGACGCCGCTTCTTGTTGTAAGCGGTGGAATCGCGTGATATGCCCGGTGCACAATAGCATTCCCGTCAATTATCATTAACTTTTTCATAATCGAATTGAACGAGGAAATCAAATTTATTTGAATTTCCGAGTGATTGAGTTTATATCGAAGATATAAGATATTTTCCCTTATTATACACTAAATTAACACAAAATCAACCTATATAAATGATAAGGGCGGCCCAGTTTATGGGCTCGCCCTGTGTGAGGTTTTGCCTGCCCTCAGCAGGCCGCACGGATGCGGAAATTGGGTATCTACCCGACCACCCCGACAGCTTCGGGGTAAAGAGTCTCGGGGTCGGGCCAGAGGGCCTCATTCACGTCGGCAAGCAAATCACCGAACGAAATTTCCCTCTCGGGATAGATGCGGTCCGGCTCGAGCCGCACGTAGCCAAGCCGATTGGCCAAAATGACCACATAACGGTGCTTGCCGCTCTTGTTGTAGACCGCGAAGGTGAGTCCATCCTTGGTCCCGAAGGTCCCGCCAACCCCGAACTTCCCGGGGATCTTGGCCTTCACTGCCGCAGCGAGTCCGTCCGTTCCGAAGAACGAAAGCCAGCAAAAGTTTTCGCCAGCCTCAGCAACAGCCACTCTGATGTTAGTCTTCACGTTTTGACTCCTTGTTACTGGGTTTACCCGCCTAGAAAAGAACGATTTTTAATATTCCAGACCTTTTTATGTGTCTGGAGTGTGGTTTGTTTTGCAAAACACACCTCAAAACATAAAAATGCATAAAAAATCACCCTTTTTTGAAGGGTGATTATAGTTTTATCGATAAGCGCTACTTCTTAGGCATTTTCAAAAACATAATCACCCCTCTTATAAAAGAAGGCCCAGAAGCTAAAATACTGTTGTGATTGATTATGTTTCATAGATTGAATTAAATTTACCCTAAACTTTAGGGGGCGTCAAGTGTGGATAAAATGCCGATAAACTTCAAACTAATTTGGAGCTTAATAGGTTGGCAGAGATTAAGCCCTCTGCCATGGCTCCGTCGAAACGGAATGAGCTACTTCATAGGGCTCTTGCTGAAGAACCCCTCGCAGGTTAGGCTGAACAAATAGGCAGCCTCGCTGACCTTGAGATTCGTTCCAGCCTTGAACGAAAGAAGGTTGCCGCCGGAAAACCGGCCCCTCATTCGCGCCTCGCGCAATTTCTCGATCGTCCCCTCGTCATCGGGCTTCAGTGCACCCGACGCGCACAGCTGCCCCAGCTTGTTGAGCGCTGTCGCTTCATCAGGATCGAGCACCTGATGAAACACCCCGTAGAAAGATTCGTTCCTGAGCATCGAATCGATCATGAACTTCTGAATCACCGCCGCGTCAATCATCGAACTTCTCCTTGTGAGAGTAAATACAGTTGCTGTGAACTACTTCTTGCTCGCTCGGGAGCTGATCCGCTCGAGGCCGGGCCACACGTTCTTCATGAAGAGTTCCGGCTTGAAGAACTTGACCGGACGCAGCACGATGGTACGCGCCGCCTCCCTCTCGACCTCCGAGGAGTTTCTGGGGCTATACCAATAACCCCGCTGGATCGCCTTGTGAACCATGTCGAGGTCCTCGTCGCTCACGATGATCCGTGACCGATTGGACATGTCGACGAATTCGTCGAGAGACTTCACGACGTTCTCGTCAATCTTCGGCTTGAAGATGATGAGAAGCCGCTTGGTCACCCGAAGGGAATTCTGCAGCTCAGTGAGAGCCATGTCTTCTGTCTGGAACTGTCCATTTCCCATTTATTTTACCCCTTTTTGATGTCTGCCGAGATATTCAGCGGACTAAGAATTCTATCAAAAAAATGGGTTTTTGTCAATGGAAGCCGAGGGGAATCGCACTGCTCGGCCTTCGGCCTGCGCTTTGAGAAACCGTTCGGGTTTCTCAATACTCATCCTCAGCAAGTAAGAGGGCTCGCTGCCCTCTTACCATCTCCCCGTGCGATTCCCAGACACAAATAAAAAGATACCTTTTATAAAGGTATCTTTTTATTTGAGGCCCGAGTGGGAATCGCACCCACGCATAGGGGTTTTGCAGACCCCTGCCTTACTGCTTGGCTATCGGGCCAATTTTTTTAACTTTAAACAAGACTATCACAAAAACATCTTTTTTTCAAGCCTTACTACCTGGTATATTTAAGCGGGTTAGCTCTTGCGCCATTAATAATAATTTCAAAGTGTGAATGAATACCAGTAACACCCCTAACTTTGCCGGTATTTCCCATAAGCGCGATCGTCTGTCCAGCATCAACCAAGTCACCCGGCGAAACCAAAAGCTTTGAATTGTGGCCATACAAAGATTTTACACCATCACCATGATCAATAATAATGTAACATCCGTAACCGCTATTCCAACCACATTGCGAAGTTAGAACTACACCGGACTTCGTAGCATAAATTGGTGATTGCCAAGGACCGCCGATATCAATGGCGTGGTGGGTGAAACCATAATATTGCGTTATGGTGTGAGCAGAGCTTGGCCAAATAAATCCAGACAAAGACGGTGCAGATCTTGAGCTTGGCGGTGTTGGCACACGTGACGCTGATTGAGTTACTCTTCGCACTACCGCAACCTGAGTTACCTGCGCTTTAACTCCGTTTGGCACCGCGATTCGCTCGCCAACCTTCATGTCGCTGCCGTCCGGCTTAAGATTATTAAATTCCACAATTTCTTCAGCCTTACCGCCATATAATTTAGCAATTTTCCCCAGCGTATCTCCTTTTTTTACTGTATGCATTACTCCATCAGTTGGAGGAATATTCAAAACATCCCCCGGTCTTAACACAGAACGAAGCACCAAACCATTGTTCCACATGATAGTAGAAACACTGAGCCCAAAATCATAAGCAATACTGCTCAACGAATCTCCTTGTTGAATGGTGTATTTTTCTTCCGTCTGACGTTTCGCGGTTGAAACCCCTCCCGAAATTAAGCCTGGCCGACTAATAGCGGAACCGCCAGCAATTGGCGCGCCTAAATAATAAATTTCATCCGTTGTCTGTCCGGCCGGCGCTAACTCAGAAATAGATATCGCGCCAGTCTTCCATGAATAACTACTTACCGCGCTCTGGTTAGTCGGAGCAAATTCTTCTTCTAATTGAATTTCGTCGGATTCTCCGACCAGAGCATAAGCAAGCGTTTTTTGACCAACATATGAAAGATCTTTTTTCCCGGAAATTTTTGTTTGTCCAATAGTAGTCAAAAACAGGGCAACAAAAATTATTACTTGGATAAAATCTCGCTTCCACACCCATTCATTGCTTTGAGCAACACCAATTTTTTTAAGAAAAAAACCTATTCTAAGGCGAAGATGAATAATGTTTTGGGTAATTATTCCGGTTACAAAGCCAATAACAAAATAAAGGCCGGATCCAACCCGCCAAAAAAATCTCTTTACATAGACCAAAAACTGCAAAAATTTTAACAGTACCCGGTATTTCATATCTTGACTGAAACCTTATCTTAGCATAATATAGTGTTCAAATCAACCCTATTTATTTAATTATTTTAACCAGTATAAGTATGGACATTGTGGTTTACACCGCTATTGTACCTGCCCTACTCGCGATTTTGTATGGCGGTATTTTAATTCGTTGGATTCTTCGTCTTCCAACCGGAGACGAGCGCATGCAAGCTATATCGCGCGCTATTCAAGAGGGCGCCCAAGCTTTTTTGAAACGCCAATATACGACTATAGGCATCGTTGCTGCGATACTTTTTCCAATTATCGGACTTTGGGTTGATTGGATTACCGCTTTTGGTTTCTTAACCGGAGCAGTCTTTTCCGGAGCAGCTGGTATTATTGGTATGAATGTTTCTGTTCGAGCCAATGTTCGTACTACCGAAGCGGCCAAAAAAGGTTTCAAAGAAGCCCTTCAAGTAGCAGTGCGCGGCGGTTCCATCACCGGAATGCTTGTCGCCGGACTTGGTCTTTTGTCAGTTGCCGGTTTTTATTTAATTACTAAAGATGTTTCCGCCCTAATTGGTCTTGGCTTCGGCGGAAGTTTAATTTCGGTTTTTGCCCGTATTGGCGGTGGTATTTATACCAAAGCCGCTGACGTCGGCGCTGATCTAGTTGGTAAAGTTGAAAAAGGTATTCCTGAAGACGACCCACGCAACCCCGCCGTTATTGCCGACAATGTCGGAGATAATGTTGGAGATTGCGCTGGTATGGCCGCGGATCTTTTTGAGACCTATGCCATCACTATGATTGCCGCGATGGTTCTTGCAAATTTATTATTTCCTGCCAACACAAAAATTCTTATCTATCCTTTAGTTCTCGGTGGAGCTTCACTCATCGCTTCGATTGCTGGAACTTTTGCGATTCGCCTTGGTAAAGATAAAAATGTCATGGGCGCTCTTTATAAGGGCCTCCTTGCCGCCGGTGTTTTATCACTAATTGCTTTCTACCCAATTACCAACTGGCTCGCCTCGAGCACAACACTAAACCCAACCAAATTATTTGGAACTGCTGTGGTTGGTTTGGTTTTGACCGCTATTATGGTTTGGCTAACTGAATATTACACCGCCACCAAATATGCTCCAGTTCGACATATCGCCAAAGCCAGCGTCACCGGTCATGGTACAAATGTTATCGCCGGTTTAGCTGTTTCAATGAAATCAACTGCCCTTCCAGTTATTGCGATTGTTGCTTCAATTTTAACTTCCTATTCTCTTGCTGGTATTTACGGCATTGCGGTCGCTGCGGTTTCCATGCTTTCTCTCGCGGGTATTATTATTACAATTGATGCCTATGGACCAATCACTGACAACGCGGGCGGCATCGCCGAAATGGCCGAGCTTCCAGAATCCGTGCGCGATATTACTGATCCGCTTGATGCGGTTGGTAACACCACCAAAGCCGTTACTAAAGGTTATGCGATCGCGAGCGCCGGTCTTGCCTCACTCGTCTTGTTCGCGGATTTCACTCACAAAATTCCTTCCACAATAGTTTTCTCAATCAACGATCCAAAAGTTCTCTCCGGTTTATTTATTGGCGGTCTTCTCCCCTATTTGTTTGGCGCCATGCTAATGGAATCCGTCGGAAAGGTAGCTCAAAAAGTTGTCGAGGAAGTTCGCAGACAATTCAAAGAAATTCCGGGTATTATGGAAGGCAGCGCGAAACCAGATTACAGCAAAGCCTCAGATATCGTTACCCGTGACGCACTTCGCCAAATGATCGTTCCGTCTTTACTTCCAATCGTGGTGCCAATTTTAGTTGGCGCATTCCTTGGTATCGAAGCTCTTGGCGGATTACTCGTTGGTACTATCGTTACCGGTCTTTTCGTCGCTATTTCCATGACCACCGGTGGTGGCGCTTGGGACAATG
Organism: Patescibacteria group bacterium; assembly: GCA_041661385.1. Lineage (GTDB taxonomy): Bacteria > Patescibacteriota > Patescibacteriia > Magasanikbacterales > GWA2-37-8 > JAKANM01. The sequence continues at coordinate 662,084 of JBAZUP010000001.1, forward strand.
CTAAGAAATATATCGAACAAGGCAATCACGGTGGCAAGGGTTCTTTTGCCCACCAGGCTGCTGTTACCGGTGACACGGTAGGTGATCCATACAAGGACACTGCTGGCCCCTCCATTAACCCAATGATTAAGGTTGCAAACATTGTCGCTTTGCTTATCGTTGGATTACTGTTAAAATAAACGGTATACTGCCGTTTGAAATTACGTCGCTCTCCCCAAATAAAAACACACTTTTACTTGCGGGTTCGCTAGCAATTATAAACTGGTTACTAAACTAATCTAAATCGTATGTCACCAGAACGACCCGGCTTTCGCCCCCCGGAAATGAATGACAACCCCAAACCGACGACGGAAGAAATTAAGAACGATGGTTGGCTTGGAAAAATCAGAAAAACTATGGGAGAAAAAATTGCTTTAGCTGGCCTAGTTGGAACGCTTGCCGGCTCCCCAGAGTCTGCAGAAGCCCAGCCTCAAAAAAATAAAGCTGAACACTCTCATAGACTCAAGGCTTATGATGGTCCGGTTCTCATAAATGTAAACGCTGAAAAAGAGTACGCCGCGAGACATAAAAAATATCAACAACTCTCAAATCCTGATCAGGCCGAATTGGAAGATCGAATCCAAACGGAAAAATCAAATACGCGCGAGCTCGAGCATTTTATTAAAGAAATAAAGAAATCCCATCCTGGAAAAGAAGGCCAAGCAATAATCAACGAACTTCTTAATATTACCGGATCAACTGTCGATGGTTCAGGCACAGTTACAAGTACTGTAATGGATGCTTTTGAAGCCCAATACTTAATCAGAAACCACTCGAAGTTTTATAAAGTTACCCTGGAATCAGCCAAATAAATTATATAATTCGAAATCAAAGTCAGCCCGCTCGGGTTGACTTTTTGTTTTACTTACGCTAAACTCCGTTCATAATTTTATTATTCTATTTATGTCTTACGAAGTAAAAAAACTCGACAAATCACAGCTTGAACTTACTTTCACCGTTACCCCAGCTGAATATCAAAAAGATATTGAGGGGGCCGCCGTACGCCTGTCCGAACGCGCTGCCATCAAAGGCTTTCGACCTGGCAAAGCACCATATGAAATAGTTAAACAACAGGTCGGTGAGCTTAAAATACTTGAGGAAGCAGCTGAGAAAATAGTTCAACGCCTTTATTTTGAAGCAATCAAAACCGAAAAGGCCGCCGCTATCGGCATGCCACAAATTCATGTGGAAAAACTTGCACCTGGTAATGATTTTGTGTTTACCGCAACCGTTGCGCTTTTACCGAACGTAAAGCTGCCGGATTTAAAAACCATCTCTGTTAAATCTGAACTAAAGGTCGCCGGCGATAAAGATGTAGACGAGGCCCTTGGTCATATTCAAAAAATGCAGCCTAAAGAGGAGCCAAAAGACGGCCCAGCGACTAAAGACGATAAAATGACGATTGATATGCAGATGTTCCTTGACCGAGTGCCGGTTGAAGGCGGACAGGCAAAAAACCACCAAGTTTACCTTTCGGAGGCCCACTATATCCCGGGTCTTGCTGAACAGCTGGTTGGCCTCAAAAAAGCCGATACCAAAGAATTTAGCCTTCCTTTCCCAAAAGAACACTATCAAAAACACTTAGCCGGAAAAGTAATTGATTTTAAAATTTCGGTTAATGATGTTTACTCTCTTACATACGCGACGCTTGACGATGAATTTGCAAAAACTCTCGGCCAAGAAAGTCTTGCCAAACTAAAAGAGTTACTGCTTGCAAATATTTCGCGTGAAAATGAAGAACGCGAAAAGCGCCGTTTTGAAGAAGCGTTACTCGAACAGATTATTGAAAAGAGCAAGTTTGACGAATTACCAACCTTACTTGTTGATTCAGAAAAGAAAAAAATGTTTTTTGAATTGAAACATGATTTACAACGACGCGGTATTGAAATGGACAAATATCTTTCTGATATAAAAAAATCTGAGGAACAAATTTATAAAGATTTTGCGGAAGGTGCCGACAAGCGTGCCCGCGCCGCACTGGTCTCTAGACAGGTCGCTGTAGAAAACAATATTTCTGTTTCAAAAGAAGAACTGGAAAAAGAAATTGCTGAAATTAAACTTGCTTACCCTGGCGACGTTAATGTCGAAGAAAATTTAAAACGACCGGAAGTTTTAGAAACCGTCGCTTCAACTGTTCAAAACCGTAAAGTGGTGGACTTTCTGCGAGCTGCAGTATCAAAAAAATAGTTTACAAAGACACCCCTAAGCCGGGTGTCTTTTTTTTTGCCTTGTTGTATACTATATCAATAGTATTACCCTATGCTTTTTGGTGCTCATGTATCCATTGCCGGCGGCATTTTCAACGCCCCGTTAAACGCCGCACAAATTGGTGCGGAAGTTTTTCAAATTTTCTCGCGCTCGCCTCACGGTGGTAAACCCTCCCCGCTTACACCTTCTGTTTTAAGCTTGTTTAAGCAAAATCTTGCCCTCACCGGTATTCCAGAGTTTTATATTCATACCCCCTACTTTATTAACTTTTCCTCGAACACAAAACGTATTCAATATGGGTCGATCTCCGTAGTACGCGGCGAACTTGAGCGCGCGACCCTGCTTGGAGCAAAATATGTCATGACCCACCTTGGCAGCTATAAAGACTTAGGTAAAACGACCGGACTAAAACAAACAATTGAGGGGTTTGAAAAAGTTTTAAAAGGATATCAAGGTACTGCTGAACTGCTCATTGAAAATTCGGCCGGCGCCGGTGATGTTGCTGGTGATACTTTTGAAGAAATTGCTGAAATTATTTTTGATAAAAAACTTGCTAAATATAAAATTGGCGTTTGTTACGACACACAGCATGCTTTTGCTAGCGGCTACGACGAGCGTACCGGTGAAGCGGTTAAAAATACTTTTAATAAGTTTGATAAAGAAATTGGTTTGAATAAAATAAAATTATTTCACTGCAATGATTCTCTGGTTGAGTTCGGTCACAAAACTGATCGCCACGAACATATCGGTAAAGGAAAAATTGGCGCGGCTGGTTTTGAAGAAATATTTAAATTTTTTAAAAAGAACAAAGTGAATTATATTTTAGAAACAAAACCGGATTTTATTGGTGAGGATTTATCGCTTGTGAAAAGTTTACGTGCAAAACTTTTATGATTTTAACTGTAAAAATTTCTCCTCGTTCTTCTCGAAATGAAATTAAAAAAAACTTGGACGGCTCACTTAAGATTTACTTAACCTCCGCACCCGTCGACAATAAGGCGAACGAGGCTTTAATAAAAATGCTCGCCGAATATTTTGAGGTTGGAAAAACTAAAATAAAAATTGTCCGGGGCCGGACAAGTAAAAACAAAACTATTGAGATCCTTATTTAACCGGATCGTCTCCCCCTTTGTTCCACGGATTACATCGTAAAATTCTCCAAGCTGTTAATGGCAGGCCAACAATAAGGCCTTTTTTTAATATTGTTTGATACCCATATTCACTACAAGTTGGATTAAACCGGCACATTCCATATGGAAAAGCCGCTTTTAACAGCCCGTGATCGGGTGAAATGGTTTTTTGATATATTTTTATCAGAATCAGTACCGGCATCCTCGGTAAAAATATGATTTTATTAATTACTTGCTTAATTTTAGTCATTTATTAATTTTGATTTAATAAATAATAATTTTATTTCTTTGCTAATCTCAGCGAAAGGAATTATATGTTTTATATTTTTAATGGCTGTTTTTGGTAAATTCGGAACAATCAATATATAACCACCCTCTTCAATCAGTTTTTTTGTGATAAGGGGCTGAACAGCCTCGAAGATCTGTCGGCGTAGTTTATTTCGCTCAACTGCCTTTTTTGAATATTTTATACCCACCGAAACCGCTATTTTTAGCTGTTTATTAACTTTATCAAGATCTTTTTTTAAAATAATAATCTTGTTTATTTCGCTAAGCTTCAATAGTTTTAATGATAACTGTTCAGCTTTAAACCATCGTCCATGTTTTAAGACGATTTCGAAGTCGCGTTTTTTTGTCATTCTTAAATTTTTTGGCAGCATGTCATTATTATACCTTGATTTCTCATAATTAAAAAACCCTCACTTGAGATGAGGGTTTTAGAAAGATTAACTTCGGAAGCGGCGGAGTTTTCCGCGATTTTCATCTGAAACTGTAAGTTTCTTGCGACCCTTGGCGCGGCGACGAGCTAAAACAGTGCGGCCGTTTTTGGTTGCCATTCTCGACATGAAACCGTGTGCTCTTGCACGCTTGCGTTTCTTTGGCTGATAAGTTCGCTTTGTTGACATATAACACTATTCAAATTAAAGTGTGTATATTCTACCTGAAGACTTATGAAAAGTCAAGGGTGCCGATCATTCACACCTTTCTTTATAAAGCAAATAAAAGTTATCCACATTTTTGCTTTTTTATCCACATTTTATCCACCGATAACTCATTTTTTTGTTTATTCTTAGCCAAAAAAATGTTATAATTTTTTCACTTTGTATATATTTGGCTAATTTTACGCAATATTATGACAAACATTGAAGTCTGGCAGGCTGTTTTGGCCGAATTAGAGCTTTCTATCTCTAAAGCAAACTTTATTACTTGGTTTAAAAATACAGGAATTATCGCAAACCAGCAGGGTCAGGTGCTACTTTGTGTACCAAACGCCTTTACTAAGGCCTGGCTTGAAAAGAAATATCACGCCCAAATCGTGAAATCACTAGAACGAATTACCGGTAAACCAATAAAAAAGGTAGAATACAAGATTGAAAATATCAAAAACGTTGCTGAACAAACGGAAAACGAACCGGTTTCTGACCTCAACCAAGCCACCCAGCAAAAAAGTGAAGCTTTTTCTCAAACTCCTTCATCTCCTAGTGAACCACTTACGCGCCCCCTTCCAGTCAATGGTGGTTTTTCAATCAATCCAAAATACACTTTTGAGAGTTTTGTTGTTGGTAAAGGCAGCGAACTTGCTTACGCGGCTGCCCAAGCAGTTACCTCAAGGCCTGGCGAGTCCTACAATCCATTATTTATATATGGCGGAGTTGGTCTTGGAAAAACTCACCTTATTCAAGCGGTAGGCAATGCGTTACTTAAGAAAAATCCTCGGATGAACATTATGTATGTTAGCGCGGAGAAATTTTCTAATGATTTTATTTCTTCTATTAAAGAAGGTGCCGCCCGCGACTTTCAGAATCGTTATCGTCATATTGATTTGCTTCTTATTGACGATATTCAATTTATCGCCGGTAAAGACCGAACTCAAGAATCTTTTTTCCACACCTTTAATGAACTCCACCAACAAAATAAACAGGTTATAATAACCTCCGATCGTCCACCCAAAGCAATTCCAGCACTTGAGGATCGCCTTAAGTCGCGTTTTGAGTGGGGAATGATTGCCGATGTTTCAGCTCCTGATTTTGAAACCCGCACCGCGATTTTAGAAAAAAAATGCACCGAAAAGAACTTTCCTTTACCAATTAAGATTTTGGAATTAATAGCGGTTACTATTCAAAGCAATATTCGTGAATTAGAGGGCGCTTTGAATAAAATTATCGTTTTTCACCAACTCAAGAACATTCCTCCTTCTCTAGAATCTGTTAAAGTCTTGTTGTCTAGCGCAACGTCTAATTCCGGTCGTCGTTCGCTTTCTCCAACTCAATTAATTGATGTGGTAGCAGACTTTTTTTCGCTAAGTAAAGAGGAATTAACCGGTAAAAAGCGAGAAAAAAAGATCTCTACACCAAGACAAATTATCATGTACTTGATGAGAGAAGAGTTAAAAATGTCTTACCCAGCAATAGGGGAGGAGCTTGGGGGGCGAGACCACACCACCGCGATGCATGCACATGAGAAAATTAAAGACGATTTAGAGAAGTTTCCACAGGTTGGAAAAGACTTAAGTGAAATTAGACAGCGCTTGTTTGTTAATAACGTTTAAAATTTGTTAATAACACTGTTGATAAAGATGTTGATAAACTCTTAATAAGGCCAAATAATAATCCACAGTAGAAATTTTTTAAGACTTACTTATCCACACTAAAAATATTTAATCTAACTTATCAACACTTAGACGATAAACTACTAACAAAAAATATTTTTTTTACCCACACGGTTTTCCGCTCTGATTAAAGTAAATTTCGACTTATCCCACCTTTCCACACCCCTTATTATTATTAATTCAATATATATATAAATAATTAGTATACTATTAATAGACGTGTTGTATGAAAATTTCTTGCACCAAAGAAAATCTAACACAGGCTCTTACATTGGTAAGTGGGGCGACTGGTAAAAATATTAACTTGCCAATTTTAAATAACATCCTAATTAAAGTTTCTGAAAACAAAACTGAATTTATAACAACAAATTTAGAACTTGCTGTAATAGTAGTGGTAAGAGCAAAAATAGAAGAAATTGGATCTTTTACTGTTCCTGCTAGAACCTTAACAGATATAGTTAATCTGTTACCAAATGAAAATATTCAATTTTCTGTTAAAGATAATGAATTAATAGTTACTTGTGGAAAATCATCAACAAAAATAAAAGGCACCCTAGCAGATGATTTCCCGATAATTCCATCTCTACCAACCGGAAAAGGGTATTTATTGAATGCGGTTTCTCTAAAACAGGGGCTTTCTGATGTTTTATCATCAGCGGCGAAAAATGATATTAGGCCTGAATTATCGGGTATTTTCTGTTATTTTGATACAAATGAAAAAAGAGTTGTTTTGGCCGCGACAGATAGTTATCGATTAGCTGAGAAAAAAATTAAATTAGAACAAGGAGATGAAGAATTAAAAATTATCATCCCCGCAAAAAGCGCCCAAGAAATTAATCATTTACTTAATACAACCAGCGAAGAAGGAGAAAAAGAAAAAAACGCCAAAATTTTAGTAGGGGACAATCAAATTGTTGTTTCTTTTAATAATGCTCAAATTATTTCGAGGCTAGTTGAGGGTCAATATCCGGATTATACACAAATCATCCCCAAAGACTTTAATATTATAATAACAGCTGATACAGAAAAATTTATTAAGGAAATGAAGGCGGCTGGTCTTTTTACTACAACCGGTGTAAATTCAATTGCATTAAATATAAAAGCAAAAACTGGTGTTGTGGAAATTTCATCAGTATCAAGCCAAACCGGTGAATATAAATCAGAATTGCAAACTGAAATAAAGGGCGGAGATGGAACGATTATGTTGAATAATAGATATGTACTTGATGGTTTAAATAATTTTAACAGCGCCGAGTTACAGTTGAAAATAATAAATGCTGATAGTGCTTGTGTGATAACTCCAAAAGGAGATGAAAGTTATTTGTATATTGTAATGCCGATCCGACAATAATTTATAAAAAAAACCGCCACGTGGCGGTTTTTTGTTTTATATTGTTTACCAGTCTAATGTACCACCGACTTTGTATTCTGTAACTCTAGTCTCGAAGAAGTTCTTTTCTTTATTTAAATCAATCGCTTCCGACATCCAGGGGAATGGATTTGGGGTATTATACTGAAGTGGAAGATTAACGCGCGCCAGTCGTCGGTCGGCAATATATTCGATATATTTTTGAAAACCTTCCGCATTCATACCAAAGATACCTTTTGGAAACACCTCAACCGCGAATTTTACTTCTAAATCAACTGCTTGTTTTACGAGTTTTATTACTCTTTCTTCAAACTCTTTAGTCCATAGCTCCGGCTGTTCTTCTCTAATGCCGTTAATAATATTAATGCCAAAATTAAGGTGTTGAGATTCGTCGCGCATTATATATTGGATCTGTTCAGCTGCGCCAATCATTTTATTTTGTCTTTGGAATCCGAACATTACCGCAAAAGAACTGTAAAAAAAGATTCCTTCTAGAATTAATGAAAAAACAACCATGTTTTCTAGAAACTTCTGATCACTTTCAAAAGTGCCGGTCTTAAAATTCGAATCAAAAATTCCTTCATTAAAACTTAAGATGAAAGCATCCTTATTATAAATTGCATCAACCTCACGGTACATGTTAAATATTTCACTTCCATCTAAGCCGAGGCTTTCTACGATATATTGGTAAGAGTGGGTATGAATCGCTTCTTCGTAGGCTTGGCGAAGTAGATACATTCGACACTCTGGCGAAGTGATATGTCGATACATCGCAAGCACGACATTGTTCGCGGCAATCGAGTCGGCAGTCGTGAAGAACCCTAGAACTGTTTTAAAGGCCTTGCGCTCGTCTTCGGTGAGCGCTGTGGGTGATTTCCACTGTTCGATATCTTTTTGCATGCTAACCTCGGTAGGGAGCCAGTGGTTGGCATTGCCGGTGTTGTATGCCTCCCATGCAAAGGTGTGTCGCATTGGGTATAGCTGAATTACATCGGCATTCACGCCATTAATAATTCGGCGTTGGTTGATATCTACTTTTTCTGTGGTTTTTGTAATAGGCATATATATTATGATTGACAGGATTCACAAGTTGGATCGTCGATGGCGCAGGCTTTGCCAACAACTATTGCGGGAGCGGTGTTTTCAGGAATGGTCATGGTCGGGGCGGTAGTCGGAAATGAAGAGTTTTGAATTGGTTGTGATACAGGAGTGACAAAAGAAGGGCTAGATTTGCGATTATGAGTCGAACCAAAGTCGGTAGTATTTACAGTAGACTTCTCGACTTGGGACATGGCCAAAGTCCGAAGATAATAGGTTGTTTTAAGACCCATTTCCCAGGCATAAACATAAATCTCGCTTAGATCTTTTCCAGAAGTGCCGTTAAAATAAATATTCAGAGATTGGCTTTGGTCAACCCATTTGCCGCGGTAAGCGGCTGACTTGATTAACCAGCGCGGATTTATTTCAAAAGTTTCTTTGTATTTACGACGGATAGTTTCCGGAATTTCATTTATTTCCGCGACACTGCCGCCGTGGTATTTAATTTTTCCAAGCATTTCAAAATCCCAAAGATTAAGTTTTTTTAGATCTTCGACCAAATAAGGATTGATGACGATGAAATCTCCGGCCTGGTTGGCTTTGACATAAAGATTTTTATACATTGGTTCAATAGTTGGAATACAGCCGACAATGTTCGCGGTTGTAGCGGTCGGGGCAATCGCGAGACAGTTTGAATTTCTCATGCCGTGTTCGCGGACCGACGCTTTTACGATGTCCCAGTTTAATTTTCCGCCTCTTTGCACATCAATTTTTTGTCCGCGCTCTTGTTCTAGTAAATCAAGCGTATCGACCGGAAATATTCCCCGGTCCCACTTTGATCCGCGAAAGGTTTCGTAAGCCCCGCGCTCCGCGGCAAGTTGAGACGAACCGAGAATTGCATAGTATGAAACAACCTCCATGCTGTAATCGGCAAACTCTACGCACTCATCAGAATCAAAATTTATATTAAGTCCGTACAGGGCATCTTGAAACCCGCGAATGCCGAGACCGACCGGTCGATGGCGCAAGTTGGAATTTTTGGCGTCTGTTGTCGGGTAATAATTAATATCAATAATATTATCAAGCATTCTCATCGCAGTTGTTACAACTTCTTTTACAAGCGGTTCATTAAATTTGTTATTACTGACAAATTTTGCAAAATTTAGCGAGCCAAGATTGCAAACGGCGGTTTCGGTTTCGGAGGTGTTGAGGGTTATTTCAGTACAAAGGTTGGAGTTATGAACAACACCGACATGATCCTGGGGGGAGCGGATATTGGAAGGATCTTTAAATGTAATCCAAGGGTGGCCGGTTTCAAACAACATGGCGAGCATTTTTTTCCAAAGATCGCGCGCTTGTATTTTTTTGAATAAAGTTATTTTGCCTTCATCAACCATTTTCTCGTAGCGAGCATATCTTTCTTCAAAACGCTTGCCATAAATATGGTGCAAATCCGGAGTTTCTTCCGGAGAAAACAAAGTCCACGGACCGTCTTCTTTAACGCGTTTCATAAACAAATCCGGAATCCAATTCGCTGTATCCATATCATGAGTACGGCGCCTTTCGTCACCGGTATTTTTTCGTAACTCTAAAAAGGCTTCAACATCATAATGCCAGGCCTCTAAATAGACGCAGGCGGCGCCGCGGCGGCGGCCGCTGCGATTGATTGCGACTGTTACATCATTCGCAATTTTAAGAAAGGGAATTACTCCTTGTGATTCTACCCCGGTACCCTCAATAAATGCGCCAGTACCGCGGATGTTGGTCCAATCGGTGCCAATACCGCCAGACCATTTGGAAAGCTGGGCGTTGTCAGAATAGGTTTTAAAAATATTATCAAGCGAGTCAGAAGCTGTGTTTAGGTAGCAAGAAGACAGCTGTGGCTTAAGAGTGCCGGCATGGAAAAGAGTCGGAGTAGACGGAGTGTAATAAAGCTTAGACATTATTTCGTAAAATTTTATGGTGTGTTCAAGTTTGTTTTTTTCGTTTACCGCCGCACCCATGGCAATACGCATCCAAAATGCCTGAGGAGTTTCAAGGGTTTGTTTGGTTTCATGGTCGGCGACAAAATATCGATCGGTAAGAGTTTGCAGGCCCATGTAAATAAACAGATCGTCGCGATCGATTACTAAAGCCCGGCTTAGCGCTTCAAGATCAAAGGCAAGGAGACGTGGATCAAGCCGGCCAATTTCAACGCCCTTTTTGAGGTTGTTAATAAAAGCGCTGCGGTATTGTTTGTCGAGTTGATTAAAATCAATATTGTCTGCTCCGATTACTTCTTTATAGTTGGTAAACAATAAAAGACGAGCGGCGATGGTTGCATAGGCCGGATCTTGTTCGATCATTGCGCGCACGGTCATAATTAAAGCGCGCTCAACATCCTTGGTTGTTATTCCTTCGTAAAGCTCAGAGCGACACTGGTTAATAATATTTCCAGCGTCAACAATCGACTCAAACCCTTTGATCGCAAAACCAAGCGAGCGGCGAAGTTTAGCGTCAGAAAACACTTCGGTTTTTCCGGAACGCTTGGTGACAGTAAGAGTATGTTTTTCTATTTTTTCAAGAAGAATTTTTTTATTTTCTTCGCGCTCTTTGGCGTGTTCATAACGATAAAGAATGTAAGCTTTCGCGACGTCGTAAAATCCTAATTCCATAAGCTCACGTTCTACTAAGTCTTGAACATTTTCCACTGTCGGATTGCCGGAATGAAAAAGTGTTTCGATTTGCGCGACCACGCGTTCGGTCAAAGCTTCGAGCTTGTTTTGTTCGTAGCTGCCGCGAACTGCGGTGAAAGCTTTTTGAACGGCCAGAATAATTTTTGCCGAATCAAACGCCACGATTGAGCCGTTGCGTTTTTTTATTTTTATTTGTTGGGACATAGTATTAAATTATTTTTTAGAGATTATAATACTATATCACAGTTTGAATACTAGCAGTAGTGTTATACCTGTGGATAAACCACTAAATATTATTTATTTTGGCTAAGAATAAGGTGGTAAATAAAAAAACGGCGGTTTGCCGTTTTAATATTGTGGACCATGTGGAAGCGAACTCGTACTGCTTTGGCAGTACTCTTTGGAAAACCTTCGGGTTTTCCAATACCTTTCCTCGGCAAGTAGGAAAATTCTTTTCCTACCACCTTTGGTTCGCTTCCGATTGTTAATTGTGGACCATGTCGGAATCGAACCGACGGCCTCCGCGTTGCAAACGCGGCGCTCTAGCCAGCTGAGCTAATGGCCCATATAGGCGATAAATATACTATTTATTCACAAAACAGTCAATGCATGATATAATTCACCTCGATATTAACCATATATTTATGGAACAATCTGTTTTAACTCAGTTAATTTTCAGCGGCCAAATTCTCCTTTCAATTGGACTTGGTGCGATTCTTGGTTGGCAAAGGGCGCGTTGGGGAAAGTCAGCCGGACCACGTACTTATGCCTTAGTAACGGCCGGATCAACGCTTTTTACGCTGCTTTCGAGGTTTGGCTATGATGCTACCATGACCAGTTCCGCAAATATAGCCGGTCAAATTGTCACCGGTATTGGCTTTCTTGGGGTCGGTCTTATTTTTCACCGCGAGAATCATGTGGATGGTTTAACGACCGCCGCGGGTCTCTGGGCATCGGCAGCGATTGGTATGTCGGTAGGTCTTTCGTTTTATATTCTCGCAATATTAACGACGACGATATTTTTCTTTGTACTCATGATGGATGAAAAAAAATTAAGCATTATAAAATCGGAGTAAAGAAATAATTTTAAAAGCAAATATAAAACCGACTACTTCAAAGGGTCGGTTTTATAATGACTGTAATTTGAATATTATGAAAGATCCAAAGAGTTTATTTTAAATATATGTTGCCAAGAAAAAAAAGTAAGCCAGCATAAAGAAAATGAAGATGCAGACGCTTCAAAAGATTAAGGCAATAAATAATGAACACAAACGGATAGCAAAGCAAAGCGAGCGGATTATGTCGAAGCTTTCTTGAGGCGATAGACGCGAGGGTGCTAGCGTCGCCGTTTGAAGGAATGGAATGAAGCGCCGAAACAAAACCCAGCCAGGCTAAAATAAAATTTTGCCAAATATAATATGGCGAAGCAATCCTCGCAAACAAAATTAAACTGGCAAATGAATTAAAAGTTAACGGACCAAAAGATATTAAAACACTTTGAACAAGACTGGACGGCTCGGCATGTTCAACAAAGCCGGCAGTTTTTTTAAAACTAAAAAGTTTCACCCGAAACACTTTTACACCGGATACCAGGCAAAAAAATAAATGTCCAAGTTCATGAAGAATAACTCCAGGAGCGCCAAGTAGCTTTAAAATATTTTGTCTCATGCTGCTTCTTTAACTTTAATAATGTAAGCAGTTAAAATCCAAAACATCATCGCAAGATCGTTTTTAAAATATGGAACATCGACCAAGCCGTGTACAATAATTACGGTAATAATCCCAAGGCAGGCCGCGGCCGCAACCAGTTGTTTTTTTTGCAAAATATATTGAGAAAAAGCAAGTAAATTAGCCATAATAGCAGCGAAACCCAAAAGACCAATAAAGCCGATTTCAGTCCAAAAATTAAGAAAAATATTATGCGGATAAATCAAGCGTTCCATTTTTTCTGAATTATAATAAGGCTTTTGAATCTTGCGAAAAAATTGCCTAAGCCCGGTGCCAAAAATATAATTTTTAGGAGAAGCGGTCAGGTAATCAAAGGAATAAGTCCAAAGAGTAATTCGGTTTTGAAAGGATTGAAATTTTTGATTGGAGACATTAACCATTCGATAAGAAATGATAGAGCTTAAGACCAGGGCAACAACAATTGCCGCGGCAAAATTTCGTTTGCCTATTATTATAAACATCACAACCAGCGCGAAGATAAGTCCGATTACAGTGCCAAGAGAGCGCGTAAAAACAACCGCCAAGGCGGAAGCCGTGATTAACCAGAACTCAGGAATTTTGACCAAGAATAAATAATTGTTTAAAAATTTATCTTTTTTATCATAAAGTTGCTTAGTAAGCAAAACCATAAGTGGCGCCAAATATAAACCGACCGCATTAGGAGAGGTGAAAAAAGACACCGCCCGACCGCTGTCGTCTAAGCCAAAATCAAATAGTTTTTGAATAATTGCGTAAAGGGCAACGCTCGCCGAAGACCAGCAAAGAGCGCGAAGCAAATCGTGGTAAGAAAGGTTATCATCTCGACCGATGAAAATAAAAAATAATATTATGGGTTCTAAAAAGTAAGCTCGCCACTGACCAAATGAATACCACCACATGTCGCTGATAAAGATGCTAATAAGAGAAGAGACAAAAAACAACGCCAGTGAATAGGAAAAAATACGATGTTTTACAAGAAACATCCTAATATTTTTATAATCCGTTAAGGCATAACGAATTAACCAAACAAGCGTCAAAAAACCAAATGCGACCTCAAGCGCGGTAGAAGGCAGGGGCCCAATATTAATACGAATCAGATAGGTCGGAAGCAAGCAAATAAATATTTGTGCAGCCAGACGAAAGTTTTTATAAGCGACAAACCCAAAAACCAAACCCAAAAATATTATTAAAAGTGACATATTATTTTATGTTTGATTTTTTTGATAAAACGTAATAACCGGCAAGTATAATGACTATTGCCGCTAAAGAAATTTTTTCATAACGCACAAACAGCTCAAGATAAAACCTCCAGCGGTGACTGACAAAGACGCCAATTGCTACATAAAAAATCGCTGAAGCAACATTGCTAAAAATATCAATCGGAATAAAAACGCGCCGACGCATTTTTAATAAACCCGCGGCGAAGGGAAGTAGTGGTCGAAGCGGGCCGATAAAGCGATGAGCGACGACTCCGGCGACACCATATTTTTTAAAAAAAATTTCGGCACTTTTAAGACGATCCGGCTTTAAATATTTTTCAATAATCTTTAAAATTCTTTTTCCACCTCTGCCCAGATAAAAACTTAAGACATCTCCAGCAATGCCGCCGAGCGATAGAGTGAGTACGGAGAGCGCAAAGTTTAGTTGGCCACGTGAAACTAAATATCCAACGAAAACCATTAAAGTTGTGCCGGGAAATGCTAGGCCCACAACAACGAGTGATTCAATGAAGGCAAATAAAACAACCACCGCGTAAACAATGGCTGATCCGTGAAGTGATTGAATGATAGCAAGTATATTCATAATAAATTTGGCTAACCTTAGCCAAAAAACAGTTCAATAAAACTTTTTATGCTTTCGCTATTATAATATAAAAATCATAAATATTCAATCTGAATATAATACTTTGATAAAAATTGAAGATGTGGTAAAGTAAACTTGTTATCATTTATACTATGAAACAAACTAGCTTAAAAAAAGTTTTAATTATCGAGGATGATGTATCGCTTTTGAAAGTTCTTTCATCCGGTTTATCTAATCAGGAATTTGAAGTAATAACCGCGGTAGACGGTGAAGAAGGGCTTGCAGTAGCGCTTAGAGAAAAACCCAATTTAATCTTGCTTGATCTTTTCATGCCAAAAATGGATGGGATCACAATGTTAAAAAAATTACGCGAGGATGAGTGGGGAAAGAAAGTTAAAGTTATTATTTTAACTAACATTGAAGATCGGGAAAAACTTGCCGCTGCGGTGGAAAATCGGGTGTACGATTATATGATTAAAACAAATTGGAATATAAGCGATGTCTTAAAGAAAATCAGGATTGAACTTAAATATACAGAATAAATAAATTTAAATTAAAAAACCAGCCGACAGTTGTGGCTGGTTTTTTTGTAAAACAGAATTATTTAGAAAGTTTCTTTACTTTGGCCATAAGACGGGAAAGCCGGCGGCTGGCGGTATTTTTCTTAATTACTCCGACCTTGGCGGCTTTATCAAGAGCCTTTTGAGCGGCGATAATTAATTTCTTAGCTTCCTCAGCAGATTTGGCCTTAATAACGTTTTTTACTGCAGCTTTGTAGGCATCGCGGCGGGCAGCATTTTGTATGGCGTGGGTTTTTGTTTGGCGCAGTGCTTTTTGCGCGCTGTGTTTATTTGGCATAATTTGAAAATTTGTTAAAGGTTAGCCGTTTGCAAACGTTAGAGAGCATGTCTGCAATATACTTAAATTTAAATCTTGGCTTATTCTATACTAAAAATTGATTTATGTCAAGATTACTGAATATACTTTCGGCCACAAAAGGTTGTTTGTAGGGCAAGTATTAACGACTCAATTTCATTAAGATCGGTTGTTTTGTTATAACCACTCTCGATTTCGAGCTTTATTTTGTTAAGTTCAGATAAGCCGTTGTTTATTTTTTTACGTAGTTCTTGGTTTGAAGAAAAATGTTTCCAATCGTATTTATCTAGTAAATGACGCAGTTCTACAAGATTATTTTTATCGAAAACCCCATCAAACAGGCGATCGGCAAACTCTTTGCTTGGTCTGATCTTTAGTTCGGGCTGAAATCCTTTTTCAACGTTATTCATATAATTATTCAATATCAATAACCGGACGATCGATTTGAAGGGTTTCAACCGATTTTTCGCCACCGGTAATTTTTACAACATCTTTGTCAATTTTAACAAACTCCTTGTAAGAGTCGTTAAAAGCATTAACAGTGGTATCAAGGTTTTTACCCATCTTTTTCATGTAAATTTCGTATGCTAGCAAGTGTTTGCCGAGTTGCTCCACGCCTTTTCTAATCTCCTGGGCGGTTTCCTCGATACGTAAAGCCTTAAGTCCTTGCAAAACCGTCTGTAAGTAAGCTAAAAACGAGGTTGGGGAAACAATAATAACGTGGTATTTGCCGGCAGCTCTTTGAATTAAGCTTTCCGTGTCGTCTTTTAAAGCGCCGATTTTATTTATAATAAGATCGTAGTATATTGCCTCGTGCGGAATAAACATAAAGGCAAAATCCATAGTATTTTGGTTGGGCTGGATATATTTTGATGTCTCAGTAATTCGTTGCTTTAAATCGTTCACAAATATTTTCTCTAGTTTTTCCTTTTCAACAGGATTTCTTTCCTCAATTATGCGATTATAGTTTTCAAGCGAAAACTTAGAATCTATTGGAATAATTTTATCTTTTACAAAAACCACAGCATCAACGATGGTTCCATCTGCCATTGGGTACTGCATTTGAAAGCTTCCCGGCGGAAGTACGTTTTTCAATAAAGTTTCTAAATAGTATTCGCCAAGTATGCCGCGTTGCTTAGGGTTTTTTAAAATATCTTGTAATGATTGAAGCTGGTCGGCAAAGGACATTACTTGCTTGTTCGTTTCATCAAGTTTGGTTAGACGTTCGGTCACATCGGTTATTACTTTCATGCTTTGACCAAATTGTGTTTGGACGGTTTTGTTTAAATTATTTTGAGTTTCACTCATTGCCTTGTGGGTGTCGGTCATTTTCTGGTCAACAAGCCGGGATAACTCTTGAATTTGCTGCTGCATAAGGACAAACAAATTACTGTCATTTTTTGGCTCAGCTCCGCCAAACTTACGCATAACAAAAAAAAGTATACCAACTATCGCGAGAAGAAGAAACAGGGTTATGATTGCAAGTAAATTTTCCATAAGATAATAGTTTTAGTAAACGCATTGTAACACAGTGTAATGAAAATTTAAAGTATAATTTTTAACAATATTTCACCAAGCAACAGGGCTTGCCAAAGTGTGTTTATTTGAGTAAAATGTGCAGGCGTGACATGCCCTCGTAGTTCAATGGATAGAACATTCCCGTCCTAAGGGACAGATGTGCGTTCGATTCGTGCCGGGGGCACTAAGTCTCAGTTACGTCCTATATTACTAAATATAGCGCGTCGCTCGCAAAATAGAAACAGGTTTCATTTTATTACTCACTAGGGTTATATCGCCAAGATATAGACCCGTCGCTCGGATAAAATGAATAAATTCATTTTGATCCTCACAAGGGCCTATAGTACAGCGGTAGTACGGGGCATTCGCATTGCTCAGACTCGAGTTCGATTCTCGATAGGTCCACAAATAGATCAGCCGGTTCAACGGCTGGTTTTTTATTATTGCTATTCTTCACAACTTCTTTTACCAATTTTGTTCGCGCAAAACATCCATCTCGTTGTCGCCCGCCTGCAACGCTATGCGTAGCATTGCGGGCAGGCTCAATCAATTATTCATTTACCTTAATTTATATTTCCTTAGCCCTCGCCGGGCTGGCGATACTTTCATAACTGAAAGTATCCAAAGGTTTTGGGGAGATCGTCGATATAACCACTCATTCGCGAGAACTCGGGATATCGACTTCCCCAAACCCCCATTGGTTGGCCAGTTACCAACTGGCTTCCGAGCCTTTGTGTAACGAGAGCGAAATGGCCGGCGAAATTAGATTTTTTCAATGTGATTATGCGCTTTTGAAAAAATCGTTTTGATTTCACCGTGACATTTGCCGAGTGGAACAACTGCGAGGCAATTTTGGGGGCACACCTTTTGTTGCCAAAAGGGGTGCAAAAGAGTTTTGATTGAGTGATAGCTAGGTTGAAATAAATAAAAAATCGACCGCCTGTGGCGGTCGAACTGGGGATAACTCTGTGTATAAGATGACACTATTGTGGATGTTTGTATACGTTATCCTATACAAATATTTTTTAAAATTTATGAATTTAAAATGTTTCACATGAAACTATCCTTTAATCATGGTAGAAATACTGCTCGCTATATCACTATTTTGTACAACTGTTATATGCGGTGTCGTAGAAATAGGTATGATTGCTATTTTATCCAACCATAAAATGAAGTAACAGTTGATAGAGCGCCTTGGGTGAATAAAAACCCTAGTTAATTTATCGTCTGTGTTTTTAATATTATCAAAAAAGACTTTGATCATCTCTGGGTCCCCTGGCTTAGATCCATAAAAAGTTAGGTTGTCTGTATTCAATAACTTTGTTAGCAGCTCAGAGATGCTTGCCTCTGTACTATAAAATGTAACCTGAGGCTTTAAGGAGCCTCGATTGTAGACGGCTTCAAGTTCCGGCATTACTGCTTTTGCTATTCTTGACTTTGATTCGATATAATCATCAATTGCAAACAGCTCAGTTGCTGCAAAGGCAACCTTATTACCAAGAACTTGCTTACTAATGAGTCCTTTTTGAAGAAGCTGCCTTATTACATAGTAACAATTTGATCTAGCAATTTTTGTTCCATGTGAAACATTTATTACCGTAGATATACCATTTCTGAGTAAATACAGATAAACCACAACCTCTGATTTGTGAAGTCCAAGTTCTCGTAAGGAAGAATTGAGGGACATATGTAATGTCAAAAATATTTATACTTAATTATATACTATAATAAGCAAAAAATAATGTCAAATGCATGTAAATGTCTAAAATTTCTATATAAAATATACAAAATTTGTATACAATAGTCTATACAAGTTATCCACAATGACTATAGTCACGATGTAGTAAAACATGTATAATTTAAACGTTAATGTTCTTATGGTGCTTGTCGAGAACATCGCTAAAAAATCCAAGAGACTTGGCAACTGTTTATATAGCCGAGGAGTTTTAATTTTAACATTGTCGCTATTTGCGGCAATTTTTATTTTTTCCATTAAAACTACCGCCGCAACACCGCCTCCATTCATTACTTATCAAGGACGGCTTTATGTTGGCACTGCTCCGGCGACCACTACTTTGAATATAAGTTTTACAATGTTTGATGCGCCGACTGCCGGTACGGCAATTTATACCGCATCAGGAACGGTGGGGGTTCCTGCGGCAGTAAGTACCACACCAGTAAACGGATTATTTACCGTGTATCTAGGTGACACCGGAACAAACGCTCTTGATCCAACTTTGTTTCAGAACAACAGCAGTGTTTATTTGGAAGTAGTCGTAAATGGTGAAACATTATTGCCTCGTAAAAGAATTATTTCAACTCCGTTTGCATTTAACGCAAAATATTTAGATGGTATTGGCGCGACGAGCGCCGCTTCAACTTCTGCCTACATTCCAGTTTCAGATTCAAGCGGAAATTTTAATTTAAATAAAGTTACTTCAACTGGTTTAAATGTAACCGGTCAGTCTTCGTTTGCCACCTCAACATTTACCTCAACGACAGTCGCAAACGGAAATATCACAAATTTAATTGCGGGTTCAATTACAACAACAAATTTTAACACAGTATCTTTTGGCAGTACCAACGCAACTTTTACAAATGTTACTTCAACTAATATTTCTGGTACAAATGCTAACTTAGTTAGTTTGACTTCGACAAACCAGTTTGCAATTGGCTTAGCCGCGACAAACTTTAATAGTGTCAACGCCACTTCGACTAATAGTTATTCTTCAAATTTTGGTGCGTTAAATTTGGTCGCTACAAATGTAACCTCAACCAATATTTTTTCTTCGGGCCTGTCATTTACAAACTTAAGCGGCACATCGGCAAATGTAACCAACGTAACAACAACAAACTTTTTTTCCTCTTCACTAGTTGTAACAAATGGAACAATTACAGATTTTAATTCGACAAACGCTTCTACTACAAATCTATATGTTTCGGGGCTTGTGAACTTGCCCGCGAATTCAGTGACAGATGCCATGATTTTTTCGGCAACAACTTGGAACGCAAAACTCGGCCCCAGTTATCCAGCCCTCGCCACCTCATCATTCTTATATATCGGTTATCAAGCGCTTGCTTCTTCGACTTATTTAACAAACTCCTATTCTGCGCTTGCAACTTCATCGTTCCTCGGTGTTAGTTATCCAGCCCTTGCTACATCGACATTTTTAACAATTGCCAATTCTACCTCTCTTGCTTATCTTGGACAAAATTATCCGTCGCTTGCTAGCTCAACATTTTTAAATCAAAACTATACCGCAATAGCGACTACGACTTTTGTTTCTTATGCTGGAGCAAATAGTAATGTTGATCTTGGCAGTCATGGCATTACTTTTTTAAATGCAACGGGTACCTCACTTACCTCAACAAATATTTCCGGCACTAATGGTATTTTCGCGAACCTTACTTCAACCAATTCATACATTAGCAATCTTTCAGTTGGGAATTGTGTCGGCTGTTCTGGTGGTGGGGGCGGAGGCGCGGTGAATACTTCTACTGGGAACTATTTTTCTTATTATTTAAATAGTACCTCCGTTACGGGTACGCCATTTATGGTTTTAAGCGGGAGCACAATTGCCATATCCGGCGGTTTAGATGTTACAGGTATTTCTTCTCTTGCTACGACCACCATCACGTCATCAACTATTTCATATTTAAACGCAACCAACGTTACTTCGACGTATGCAACTATTACAAATGCCACGTTAACAAATTTAGCTTCTCTAAATCTTTCAGCTACAAATATCGCGGCAACAAATATTCAATCTACGAATGCAACATCCACCAATCTTGGTATATTGGGGTTGTTTAGTTATGCAAATGCTAGCGGTGTGTCGCTTACCTCGACAAATTTATACACTCCAGGACTCTCTTTTACAAACGCAACCGGTACTAATCTATATTTATCAGGACCTGGCAACTCTTTAAATATAGCGAACAATGCAAACATTAACGGAACTCTTAGCGTCGGCACAGTTTCTTCTACTAATTATATTGGCAATGCTCAAAATTTATCATTAGCACGTATTGGACAATCAACCTACTCAACAATTCAACATTTACAAGATATATTTCATTCTTCCGGTTGGGTAGCCGGCGGCGTAATTGCTGATATTGGAGCCGGTAATGTTAGTGTAGCGGGTGGAACCGGTTTAATAAGAGGGCAAAATCAAGCAACAACAACTCTGTATTATTTCGATTGGACAGCTTCTTCTAGTATTACAATCGCTGTAAATACAATTCGATATTTGGGTGTTGAATATAATGGCGGTTCACCGCAAGTGGCACTAAGAACAACTGGAAATTGGAATTATAAAACAGATTTTCCACTTGGTAGAGTTGTAAATGAAAATGGCACGCTATATATTTCAAATGATGTTCAGGGGGTCGGAGATCATGCCGCCAATATGATTTTAAGAGAGTATGAAACTATGCCGCTCGCGCGTGACGAAAGAAATGGCGGTCTAATGTTGGGTGAAACCGGAACAAGAAATATTACAATGACAGCGGGTGCTCTTTGGGATCGCTTAAATCGATATCCAATTTCAGCAATTAATACTGGTGTTAGTGGAAATTTTGATATTTATGTCGGAGCAACGCTAAGCTCTTCCACGCAAACACAATGGCCAAATGCTTATTTTGATAATGCAGGCGTGCGCACAGTAATGACGAATAATCGTTATGCAAACTTATGGTTTTTCGTTGAGATGGACGGACGGTTGGTAATGGTATATGGAACAAATCAATATTCATCAGCAGCCGCTGCGCAGGCTGAAACCATGCCAGTCACTCTTCCGGACCGATTAATTTCCGACGGAAAATTAATTGGTAGAATAGTGTTTTTAAAAAATGCCGCTACCGCAACGACAGTTGACTCTGCATTTGATATGGCGTTATCTGTTTCGCAGGCAACGAACCACGCCAATTTGTCGAATCTAGACTATGCTTCATCGAATCATACTGGTTTTCAGGCCGCGATTACTACCGGTAACACTGCTCAATATTTCCGCGGTGATTTATCTTTAGCAACTTTAAATCAGGCAGCTATCGCTGGACTTACAATAACCGACAGTCCGACATTTTTTGGAGTTAGTACTACAAACGCAACAACAACAAACTTTCTGACCACCAATGCAACCTCCACCAATCTTAATATATTAGGATTGTTTAGTTATGCAAATGCGAATGGTACTTCACTTACCTCGACCAATTTATACACTCCAGGACTTTCTTTTGTGAATGCAAACGGCACCTCACTTACCTCGACCAATATATTTACGAGTTTATTTAATGCAACAAACGGAAACTTTACAAATGTTACTACCACTAATCTCTCAGTCGCAACTAGGCTTTCTTTTGTAAACGCAACTGGTACGAATATTACTTCAACTAATATTTATAATAGTAACCGTTTCGTTTCAATGGGCGATGTAATGATCGGAACTACAACACCGGGCCGGTCACTCGTAGTTTCTAAAGATCAGGCGAACCCTACCGGAATTAATATTTCAAATAAAACTAATGGCGCGGCGTCTAATGCCGGATTATTTCTTTCAAATGACACTGGTAATGATGACGGTCAATTATTTAAATACGCATCTGGCAATATTGGTTATAAAACTTTAGCTGGTAGCGATCTAGGTTTTTATAATGCCGTCGGAGGTAATATTTCGATCTTGAATGATTATGCTTCGGGAAATATAAATTTTGCCGCCGGAGCTGTATCATCGCCACAGCTTATTATTTTACCAACGGGATTGGTTGGTATTGGTACTGCGGCACCTTCCTCAACACTTCATGTTGTTGGTAATGGTATATTTAGCGGAATATTAACTTCAACAAGTTTTGTTGCAACCAGGGCGACTACTACCAATCTTGCTGTTACTACCGGGCTTTCATTACCAAACACCAGTGTTACCGATGCCATGATTTCTTCGGCAGCTACCTGGAACGCCAAACTCGACTCAAGCTATTCGGCGCTTGCAACTTCTACGTTTCTTAATCAAAGCTATACCGCACTCGCTACCTCAACTTTTCTTTCACTCACCGGTGGCACGCTGACGGGTGGTTTAAACTTTACTAATGCGACCGGTACCAATCTCAATCTCACCGGCCTATTTAATTTCGTTAATGCAACTGGCACTTCTATCACTTCCACCAACGCCACCTTCTCAAGTTCGATTAAGCTTTCATATATAGCAAGCTGTAATGCAAGCAATCAGGCGCTCCAAACTGCTGCTGATGGTTCGGTATCTTGTGGCACGCTGACTGTTGGCGGTGGGGGTGGCGGAGGAGTAAACACTTCCACGGCCGGATATTTTACTTATTATTCAGGTGCAACTTCGGTCACGGGTACTCCATATATGAGTAACGTTGGAAATACTATTGCTTTCACTACTAATACTTCTTTCACCACTTCATCATTTTCTGGTTCGATTGGTGTCGGCACTACTAATCCGACATCCAAACTCCATGTATATGATGGAACTTTGTCAGTAGATAATCCGGTTCATCCGAGATTAATTACAACGTATTCCGAAGGGACAATTAGTGACGCTACTCATCTTATTGTGTCTGGAAAATATGCCTATATAACCGATTATAATAATAATTCACTAACTATAATGGATATTTCTAATCCTGCTTCAATGCAGCTAGTTGGCAGAACAGCGAGCGCGTCAAAATTATTAAACGCGAATTATGTTTATGTGGCAGGAAAATATGCTTATGTCGTAGCCTATGGTGTAAATGGTCTTGCTGTCGTTGATGTCTCAGATCCGGGCGCACCTACAACCTCAGGTTTTGTAAGCGACCCTACATTACTAAGTCAGCCAGATAAAGTTTATGTTTCAGGAAGATATGCTTATGTGTCTTCTAACGGCAATAATGGATTAACGATAGTTGATATTTCAAATCCAAAAAAACCGACTATTGCTGGATCGATATCAGATGCAACAAATTTGGGGGGAATATCTGGTGTTTATGTGGTTGGTCATTATGCCTATGTGACTTTTGGTTGGGCACCTGGAGGCATGTCCATTATTGATGTTGCAAATCCGGCTAGTCCGGTAGTGGTCGGTCATACTGAACATCCATACTATTTCAAAGGGCCGTTTTCTATTTATGTTTCGGGCAAGTATGCGTATGTTACAACTAAAGACAGTAACGGTCTTGCAGTAGTTAATATTTCTAGTTCGACCGCTCCAACTACGACCGGATTTACTTCATCGACTTATTTAAAGGCTGCGGTAGATGTCCAGGTTTCTGGAAATTATGCTTATGTTGGAAGTTATGGGGTAGTGGGTGGGGGTATTGCTGTCGTTGATGTCTCCAATCCGGCTGCACCGACCACGACCGGAGGGTATACGAGTGCTAGTGTTGGAAATTTGAATTCAATATCTGTTTCGGGTAAGTATGCTTATGTTGTAGCTAGGTGGAGTAATTGGATTTCATCTTTTGATCTAGAGGGTGCAAATATTTCTACCGCCAATATTGGCAATGTTGCGGCAAGTGATTTGACGGTTTGGGAAAACGCAGAAATCGGAAATAATTTGTATGTCGGAAGTGGGTTGAATGTGGGTCTGAACGGAATTAGTACGATGGGACAATTAAACGTGTTTTCTACTACCACCCTACTCGGACAAGTAAAAATTGGCACCACGACCGCGCTTTCTACTGCGATGCTTCATGTTGATGCTGGTACCTCCACCGCCTATGGTCTTGCGATAAATGGTTTTGCTCGCGCAACGGGTGGATTTTTCGCAAGCACTTCCCTTGATCTTGCGGAACGCTACCCGGTTGATCCGAACTGCGAAGCAAATGGCAATTGCCCGACTGCGGGGGATGTTATTTGTCAGGTGGAAAACACTTCTTCATTATATATAGAAAAATGTTCAGTAACATCGAGCCCAATGGCGCTCGGTATAGTTTCAACCGATCCTGGGTTCGTTCTCGAAGGAGGATTTGCCGAAAGCAACTCGCGCAAAATTGCTCTCGCTGGTCGTGTGCCGGTTAGGGTTTCTACTGCTAATGGGAATATTAAACCCGGAGACTTGCTCGCGCCATCGGGTATTTCCGGTATCGCAATAAAAGCTACTGAACCGGGAGTTACTGTCGGTAGAGCACTTGAAAACTATAATCAAAGCACCGTAAACGGATTTATAATTGCCTATGTTCAGTTGGGTTGGAATCATGTTGAAAACAAAACTATAAATAACTCAGCTTCATCTACTAGCACAATTTCTTCTTCACTTTTCGAAAGTATTATTGATGCCTTCAGACAATTTGGAATAATTATTGAGCAGGGAATATTGCGAGTAACTAATTTCTTTGCAAATAAAGTTACCACCGACGAATTATGTGTTGGCAACACTTGTGTTAATGAAACGCAATTGATTGAGTTGTTAAACAAGAACAACATGACACCAACTGCACCGGCACCGGCAGTTACCCCAGTAGTTGACACAAGTACGCCAGCAGAAACCACCAGTTCAACCGCGCCGGTTATTGATACAACAACCGTAATTAATTCATCGACCACTACCCAACCGACAGATACAGCGACAGATACAGGAACAACGCAGCCTGTTGACCCAGTGGTAACACCGCCAGCAGAAACCGTTTCTCCACCATCAACGGAAACAACTCCAGTCGTTCCGATTGAAACAGCGCCGACTCCAGTCATCGATGTTGCTCCAGCTCCATCAAGTGAACCCGCACCGGCCGCCCTGTAAACTCACGAAGAAGTTGAATAATTGATGTTATGATTAAAAAAATAATAATTTTATCTTCGTTTTTAACACTGTTTATTCCACAGTTGGTTTTTGGTGTCATGACCTCAACAAATTATAGTATTATTTTCGATTCAGTTGGGCTTGCGGGCGGCGACAATCTTACTTCAACCTCATATTCACTTAGTGAAACAATCGGCGAAACACCAGTGCTTACTAGCTCAAGCACTACTTATCAGATTCAGGGTGGTTATCAGGCTTCAATTTTTGGCTCCTTAGGCATTTCACTCAATACCAATTCTTTAAATCTTGGGACGCTTTCAGACACTGCTGTAAATAGCGCTACGGCGATTGCGACAGTAACAAGTGAATCTGCCGGTTATTTACTTACTGTTAATAGTGCGACCGGCGTAATGCCGGCCGCGGTTGTTGGCGGCACAGTGACTGCCGGTACCGAAGGATACGGCTTTAGCGCAAGTGGTCCGAATAGCGCGATAGTTGGAGATGTGCCGGTCGTGGGTGGAACAATCATCGCCTCAACCACGGCTCAAGTAATTAACGATCAAAACACTTTGACATTTAAGGCAGCCGCGAGCAGCACTAGTGTTGCCGGTACTTATAGTCAATCTGTTGATTTAGTCGTATCTCCAAATTATTAATATGAAAAAATTATACACGATAATATTTTCTACGTTGCTTGCCCTACTCGTTGTGACTGGGGTGGCTGCTTTTTCAGTTAGTCCAATTGGTTTTAAAACTACCATTGAGCCGGGCGGTAAGCAAAACTTTAGTATTCAAGTAAATAATAATGAAAAAGGAAAACATAAATATAGTGTAAATATTAATTCAATTCGAAACACTGAAGAAGGAAAAAGATATTATGAATCAGGAGCTGATCCCGCAGAATTTTGGGCGAAAGCCGAACCACAAAAATTTAGCTTGTCATCGGGCGAGAGTCAAACGGTAATCATTACTTTTAATATACCAGCTGGTACCGCGCCGGGTTCGCACCATTTGGCAATAATGGTTGCTTCGGAAAGTTTGTCGCGAGGAGAAATCGGCCTCACCGCGCGCAGTGCGATTCCAATAAGTTTGACGGTGGCGGGCAACGTGACTGAAAAACTGGTTTTAAAAAAATTCGAGCCGGTTGATAAATATACCGGTAAAATAATTTGGCCATTTAATATCGAGATATATAACGAAGGAACGATGGAGGTTCAGTCTGCTGGTTGGATGCAAATAAAAAACATGTTTGGCAAAGAAATATTAAGTCAGCCGGTTGTGCTTGGTAATGCAATTTATCCTCAAAGCTTAAGACGACTGCAGCAAAATATTGAAATGCCGCCCGGGATGTGGCCCGGCAAATATACTGCAAAACTTGCAGTGCAGTTTGGCGCCTCTAAAACATCCATTGCGGCAGAAACTGTAATATGGTTTTTTCCGGTTTGGCTATGCGGAGTAGGATTTGTCTTGGTAACTATTTTAATTATTTGGTTGTGGAAAAGAAGAAGCATTTCTTCCTGATGCGGCCCGGTGGAAAAGCCGCAATTTTTACTGGTGTTTTACTTTGCGCCATATTTTTGGTTACTGCTACTTATGCGCAGTCAGATACTTTAAATGTTGGTCTCACAATTCCAACCTTTAATCCGCCACCACCTCCGCCACCTCCGCCACCGCCTGTAGATAACCCTCCGGTAATTACCTCCGTTACCTCTACGGTTTCTCTAACGAGCGCTACAATTAGTTGGACAGCGACCGATGATAAGGGTCTTGGAAACTCAACCATTGTTTATGGTCAGACTACCGGCTATGGCTCAAGCGGCACGGTAACCGGTTCATATACCACATCTCTTGCTAGTCTTGTTTCTGGTACGACTTATTATTTTCAAATTAATGTTACGGATACGGGAGGAAATAACGTAGTTTACACTGGAACATTTAACACTCTCGCGGCGGATATTACCGCACCGAATATTTCTTCGATAGTTGTCACGACTTCATCTAATAGCGCCAATATTTCCTGGAATACCAATGAAGCGGCCGACGCTCAGCTACAATATGGAACCAGTGTTGCCTATGGTTTTTCAGTTTCCAATACCGCCTTTCTTTTAAATCATTCAGTCGTAATTAATTCGCTTGCTCCAGTAACCCAATATCACTATCGAATAATTGCTACAGATTCAGTCGGGAATGCTACTTCGACACCAGATCGTACTTTTACAACCGCACCAGATGTGACTCCTCCGGTTGATGTAAGCAATCTAAATTTAAGTGCTACGACCAGCACTATTTCATTGACTTGGATAAACCCGAGTGACGCGGATTTTTTAAATGTTCGAGTCATACGAAAAGCCGGCAGCCAGCCAACAACACCCGCCGACGGCACCCTGCTTTATAATGGCGCAAATACTTTTTTGAATGATTCAACCGCAGTCGCCAATGTTCAGTACTTTTATATGGTGTATTCGTATGACACCTCTGGCAATCGTAGTGGCGGCACATTTGTAAATGGAATACTCGCAACTCCGCCAAATGAAATATGTAATAATAATATTGATGATAATTTTAACGGTTTAATCGACTGCGCCGATTCCGTATGTACCAATTCGCCGGTTTGCGCTCCGCCTCAAAACGAAATATGCAATAACGGCATTGATGATAATCAAAATGGTTTTACAGATTGCGCTGATTCCGCTTGTTCAAATACGGCAAGCTGCGTACCGACACTAATAGAAATTTGTGGAAACGGCATTGATGATAATAACAATAATCTTATTGACTGTGCTGATTCGGCTTGTGTAAATAATCAAGCTTGTAAATCACCGGGCGGCGGCGGATCAATAACTCCACCGGAAATGTGCAGCAATGGTTTTGATGATGATAATAATGGAAAAGTTGATTGCGCGGATTCCGCTTGTATTGGCTATCCGGGTTGTATATTTATTCCTGCGACCACCACCACGCCCGGCACCACCACAACTGTTCCAGTTGTTCCGGAAGGCAATGTTCCATCAAGTGCAAAACTATCTGCAAATGATTTCCAATTTTTTACCGGCAATCGGCGTATCGAAGCTAAACAGTACAATGGAACTATTACTAGTTTAGCAGGAACAAATTTCACAATTGGCATCGCGGTTGAAAAATTATCATCTAAGCCGGAATCAATTCATATTACTTTTGATGAAACTAACCACGCTTTTGGTCTTGATTCATCGGAAAAAAATTATTATGCAGACTTTGCCTTCCCACAAATTGGCAGCCATGAGGCGATAATCGAAATTATATATAGCGAAGGGAAGCAAGATGTTATAAAGATAAATCTTCAAAGCCTTCCGCTAGGTCAGGTTTTAGCTGGTAAAACACCGCTGGTTGATTCTACCGTAACATTATTTGATTTGACGTCGAACAAAGAATTTGAAGCCGGATCATATGGTCTTCATAACCCCACTCAAAGCTCAGTAAACGGTACCTTTGGTTGGGTGGTGCCAAATGGCAAATACTATATAACTGCGGTAAAAGATGGCTATTATACTCGAAAAACACCAGTATTTACGGTTACAAACAACGTTGTAAATTCTCAAATCATTCTTATCCACTTTCCTCCTAAACTTGATCTAAATCCGGCAAATATTGCGAAAATAGTTGAAATCGGGGCCCAAATCGGCATTCAAAAAATTACCGATACATTGGTTGGGGTTATGGATATTGCTGCCAATCCACAGGTGCAAGAAACTATGACAACTGTGGTTGCTCCG
The DNA here is from genome assembly GCA_041661385.1 of Patescibacteria group bacterium. GTDB lineage: Bacteria > Patescibacteriota > Patescibacteriia > Magasanikbacterales > GWA2-37-8 > JAKANM01. The sequence continues at coordinate 691,542 of JBAZUP010000001.1, forward strand.
TCGGTAGTAGGCGTGGTCGCGGTTGGAACTGTCGCTGTCGTGTCTTGGGCAAACATTATTCCCCTGCTTCAATTACTGTTCCTGCAACCTTTGGTATTTTTCGGCAATCGGCGCAAACGAGAGGCTTGGGGTCAGATTTACAATTCATTAAATAAACTGCCGGTTGATCTCGCCACTGTTCGCCTTATTAATAATGAAAGCGGAAGAGTAATTCAATCAAAAGTAACTGATAATCAAGGGCGCTATGCTTTTGTAATAAATCCTGGTACCTATCGGATTCAAGTATTAAAAAATAATTTTATCTTTCCGTCGGAATTATTAAAAGATGCGCAAAATGATGGAAAGAAAATTGATATTTATCATGGTGAAGCTATTTCGGTTTCAGAAAAAGAAGCAATCATCACCGCCAACATTCCTCTTGATCCGGTGGGTGAGCATATGACTCCGACCCGCATCCGTTTACAAAGGGCCGTTCATAACGGGCAAATGATTATTTGGTGGGTGGGTTTATTTATTAACGCAGCGGCAATTTATTTTTCGCCGCGCTGGTATTTATGGATACTGTTAGCTCTGCAGTTTGTTTTCTATGCACTACTAAGATATATGGCAGCACCGGCGAAAATTAAAAGCTGGGGAATTGTTTATGATATTACCAACAAGCAGCCGGTTGAAAGAGCGATTGCGCGCCTGTTTAGTTTGCAGTTTAATAAACTGGTCGCTTCACAAATTACCGATAGTAAGGGCAGGTACTATTTCTTGGCGGGTGATAACGAATATTTTATAACTTACGAACATCCGAGGTTTAATCCTCAAAAAACTGCCACCATCGATCTTAAGGGGCGGCCGACGGAGGCTATCAATGTGGATATTGGTCTTCATCCACAGGTTGAGAAGGAAGTAGAGCACGATATTGAAGTTCAACCGCCACAATCGTTAAAATAGCAAAAATTATCCTTCAAAAAAATTCAATTTTGCTAATTTTAGCCAAATTTACCTATTGACTTTTTGGCTAAAATATGCTATAATATCACTGTTAAGCTTAACAATTTACATACCTCACAGCCCCTAGTTTTAACTAGGGAGGGTGGTGGGCGAAAAACGTCTAAAAAACACATTTTTGGAGTTATTCGCAAGTTTCTTCTTCACCATATGTCAATTGTCGTTAAGCATTGCGACGCATTACTTGCGAAGCATCATACTCGGGTTTCACCCATTGTTTTGTCGGTTGCTTCCTTGTTAGTTTTCGGCTTAATCAGTCCTACACTGTTATATGCCGCAGAAGTAACATCGAGCGCTTCAAATTTATCGCCCGCACCATTGGAATTTCGGCCGGAGCGACCAAGAATACTTTTTGGTTCTTCCACGCCAGCCTCAATGTTAGCTTCGTCCACCGTCCCATTTAGGGAAGGAGCGGAGCGAGAAAAAGGTTTTTCAAGTTCGTCTACAGCGCGAGTTATACAATTCAAAACCGCGCGTATTCAACTTATGAAAGAGGCGCTCGCCAAAATCGAGCAGCAAGCCAGGGATTTAAGAATCCAATTGGAAAATCTTCAATATGCGAGCACATCTTCAACCGAAGCGTTGAATGTGGGACAATTTAATCAAAAAATTAATGCTTTAATCCTAGTTTTTAGGAAAGTTAATTTCAACTATGAATTAACAAGACTTAAGACTGATTTAAAGAGTGAGTTTAATAAACGCGATCTGCAACTAAAAAAAGAATTGCAGAAAGAACAAGCGGAAGCCGCTCGCGAACTATACAAAAAACAAACGGAGCTCAATAGGGAAACCTTAAAAAAAGAGCAAGAATTATTGAAGGAGCAGAGGGAACATAATTTACCCGGAGCAGCCAGTACTTCTCCGGAGCAAGCCTCAGCATCTTCGACCACTTCTAGTCCGTAAGTAAAAAATTCTTTAACAATTAATTATGAAAAAATAAACCGCCCCAGAAGGGCGGTTTTGTATTTTAAAATAGAAAGTCCCGGACGCACATACTTGCGTCCGGGACTTAGTTTCAAACCCCATTAGGGGCTACTCCTATTTTTTTTCGATAATCTTTTTTGCGACCTGAATCGCCCTGTCCCGATATTTGGCCGGGATTTTTTGCAAGGCTGAAGCCAGTTCGCGTAGTCCAACCGACAGGGTGGTTGCTTCCGCGATAGGTTCTGCGCCCAATTTCAGCATTACCATGGCAACCTGGAATATCTGATTTTCGTCGGCATGCGCCAGCGTGCCATGCAGAACGGGCGAAATAGTGACCGCCGTTCCCGATGTTTGGGTTGTGGGCGTGGTAGCGCCGTTCTTAAAGCGGTAAGACCGCTTAACACCGACCTGAATTTTTCCAGGTGGTGTCTGTCCACCAGTTGCCGCAGGCTTTGTCCGACGGACCGGAGTGATGCCGGGCCGGAATAAACCTCGTCGTCACACAGCAGTTTGAAAACTTCTCGGGTCGTGACGGATTTGGTTTTGCCGCCGAGTTTCTCGACACAATCCAGAATAATTTTATCAGGAATGACACTCATGGTTGTCTCCGGGTTGGTTTGTTGTTTGGATTCCTCAAGCTCAGCTTGAAAGAAAGACCCGCTTTCAACTTTTTTAGAACGAATGCCGAAATGCGTTTTTTTGCTTTGCTTATTTGCAAGGTTTGCTTGCCAGTTTTTTATACCTTTACGCAGGGTATTTATTGCCTTTGCTTCTATTAGGCGGATTCCTTCGCGCGAAATTATATCTCCGCTGCGGCCAAGAATTGATTCGCCCACGGATTGAAGCGAAGGAATTTCTTCTCCGGAAAAATAACGAAGTTTTATTACTTCGCGCTGTTTTCCATGAAGTAAGGCAATAACCGCTTGTTGAAGAAGTTGAACATCACCCTCGGTGTTTAATCCAAGTAAATTTTCCGGTCCGGAAAATTTATCTGGAATCTCGTCTTTTAGAGTGGTGTCAGAATCCTCATAGAGAGGCGCATCAAGTGATATTTCCACCGGATGCTTTTTTAAATAACGCCTCATGAAAGCGAGAATCCACCATTGCGCGTAGGTTGCGAACCGGTTCTTATAAACCGGATCATATTTTTCAACTGCTTGAATGAGTCCAAGGAAACCTTCTTGCGTTAGTTCTTCACCAAGATGCTTGTTTGCTCGGCTTAGTTTAAAAGCAAGACTCCGAACAAATCCAGTACAGGACAAAATAAGTCTGTCCCGGGCTTTTAGGTCGCAGGAGGTTTTCCAGCGTCTTGAAAGCTCTCTTTCTTCACCCGGAAGCAATACAGCTAAAGGAAGTTGGGGCATGGCATTCTCCCTGATTATGCGTTGGAAAAGAGCAAATTTGTGTAGTCACCCTATCATAAGGTGGTTTTAAGTCAACAATCGCCCATAATTGACAATTCAAGCGTTTATATATATAATGTGAACACAATTTTGGGCCATTAGCTCAGCTGGCTAGAGCGCTTGCATGGCATGTAAGAGGTCGTGGGTTCAAGTCCCACATGGTCCACAAATGAACAGAGATTTTAATCTCTGTTTTATTTTGTTTTTAATATTGACAAAAGCGTAATTTTGTGATATTATGTTATGTTGCTTTTTACTCTATTTTTAGCAAAAAAAGCGATAAATGCTCATTAAAATGCAGTTTCAGCTGTGCAAATAGCCCATGTTTCGTGGTTTGTTTGCACGGGTGAACTGCAGTCAACTAGTTCGCGCTATAGGGGCGCAGGAGGAAACATGACCGTGTTTCGGATTCTTGGCAGGTGGCTGTTCGGCGTCATCAGTACTCTCGCATTCTTCGGCATCGTGTACGGTGTCGTTTGGTACTTCTTCGGAGTTACCGTAGTCACGTCGAAGTGCGAAAACCAGGACGTGATTTCGAAGGTGTACATCAACAACGAATACCGGGGCGAAACGCCCCTCAGTGTCCGTCTGGGTATGGGAAATCACATCGTGAAGATCGAGCCTCCCGAAGGTTATCGGGGTCAGCATCTTTACATGGAGTTCTGGAGTATGGGTCGCGGTATAAATTTCGCCGAGACTCTTACCAAGCTTGACTACCAGGTCACGCTTCACAGTCCTGCCAGTCAGCCTGGCAACTTCATGGTGATGGACGGAGCCGGAAAACCCATTGGAGCCTGTGGCGGCGTTGTATGTTCAATCCCTCTTCCGGGTCCAGGAACCTACCGCGCCAAGCTGGAGCAAATTTGCTGGTCCAGTAACGGGACCCGATGGTGCACCGGCGGCGACGAAAAAGCGATGGACTTTGCTGTCCATCCTGATCAGCCGACGGCTGAGATGACGTGGAACTAAAGTAATAGCCGATTCCTGAACGGCTTTAAACATCTGTATCTGAAAACGCGTGAGCGTTGGCAGGTCGGTCAGGAAGACTCGTCTATGACGAGTCGCCGATTTCAATTGCGAATTTCGTAGTTGGTGAGGCGAGTTATATTCTAAAAACACTTCTACGAATAAAGTGTTTTTTTACTCAACCATTTAATAAAATTAATAAACAATCGGAATAGTTGATTAATTGGCGAAAGTTTAGTATAGTTGTGCAACTATGTCATTCTCAATCGGAATTGTCGGTCTTCCAAACGTGGGTAAATCCACTTTGTTTAACGCGCTCACTCGCAGTAAACAGGCTAATGCCGCCAACTATCCATTTTGTACGATTGACCCAAATGTTGGCGTGGTTGAGGTACCCGATGAGCGACTCGCCAAACTTTCAGAAGTTTCACATTCCAAAAAAATTATTCCGACCACAATTGAATTTGTTGATATTGCCGGCTTGGTAAAAGGCGCTTCGGAAGGTGAGGGGCTCGGAAATAAATTTTTATCTCACATTCGCGAGGTAGATGCTATTGCGCAAGTGGTAAGGGCTTTTTCTGATGATAATGTTATTCACGTTCATAATCGGGTTGATCCAAAAGACGATGCCGCGATTATAAATACCGAGCTTGCTATTGCCGATTTACAAACGGTAGAAAAGCGCCTCGAGACAACCAAGCGAAATGCCAAAGGTGCTGGGGCTAAAGAGTTTGGTTGGCAAGTGGATGTTTTCCAAAAAGTTTACGATCAATTACAAGATAGCAAACCGGCGAGAGATTTAGTTTTCAATGAAGAAGAATTACGAATCGTAAATGAATTACACCTTCTTACAATGAAGCCAATGTTGTATGTGGTAAATACCGACGAGGGAGCGAAACAGGTTGAACGGATTAGTGAAAGTGCGGAGCAAATTAATGTCAGCGCGAAACTTGAGGCCGAACTTGCCGAACTCTCCGAGTCTGAAGCCAGGCAGTATTTAAATGAGCTTGGAATAACAGAAACCGGTCTTGATAAGCTTGTTACTGCCGGTTATAAAATGTTAAACTTAATTACTTTTTTGACTTCCGGCGAACCGGAAACTAGAGCTTGGACAGTAAAAGCCGGCGCCAAAGCCCCGGAAGCAGCAGGGGTAATTCATACCGATTTTATTAAGGGGTTTGTGAAGGCCGATGTTGTTGATTGGCGCGATTTTGTGGCTGCCGGAGGCTGGCACAAAATAAAAGAAACGGGTAAGGCCCGTCTCGAAGGTAAAGATTATATTGTAAAAGATGGTGATGTGGTTTATTTCCACGTGAGCGCCTAATTATTTTAGTTTGAATTTCCAGATCTCACGGCCGACTAGCTGGTCGCTACGGCGATATAAAACGAAAGGTGAAAGTGAAACTTCTTTTGGAAGAAGCGGTTCAACCGTAAATCCAAATTTTTGAACAATTGGAATAAGTTTATCGGATATAACAACCGGCTGAACTTTGGTAAAAAACTCCGGAATAACAAATACAACGCGTCCACCCGGGCGCAGTATTTTTTTAAATTGCTCAAAGGCCGCAGAGTAGAGCGAAAGCAATTCGCCGGCCTGAGTTTTAATTTCCATTTCCGATTCGTTTCCGCGAAGCGGTTTGCCCAGGTAAGGCTCAGTCACAATCGCATCAATTGAGTCAGGTTTGATTTTGCTGCTGATATTTTTTACATCTTGAAAATATATTTGTACGGTTGCCTTAGAAATTTCTGGATTCTTGTTGGTCAGCCACTCAATATTAGTTTTGCTGTCTGTAATGGCTTTTTCCGATAAATCCGTGCCGATGATATTTGTATGTCCCTGAAGCAAAGCTTCGGAAATAATTGTGCCGGATCCGCAAAACGGATCTAATAAAACCTCGCTTGGCTTAATTTGAGCAAGATTAGACAGCATCAGGGCGAGCTTGGGTGGCAACATGCCGCTTTCACTATCTCTTCCAGGCCGGCCAAAATCACGGGCGCCAAAACTTTCAAACGGCTGAACAGCCGAAGTGATAGCAATACTGTATTTATCTTTGTATTGCAGGATCATGAATTCACGACCGCCCTCGGCCAGTTTATTTTTTTCAACCGTTACCGAAGAAAGAGTCGCTTCATTATTAAATACATACCGCACCGAATGTCCGCCGGCTTTTAATTCCTTTTTTAAATTTTTACCCCATGTTTCAACTTGTTTAGGTGTCGTGTTTTTTCCATAAAGACTGATGCCAAAGGTAATTTTGCCGTCAATCACTTCGAGTTCATTCTTCATGGCATCAAAGAGCTCTTGGCCAGAAAGATTTTCACCAAGCTCTACGCCGGTTTTTATTGTTCCGCCAAGCCGGTTGATAAAATCTTTATTAATTTCGCCCTGATAAAATAAAAACGGCGGACTGAATTCAAATGAAGAGTCGCTATTAATTTTTAACAAAGAAAAAAGTTCCGCTGCGGATAACAGCGGCTCTCTTCCTAATAAAAACCAAATTTTATTGTTGGCTGGTTGTGGAGACATATCCGGAGACAGGTGAAGTGGTGGTAATTGGGGAAGCTGGAACGACCGCAGGAGAAGAAGTGTTGAAGACAAAAATATTTCGCAAATTGCGGTCAATCTCGGAGCGAGTACTTTTAAGTTTGATTGCGTCAACCGCTCGTTTGTACATATCAAGATTAACATTATTTACAACCGTGTCTGTGTTTAAAAGCACAATCGTGTGAGCGTCTTCTAAAGTGCGGAAAGTATAATTATAAATTATAATCGAACTAAGCAAAAGACTGCCAATCATTAGGCCAAACATAAGATAGGTGATGATGCTCCACCACTGAAACTGATTCTTCATTGAAATTTTTACTTTTTGGCTAAGGAATGACATAGAGATTAAAATCAACATTCATGATGACGCCGTCTGTAATAGTTGGATCTTTTTTGTCGTAGAATGGGGTAAGTGAAACGTGTGTGACATTTATAAAATACGGAAGGTGTTCAAGTTCATCTAAATAAGTGAGAGCTTTGTGGTAGGAGCCGGAAACAGAAATGGAAACCTGAATTCGTTGATTGGTAATGTTGTCTAATGAAGAATTTGTGATTCTTTGGCTCACACCAGTTCTGGTTGCGAGCGACTCAAGGGTGGTGATAAGTCTAAGTTCGTCACCATTATTAAACAGATAGTCGTTAAAAGGAGGCATTTCTTTTCTTAAACGATCGAGTTGTTTAACCGCCAAACGATAGCCGGTTGCTTGTTCATTTTTTCGTTCAAGAGTGACGCGTAGTTGATAGGTGTCTTTGTCGAGCTCGCGGATCTGCAAAACCGTGGGCATAATAATGGCGCCAATGATAAGACCGGCAATACCGACAAAGATGGCAATGGTAATTAAAATTCTTTTTTCAAGAATAGAATGAAGCATAAAAGCCTAGTTTTTTTTCAATGCCGGCAACCCGCCTAGGGTGCCACGAATTTCAAAATTAATATTTTCTTTTTGGAAAAGCTGTGAATTGGGAGCAGTGACGCCTTGAATCCAGGTTATTTCAGTGACAATTCTTTGAAAATTTAGAAGCGCATCACGAGTCGAAGCAGTGCCCGAAATAACTACCTTATTATTTTTGCGATCAAGATCAATGCCGGCAATTTTGATGTCGCCAGGCAGGGCAGTCGCGAATTCAACAATTTTAGTTGTTAATTGGGCAAAATCTTGACTCGAAAGATAAACATTTCTCGTTTTGTTATTCATTTCGGCGATATCGCGGTTAATCGGCGGTGCTTCCCGATTAATAAGTAAGGCGCTTGAAACCACGTCGCTCATTGCCTGTGTAATGACCCACCAGGCAAATAAATACATCATGGCGAGAATGGAAACCGTAAAAATAACAAATTCCATCATTTCTTTAATGAACAAAAATCGCATGACAACACCAAAGTTCTTCTTTTTATCCGGGGATAATAAATTTAAGCGAAGGGACATCATAAGGAAGAGTTCATTAGTGGATTTTGAACAGCGCGCAGTCCGAGACCGATCGCAGTAGCGTAAGATAAGCCGCGGCGTTTTTCTTCGTCGGTTATTTCATCGGTTACTTCTTTGGGAGCAAGGTTCTTCCAGACATTTCCGGGCCGAGTGGAAATCTTAATTTTTTGGGAAAGTACGGTATCGAGATCAATAAGGTTTGAGGATCCACCGCACATGGTAATATGAGTGACCGGGTTCGCATCGCTAAAATGCTCATCGTAAAATCTCAGCGTGCCTTTTATTTCTTCCACTAGTTTTCCGAGCATCGTATCAACAATTGTGACGTAGTTCGCGTGTTCCTTGTTATATTTTACACCAGTCGCGAGTTTAAGTTTTTCAGCTTCTTCTCGTTCAATTTTTAACCCCTGGGCAATTGCAGTGGTGAACATTTCACCGGTGAAATTAAGGGTTTTACTGAACTGAATGCTTTCATGATCATAAATAATAATACAGGAACGAGCGCCGCCGATGTCGATCATTGCCCTAGCCATGCCGGTGTAGTCTTTGGTGGAAGTAATAAGCGCCCGCGCTACCGCTACCGCCTCTGCTTCGAGGGCGAGTGGTGAAAGTTCGGCAGCTTCGAGTAAGTAGGTATATGAATCGGCAATAACTTTGGGTACCGCGGCGATAAGCACATGTGAAGTGGCGTCTTCGGAATTTGGATTCAGGGTTTGCCAATCTAGGTAAGTATCTGCTAATTCGAAAGGTAAATGCTTACTCGCATGAAAACTAATTTCGTCGTACATCAAATCTTTGGAAGGGGTTGGAATGTCGATAAGTTTAAGAAAGGTTTGTGGTTCAGGAAGATTTGCTACAACCCAAGGAGTTCCAATTTTGGGGTAAGCCCCGTCTTTACCGAGTAAGTGTAAAATTTTCTTGCGTACGATTTCCGGTTGTTGAATTTCACCATTGATAATAACTCCGGTTGGTAAAGATACGCTACGCAAAGTATCCGGAAAATAATATGCCGGCCGATTTAATGAATGGCGTTTGCGCAGTTGGACCAACTTTACGGAAGTATCTCCGATGTCTAGACCAAATGCTCCTGGAAAAGGGTTGGTAAGAAACATAAATCTACATGCTTGAAGAAAGAGAATAAATCGGCATGATAACTGATACGGCAATGCCGGCGACACCGACACCAAGTATTAAGATAAGAACTGGTTCGATAATAGTGGAGAAATTTCTCATTGTATTATCGACTTCTTCAGAATAATAATTTGCAAGTTCTTTAAGCATGGCTTCCACTTCACCAGATTGTTCTCCGACCATAATCATCTGTACAACCATAGGAGGAAAACGGCTTGGCGATCGTCCAAGCGCTTCACTTAATGGTTCACCTTTTTTTAACGCTTCAGAAACTGCAATAAGGTCGTCGCGATATTTTACATTGCCTTCTACTGCTGAGGTAATTTTTACCGCTTCAATAATCGGAATCGCACTTTGAAGTAAAGAGGAAAGAGTAAGGGTAAAGCGGGCGATGTTAACTTTTTTAATAACCGGTCCAAAAATCGGCAGTTTAAGCATGAGGTTATGGACGACGTCTTTTACTTTAGGTTTTTTCATGAGCCAAACACCGAGAACTATGAGCGCGATAAACCCAATCAGCATAAAGATGCCGTAGTTTTGAAATGCATTGACCACAAAAATAAGCATGCGGGTGGTAAGCGGAAGTTCGACATCCATTTCTGTAAACATGCCTAAAATTTTTGGAAGCACGAAAGTGACCATGCCGATACCGACGCCGGCCATCGCGACTAAAACTACTGCCGGATAAATAAGCGCTCCTTTAATATGAGAAGTCAGTTCGTAAGATTTTTTCATTTGACTGCTCACTTGGGTAAGTGATTCTTCCATTTTACCAGCCGCTTCACCGGCGCCAATCATGCTAACATAAATTGCCGGAAAGACCTGTGGGTAGTCGGCAAGCGCTTCACTGAGTTGGCGGCCTTTTTCAACTTGGGCTTTTACCAAAGAAATAACTTTTTTTAATCTTTTATTTTCAACTTGTTCAGCCAAGATGCGCAAACCATCCACAATTGAAAGACCGGCTTTGACCATAATCGAAAGATTGTGGACAAAAAGAATCTTTTGCATGATTGGAATGCGAGTAAGGTGGTCGGTGAGCCAGATTTCTAACGCACTTTGCTCTTTTGGTTTTTTCTCTCCTTTTGGTGCCATATATTACTCCTTAGTGACACGTAAGACTTCACTGATTGTAGTCACGCCCATTTTGGCTTTAATAAGTCCGTCTTCAAGCATGGAAAGCATGCCTTGTTTGCGAGCCGCATCGTAGATGTCGGCGGCGGTGGCGCGTTGATTAATAAGTTTAATAATTTCCGGAGTATTTTCCAAAACTTCATAAATACCCTGGCGGCCTTTGTAGCCGGTTTCTCCACAACGACGACAACCTTCGCCCTGATAAAATACTGAGGTATCTGAAGAATTGATTTTTGCTTCAGGCGGAATGTTATTTTTAAAAAGTGTTGAAAGTTTTTCGTTGGTAAATATTTTACCAAGTTCAAGCGAGGCGGCGGTATCAAGTTTAAATTCTTTTTTGCAAAAGGTGCAAATGCGGCGCACCAGACGTTGAGCAACGATAATGTTCGCAGTATAAGCAATAAGGAAAGGCGGCACGCCCATATCGGTTAGACGAGGCAGGGTAGTCGCAGCATCATTGGTATGCAGAGTGGAAAGTACCAAGTGTCCGGTCATAGCGGCGTTAATAGCAATTTCCGCCGTCTCTTGGTCACGAATTTCACCGACCATAATAATATTTGGATCTTGACGAAGCAGGGCGCGTAAACCAAGCGCGAAAGTAAAACCAACTTTTACATTTACCTGGCTTTGGTTTACACCCGCCATACGGTATTCAATTGGATCTTCAACGGTAGAAATATTTACATTTGGCTGGTTTAGCATGCCGAGAACAGAATACAAGGTGGTAGTTTTACCGGAACCGGTTGGGCCGGTAACCAGAATAATGCCGTGCGGTTTGAGAATATTTCTTTCCATTGCCGCGCGCGGGCCAGGCAAAAAGCCAAGACCATCGAGGGTAAGCGGTTTGGTTCCTTCATGCAGAACGCGCATAACAATTTTTTCTCCGTCGTAGACCGGTAGAAACGAAACACGAAAAGCAACTCGTTCATCCTGAATTTGAATTTTGAAACGTCCGTCTTGCGGTATCATGTGTTCGTCGAGTTTTACAACCGCCAAAATTTTGATACGAGCGACCACGCCGTTCTGTAAAGATTTCGGCAAAGTCATGATTTGTTTAAGGATGCCATCAATGCGATAACGAACTAACAATTCCTTTTCAGTTGGTTCGATGTGAATATCAGACGCGCCTTCGTAAACGGCATTTTCTAAAATACTCGAAACAACATTGATAACTGAAATAGTTTCAGCCGCTTTTTTTAAATCGCTGCCGGCGGCTTCTTCGCCGCTTTCTTGAATGATACGCAATTGTTCACCTTCTAGTTCAGAGTGGTAACGGCGCAATGCTTCTTTCAGGTCAGTGGGTGGAGTAATGTAAACTTTTGGTTCAAGACCGGTTTTACGGCGTAAAAATTCGATGGTTTGAATATCGGTCGGATCGGTCATGGCCAATTTTATTTCCGACGGAGTTTTATCGAAGGCGACTACCTGATGAGTACCGGCGACTGGACCCGGGATAAGTGCTAAAACTTCTTTTTTAATTTCGCGTCCCTTTAAGCTGATGTAGGGAATATTAAGATAGTCGGATAATTTTTGATAAAGTTCTCCTTCTTCGGCAAGACCATCTGAATACAAAACCTCTTCAAAGGTCTTGTTCATTTTTATGGCTTTAGCTTCGGCCGCCCGAATTTGGGTAGGAGTAATTTTGAGATCGTATTTTCGAAAAACTTTCTTTAGTGTTTCTACGCTAATCATACCTTAATTTGAATATACGAATAGGTTGTCCAAAAAAATGGACGAGTAAAAAATACTATGGCGTTAGTATAGCATAAATTTTGGAGTGGTCATAGTGGAAAAACAACGGAGCAGGCAAACTTGACATTTTAGCAAAATATGTTAATATAAGCGGGCTTTAAAAAGCAAAATAATTATTTTTTGGCGCCTGCTGCAGTCAAAAAATGTTTCTTAATTCATTACATTTCACGCCTTATTTTGACCCCTCGACCCGTATCTACCTTGTTGGTTCTCATCCAACCTGGTTTCGCCGGTGTCAAAATACCCATTTTATCGCTGTTTTAGCGGTGAAAGGCGCGGAAACATATATCTTATGAGCAAAAAATACGAACTTTTGCTGGTTTTGCCGGGAACTTTTGACGACAAAGAAGTCGTTGGAAAGGCCGACGAAATAGTAAACATGGTAAAAGAGCTCGCAACTGATGTTGAGCTTAATTCTATGGGCAAAAATCGGTTAGCGTATCCGATCAAACAAATTCGCTATGGTTACTTCCACGCCATCACTTTTACCGCTGAACCAGCGGCTTTAAAGGTTTTGGAAGACAAATTACGCTTACATCGTGAGGTTTTGCGCTTTTTGGTCAGTCATTTCAGCACAAATTTGACCGCCCAGCAAAAAATCGCCTATACTACCGATGCGAGCGGCATAACCCGCATGGTTGAGCGAGAAAACACTGTTTTCACCCCAGCGGTTACCCCAGGTTTAGCCCCTGAAGTAAAGGCTGAAAAGCTTAATATTGAAGAAATCAACAAGAAACTTGAAGATTTGATCGGCGGCGAAGTTGCCGGTGAATAATAAATTACTTACTTTAATCATATGGACTTAAATCGCGTAATGATTATCGGACGACTAACCCGCGACCCAGAACTTCGAAGTTTACCGAGCGGTAGAAGTGTAGCCAGTTTTTCTGTTGCTACCAACCGCCAGTGGACTGACCAAGCCGGTCAAAAACAGAAGCAGGTTGAATATCATAACATTGTGGCTTGGGCCGGTCGCGCAGAAACTGCGAGTCAATATCTTCGCAAGGGTTCACAGGTATATGTCGAAGGACATTTACAGACCCGCGACTGGACTGCGCAAGACGGCACCAAGAAAAGCCGCACCGAAATTATTTGCGACAATTTTATTATGCTTGGTTCTAAGCCAGCTGGTTTTGAACCGAACACTACTCCAATTTCTTCTGAGCGGTCTTCTGGTCCGGCCGAAGTAATTGAAGAAGAAATTAAAGTTGAAGACATTCCATTTTAATTTATATCTATGGTAATGAAGAAAAACAATTTACCCAAAGCTTGTTACTACTGCGTGAACAATCGGTTAACAGTAGATTATAAAGATATTGGAACTTTGCGCCGCTTCGTATCTTCTTATATGAAGATCGCTCCGCGCCGACGCTCCGGACTTTGTGCCAAGCACCAGCGCCAAGTTGCTCGCGAGATAAAAAAAGCTCGTCAGGCTTCTCTCATGGCTTATGTCAACCGATAATCTGAAATAAATATCTATGAAAGAGCGTCACATCGGTTTGAAGTGGCGCTTTTTTAAATAATAAATAGTATGTCCACCTGGCAGGACCTAAAAAATAATGCGCGTCTGAGAAAGATTTACGAAGAACGCCTCTTGATCACAAAATGTGTTCGCGAATTTTTTTGGTCGCGCGGTTTTGTTGAAGCGGAAACATCAATATCCATGCGGCTTCCAGGCCAAGAGCCGTATTTAAACCCGATAGCGATAAAATTAAATAATGCCGCAAGCGAAAGTCAGGATTTTCATCTTCGTACCTCACCGGAATACGCTTTGAAAAAATTATTAGCATCAGGTTTTCAAAAAGTTTTTGAAATTGGCAAATGTTTTCGAAACAAGGAAGACTTTGGCGGTTCACATCAGCCGGAGTTTACCATGTTAGAGTGGTATCGCGCTCCGGGCACGCTCGCGGATATTATGGACGACACCGAAAAGTTGTTTAAAGAAGTGATGAAAAAAATTAATAAAAAAGAATTTACTTACCGAGATAAAAGAATTCCAGTTTTTGTAAACTGGGAGCGAGCGAGCATGAAAGAATTATTTCAAAAATATCTATCGGTAAATTTAGATGACTATCTTGAACCGAAGAATATTTTTGAATTAGCAAAAAAATTGAATTACAATGTTGTTGAGGGTGAAGAGTATGAAAATATTTTCTTTAAAATATTTTTAAATGAAATTGAACCGAAGCTGGGAATTGAAAAACCAATTTTTGTTTACGACTACCCGGCACAGATGTGTTCACTGTCAAAACTTTCTGCTGACTCGCGTTATGCCGAGCGGTTTGAATTGTATGTCGGCGGACTCGAAGTCGCGAATGCTTTTGGCGAGCTTACCGATCCGTCCGAGCAAAAAAAGCGCTTGGAAACAGATCGCGACTTGAGGCAGAAACTTGGCAAAGAAACCTGGCCGGTTGATGAAGATTTTACTCGCGCCCTCGGCGAACTTAAAAGCAGGGGGGCAGAGGCAGGGGGGGTTGCTTTAGGCCTAGATCGTATGGTAATATTGTGCACTGATGCGAGGGATATAACAGAAACGACTTTCAATTCTGTGAAGGATCAGCTGGATATTTAAGCTATTATTAGCAGATTTACTCATTAAAATCCCAATACCCAAAATCCAATGACCAAACGAACTATATATTTGGGAATTGAGAATTGGAGCTTGGTCATTTTCATCTATGTTATCAACATCTGACATTCGAAAAAGAGCTGTAATTAAGCACAATGGCGACCTTTACAGCGTGGTAGAGTTCCAAAATGTGAACCCCGGCAAAGGGGCGGCTTTTACTCGTACCCGCATGAAAAATCTGGGAAATGGCAAAGTAATGGAAATTACTTACAAATCTGGTGAAGCCGTGGACATTGTAAATGTGAATTTCTCAACAATGCAGTATTTGTACAAATCCGGTGACAACTTTGCTTTCATGAATAATAGCACCTATGAACAGATTGAAATGAATGCCGATCTGATCGGTGATGATGCAAAATATTTGAAAGAAGGCATCGAAGTAATTATCGGCACCTATGATGATATGCCAGTTAGTATTGAATTGCCGAAAAAAATTGTTTACAAAGTAAAAGAAGCGCCTCCAGCCGTAAAAGGTGACAGCGCCGGCGGTAATGTGACCAAAGAAATTATTTTGGAAAATGGCCTGGTGGTTCAAGCGCCGATATTTATAAAAGAAGGGGAAGATGTATTGGTTAATACCGAAACTGGAGAATATTCCGCCAGAGCATAAATAAATTACAAATTATATTAAGCGCGGCCTCAGCCGCGCTTTTTTTATTTATTTTTTTATCTCGCTATCCCCGCCTGCAACGCTTTGCGTAGCAATGCGGGCAGGGCTCAATCAATTCAATCATTTCTCTATAATACTTATTTCCTTAGCCCTGCCGGCGGCATCACTTTTCATAACTGAAAAGTAATCAAAAGGTTCTGGGGGCCGGCAGAACTCGTCGCGCGAGCTCCTCAAACAGCTGGCGGCCCCCAAACCCCCGTTGGGTAATTGGTTGGACAACAACTGGTGACCGAGCCTTTGTGTAACGAGAGCGAAATGGCCGGCGAAATTAGATTTTTTCAATACGATTATGCACCTTTGAAAAAATCGTTTTGATTTCGACAAGACATTTGCCGAGCGGAACAACTGCGAGGCAATTTTGGGGACACCCCTTTTGTTGCCAAAAGGGGTGTGAAAGAGTTTTGAGCGATAGCGAAATGTATTAATGAAAAAATATGTTAAATTTGTAATCTAGAAATTTATATTCATCTGTGCTAGTGTAAAATGGTATGAAAGAACTGACCGATAATCAACTAATTACGGCATATCGCGAGGGTGATGGCAGTGCTTTTGAAAATTTGGTAAATAGGCATCTAAAATCTGTCTATTTTTATTGCGTCCGATTGGTCGGTAAAGACGAGGCGAATGACATGACTCAAGAGGTTTTTATTAAAGTTTGGAAACATCTCAATAAGTATGATGTTGAAAAAAATTTCAAAGTTTGGCTATTTCGAATTGCCCGCAATACCTGTCTCGATTATCTCCGTAAAAAACAACCGATGGTATTTTCGGATTTAAAAAAAGAAGATGAAATGTCGGTTGAAGAAAATATTCCTGATCAGCGAAAAGGCGTAGAGGAAAAATTATTTGCTGCCGATCAAAAATCTGAACTTGATACGGCGCTTGCTAAATTATCAATACCAACTCAAGAAGTATTTGAGTTGTTTTATCGAGATGAATTAACTTTTAATGAAATAGCGGAAACTCTTAAACTATCCGTAAATACGATAAAAAGCCGACACCGTCGGGGTATCGTTGAGCTCCAAAAAATATTAAAAGGTCAGTAAATGCACCAAAATTGCCGACTGTTGCGTATTATTAATATATAAATATGAACCTCGACGAACATCTAAAAAATAGCTATTCACAGGCCCTTTTGACCGAGGTTGATTTAGAAGCGACTAGATCTAAAATTATGATACAGGTTAGCCGGCTTAACAAGCGCCGCATACTCATTCGCTCCGGTTTTTGGAGTGTGTTTACCTTTGTTTCTACCCTAGGTCTCGTTACTAGCAGTATTGGGTTTTATCAACAGTTTATTGGTTCTGGAGCCCGCGAACTTATCGTAGTTGCTATTACAGACACCAGTGTTATTCTGCAGAACGGCACGGCCTTTTTTTATTCTCTCGCCGAATCCATGCCGGTCGGAAATATTGCCGGAACGCTTGCCGCGACCGCCGCTTTTTTATATTCTTTACAACATTTATCAGAATTATTAATGAATAATTTATCAAAAAAAATATATGGACACAAACCAACAAATTAAATCAAAAATGTTGAAGTGGGTTATTTTCGGTATTGCTGAGCTCGCGCTAGTGGCAATTGTTTTTCGTACTGGCATGATGGTTGGTTTTGCAAAAGCAAACTTTAATTTTAGCTGGGGAGAACAATATCATAATATGTTCGGCGGTCCGCGCGGAGGTTGGATTGGCGGTCGTGGTGGCATGATGGGCGGCGCCTTTGATCGGGATGATTTTTCCCCAGGGCACAACGTGGTCGGATCGGTAATAAAAGTTTCTTCTTCAACTATAATTGTAAAAGGGGCAGACAACACAGAAAAATTATTATCAATTTCAGAGGGAACAACGATTAGAAAAGGCGGAACGAATATTAAAATTTCTGAATTAAAAGAAAATGATCGAATAGTTGCAATTGGTTCGCCAAGTACTACCGGTCAGATTGAGGCAAGTTTCATCCGTGTCTTTCAGCCATAATTTATGAACATTGTTCAGAGAGTGAAAAAACATCCATACTATACAGCCGCAATTGCAATTACTTTGGTTGGCGGCGGGTGGTATTGGTATAGCCATCGAACGGTTGCGACTATTACGCAATATGTAACAGCGACAGTTGAAAAACAAACCATAATTTCTACTGTTAGCGGCAGTGGCCAGGTCAGCACTCTGAAAAGATTAGATTTAAAACCTCAAACCAGCGGGACTACGAATCAGGTAACCCTTACTTCGATGAATGTTGTTCCCGGTCAAATTGTAAAAGCCGGCCAAGTTATAGCAGTTATAGATAATACTAGTGCGATGGTTTCGCTCGAACAAGCGCAAGCATCTCTTATTAGTGCGGAAGCGAATTATAAAAAAATATTAGGCGGGACAACTGAAACAGATTTAAAAAATGCCAGGCAAGATGTAATTTCCGCTGAGTCGGCTTTGCAAAATGCTAAAACAAGTTTAGATACAGTAACCCAACAGCAAAATACGGCGGTAGCCAATTCTTACCGCAGTCTTTTGACAAGCGGAATAGCGGCGACTCAATCGCTATGGTCATATACTTCTACGAATGTAACTGAAAGCGACAAGCCGACCATTACCGGTTCGTACGCGCTTACCGCGTCCGGTACTTTGCAAATTTTTCAACAGGGTGCTTATTTTTATGCTTCCGGAATAGAAACTATTCCAATGCAAAAAATTGATACCCGTATTCCGGTTGCGCTTGGTACAACCGGGCTGTATGTTCAGTTTCCAAATGATGCGATTTCTGCCGAATGGGATATTCAAATTCCCAATCCTCAAGCTAGTAGCTACGTTTCAAATTTAATTTCTTATCAGTCTGCGCTTCTTTCTCAAAAACAGGCTCTTAGTAATGCGCAAAATGCGATTATCACCGCTCAGACGAATCTTCAAAAAGCACAAGATAATCTTGCTTTGAAAGAACAGCCGCCGGAAGATAGTAGTGTCGCAACCGCGCGAGCCCAGCTTATTAACGCGCAATCGCAACTGCGAACCGCGCAAAGTAATTATAGTAATACCAGAATAACCGCACCTTTCGCCGGTCAAATTGCCGCTGTAAATTCCCAGCAAGGTGATCAGGTTTCTGGCTCTACTGTAATCGCGACCCTTATCACCGAACAAAAAATTGTCACCGTCAGTTTAAATGAAGTCGATGCTGCCAAGGTAAAAGTCGGCAATCCGGTTACTCTTACCTTTGATGCAATACCAAGTCTTACTTTGACCGGCAAGGTTTCACAAATTGATCTCCTCGGCACAGTAGCTCAAGGGGTAGTTAATTATTCTGTTCAAATTTCATTTGATACTCAAGATGATCGAGTTCGGCCCAGTATGAGTGCGGCCGCCGCCATTATTACCGAAACCAAAACCGATGTGCTCGCCGTACCAATTTCTGCAATCAAATCAAACGGCAGCGGCTCTTATGTCGATGTTATTGAAGATAGTAATATTGCTACTAAAAACGGAACGACTGTAACTTTAAAAACCAGCCCCAAACAGCAAACCGTTCAAGTCGGAGCTTCTGATAATTCATTCACGGAAATAATCAGCGGTCTTACCGAAGGTGAGACAATTGTCTCAAGAACTATCACTCAGGCAGCAGCTGCCTCTTCTGCTTCGTCGCTTAGAATTCCAGGTATAACCGGTGGCGGGGGCGGAAATTTCCGCGGAAATTAATATTATAGGGGTGTCGCTAATGTATGATTGAAGTAAAGAATATTGGAAAAACGTATAAAACTGGTGATATTGAATATCAAGCCTTAAAAGGCATTAGCCTCACTATAAAAGATGGCGAGTTTCTCGCAATCATGGGCCCCTCTGGGTCCGGCAAATCAACGCTCATGCATATTCTTGGCGCTCTTGATAAACCATCATCCGGAAATTATATTTTGGATGGAAAGGATGTCTCAGAATATAGTGAAGATGAACTTGCAAGAATTAGAAAACAAAAAATAGGTTTTGTTTTTCAATCTTTCAATTTATTACCGCGAACTACCGTACTTCGAAACGTAATGTTGCCGCTCATTTATGCCGGTGTGCCGAAGGGTGAGCGGGAAGAGCGAGCAAAGATGGCGCTAAAAGCCGCCAGTTTTGAAGAGTCACATTTTTTAAATTTATCTAATCAGCTTTCAGGCGGACAGATTCAGCGCGTTGCCATTGCTAGAGCGCTAGTAAATAATCCGTCATTAATTTTAGCGGACGAACCGACCGGCAACCTCGATACCAAAACCGGTGAAATTGTTCTCGGCACTTTTCAAAAATTAAACAGTGAAGGACACACGATTGTTCTAATTACCCATGAGAGAGATGTGGCAGAGCATGCGAGGCGAATTGTATTTTTGCGCGATGGTGTGGTTTTAAGTGATGAACTGAATAAAAATCAGGTAATGGCTAAGACGTAAAACTATATTATGATGAAAACCGTTGATTTAATTGAAGAAATTTATTGGGGGCTTTCCGCCAACAAGGTCCGGTCTTTTTTAACTATTCTCGGTATTGTTATCGGCATTGCTTCGGTAATTGCCCTGCAGGCGATTGGTGCCGGGGCCAAAGGTACCATTGAAGCTAGTATCCAATCGGTAGGATCAAATTTATTATTTGTTACACCGGGCGCTCAGCGCGGTGTTGGAGTTTCAATAAACGCCGGCCGAGGTTCGTCACAAACTTTAACGAATGAGGATGCTGCAGCAATTGCTAGCAGTATAAATGGAGTTAAGGCGGTTGTGTCGGAAAAATCTGCCCGCTATCAAGTCAAAGCGGGTGGCCTGAATACAAATACCTCGATTATTGGTACAACTTCCGCCTATCCGGGTGTTCGCAATATTCAAATTGATACGGGAACATTTATCAGCGATCAGCAGCAGCAATCGAGCCAGCGGGTCGCGGTACTAGGGCCGACCGCCATGGCCGATTTATTCGGTTCGAGCACCACAAATATTATTGGGAAAACCGTAACAATAAAAAACATGCCGTTTATTGTTATTGGTACAACGGTGGCAAAAGGCGGTTCCGGTTTCAGCAATTCTGATGACGCAATATATGTTCCTCTATCTACTGCTCAAAAATTTTTAGCTGGTGACGATTTTCTGGGTACCATTGATGTTCAGGCGGAAGATGCCTCACAAATGACAAACATTAAAAATGATATTACATCTTTATTGCTCGCTCGCCATAAAATTACCGGCACAAAAACCGCAGATTTTAGTGTGATGAGTCAAACTGATATTCTTGCTACTGCTTCCAGCATTACCGACACCCTAACTTCACTACTCGCCGCTATCGCTGGCATATCGCTTTTGGTTGGGGGTATTGGAATTATGAACATGATGTTAACGACCGTAACCGAACGCACTAAAGAAATTGGTCTTCGGCAGGCAATTGGTGCAGAAAAAGCTGATATTAGCAGACAGTTTTTATTGGAAGCTGTGACGCTCACATTTATTGGCGGAGCGGTCGGAACATTTATCGGTTATCTCGCTTCACTTATCATCAGTAAATTTATAAATGTGGCGGGAACGATTACTTTATCTTCAGTCATGCTCGCAATTGGCGTTTCGGCCGGCATCGGAATTGTGTTCGGTTATTATCCGGCCCGACGTGCGGCAAAACTCAACCCGATTGAAGCGTTAAGATTTGAATGATATAATTAATAAATAATTAAAATAATTTATGAATAGCAAAATTTTAGGAGGAATATCCGTCGTTTTAATTGGCGCCGCTTTTTATGGCGGTATGATGTACGGAAAAAGTACCGCGACTGCGGCAGCACTTGCTAACCGCAGAAATTTTCAAGGCGGTAACCAGCAGGGCGGAGGCAGAACAAATGTTGGAAATGCCGGCGTAAATATTACCGGTGAAATCTTGTCAAAAACCGATAATACTTTAACGATAAAATTGCGTGATGGCGGTTCAAAGATAGTTGTATTTTCCAGTTCGACACCAGTACGAATGTTTTCTGAGGCATCACGCGATCAAATAGAAGTAGGAAAAAATATTACCGCGCTTGGGACAGCTAACAGCGACGGATCAATTACCGCGCAGAGTATTCAATTGCGCGAAGTATCATCTACACCCGCCGGTTTTCAGGGCGGCTCGCCAAGATAAAAAAATAATCAATCCCACCAGCAGTAACTGGTGGGATTTTTTATTTGACAAAATACTTAAAAAGCGGTATTTTACAGATGCAACTGAGTTGCATCTAGGTTCTATGAATAACAAGGTTCAGCGAATAATTATTATTTTATTCATTATCGGCGTAGCCGCCCTAATTTTATATTGGCCAAAAAAAGTTGCCAAATTACCTAGGACAGGCGGTCCGGTTGTTACAACTTCGTTTTATCCAATATTTTTCTTAACTAAAGAAATCATGGGTAGCCGCGGCAGTGTTTATAATATTACTCCGGCCGGTGCAGAGCCTCATGATTATGAACTTACCACCAAAGATCGAATGATGCTTGAGAATAGCGATTTGCTTGTTATAAACGGTGGCAATTTTGAACCGTGGGGCAAAGGCATAGAGGCGCTATTGCCTAAAGTTAAAGTGTTGCGCGCGGGTCAGCAGCTGATGATTGAAAACGATCCTCATGTTTGGCTTGATCCAATAATGCTCGCGATGGAAGCCGAATCGATAACAGAAATGTTGAAAATTGTTGATCCGGCTGGAACAGAAGTTTATTCAGTTAATTTTGCGAAACTCCTGAAGCAAATATATTTAATGGATGAATCGTTTAGGAGCGGTCTTAGCCTTTGTGAAAAAAAAGATATTGTCACTGCTCACGCCGCTTTCGCTTATCTGGCGCGGCGTTATGGGTTTAATCAAATTTCTATTGCCGGACTTTCGCCCGATGCCGAACCAAGTCCGCAGACACTTGCGGAAGTTACAAAATTTGCCAAAGCAAATGGGATAAAGTATATTTTCTTTGAGAAGCTAGTCAGTCCGAAACTAGCCGAAACAGTAGCGCGGGAGGTGGGCGCGCAAACGCTGGTTTTGAATCCCTTAGAGGGGCTAAGCGAAAGCGAACTTTCTGCCGGAAATAATTTTTTTACGGAAATGAAAAATAATCTGAATAATTTAAAAACTGCCCTGGTATGCCAGTAAATCATCACAAAAATATTATTGAAATAAAAAACCTCTCTTTCGCTTATAGTGGTGAGTTGGTGTTAAAAAATATTTCCTTAAATATTCATGAGGGTGATTATTTGGGCATCATTGGACCAAATGGCAGCGGCAAATCGACTTTGTTAAAATTAATGCTTGGCTTGCTTAAACCCTCGGCGGGTGAGGTTAACTTGTTTGGAAAGCCGGTATCAGAATTTAAAGATTGGTATAAGCTTGGGTATGTTTCGCAAAAGGCGGTAAATTTTGATCCTTTATTTCCGGTAACAGTTTGGGAGGTGGTCGCCATGGGCCGTCTTGGTCGGCGTGGTCTAGGAAAAAATCTAAGCGATGTGGATGATAAGGCAATTGATAAAGCACTTGTGGAGGTTGGCATGACTGAATTTCGTGATCGTTTAATTGGCGATTTATCTGGCGGACAACAACAACGGGTTTTTATCGCTCGGGCGCTCGCGGCAGAACCAGCGGTAATATTTTTAGATGAACCGACAACCGGAATTGATGTTGAAACTCAAGAACAGTTTTATTCATTGCTTACGAAATTAAACCGGGAGCGCGACCTCACACTGGTGCTTATTTCGCACGATATTGATGTCATTGCTCACGAAGCAACCGAGCTCGCCTGTATTAACCAAACGCTTGTTTACCATGGCGAACCCAAGGAATTTGTAAAAGCAGATTATCTGGAAATGCTTTATGGAAAAAACATTCGTCAAATTTTACATGGTCATTAAATATGTTTGAAATTTTTCAATATACATTTGTCGTGAGAGGACTTGTTGCCGGTCTTATCATCGGTGTGATAGCGCCACTCGTCGGAATTTTTTTGGTACTTCGCCGCTATTCTCTTATTGCCGATACTTTAGCTCATGTTTCGCTTGCTGGCGTCGCGATTGGTCTTTTGACCGGTTTGAATCCGCTTCTCACCGCGCTCGGCGCTTCGGCCCTGTCTTCACTTGCGATTGAAAGACTTCGCAATAGTAAAAAGATTTATGGTGAAACAGCGCTTTCAATATTTTTATCAGGTTCTCTAGCGCTTGCGGTAGTTCTAATTGGTCTGTCGCATGGTTTTAATGTTGATTTGTTTAGTTATTTATTCGGCAGTATTCTTACCGTTCGGCCTCAAGATATTTTTATCATGATTTTGCTTGCTCTAATAATTGGAATTTTATTTATTTTATTTTTTAGAGAACTAATTTATTTGTCTTTTGATGAAGACTCGGCCAAAGTCAGTGGTATCCCGGCCTCAATTTTTAATTCCGCCTTTATTCTACTTTCTGCCGCAACCATCGCTATCAGCATTCCCATTATTGGCGTGTTGCTTATTTCGGCGTTGTTAGTTTTGCCGGTTATTACCGCACTGCAGTTTAGACGCAGTTTTGCTTATACGCTTTTGTACGCGGAAATTATTTCTTTATCTTCAATCATGGTTGGTATTATCGGGTCGTTTTATTTAAATATTCCGTCTGGCGGTTTTATTGTTCTAGTAATGCTCGCGATATTTATTGTTACATTTCTCATCAAGAAACCGAAATCACGGTTAATGTCCTGGTAAATCATGAAAAATAAATCGCTAGAAATAATTAAACTTCTTCGGGAGCGCGGGGAAAGGATAACTCCCGCTCGTCGTAAAATTGTCGAAATTTTTTTTGATGCTAAGAAACCCCTTACAGCCGCTGAGTTGGCTTTGAATTTAAAAAAAGCTCGGGTGAAATCTGACAAGACCACGGTCTATCGTCAAATTGAAGATTTGGTTATTCACGGAATATTAGAGGAAGTGCGGTTTGAAGACCGGGTCAAGCGTTATGAATTATCACTAGGTTGGCACCATCATCATTTGGTTTGTGTGAGTTGTGGCAAGGTGGCAGATGTTGAACTCGCGGAAGATCTTGGCAAGCAAAAAAATATTATTTTTAAAAAATATAAATTTCAGGTTCTGCGCCATTCGCTGGAATTTTTCGGCCAGTGCCGGTCTTGCAGTAAAAAATAATATAAATGAAAGAGCGGCGACCAGTGGTCGCCGCTCGTTTAATTTTTACTATTTTCGGTTTGCAGCCTCCTTCATCGTTTCGGCCAGTTCTTGTTTAGTAACTCCTTTTTCAATTAGTTCTTTGCTGTGGAGTAGCCAAAAGGCTTCCACGCCTTGGTTTACTACCATCGGTACGCCGTCCAGGGTTTCGAAGCCAAGCTCGGCGGCCTTTTTGAGGAAGGGAGTGCCTTCCTTGGTGAGCACAATATCGCTCACGACCGCTTTTTTGGGTATGAACTCGAACAGGCGCGCCGCGTTTAGGTAATTTTCGGCAAGGTTTTCCGGTGTGGCCGGAAGTCTGGCCGGAGCCAGAGCGCTGTATTCGGCCATTTCACCGGCTGCTCCCTTGGTGGAAACGTTTATTACCGCATCGGCCGATGTGATCTCGCTAGCGGTCATAAGTTCGCCTCCAAACGAGGCTATTTCCGCGCCGATGTAGCGGTTGATCCTGGTGGCAAGTTCCTCGGCTTTTTTTTCTGTCCGGTTCAGAATGGTGATTTTCATGCCTTTCTCTGCGAGGGCAAAAGCCACGGCGTTGCCGGTTCCGCCCGCACCGAGCAGTACGGCTTTTTTGCCGCGAATATCTTCACCCTGAGCCGCAAAGCGTTCGGCCAGGCTCTCTGCGTAGCCGAGACCATCGGTGTTATAGCCGCGCAGCTTGCCTTCTGGTGTCTTCAGAATGAAGTTAATTGCGCCGATTGCCTCAGCCGCCGGATCAAGTTCAAGGTGCTTTGACGCCTCGTCCTTGAAGCCGACTCCGGCTCCACCACCCAAATACTTCGGGTCATTTTCAAGAACCGTAAGTATTTCTTTGGCGTGAGTCGGGTCACCAACCAGCATGATGTTCCCGGTTTTGAGGCCGAATTTACGGTAAGCCGCATTCCACATCACCGGAGTTTTTGCCGGGTAGTCGTGTTCGATGAGTGGCAGGGTGTAGTGGTCAAAATCGAGAGAGCTAGGATTGTCAGCCGGAAGTTTCGCGATTTTCATCGCACCGCTTTCAAGTAACTCACCCGCACCTTTGATTTTTTCCGTAAATTCGAAGTTCATAATCGTAACCATGTCAGCCTCCGTTAGTTTGCGTCCATAGACCTTTTCAAGTTTTGCGATTACTTCGGGCGAGGTGGCGCCGTCTAGCGCCGCTCCCGCGAGATCGTCCGCTTGAAGGTCGGAGACGATTTTTTTCTGAATATTTTTCACCAAAACTTTTTTGGTGGCATCCTGAAAAGTGTTATCAGGATTTTGGACCTTTAATTCAATGAACGTACCCGCTTGGTAACCAAGTTTTGGGTCGCTAGTGCGTTCGGTGCGGTCTCCAAGTCGGATGGTCGCATTGACATCGCAGTTTTCTATAACGTCGATCAGGTGTTTTACTTCCGAATCGCTAGCACCCTTGAACCAGATTTCATTCGCGAGTTTTATCGCGTGATGCTCTCGGCTATTTTCTTTTTCCATATTATTTCTCCGAAACTTTTTTGCCGAGCGAACCGCCCGGATGTATTTTGGCGAAATGCCTTTTTTGAAAACCCTTTATTTCATGGAGGGTGTTCGCAATGGCATCGGAAAGAGCAAGGGCCGCGATAACGCTGGTGGTCGGAGCCAGGTTAAAGGTGGTGCAGATAGTGCACGCCTCTTCCTTGACCCCGGTTTCAAGTGCTACGTCGGCTTTTTTAGCTATACTAGATTTATTATTCCCGGTGATGGCAATAATTTTAATATTAAGGTGGGAAAGGGAATTTACAAAAGCGATCATTTCTGTGGATTCACCACTGTGTGAATATACAATCACGACGTCTTCGTGAGTGATCATTCCAAGGTCGCCATGCAGCGCCTCAACCGGGTGGACAAACACACAAAAAGTGCCGGTAGAAGAAAGTGTTGCCGCTAGTTTTCTTGCGACAATTCCCGATTTTCCGATACCAGAAACCACGACTTTTCCTTTCGAATTTTTAAGTAATTTCAGGGCGGCAATGAATGCCTCGTTATCAAGATTATTTGATAATGCCATGATAGCTTCGGCCTCATTTTTTAGTACATGCCTGCCAATGGCCGCAAATCGTTCAAACTCTTTTGTCATATTATGAACTCTAGCACAAAAATTAATACTAATCCAGCTCTTAGGTTAGCAAGTGTATATACCAAAAAATACCTAAGGATGTTACATAAAGGGTGCGGGATTTGACTAAATATAAGCAATAAGATAATATTAATTTCAATATGAAACATTTTATCAACAGCATTATCATTATTATTAGCGCCTACCCTCGGGCAGCCTAACTTGTTGTTGAAAGTTAGCCGCCCACGAGGGCGGTTTTTTAAATAATAAAAATATATTTTTATGAGCACATCAACCGAACAAAAAAATACCGTTAGTTTGAGAATGATTGAAGAAGCCTCATTACGGCTTGCTGGTGTGGTACAAAGAACACCGCTTCAGCTTTCCAAACGTCTTTCCGAGCGTTATGGTGCAACCGTTTATTTGAAGCGTGAAGATTTACAGGAAGTACGTTCGTTCAAGATCCGTGGCGCCTACAATAAAATCAGTTCGTTAACGGATAGTGAAAAAACGCGCGGTGTGGTTTGCGCGAGCGCCGGCAATCATGCACAGGGCGTCGCTTATAGTTGTGCGACTTTAAAAATAAATGGCGTAATATTTATGCCGGCCGTAACTCCTAATCAAAAAATTGAAAAAGTTCGTCAGTTTGGAAAATCTTTTGTCGAAGTTAAACTCGTCGGCAATACCTTTGATGAAGCCTCGGCTGAAGCGCAGAAATATTGTACTGAGAAAAATGCGGTGTTTGTTCATCCATTCAATGACCCGCTCACTATTGCCGGACAAGGAACAATCGCAGAGGAGATTGATCAAAAATTAAATGGCGAATTGGATTATTTACTCGCGCCCATCGGCGGCGGCGGGTTGGTTTCCGGCTTAACAGCGTATTATAAAGAGAAAAATAATCCGGTAAAAATTATTGGCTGCGAACCAAGCGGCGCGGCGACCATGCATACGGCGCTAAGCAATGGCAAAGTAGTTACTCTCGACCAAATTGATACCTTTGTCGATGGTTGCGCGGTAAAAACGGTCGGCGATAAAACATTTAATATTTGTGAACAGTATTTAGACCGCGTAGTGGTAGTTCCGGAAGGAAAAATTTGCACTACCATGATTGAGCTTTATCAAAATGACGGCATTGTCGCGGAACCGTCCGGCGCTCTGCCGATTTCAGTGTTGGATGAAGTGTCGGAGGAAATAAAAGGCAAGGTAGTCGTTTGTGTTCTAAGCGGCGGAAATAATGATATTCTTCGTTACCCGGAAATAATGGAGCGGAGTTTGGTTTATCAGGGCCGCAAACATTATTTTATTATTGAGTTTGCGCAAAAGCCCGGTCAGCTTCGCGACTTCTTAAATCAGGCGCTTGGACCAACCGACGACATCTCCCGCTTCGAATATATAAAGAAGACCAACAAGGAAAAAGGCCCGGCGTTAATCGGTATTGAACTGAAAGATAAAAAAGATTATGAACCATTGCTCGAAAGAATGCGGGATATTGAATTAAATTTCAAAGTGATAAATAGCAATGACATGCTTTATCAATATTTAATTTAAAATATGTTTGAAATTATTCAAACCGATAATGCGCCCAAGGCGGTCGGCCCATATTCACAAGCTGTAGTGAGTGGAGGTTTTGTTTTTTGTTCAGGTCAGATTGGCCTTGAGCCAAAAAGCGGTAATTTGGCAGACGGGGTAGAGGCTCAAACCAAACAAGTTTTGCAAAATATTGATGCTGTACTTGCGGAAGCTGAGGTAGAAATAAATCAGGTTGTAAAAACAACTATTTATCTAAAAAACATCAGTGATTTTGCTGTCGTTAATGAAATTTACGGTAAATTTTTCGGCGACCACCGCCCGGCTCGTTCGACAGTAGAAGTTTCAAATTTGCCCAAAGGGGCACTCGTAGAGATTGAGGTGATAGCTTCACAGAATTAAAAAACTCCATGTCAAACGCCGTGTTATTTATCATCATTATTTTTTTGTGCTTATACCGAGCAACTTGTAAATCGGACAAAATCCGGTTACCGCAACTGCTGTCATGATGACCGCTATCGCGTATAGCATGTAGCTAACCCATCCTGAAGTTTGAGCATAACCAGTATATGCGGCAACAAGCGCGACAATCAATCTGATGCTGCGATCTAAATTATTGGTATTTTTTTGCATAACAAAATTATTAATAATTAATATTTTTTTTAAATAAATTTTTACAAAGCTGTTATCTTTAAATACTTAAAAATATCTTGAGTTGCAATTGCCCCCTCTGAACATGCAGTGACAATTTGCCGGAAGGAATTTGATCCGGTTGTAATATCGCCAGCCGCCCAAATCCCTTTCTTATTTGTGGTCTGGTCTGCCTTGGTTTTTATATAGCCTTTTTCATCTGTTTTCAGCTTGAGTTGGTTTATAAGAATCGGATCTGGTTCGGAACCTATTTCAACGAATAATCCGTCCAGAACAATTTTTGATATTTCATTACTTATATTTTTTATCTCAATGCTTTCTAATTTTTGATCGCCTTGAATGCTGGTAATATCTGAGTTCAAAATCAGTTTGATTTTGAGGTTATTCTTTACCTGATCAATCCAAGCCGTTTCACCACGTAATTCTTCACCACGATAAATTTGATAAACATCCTTTGCAATGTCTGCCAAATAAAGAGCCGCCGTGCTAGCACTGTCACTGCCGCCAATAACCGCTACCGTCTTATTGGTATAAAATGCGGCGTCGCAAGTAGCACAGTAAGAAATACCCCTGCCAATTAGTTTACTTTCATTTTCAATATTCAAATGTTTATGTTTGGTGCCAGTTGCGAGTAAAATAGTTTTGGTTAAAATAACTTCTTCGTTTGAAAGGACTAGTTCATAGCCTGCTCGTTTTTTAGAGATTTGAGTTACGCCGGTATTTTTGAATGGGGTTTGAAGTTGGTTAACATGGTCCCACATTTTCTTGGTTAGATCCATGCCGGATATTTCAATTTCAGAAGGGTAATTGCAAATTTTATGTGAGGATGTCATGAGTCCGCCGGTAAGCTCGCCTACAAGTACATGGTCAATTTTATAACGCGAGGCGTACACTGCAGCAGTTAGGCCCGCGGGTCCGGTACCGATTATGCATAAATCATGAATTTCAGAAGTTGCCTTATTTTTTCTTATTTTTCTTGTAGGTGAAATTTTTTCTAAAATAGCAACAAAGTCTGTTTCTGCTATTTCACCTGATAATCTGTTATTTTGAAGTTCTCCATTAATATAAAAGAGTAGGGTTGGTGAACCGCTTACTCCTAATGTTTGAGCTAGAGGTCGATTTTCCTGACGATGTATTTTAATAAATTGAAAGCCGGTATATTTAATCGCTAGGCGCTCAAAAATTGGCGCCAATTTTTCGCAAGGTGGGCAATCAGTTGAAAAAAAATCAACAACAACATATTTATTATTTTTAACTATGTCAAAAAAATCCGTTTCAGTTTTAATAACTTTAATTTCCATAAACTATTTAACTGATTTAACAGCTTCGTCTATTTCGCGGGCTAGTGTAGCTTTTGGGCGAAAGCCGATAAAGTCCTGAATAATCTTACCCTGATAAAATAATTTCATATTGGGAATGCTGGCGATTTGGTATTGAATAGCAAGCGGCATGTGTTCAGCTACCTCAGTATCTAGCTTGGCAATTTTTACTTTATCTTTTAATTCGTCTGATAGCTGGTCAAGAATCGGTGCCATCATTTGGCAGGGTCCGCACCAGGGTGCCCAAAAATCTACCAAAACAGGCAGGGTAGATTTTAATACCTCAGCTTCAAAAGTTTCGTGAGTTAGGTTTAATGCTTTAGCCATATTATTTACATTTGCAAATTAATTTTTTTAAATCTTTAATGAATAAATTTTTGCTAAAAGAATAGCAGATTTTTTTGCCACTTCTTTTTGGTAGTAGTAATCCGGCCTTCGAAAGAGCTTGGAGATGGTGGGAGACTACCGCGATATGGAGTTTTAGTTCGCTGGCTATTTCTGAAACGCATATTTCCGGTTGGTTAAAAATTGCGCAAAGGATTTTTAATCGGTTGGCATCACCAACTAAAAGCAGTTGTTTTGCCAAAGTATCAAGCTGCTTGTTTTGTCTAATTGCGATTTTTGTAGTCATAAAACATTCAAATGAACGTTTGAATGATATAACATTAAAAAAAGTTTGTCAAGAGAAAATAAAAACCGCCGTTTGGCGGGGTTAAAATAGAAAAAGATGCTTATTTTTTAATAAAGTAGAATTTTAAAGGCGAGGATAATAAGAATAATTGCTCCGATAAGTTCAATCTTGTTTCCAAACAAGTGTCTATTTTTTGTGCCGAAGCATATTCCGACGAGGCAGAGAATAAATGTAATCAGTCCGATAATAGAAGATGCGAGTAAGGTATTTATTTTAATAAAATTGAAGGTTATTCCGACCACCAACGCATCAATACTGGTAGTAATGGCAAGTAAGGTAAGCACCTTTGTTTCGGCAAGGTGTTTTTCTTTGTTTAATTCATCTTGAGATGTTTTTTTAAAGGATTCGAATGCCATTTTGCAACCAAGTGAAAATAGCATTAAAAAACCGATGATGTTGCCGTATTTCACTAAATTTGATTTAAAACCGAACCCAAGCGCTAAGCCAATGATTGGCATAAAAAATTGAAAACCGCCAAAAAATAAAGCAATTTTAAGGGTTTGTTTAAAAGTTAACCGATGTAAAATGCTTGCGGCGATGGAAATAGCTACCGCATCAAGGGAAAGGCTGATTCCCGTCAGAATCATTTCTAATAAAGACATAGTCAGCAAATTATATCAGTATTTAGACAAATTTAAAACTCGTGTAAGTCTTGCCAATTAAGCCAATAAAATGCTACAATCCTGATGTTAATTCATCATATTTTAGAATATAATTATGTCGAATATTAAGAAAATCACAGTAAATCGCGATCTATGTATCGGCGCCGCTTCGTGTATCCTGGCTGCGAATACAGTGTTTGAGTTCGATGCCGAAAACAAAGCGACAATCATTCTCGGTGATGGAACTAAAGCTGCCGTAACAGAAAAAAGCAAACTTAAAGATCCTTCTGTAACCGATGATACGCTTATCAAGGCCGCCCGCTCTTGTCCAACTAAAGCAATAATTTTGGAAGACGAAACCGGCAATCAGGTATACCCGTAATCACCAATGAAAAAAATTGATTTTCTCATTATTGGCGGAGGGGCGGCCGGTACTACGGCCGCTGAAACTTTGCGTCAAAATAATAAAGACGCAAGTATTATTATTGTTTCCGATGAACCGTACCGTTTTTATTCGAGAATTTTGATTTCTAAACCTTACTTTTTTTTGGAAAAAATTCCGTTTGAACAGGTGTGGTTGAAAACGGAAGCTTGGTATAGTGAAAATAAGATCGAGCTTTTGATGGGTCGTTCGGCAATTCATCTTGATCAAAAAAATAAAATTGTAAAATTAGACGACGGCACGGAAATTGTCTATGGTAAGTTGTTGCTCGCAGTCGGTGGTCATGCCCGCCGCTGGAATGTTTCGGGAGCTGATAAAAAAGGCGTGGGGTATCTGCGCAATTTGGAAGAAGCAAAAGAGATGATGAAAAATGTAAAAACCGCGAAACGCGCAATCGCGATTGGTTCCGGTTTTGTAAGTTTTGAGATTGCTGAAATTTTACGCAAGGCTGGTCTTGAAACTAGTATTGTCATGATGGAGCCGTATTATTGGTATCCGGTTTTTGATGAAGAGTTAGGAAAGTTTATTGAAAGAGCCATGGAAAAGGAAGGTGTAAAACTAATTCGCAAAGCGGAAGTTGCGGAAGTGCTTGGTAAAGATAAGGTAAAAGGCGTCTTATTAAAAGATGGATCTAAATTGGACTGCGAAGTGATAGCGTGCGGTATTGGGTTAGATTATAACCTGGGTTGGGTGAAAGAGTCGGGAATTGAAACCAATCGCGGCATTTTAGCCAATGAGTATTTACAAACAAATAATCCTGATATTTTTACCGCTGGGGATTGTTCTGAGTTTAATGATATAATTTTAAAAGAACGTATTCAGCTCGCGAATTGGGTAAATGCCCAAAGTCAGGGTACGGCGGCGGCATTAAACATGCTTGGAAAAAACGAGCCTTTCAAACTAGTATCATTTTATACCGCGCAGGCTTTTGGAATAAATATTTCCATGGTGGGAGATATTAAGGTCGGAGAGGGTAAGACGGTTATTTCTCGCGGCACACCGGAAGCAAATTCAATTGCCCGCATCATGATTAAGGATAATAAAATTGTCGGAGCAACGCTTTTAAATCGTACACCGGAATTATTTCAAATTTCAAAATTAATCGAGCAAAGGGTGGATGTTTCCGGACAGGAAAATAATCTTGCTGATGCAAATTTTAATCTAGCAACACTTATTTCATAAATTTATGCCCGAAGAAAGTAAAAAAATTAAAGTTGGCTGGTTTTCTTTTTCGTGTTGTGAAGATAATCTAGTAGTATTTACCGAGCTCATGAATGATCACTGGCAAGAATGGAAAAAACTTTTCGATTTTCGCCACGTCCGCGCCTTGCGTTCGGTAAATGTTTTAGATGAACTCGACATTGCTTTCATTGAAGGAGCGCTCGCTTCGCAAAAGCATGTTGATAAGGTTAAAGAAATTAGGGCCAAATCTAAAACGGTAGTCGCGGTTGGAGCTTGCGCAGTAACCGGCATGCCGGCCGGCCAACGCAATTATTTTTCCGAGGAACAAAAGAAAAATATTCAGTTTTTGGTGGATAAATTTGAAGCTTTGCCAAAAGTTTTGAAAGTTTCTGATGTGATTAAGGTAGACGCATCTGTCGGTGGCTGCCCCATGGATCCGAATAAATTTTTGGAGGCGGTTAAATTATTAGTTAAATCGTAATTTTATGCATCAAGTTGATTTTGATTTAAATACCGGCGAACTGACTAAGGTTGAAGGTGCAGCAGAGCTTAATTTGCGAGTGCGAAATGGCAAAGTTGAATATGCCCATTTTGGCATTATTGAATATAAACGATTTTTTACTGAAGCGATGAAGGGCAAGCCGGTTGATGCGATTCCTCAGCTGGTCGCGCGTATTTGCGGCACTTGTTCAAACGCACACCTCCTTTGTTCAATTGAGGCCTGTGAACACGCTCTAGGAATCGTGCCGACCGAACAGACCAAATTTTTACGACTACTTACCATGTACGGTCTAAATATCCGTGATCATGCGCTGCACCTGTATTTGTTCTGCATGCCCGATATTTTTGGTAAAGATTCATTCATGGATTTTGATGAAAATGATTCATTTCAAGATCAAATGCTTCATGATGCTTTTAATATAAAAGCGGTCGGTAATCAGCTAGCGATAATGGTCGCCGGCAGGTCTGTTCACGCTACTTACCCGGCGGTGGGTGGGTATTTGCATGTACCAACAAATAAAGAAGTTGAAGAAATAATTAAGAAATTGCGTTCGATTCGTCCGGCGGTAATTAGGCTTATTAATTTTTTTGCGGAAAAAAATCCGTTTCACTTTGACCGGAAAACCGATTTTCTCGCTATGATTTCCGATCGTTGTGGTTTTATCGACGGAGTAATTAAATCGAGCACCGGTGAAGTAATTTCGAAAGAAAATTTTTCTAAACATCTCGAGCACACGGTACTTGAATACTCACAGGCTTCGGCTTATAAATATAAGGGTCGACCATATATGGTCGGCGCACTTGGGCGCCTTAATATGGCGAGCGACCGATTGCATCCGAATACGAGAAAAGATGCCGGTTCAGCCATCAAACAATTTCCTTCTACCGACATATTTAAAAATAACCTTGCTCAGGCCATTGAAATTCTTCATGCAATTGATGATTCTATTGAAATTCTTACTAAGCGTGAGTTCAAGTTAGAACAGATTCCGGAAATTAAATACCGCGATGCGGTCGGAATTGGCGTCATTGAGGCGCCACGCGGACTTTTGTATCACAAAGTAACCGTTGGGGCAGATGGCCTTATAAAAGAAGGCGAAGTAGTGGTCCCAACTGGTCAGAACCAAACCAATATTGAAGAAGATATTACAACTTTGGTAAATGAAATGTTGCCCGACCACCCGTCGATGGAAAAAATAACCTTTGAAATTGAAAAACTTATTCGTGCCTATGACCCGTGTATGTCATGCGGCTCGCACTTCCTGAAGGTGAATGTAGATAAAGAGTAAAAATGAATTTAAAAACCGCCTGAGAGGGCGGTTTTTTTATCTCGCTATCGCTCAATCAATTAATTCATTTACTATATTTTCATTTTCTTTAGCCCTGCGCGGGCAGCGGATACTTTCATAACTGAAAGTAACCAAAGGTTTTGGGGAGATCGTCGATATAACCACTCGTTCGCGAGAACTCGGGATATCGACTTCCCCAAACCCCCGTTGGGGTAATTGTTTGGCCAACAAATCGTAGACCGAGCGCAAGTGAGCCGACAGGGGAGGCGAACTTCTAGCTCGGCAGTTTTTGACACCTTTTTGCTGCCAAAAAGGTGTGCCAGCCCGGCGAGGGCAAATCTTTATTTTAAATATTTTTTTAGAAAATTCATTGCTTCAGTTTCAAGTATATTTGGCGGCAGTCCGTAAATTTTAATATCTTTTAGTTTGCCGATTTTTTGCAACCAGCGTAAATTCGCGTAGGCATCAAAATCGTGCATGGTGACATTGGGCGCTCGTTTGAAAGTTAACAAACTATTAAATATCATCGGCGACTTGATCCCAACCACCGTATCGATAATATATAAATTTTCCGGGACTTCCCATTCTTCGTTTGGATCAACGGTGATAAAATCAAAATCTTTAAAATGATTTTTAAGTTCGGTAATTATTTTTAGCGGCACTGAATCCATTTTTAAATCCGGATTGCCAAATACGAATACCTTCATATTCCTTGATTTAAAAAGCCGATATTTTGCAGTGTGTATTTTTTTAGTATGGAGGCTTGTTTTTCGGAAATCACCTCACAAGGTACGCTCCAATGGAAGGTTAGAATGTCTCCTATTTTAAGTTGTTCGATTTCTTCAGTCGACTCAAGTTTTCTGGTGAGTTTTTTCTTCTCCGCTTTGCCAAGGATATATTTATCACCGATTTGAATGAGTGGTTCGCTTTCTACCGTTATCGTTGGGCCGGATACTTCCAAAACTTTTCCCCAACTAATTCGGCAAGAGTCCAGTGATTCAAGATTATACTCAGTCGACATATTGCCAGTTCCTTTCCAAACATTGAAAACATGAAAGGAGTGGTGAGGTACGGCATGCAGGCGAATTTTATTTTCTAGCTTAGAAAAAGATTTCAGACCATTTTTTTTCTTTAATTCATGCTCTTCTACTAAGTTGCGATACAGCGCCTGGCGCTCAACTTTATCGAGCAGTTCATTTCCTATCCAATAAGCTTCTACCACCCGTTCATCAAAGGGGTCCTTTATGCCGCTGGCATGAGCAATTAGTTCTAGGTACGGGTAAAGGGTATTAAAAGCCGACAGAATTTTTTCAAGACCTGGATCAGTCGCGCCTTCTTTTATATAGGCAAGCAGTTCGGAATTGGCATCGGGTCCGCAATAATGCAAGCGGTTCGGCCCAAAAGCATAACGACTACAGCGCAGGATGCCGTCCATTATTTTTTGCGGATAGTCTAGAGTAAGTACCATATAGCCCGACTACTATAACACATTTTTATAAAAGTGAAAGCCACGCGCCGGAGCGCGTGGCTAGTTTTCCTCCTTTTCTATCAACACTCGGAAGTGCAGATAGAATCTATCTCCTGGTGCTACGGCGTGGCCGTAAATGTTGATGACCTTGAAGGCGTCGCCCTTGTCATCGGTCATAATGACGATGATTGGGCTGATTACCTTGAGGGTTTTGCCGAGAATTACCCGACAGTCGCCCTTGTGGCCATGGTGGTGCCGCCAGAAATCGGCGACAGTCGCTAGTGACCAACGGTCAGCGCCGATTTTGTCGGCATATTCCCGTAGCCGGCGAACGGCATGGGGGAAGCAGTAGCGGAGCAATTGGGTGGTGGGTTCTCCACCATTCTTGACCAGCATACAAAGCCGGTCTAAGTGTTCACGGTCAATGTGACCGCGCATGTGCCTCCCTTCAGCACAGGGGAATGAATACAGCAGGAACAGTCTCTTGCCAGAAATTTCCATTGTGGTTGTTTCCTCCCGAGGACTTTTACATCCTATAATATATTGCGTTTTGGTGCAAATTTAAACAACACGAACGAGCGAGCGAGGGAGTCTCACTCGCTCACTTCGTTCGCTCTCGCGGAAACCTTCGGGTTTCCGCGGGCCTTCCTCAGCAAGAAAGAAACTACGTTTCTTTCCATTTTCCTGTTCGCCTCCCGGTGTACGGTATAATAAAATTACCCCCATAAATGGGAGTAATTTTATTAGAGCGGGCGACGGGAGTCGAACCCGTGTCACCAGTTTGGAAAACTGGGATAATAGCCGTTATATGACGCCCGCGAGGAGTGTCGCGATGAACAAAATTTATTTTGTTCAGCATGACCGACGAGCGGCTTCATATATCTCGCGATATATGATTCCGCGTCTCAATCAATTTTTCATCTTTTCATTTCCGACGTAGGGCTTCATATATCTCGCGATATATGATTGCCCGCGTCTCTTTCAATGTCGTTAAGTATATGAAAAAAAACTTAATTAGTCAAGATTATTGGGTTTTAACATTAAATTGAGCGGAAGCTGATTTTATGATAAAATATGGGTATGAAAATCACTTTTTTAGGTACAAATGGCTGGTATGATAGCGACACCGGCAATACCCCATCAATATTAATTGATACGAAGGATCATTATATAGTATTAGATGCTGGTTTTGGAATTGCGGATTTAAATACTTATTTAGTAGAAGATAAGCCGCTTTTTTTGTTTTTGAGTCATTTTCATCTTGATCACACTTGTGGTCTGCACACCCTCGGTAAACTTAAAGTAAAAGAACTGACTATATTTGGGCAGAAAACACTGAAAAAATATTTAAAAATTCTTATTAATCATCCTTTTACAGCAACTTTTGATGAACTTGGATATAAAGTAAATTTGGTAGAACTGGCGCCTGGTAAACACGAGTTGCCGTTTGAGGTGTTTTGTTTGCCGCTTCAACATGTTGATCCGGCCATGGGCTACCGTTTTACTTTAGAAGGAAAAACAATTACCTATTGCTCAGATACTTCAATTTGTCCAAATGATTTGGAGTTATCACGCGATGTTGATCTTCTTATTCATGAATGTGCCTTTTTACCTGGTCATAGCACAGCCTGGGGCCACACCAACCCTGAAGGAGCGGCCGGCATGGCAAAAGAAGCAAAAGTTAAAAAAATGATTCTTACTCATCTTGGAGCCGATCATTATAATACAATGGAAATGCGAAAAATTGCCGAAACTACCGCCCAAACAATTTTTCCTGAAACCTTGGTAGCGTATGATGGCTTAACGCTAGAGATTTAGCGTTACTTTCTTCCCCGGTTTTCGTATAATATCTTCGAGAGAGAAATTTGATATCAACTTCTCCTTAAAATATGGATCCTATCAAAGCGGCCGCCCTCGCGCGTGAATTTGAGGGTGGTAGTAAAGAAGCTTTTGGTGAGCTGTATGAAGCTTATTTAAAGCCGATTTACAATTTCGTCTATTATAAGACGCATCACAAAGAAACAGCCGAAGAACTGACCGCTGAGGTTTTTTTAAAAGCCTATCGCTCGGTTAATTCTTATCATTCAGAAAAAGGCACTTTTCAGGCCTGGATTTATCAGATTGCTCGCCACGCAATTATCGATCATTACCGTTCTAATAAAACGATTCTTAATATTGATGATGTTTGGGATTTGGGTAGTAAAGAAGATGTTGCGAAGGATATCGAAAATAAAATTATGTTGGAAAAAGTTCAGAAGTATATACAGGAATTACCATCTGAGCAAAGGGATATTATAATTTTACGAGTATGGCAGGATTTAAGCTATACAGAAATTGCGGAAATTATTGGAAAAAGCGAGGCAAGTTGTAAGATGACATTTTCGAGGGCCTTAAAAAAATTACGTACCTCTATGCCAGAAGCTGCCTTTGCCTTAGTTCTGGCGCTGATTATTAGGAATTAAAATATATGAAAGAAAATATAAAACAAATTATTGCTGAGCTTTGTGAACTTGATCCGGAATTAAAAAATCATGAAGATAAATTAATTAAAATTATTGAGAATTTTTTAGCTGCAAAGCCGGATACAAAATTTGATGAAAAATTTGCGCGCACTCTTAAAGCAAAAATATTATCAGAATCAATGCCAGAGAAAAAAGTTTTTGGCAGTTCATTTTTATCAGTTTTTTATATGAAAAAATATTTAATTTTATCAGGAGCGACACTCGCGGTATTGATTATCGCGGTTACGCTTAGGGAAGCATTGCCTACACTCGTTGGGCCTAAACAATTAACCAGCAATAAACCAAATATAACCAGAGTTGCTTCCGGTGCTTTTGGTTCGCTAACCGGTCAGCAAACTGGCAGTGAACAAGTTATGCCAAAAGCTACTTCTAATATTGCTCCAATGTACGGTCGCGGCGGTGGTGGCGGGGGCGTCGCAAGCATGGGGGTTGCTGGATCATCTGGCACTGCTACTCTAGACGCGGCAGTTTCACCTGCGCCAGATGCAAAAATGATGATTTATCGTCCGTATCAAATTAAGTATGTATATAAGGGGGACAAACTGGAACAAGGCGATAAAAATCTAGATGTTTTACGAAGAGTAAAACCTGAGCTTAATACTTCGGGCGCAGTAAGCGTCTTGAATAAGTTAAGTTTTGGCGGGCTTAATTTAGGAACTTTTGCCAATACTCAGGTTACAAATTTTGAATTAGCGCAGAAGGACAGTAAAGGCTATATCACAAATGTCGATCTAAGAAATGGCAGTATTTCCATTTCACAAAATTATAATGCCAACCCATGTCCAAACGGTGTTTGTCCGGTTTATCAACCGCTTCGTCCTTCGGAAATGCTCTCTGATGAAACTCTCATTTCGTTAAGCAACGATTTTCTCAAGGGTCACGGTGTTGATTTATCTAATTATGGCGAACCAGTAGTTCAAAATGACTGGCGCAAGGGAATGGAAACTGCCGCGTCAGATTTTGCTCCTTATGTCCCAGACATTATCTCGGTATTATATCCGCAAAAAATAAATGGTACGCTTGTTTACGAATTAGGCGGCGGTGAAAGCGGTCTTACAGTGAATGTCGATGTAAGAAACAAGCAGGTGAGTGGCGCTTGGAATATTACTAATCAAAATTTTGAAGCCGCGCAATATGAGGCAGAAACTGATACCGCGAGGATTATTAAAATCGCCGAAAACGGCGGAATATATGGAAGTGGTTATATGGATCCGAGCGCGGAAATAATTGAGCTTGAGCTAGGTACTCCAACACGCGTTCTTACTAAGACCTGGAAGAATGATGGTTCCGGAGAAATAATCGTTCCGGCCTTATATTTCCCAATATTAAAAGCGCCAACTGGTAAACAGTTTTATTTCCAAACTGCGCTTGTTGTGCCGCTTATTAAAGAATTGTTGCAGGAGCCAAGTGGAGGTCCGATTCAGTTAATGAAAGGGTCAGTCACCCCCGCTTCACCGCCAGAAGTAAAAGGACTATAATAGCGTTGTTATTAATAACAACCTCTATGTATTCATTTATGAAAAAAGCTCTATTAACTCTGATTATTGGTTCTGCTGTTACGGCTGGGCTGGGAACGATTTTTTTGGTGGAGGGTTCTTTTGCCGCGGTTAAAATAATTCGTCCTTCGGCAAGCGCGAGCACCGTCCGCAAATTTATTTCGGCCGCCGATTTTAAAAATTATCTCGTCAAAGCCAGTCAAAAAAATAGCAATCTTTATGGCGGCGGAGTAATGATGAGAAATTTGGCTTTGCCAACGATGGCTTTAGAAAAAAGTTCAGATTCAGCTTCGGCAAATATCGGACCAACCGCGCAAACCGGTTCATCAGTCGGATCCGAAACTGCCACCGATCGTTATTCTTCAACTAATGTTCAAGTGTTTGGAATTGACGAACCGGATATTGTAAAAACCGATGGAACTAATATCTTTCTTTCCACTCAAAATTGGTATCCGATTTATTATGCCAAACCAATGATGTTTCGAGCGGAAACGGGCGGTGCTTATCGATACCCAAATTATCAGAGTTCGGTTAATGTTATTAAAGCTAACCCGGTAACCGATTTTAAATTACTACGAAAGATTTCAACGGCCGGAAATTTATTGCTTGATGGTAAGGTGCTCATGGTTTTTAACGGCAACTCTGTGAAAGGATATGATGTGAATGCGAGCGGAACCGATAAGGAATTATGGAAAATTGAATATGGTCAGAACGATACTTTGGTTGGCGCAAGACTTTATAATGGAAAGCTTTTTCTAGCTACTAAGCAAAATATAAATTATGGCCGCCCCTGTCCGTATCAACCCTTTACTGCTGGTACTTCGAAAATCATGATTCCTTGTGGAGTTATTTATCATCCGATATCCCCAGTACCGACCGATATTTTATATACTGTTTCGTCGTTTAACACCAAAACCGGTACGGTCATTAACAACACCTCTTTCACCGGCTCGAATGATTACTCAATTCTTTATATGTCTCCGAACGCCATGTATCTGACATATTTCAGCCCCGGTGACATGGTGCGGTTTACATATAATTTCTTTGCGGCCAATAAGGACCTGGTTCCGGCTGAAACTTTAAGTCGACTTGGAAAACTTATTAGTTATGATATCAGCGACGGAAGCAAACAAAATGAGATGTCGTACATCATTAATCAATGGCAACAAAATATTGATCAGGATGAACGAATGAAATTGCAAAATGAATTACAGAATCGCATTTCAAAATATTATCCGCTTCATCTGCGCGAACTTGAAAAAACCAGCATTGTTAAAACTTCTTTAACTGATTTTAAGGTGCTTGGAGTCGGTACGGTGCCGGGGCGAATCTTAAATCAATTTTCAATGGATGAATATAATTATAATTTACGGGTCGCGGTTACGGTTGGCCAGAGTTGGTTTTCGGCTGGGGGCATCAACGCTTCGGTAAAAAGCGTAAGTGACGTGTATGTTTTAAGCGAAAACATGGCCACCCTCGGCAGTGTTAAGGATCTGGGTGAGGGCGAACAGATATATTCAGCCCGGTTTATCGGTGAGCGCGGCTATGTGGTTACCTTTAAACAAACCGATCCGTTTTACGTGCTTGATTTAAGCAAGCCGAACAGTCCAAAATTAGCAGGAGAACTAAAAG
The DNA here is from genome assembly GCA_041661385.1 of Patescibacteria group bacterium. GTDB lineage: Bacteria > Patescibacteriota > Patescibacteriia > Magasanikbacterales > GWA2-37-8 > JAKANM01. The sequence goes on from JBAZUP010000001.1 coordinate 733,645, forward strand.
TGCCAGGTTATTCTGGATATCTTGAGCCGATCAGCAATAATATTATCCTTGGAGTCGGTAAAGAGGATAATAAAGTGAAGCTTGCGCTTTATGATGTGTCGAATGCGAACAACCCTACCGAAGTAAGTAAATATATTTTGGATGAATATTGGTCAGACGCTCTAAACGACCATCACGCCTTTCTTAAAGACGAAAAACACAATTTGTTCTTTATTCCCGGCAGTCAGGGCGGTTATGTGATGTCTTATTCTGGCAATGGGCTTTCCATGCTAAAGGCGGTAAGTGAACCTGGAATTCAGCGTGCTTTGTATATAAATGATTTAATGTACATTATCAGCCCGAATCGTATAAGTGCCTGGGATGAAAATAGCTGGAACAAAGTAAATGAACTTAATTTAACTGAGGCGATTCCGGAAACAATCATTAATCCACCGGTCATAACACCGATGATGAACGTCTCACCCGGAGTAATTAGATAAAAAAATTATAACCCCCGCTAAAAAAGCGGGGGTTTTTGTATCTGGACATTTTGCCTGATTTGATATAGAGTACCTTATTATTAAAATAATATGTTTAATAAAATTCCTTCTCAGACAACAATTCAGAATACTATCGCGGCCTTGCGCAATAACAATATTGAGGCTTTTTTGGTGCAAAATGGCGAAGAAGCCAAACGTAAATTTTGGGAGATTGTTCCGGAAGGCGCTGAAGTGATGAATATGACTTCGGTCACTTTGGGTTCAATTGGGCTCGATAAAGAGATTGAGGGTTCGACTGATATCAAATCAGTAAGAAGTCAGCTTTTGAAAATGGACCGAAAAACTGAAGGATCACAGATGCAGAAATTAGGCGCTGCTCCGGATTTTGTTATTGGCAGTGTTCATGCCGTTACCCAAGATGGTCACGTGCTTATCGCATCCAATACCGGCAGTCAATTACCGGCTTATGCATATGGATCTAGCCGGGTAATTTGGATTGTTGGGGCGCAGAAAATTGTAAAAGACATTGATGCCGGCACGCGCCGAATTTATGAATATGTTTTACCTCTCGAAAGTGAACGGGCAAAAGTCGCCTATGGTGCTCCGGGCAGCGCAGTTAACAAAATGCTTATCTTTAGCCGCGAGACCCAACCAGGAAGAGTGACGATGATTTTGGTTAATGAGGTGCTTGGCTATTAAGATTAAATAAGATTTTTTAAAAGCCCGCTTAATTTGCGGGTTTTTTGTTTCAATAAATTGTTAAAAATGCTACAATATGATTGATGTCACGACTTAACTTACAAGGTCTTAGCGAAAAGGAGGCAAAAATTGCCTTGTTTAGATTTGGAAAAAATCAGTTAGTTCAAAAGAAAAAAATTTCTGCTTGGGTTAGGTATCTTCGTTATTTTAAAAATCCGCTCATTATAATTTTGGTTGTTTGCGCGGTATTATCTACTTTGTTTGGTGAAAGCCGGAGCGCAACGCTGATTGTGGCCATGATTTTGCTCAGTACACTGCTAAACTATTATCAGGAACAAAAATCCGGCAGTGAAGCGGAAAAACTACAAGAAAAAATTTCGTTAATCGCGTCAGTAGTTCGGGGTGGAATAAAAAAAGATATTAGTGCTGAACTTATCGTACCGGGCGATGTTGTTTTTTTGTCAGCCGGAAATATTGTCCCGGCCGATGGGGGTCTTGTTTCGGCTGAAAGTTTGTTTGTGAATGAGGCGGCTCTCACCGGGGAAAGTTTTCCGGTGGAAAAGGAGGGAAGCGAAGAAAAGGATTGTGATAAAAAAAGCTGTTTGGTCCATGCGGGGACTAATGTTGTTTCTGGGTCAGGGTACTTGATTGTCAGGGCAACCGGAAGTAATACTGAGTTTGGGAAAATCGCTTCTTCAATCGCTGAAGAGTCACCACCGGACGCTTTTGAAAAAGGTATTACAAATTTTGGTTTTCTTATCGTTAAAGCAACGGTTTTCATTGTGATAACTGTTTTTTTAATTATAGTCTTTAAACCACTTTTAAATCATACTGAGCTTAGCCAAGCTGACCTTGTCCAGTCTTTTTTGTTTGCGCTTGCGATCGCGGTTGGTCTTACACCGGAACTCTTGCCGATGATCATGAGCCTTAATATGACAAAGGGGTCCCTTCGTATGGCAAAGCACGGTGTGATAGTAAAACGTTTAAATGCTATTCCAGATTTTGGTAGTATTGATATTTTATGCACGGATAAAACCGGCACTCTTACTGAAGATACTATTACACTGGTTAAATACGTAGATATAAAAGGTGCTGAATCCGATTCGGTTTTGCGTTATGCCTATGTAAATAGCGTTCTTCAAACCGGATTAAAAAATCCTCTTGATAATGCAATTTTAAATTTTAAACATTTATCAGTAAAGAATTTTCACAAGCTTAAAGAAATTCCGTACGATTTTTATCGTAAGCGAATCTCTGTGATTGTTAATCACGAAAATAATCACGAACTTATAACTAAAGGCCAACCAGAGGAAATAATAAAAATATCCACGCATTTTGAATTAAACGGAGCGGTTCATAAAATTAGCGAAGATTTTTTAAAGGACTTTGCAACTCTTTACCGGCAAATGAGCGAGCAGGGTTTTAAAACTCTCGCAGTTGCGAGGCGACATTTTCCGGAAAGAAAACATTCTTATGATAAAAATGATGAATGTGAAATGGTTGTTTTAGGTTTTATCGGATTTTTTGATCCTCCAAAACAAACTGCGGCTGAAACTGTAAAAACTCTTTTTGAACATGGAGTAGAGGTAAAAATTATTACCGGCGATAACGAATGGGTGACAAAAAAGATCTGTACGGAATTAAAAATTGAAATTAAAGGTATTTTGATTGGCGACGAAACATTAAATATGACTGAAGAAGAGCTTGCGCACCGGGCTGAAAATATCACCATTTTCGCCCGCTTCACTCCCGAGCAGAAGCGCCGCGTTATTGTTGCTTTGCGCTCACTTCATAAGGTGGTTGGTTATCTTGGAGACGGCATAAATGATGCGCCGTCGCTTAAAGCCGCGGATATTGGAATATCGGTGAGTAATGCCGCCGATGTTGCCAAGGAAACGGCGGATATTATTCTTAGTCACAAAAGCTTGCATGAGCTCGGGCAGGGTATTATTGAAGGAAGAAAAACATTTGGTAATACTTTGAAATATTTAATGATGGGACTTAGTTCAAATTTTGGTAACATGTTCAGCCTTATTGGTGCGGCAATATTTTTACCATTTTTGCCGATTTTGCCTTTTCAAGTTCTGTTAAACAACTCGCTTTACGATTTGTCGCAAACTACCATTCCATCTGATCATGTCGATGGGGAATATTTAAAAAAACCCAAACACTGGGACGCAAAATTTATGCGTAAGTTTATGATCGTGTTCGGGCTCATGAGTTCAATTTTTGATTTCGCTACCTTCTACATGCTATATGGGGTTTTTCATTTGGGAGCCGCTTCATTTCATACGGGTTGGTTTATTGAATCGCTTGCAACTCAAACGCTCGTTATTTATATTATTCGGACTCGTAAACTTTTCTTTACTTCGCGGCCGAGCACTTATTTAATAGTAACAACACTGCTCGTAGTTGGCGCCGGATTTATTTTACCGTACACCTTTATGGGCGCCTATTTCAGCTTTGAACCATTACCGCCTGTGATTCTCGGTTCAATAGTTGGACTCGTTACCATGTATTTGGTTTTAGTTGAGGGTGTAAAACATCTTTTTTATCGTTTGGTGCCAACTTCAGATTAATAAAGAGGTCGTTGACAAGCAAAGAAAAAAACTGTATAATCTCAACTGTCATTTGTTCGTTTGAAGAGCGATGCTACAGGCGAAGAAGTGCGGTAGTAGTTCAGTTGGCTAGAACGTCTCCTTGCCAAGGAGAAGGTCGCCGGTTCGAATCCGGTCTACCGCTCAGAGAAGCTTCATAATATTGAGGCTTCAACAATTCATATATAGCGGGGTAGAGCAGCCCGGCAGCTCGCAGCGCTCATAACGCTGAGGTCGCGGGTTCAAATCCCGCCCCCGCAACAAATTAAACACAGCCCTATCAAGGGTTGTGTTTAATTTTGTAGGTCGAGGGATTTGAACGGGAAAGGGAGAAAACGGAAGTTTTCTCCTGCTGAGGAAAGTTCACGAAAACCCGAACGGTTTTCGTGGGAGCGTAGCGACTCTTATCCCGCCCCCGCAACAAATAAAAAACCCTCCGCTTGGAGGGTTTTTTATTAAGTTTAAATTCAATTCTTCGACAGCTCCGTTTTATAATAATTTTCTTACAGATCCCAGAAGGATTGGCAAAGCGCAGCGATAATTGGACCAAGAACAAAACCAGATAGGCCAAAGACGACTACGCCACCGAGGGTTGAAAATAAAACAATAACAGGGTGCATTTCTAATTCTTTGCCGACAATGAAAGGTCTTAGGATATTATCAATGGTGCTAACTAATAAAATGCCAACAGTCAAAATAATAACTCCTTGAGCCATATGGCCAGTTGCGATTTTGATTAAGCCAGCCGGAAACCAAACCAGAAATGTACCAGTAACCGGTATTGCTCCAAGCGCCGCCATTATTAGACCCCAAATTAATGGTCCGGGCACGCCGGTAACCCAAAATAATAATCCGCCAAGCACACCCTGAATTAATCCGACTATTACTGTGCCTTTTATTGCTGAGCTCGCAGCAGCGGTAAATTTATCATAAAGCAGTTGTTCATAGCGATTTCCAAGGGGGAAAATGTACATTAGTTTCTTCAAAATTTTGTCTCCATCGCGAAGAAAAAAGAATAGAGAATATAACATCAAAACAAACAAAGCGATAAATTCAAGTGAGTTTTGAGTTAAAGATTTTACTGAAACATAGACAAAAGTGACAACACTGCGGCCAATTTCGTCGAGTCGGCCAGATACAGAAGTATCATTAAGACCCATTTTTTGAATTAATTCATTATTATGTAAGAAATTATTTACATCTTGAATGACGCCGCCAAGCTGATCGGTTTGGCCATAAGAGTTAAAAATATTTACGATTTCTTTAATGAGAAGCGTTACAATGAGCGAAAGAGGCAAAAGGACCATTACGGTAACAATAACTAAAGTTAAAGCGGCGCTAATGCTCGGGTTAAGCAGTTTGGTAAAGCGCTTAAAAAGCGGGTAAAAAAGTGAAGCGATAACTGCTGCCCAGAAAATCGGATAAAAAAACGGATTAATAACGTAGAAAAAAAGCAAACTTACCCCGCCAAGTGTGATTAAAAAAATGTAATTTCGCGTTTTGTTCATCTCCATAAAAATATAGCTAAAGTAAGGTAATAATAGCAAAATCGGGTAATCTACGCAACTTTACTAAAATTAATTATTTCTTTTAAAGATTGTAATTTAATAATTTTAAATAAAAATATAAGTGCGGTATAAACCAAAATACCAAGCAAGATGGAGGGGATAAGAGGCCAGGAGACGGTAAAAATTATTGTGCCCATTATAATGCTGGAAAGAAGTATTTTGGCGAGAGTGCCAAATTTTGGCATTATTCCCGAATAAACAACGGCCATAAGAGCAAGAAAAATACCGGCGTAAATTTCCGAAAATATTGTCACCCAGACTGCTCCCAACCAGCCATATTTTGGGATAAATATCAGATAACCGGTTACGCTAAGTATCGCGTCAGAGCCATATATCAGCAAAGCTTCTTTTTGGCGATTAATTGCAAGGACCACATGGCCAAAGGTCATGCCAAAGGTCGTGCCAAGAATAGAAATACATAACCAGCGGAGCATCGCGCCGGAGCCAGAAAATTCTGAGCCCGCAATAAAATTCATGATTGGACCTGCGAGCACAAATATTCCTGTTACCATTGGAAAAAGAATTAAAGCGAGCAGGTCAACGCCAATTTGGTAGCGTTTTTTAAATTCATCCAATAGTTTTCTCGACCAGGCAAAAGTTAAGAGCGGCATGACAAGGCCCATGACAATCGCGGCAATTTGGGTTGTAATGTCTAATACTCGGTAAGCGGCGCCATATAAACCAACTTCTGACTGTGAAACATAAAGAGGCAAAATGACACGATCGGCTTGTAGGTAGAGGGTGTTAAATATAACCGATATGGCAGTCGGCCACATTTTATGGAATATCGCCCGAGAAATTACTTTATCAATTGAAAATTTAATTTTACCAAAGTTTTTTATCAAGTAATAAGTACTGCCCAAAGAAGAGAGGGTGATGATTAGCATTAGGGGGATAAAACCGGCCTTGTTTAGAGCCAGTATCGCAAATCCAATCACGAGAAGCACTCTTCCTATCACTTCGCTCATGGTTGCAATAAACATTGATAATTTTTGGCGATAGAAACCAATAAACACCTGATTAATGGTGTTTGCAAAAAAAGATAATGAAGTGACGGCGACGGCAATTTTTATTTCATTTCGATAAGGGAAAAAAAGGAAGATTAGCGGTGCTAAAATAAAACAAATCGTGGCAGTGATAAATCGCCAAGTAAAAATAGTATTAAAGAGTTGTTCTTTATCGTGTTCGGGTTCGGAGAGTAAATTGGAAGTAGTGACAGTAAAACCGAAATCAATAAGAATGCCGACAAATTGGAGAAAACCGGTTGCAGTAACATACCAGCCAAATTGTTCGGTTCCTAAATTTCTCGTAAGAATAGCAACGGCAATAAGGCCAAGAATGGTGCTTACGGCTTTGCCGATAATCTGAACGATGGTATTTTGAGCCAGGGATTTGTTGAGCGTCATACGGAAGTCAGTATAACACAATAAAAGCCTGATAAAAAGTTTGATAGAGAGAAGGATATTTCTACAGTTCGCAAATATTTGTGAAGTCTAGAAATGGCTCTATACGTAGTATAGAGCCGCCTCCTACTAGCTTTTCATCTTAATTAGCCTGCCAATCTGGACTCGTTTGAACCAAAAGACGCGTTTGCCTTGTCCTTCGAATTGGGCGATGATCCGGATTGGATATTTTATTTTCAGACTGATGTACTCAGTCAGCCAATCTTTGATGATTTCACTTTCGGTGTCATTTTCACCGATCGTGATTCCGAATTCATCGTTCCAGCTCACAGTGCCGTCTGAACCAGCGACGCTGGTATCGGGCATTTGCCGGATTTTGAAATCGTGAGAGGAAAAATTTTTGGCAAGTTTTTCACGCAACCTTGCTTTTAGCGGGTCGATTGCAGAAGTGGCTTTCTTTTTGCCCATGGCTTCCTCCGTGGAAAATGAACTAAGTTTACCCTAGTAGAAAATACGCAAAAAGTCAATGGTTAGAGGTTGCTGAAGCCGTTAAAAAATGGTAAGATTAAACATGTAATATGTTTAAAATTTTTGAGGGAAAATTGATAATTTTTTCTTTTTTTATTGCCATTTTTGGTTTATTTGTTTTTAGCTTAGCTGCGCAGGCTCAGGTTACTGATGTTGTTTCTTCAACAATTGCAACCACAACCACGGAGGAAGCCACCTCGTCACCCTGGGATGAAGCTCCGGCAGTTGTTGAACCGACCATCAGGGTAGGAATTTATAAAACCGATAAAAAGGTTTTATTCATGTCGCCTTATTCATATGAGGTGATTTCCAATGAACAAAGTTTGGGGTTAGTTGAAGAAGGAAAGCTTGTTACCCTTTCTTATGATAATGGAGTTTATAGCATTGTTACGGATTCGTTTAGTACAACTAGTATTTATTTTATAAGATTAATTTCGCATGATGCGGACAGCTATTTTTCAATTATGAACCTGGATCGGCATTTGATTGGTCGAAGTCAATTGAATTTTGCCACTTTTCGCGGTGATCTTGAATATCGATATGCTCCTAAAAGCGAAATACCATATGTGATAAATGAATTATTACTCGAAAACTATGTTGCCGGTATAGCTGAAACTTCTAATGGCGCCCCGGATGAATATATAAAGGCTCTCCAAATTGCTGCCCGGACTTATGCCTACATGAATATTGGACCAGCACCGAGTGAAAAACGAATGTTTGATGTTTACGCAAGCACAGTAGACCAGCTCTATCTTGGTTATAATTTTGAGCAATTCAGCCCGCGCATCGCTTTGTTTACGGCGGCAACAAGAGGTCAGATGGTAACATACAGAGATAAGCCGGTTACAACTTATTATTACAGCCGTTCAAATGGAAAAACAAAAACAAAACCAGGTGTGCCTTGGCTAAAAAGTGTGGCTTGCAAGTATGACAAAGGTTGGCGACAGCTTGGTCACGGCTACGGCATGAGTAATCGTGATGCGGCCGCGAGAGCAAGGATAGATAAGTGGAAATATGAAAAAATACTGAATTATTATTATTCAGGAACAAAGGTTCAAAAATTATATGAATAAACCCGGCCGATTGGCCGGGTTTATTTAAATGTTCGAAGTAGCGGTGCCGTTGGCATTGTGAAATTTACGATCTTCTTCGGCGAGATCAAGAATATGCTGGCGCAAATGTTCAGGGTCGGGAACATTGGTAATCATAAATTTTTCAACGGCCCCGGCGGTTTGAATAAGCAAATCGCCAAAATCAAATAGTGATGGAATAAAACCGTTAATTGTTGAAGTTATATCCTGAATTTTGTATAAGTCAACTTCAGAAATGGTTCTAGAAAATACTCCTTCTTGTTCGATATGAAGCAAGCGGTCGTTTGTGATAACAAGTAAATCCAAATAAAAATTTACAAAATAGGTAAAGTAAAAAAGTCCGGCGGCGAGATAATATATCCCGGCAAGCAATGTTAAACAGACTATCAATATTTCGTTTTCAAATATATTTGCAAAATTGTGGGCGGCAAACCAATAAAAAACGGTTGGTAATAAAAGTAAAACTCCAAAAAATAATAAGGAAGGAACGGTGATTATCGGGTGCTTACGAAGTTTGTAAACAATTTTCTCGTAAGTTTTTTGGTGGATAAAGGTTGAGAGTAGCATAATTATTGTCCGTTATCGAATGAGCTCGAGGCATTAATTATGCCGCCTAATTCAAATGAAAAAGGTTGATTCCATGGAAAATCGCTGACTAAATTCCAGGTGATGCTGATAACCGCAAAGGAATAAAATAAAAAAATGAAAGTAAAAATAAAGCTGGTAAGAGAAACTGCCCCGATTTTAAAAATGTGCCGAATGTTTATAAGGGTTAGTGAAAAGTGTATAAACAAATAAACACCAAACGGAATGAGAAGTAAGATTGGAGAAAAATTTAGCATAGCGACTCCATTATAACAACAAAACCAAGAAATATGCAAAACCGCGCTTTAAAGCGCGGTTTTTTTATAAATATAGACTCCATTTATGAATAATAAGGTGGAGGTTGCGGCAGAAAACAAACAGTATAGGCAAAGCGCTTGGATAACAAAAATTTGCAGATAAAGAAAATATAATGAAGCAAGAATGCCGATGAAAGTATAGGCGGAAAGAAGGTGTAAGATTTTGATTATTTTAAGATCGAGAAACAACAGTGCTCCAAAAATAATCACCGAATAATAGGCGACACCTAGTAGTGCTAGCGGAACCGGACCAACAGTTGAATATTTACTAATTAAAACTGTGCCGCAGCCGGTGACAACTGTGCAGACCGGAATAATGCCGCGGTAGTGCTCGATGGTAAGGTAGCTAGCGTCGAGAAAGCCGATAATACCGAGCAATAAAAATATTATCGCGCCAATCTTATCGATTTTCGGTAATGGCGGTGGCGACGTTTGTTTCAAGGTCTCCATAAGTCTGTAAATTTAAAACTTTTCCGTTCAAAAAGAAAGTCGGTGTTCCTTGAATGCCAGAAGCGGAGCCGCTTGAAATATCTTTTTGAATTCGGTTTTCTACTTCAATACTTTTTAAATCGGAAATAAATTTTTCTTTATTTAAGCCAAGTTGTACAGCGTAATCAGCAAATATTTTTTCTGGTTCGGGAGCTACAGTCCAAGTCGTTTGATTGTCAAATAACTTATCATGCATTTCCCAGAATTTACCTTGAGCTGACGCCGCTTCTGAAGCACGTGCGGCAAGATCGCTTTTGTCATGAGAAGGAAGCGGGAAGTGGCGGTAAACAAGTAAAATATCTTTACCGTATTTTTGCTCCACAGTTTTTACTACCGGATAAAACTGTCCACATGCCGGACACTGAAAGTCGCTATATTCAACCAAAACAACTTTGGAGGCGAGGTTTCCTTTGGTATGGTCTGTTGCTGAAACTGGTTCAGAAAGGGGAGTTGTATTATTGGTAGAAGTTGGGGCTCCAAATTTAGCTAGTCCCCAAACCATGCCGACTAAAGCGATTAAAATACCACCCCAGAGACCAAGGCGTTTTAAAAGGATTAGTTGTTTTTCTCGTGATTCTTTTTTCCTTAATTCTTCAATCCGTTTTTCTTGATCGGTTTTAGTATTATTTTCCATATAATTACTAATTATTATGACTTTGATATTATACTCTGGGGTACTAAAATAACAACCCCCCACGGAAATTGTGAGGGGTTGTGAAAATATTTTTAAGCTTCTTCCGGTGGCGGTACTGTTTCGTCACCTGCTGGAGATTCTTCTTCCGGTGGTTCACCTTTTTCAACTACTTCTAGAACTTGCTTGCGAATCTTATCTAATAGTTTGGGGTTGTCTCTTAAATATTTTTTGGCGGTTTCACGACCGACGCCGAGTTTTTCTTCACCATACAGGTAAGAGTTACCTTTTTTGTCTACTACTTTATAGGTAACGGCCGTATCAAGCGTATCGCCAGAAACCGAAATGCCTTCGTTATACATAATATCAAACTCACAAGTGCGGAACGGAGCGGCAACTTTATTTTTAACGATCTTTACTTTTACCCGATTGCCGATAATTTTGTCGCCTTGTTTGATTTGAGCGGCGCGACGGATTTCAATTCGAACTGAAGCGTAAAATTTGAGAGCGACGCCACCGGTAGTAGTTTCGGGATTGCCAAAGACAATGCCGATCTTCATGCGGGTCTGGTTAATGAATACTACTAAGGTTTTGGATTTACTCACAATGCCGGTGAGCTTGCGGAGCGCCTGGCTCATGAGGCGAGCCTGTAGGCCCATGTGGCTATCACCCATTTCACCTTCGATTTCTGCTTTTGGTACCAGTGCGGCTACTGAGTCAACCACAATTACATCTACAGCGTTTGATCGAACCAGGGTTTCAACGATTTCAAGAGCTTGTTCACCGGTATCAGGTTGTGAGATTAAAAGTTCATCAACCTTAACGCCAATTTTGCGAGCATAATCCGGATCAAGCGCGTGTTCAGCATCAACATACGCGGCAATGCCGCCCATTTTTTGAACTTCTGAAACGATGTGTTGGGCGAGAGTGCTTTTACCACTGGCTTCCGGTCCATAAATTTCGACAATTCTTCCGCGTGGTACGCCAAATACCCCTAGGGCAATATCCACAGAGAGGCAGCCGGTTGGCACCACATCTACATCCATGGATCGGTTGTCGCCAAATTTCATTATAGATCCTTCGCCAAAACGAGTTCGAATTTGTTCGATCGCGCTTTCAGCCGCTTTTAATTTCTCCTTTACTTCATCACTGATTTGCTTAGCCATAATATAGTATTATCTCCTTTTAATTATTTTTTAAAGTTAAGGGTTCGTGTCCGGCAGGTAATTTTACCACAATGTGTCTTGTGATGGTAGAGGTTTTGCCGTGTTTTTTGGTTGCAGAAATTTGAATAGTATTTACCCCGGCGCTAAGATCGATTTGGGCGGAGAATCTACCTTCTTCGTTGACCATTACTTCGGCGCCATTTATTGTCAGGCGGGACTCTTTTTCAGTTTCTCCTTCAATAACGGTATGAGCGCTCGTTGCGACCAATCCTTCAATTGGCGAAAAAATTGCTAGCTGGGGCGGTTGTAAAATTCCGCGTACTTGCCAGATAAGATAGCCGGCAAAGACTATTACCATGGCGAAAGCGGCAAAATTACGGACAAAAATAGAAATGGAAGCAAAAGGAAAAAGACGAACGCCGCGCCTTGGATGACTTAGGTTTGCGTCGGCTAATCCAAATTCATTTTCAAATTGTTCAGTGCAATCGACGGGAGAAAGTTGAAATATTTTGGCGACTTCTCGAACATAAGCGAGGCGATGCGCTTTGGCTTCAGGAAGTTTTGAATATTGTCCGTTTTCTAATGCCTCCAAATATTTTAGAGGAATTCGGGTAAGCTTAGAAACAGAAATTAAATCAAGGCCGCGATCTTCTCGGGTCATTCGTATTTTATCTCCCAATCGTACTGCTGGGGTCATTTTTTTGATGCAGAAGATTGTCATATTTTTTCTTCTTCGCTGTCGGATTTTGGTTCAGTGAGAACTACTCCGCCAGAATCTAAAGTTTGTTCGTTGACTGGCATTTCTTCCGGTGGCGCATCCATTAGGTGTTCGGTAAATACTTCGCGAGGCTTGGCTCCGATGCCTGGACCTACTATACCAGCATCCTCTAATTGGTCAAGGATTTTTGCCGCTCTCGCATATCCGATACTGAGCCGGCGTTGTAAATAAGTAGCGCTTGCCTTGCCGCTTTCCAATACTTCATTTTTTGCTTCTTCAAACATTGGATCGTGAGCGTCCGATGGGCCGCCAAATAAATTCATTGTGCCACCGCCGCCAATTTTTTCAACGATAGCTTCGTTGTATTGTGGCGGCTCGTCACCGCGAACAAATTTTACAATATCTTTTATTTCATTGACGGTAATAAATGCGCCCTGAAGACGTTTGGGCGCGCTCATATCCGTAGTCTGATAAAGCATATCGCCGTTGCCAAGAAGTTTGTCGGCACCAGCCGCGTCTAAAATAGTACGTGAATCAATAACAGATTTTAATTTGAAAGAAATACGTCCCGGCATATTGGCCTTCATGAGACCGGTAATAACATCCGCGCTTGGCCTTTGAGTCGCTACTACCAAATGAATGCCCGCCGCCCGTCCTTTTTGAGCAAGACGAACGATACTGGATTCAGCATCTGCAGCAGTTTGATGCATTAATTCCGCCCATTCATCTACCGCTAGTACAAGGTACGGCATTGTTTCTTGAGATTGTTTGTTAAACTCCTCAATATCTCTGGTGCCGGAGAGAGCAATCGCGCTAAATCGTCTTTCCATTTCGGTAATTAGCCAGCGTAAAGCATTTACCGCCTTGTTGGCTTCGACTATAACTGGAGTTAATAAATGTGGAATACCGTTGTACGGAATAAATTCAACTTGTTTCGGATCGATCATAATAAAACGCAAAGTCTCGGGAGTATTTTGAAAAAGTAAACTTGAAATAATAATATTCATGCAGACCGTTTTGCCAGACCGGGTTGTGCCGGCGACCAAAAGGTGAGGCATTTTTGTTAGATCAACAATATTAACTTTTCCAGCCACATCTTTTCCGAGCGGTAGCGTCATTTTATTTTCGCGATTTTTAAATTCTTTACTTTCAAGCAGTTCATGAAGAGTGACAGTAGCTTTTTTTTGATTCGGCACTTCAATACCAACTAAAGATTTACCGGGAATGGGCGCTTCAATGCGAACGGTATCGGCGGCGAGCGCCATCGCAAGATTAGAATTTAAACCGGTGATTTTAGACAATTTAATTCCATCGTAAGGTTTTAAAGAATATTGAGTGACGGTAGGTCCGACCTGTACTTCGCCCATTTCCACTTCAATATCGAAGTTCTTTAAAGTGTTTTTAATTATTTCTGCGTTAGCCGTAATATCTCCAGAAGTTGGTTTGCTTTTTGAAGTTTGTAAAATACCCAAAGGCGGGAGTCGGTAATTTGAATTTGGTTTGGAAAGAACAATTTTTTCTTGGGGGCTATTTTCTTCTTCAATTTGCTCTTCTTCTTTTTCAATCGTTTCTTCTTCATCTGCATTTTCAACGGCACTAATTTTGTGGCGCGCAAATTCTCGTTCTTCCTCTTCAACTTTTTCTTCCTCAACTTCTTTCGGCAAAACTTTTTCATAATCGCCATTGATAGCGAATTTTACTTTTTCTTTGCGGAACGTTTCAAAAAAAGCAATTATTTGTTTTCCGATCCAACCAAACATCAAAAATACTTTTTTATTTAATTCGACAATTCTTGCGAGTGAAGTGTTAAAAATAAAAATGATAGAAGCTAACCAAAGACCAAATAAAATAATCGCGGCGCCCCAATAAGATACATAAGTAAGAAGCGGCCAAGCAAGGGCGAGGCCAACTAAGCCGCCGCCTTCACCTTGAAGGGCTAGATCAACCATTTTGTCTAAGGGCTTTTGTAAATGAACTAAACCATTAAAACTTAGAAAAAACATTACGCTACCGATAAGGTGAGTGGATCGGTAGGAATATTCCATGTCTTTAATAAGAAGTACACCAACAATAAGTAAAATAAAGGGAAAAACATAACGAACCTGGCCAAAGGTAATCGCAAGGAGTGAGTCTAGAAAATGGCCAAGAACACCGGCCAATGAAAAAAAGCTAAGAATTGATAAACCGCCAATAATAAAAAGGATAATAGAAATAAGACCGCGGCTAACGTCGGCTTCTAATAAATTTTCTTGTTTTGGTGGCCTGGCCTGGTATTGGCGGTAACGGGTCATAGTTTGACTAGTATACCATAAAAATTATCAAATCCCAATGACCAATTACCAATAAAAACCGTAATTTCCAATGCCTCATTTTAAAATAGTTTGGGCATTGAAAATTGGGTATTGGGGTTTAAAAAATTCCTATCATTAGGAATTTTTGTATTCTTTCCCTGCTACACTGCGAGAAGAGTTGGCTGTCCTAATACGCAAATAGAATCTTGAAAACGTTACCTTAACGTATATAAAATAGTTAAAGGCAATAGAGAGGTGTTTTTTTGAAAAAATTTGGATGTGACGGCAACGCTTTCGCAGTTGAGCAGAGAAAAAATCATTTTTATCTACTACATTTTAGAAGTGAATAATATTACTGTCAACTGTGTATAAGTCGGTCATAATTATTATTTCGGCCGCGATGCCAATATTGATAAACGAAGGCCTGTGGATAACATTTATTCAATATAATTGTTATTAGTCCGGATTTGCCTAGTTTTAGCCATAATTAATTAAATTCTTGACAAGCTTAAGAAGTCGTATATTGCTTGACAATAAGCCAAAATAAAGGTAAAATGCGGTAAGCTTTTTAAAAATAATTTCGCGGTAGACGAATTTTGGCTAACATTAGCCTAAATTGTTTACTACGATAAATTCATTTGGTTCGTCACGAAAGGCGGACTGAATGCAAGGTAACCAAAACTTCATGTCCAAGTTGTCGTCAACCTTGCTCATTTGGCTGAAAATACAGTAAATCTAGGTAGAAATCCGTTGCCCACCGGGCTTTTTTTCGTTATTAATAACCTTTTTTAATAATTTTACTTGACTATGCCTCCAATTTTTAAACACCGCCGGGTTAAAAATGCTGAGCGCAAATTCTTATCGCCTGTCAGCACCATGCCGACCCCGGATCTCATCGAGATCCAAAAAAACTCTTACGACTGGTTTTTGAAATACGGTATCAAGGAACTTTTTGATGAAGTTTCTCCGATTACTGATTTTACCGGCCGCGACCTTGAGCTTTACATGGAAGATTATTATTTGGACGAACCGCGTTTTGACGAAAAGACTTGCCGCGAACGAAATATTACTTTCGAAGCTCCGCTGCGTGTTACCACCAGACTTTCCAACAAACGAACTGCTAAAAGTAAATCACAAGAAATTTATCTTGGTGACGTACCGGTCATGACCGAACGCGGAACTTTTGTTATTAACGGTATCGAGCGTGTTGTTGTTTCTCAGCTCATCCGCAGTGCCGGTGCTTTCTTCACCGCTGAAAATGTTCGTGGTCGCCGCTACTACGGAGCCAAAATTATTCCGAATCGCGGTGCTTGGATCGAAATTGAAACCGACCAGAACAATGTTATCTGGATTAAGGTTGATCGCAAGCGTAAAGTTGCTGCCACTTCACTACTTCGCGCTTTTGGTCACGAAACCGACGAAAAATTAATGGAACTTTTCAAGGATGTAAACAATCATCCTAATATTGATTTTGTAGATGCGACTATCAAGAAAGATCTCGCCAAAAATATGGACGAAGGTCTTATTGAAGTTTATAAGAGAATTAGACCTGGCGACCTCGCTACTGCTGATAACGCCAAGAGTCTTATTTACGCCATGTTTTTCAATTTTGAACGTTATGATCTCGGTCGCGTCGGTGTCTATAAATTCAATACCAAATTTGATTTGAATTATACCGCCGAAGATTACGAGAAAAAAGAAAATCGCATTTTGTCCGCTGAAAAATTATTGCTTGTTTTGAAAGAAGTTGTTCGTTTGAATATCTCTCAAGATGAACCGGATGATGTTGACCACCTTGGCAATCGCCGCGTACGCGCCGTGGGTGAGCTTACCCAAAATCGTTTTCGCGTCGGTCTTGCTCGTATGGAGCGTATCATCAAGGACCGCATGAGCACTTATGAATTAGAACAGCTCACTCCAAACAAGCTTATCAATGCTCGCCCGGTTACTTCGGCCATCCGCGAGTTCTTCATGAGTTCACAACTTTCGCAATTCATGGATCAAACCAACCCGCTCGCTGAACTTGAACACAAGCGCCGTCTTTCGGCTCTTGGACCTGGTGGTTTATCTCGTGATCGCGCCGGCTTCGAAGTGCGTGATGTGCATACCACTCACTATGGCCGCATTTGCCCGATCGCCACTCCAGAAGGTCCGAATATCGGTCTTGTTAACCATTTATCCAGTTTTGCCCGTATCAATGAATTTGGTTTTATTGAAACTCCTTACCGCAAAGTTTTGCGCGAAGTAGAAAACAATCCAAAACTTACCGAAGGTGAAATACTTCGCGGTGAAGTTGGCGGTTTTAAAAATGATACCGAAATTACCAAAGAAGTTGCTGAAAAACTTGGAAAATTAAAACTCAAAACAATTCCAGTAAAACCTCGTCTCACAAGTGAGATAGTTTACATGAATTCTTTCAAAGAAGAAAAAATTATTTCTTCATCCGCTAGTGTAAAAACAGACGCGAAAGGCTACTTCACACAGGAAAGCGTACCAGCGAGACGTTTCAGTCATGCTGGCGTTGCCAACACTGTTGATCTTGAATATGTCGACGTTGCTTCCAATCAAATTGTCAGCATCGCGACCTCTTGTATTCCTTTCCTTGAACACGACGACGCGACCCGCGCTCTCATGGGTACAAACATGCAGCGCCAAGCGGTGCCTTGTATTCGCCCAGAAGCGCCATTTGTCGGTACTGGTATGGAACGCGAAGCCGCTTTGTATTCAGGCCACATGGTAGTAGCCGAAGCAGATGGTGAAATTACTGAAGTAGACGGCAGTCATATTGTGCTTACATCTAAAAAGGGCGACAAGCACACTTATCATTTAAATAAATTCAAACGATCTAATCATTCCACTTGTATCGATCAGCATCCAGTTGTTGATTTGGGAGAAAAAGTTAAAAAAGGTCAGCCGCTTTCCGATGGTCCTTCCATTCGTGAAGGTGAAGTTGCTCTTGGTCAGAATGTGTTGGTCGCTTATATGGTTTGGGATGGTTTCAACTACGAAGACGCGGTCATTATTTCCGAACGTCTTGTTCAGGCGAACGGCTACAGCTCAATCCATATTGAAGATTATACAATTGATGTTTCTGAAACTAAGCTTGGACCGGAAGTAGTAACATCTGACATTCCAAACGTTAGTGAAGAAAAATTAAAGAATCTCGATAGCGAAGGTATTATCCGCATTGGCGCCGAAGTAAAATCCGGCGACATTTTGGTGGGTAAGATTACTCCTAAAGGTGAAACTGAACTTTCTCCAGAAGAAAGATTACTTCGCGCCATCTTTGGTGACAAAGCCCGCGATGTTCGCGATTCATCTTTGTATTTAGAACACGGTGAACACGGCAAGGTTATCGATATTAAAATCTTCTCATCAGAAAATGGTGACAAGCTTGAACCGGGAGTTATTAAACAAGTTCAAGTAACAGTTGCTGACTTGCGCAAAATTCAAGTTGGCGACAAGATGGCCGGTCGTCATGGAAACAAAGGTGTCGTATCTAAAGTTGTTCCAGTTGAAGAAATGCCTTTCCTTGAAGACGGTACTCCGGTTGATATCATTCTTTCACCGCTCGGTGTTATTTCCCGTATGAACCTCGGACAGCTCCTCGAAACCCACCTTGGGCTTGCAGCGAACGCCCTTGGTTATAAGGCCGCTACTCCGGTTTTGAACGGTATTACCGAAGAACAAATCAAAGAAGAATTAAAGAAAGCTGGCTTCCCGACCAACGGACAAGTCCAACTTTTTGATGGTCGCACCGGTGAATCATTCGATCACCAGACCACCATCGGCTATAACTACATGCTTAAACTCAACCACATGGTTGAAGACAAGATCCACCAACGCTCTATTGGTCCTTACAGTCTTATTACTCAGCAACCGCTCGGTGGTAAAGCTCAGTTTGGTGGCCAGCGTTTCGGTGAAATGGAAGTTTGGGCACTTGAAGCTTATGGCGCCGCGCACACTTTGCAAGAAATGATCACTATTAAATCTGATGATGTCCAAGGCCGCTCTAAAGCTTATGAAGCTATTATTAAGGGTGAAACGGTAAATAAAGTAAATTTGCCGGAATCATTTAATGTATTAGTACGCGAATTAAAAGGTTTAGGACTTGATGTAGAACTTCTACGCCAGTCTGAATCAGGCGAATATCGCCCCGCAGCAGAAGTCGACGCTGAGGAACAAAAAATGAAGAAAACGGATGAGATCGTGAGCGAAACGGAAGCCTCCGCAGCAGAACAGAAATAATTCTTCATCTATTGAAATATAAATATATGTCTCGAGATCAATTACATTCCATGGAGTTCGACGCCATTCGCTTGAAACTTGCTTCCCCGGAAATTATCCGCGGCTGGTCATATGGTGAAGTTTCAAAACCAGAAACCATTAACTATCGCACTCAAAAACCTGAAAAGGGTGGTCTGTTTGCGGAAGAAATTTTTGGACCGGTAAAAGATTGGGAATGCTACTGTGGAAAATATAAAAAGATTCGTTATAAAAATATCGTTTGTGACAAATGTGGAGTAGAAGTTACTCATTCTCTCGTACGCCGTGAACGCATGGGCCATATTGAGCTCGTTGCTCCGGCCGCCCACATTTGGTTCCTCCGCTCAGTGCCTTCCAAAGTTGGTTTGGTTCTCGATCTTTCCGCTCAATCACTTGAAAAAGTTATTTATTTTGCTTCATTCATTATCACTCATGTTGATGAAGATGCAAAAAAAGAAACTCATGATTTGCTCCGTCAGGAATATAAGAGCAAGAAAAAGCAAATTGAAAATGAGTATGAGCGCGAAATAAAAGAAGCCCAGGATAAAAAGGCTGCCCAAGGCGCTCTTGATAAGGTTCGTGAATCTGCCGACGCAAAGCGCGAAGCGCTCGACGCCGATTTTGATTCTGCTGAAAAAGAATTGAAAGAATTACAAGTGATGCGCATTGTATCTGAAAATCGTTATCAGGAATTGTCACTTCGCTATGGACACCTTTTTGAAGCTTCAATCGGTGCCGAAGCGATTCACAATTTGCTCAACCGCATCAATTTAGAAGAAACTATTAAAAAATTAAATTTAGAACAGCAAAGTTCTAAAGGTGCAAAACTGGAACGCATTATTCGCCGCAAGAAACTTTTGAAGAGTTTAGCGATGAATAAGATTCGCCCGGAATGGATGATCATGAAAAATATTCCGGTTATTCCTCCTGATCTTCGCCCGATGGTCGCTCTTGATGGTGGACGTTTTGCCACTTCAGATTTAAATGATTTATACCGCCGCGTTATCAACCGCAACAACCGCTTGCGCCGTCTTCTTGAGCTTGATGCTCCGGAAGTAATTTGCCGCAATGAAAAACGCATGTTGCAGGAAGCGGTCGACGCGCTTATTGATAATAATGCCCGTCACGCCAAAACTGTTACTGCTTCTACCGGTCAAAAGCGCCAACTCCGTTCTCTTGCTGACATCCTTAAAGGTAAGCAAGGTCGTTTCCGCCAGAACCTCTTAGGTAAGCGCGTCGACTATTCCGGTCGTTCCGTTATCGTCGTCGGTCCGCAGCTTAATATTGATGAATGTGGTTTGCCAAAACGCATGGCTCTTGAACTCTTCAAACCATTTATCATGAGTCAGATTATCAAGCGTGAACTCGCTCACAATGTCCGCAGTGCGAGCCGCTTTATTGAATCTGAAGCCGATGAAGTTTGGGACATTTTAGAAGAATTAACCAAAACCACCCGCGTGCTTCTTAACCGCGCTCCGACTTTGCACCGTCTTGGTATCCAAGCTTTCCACCCTCGTCTTGTTGAAGGTAAGGCTATTCAGCTTCACCCGCTCGTTTGTACCGCGTTTAACGCCGACTTCGACGGTGACCAAATGGCTGTCCACCTGCCGCTGACTGCTGAGGCCCGCGAAGAAGCTGAGACTCTCATGGCTTCTGAAAAAAATCTCTTGAAACCTGCCACCGGTCAACCAGTAATTACTCCAAAGCAAGATATCGCGCTCGGTTGTTTTTATCTCACCATGTATAAGATGGATGATAAGGGTGAAGTAAAAAGATTTTTTGGTTCTGAAAAAGAAGCAACCTTTGCTTACAAGAGCCGCCAAATCACTCTTCATGAGCGTATCAAGGTGCGATTTACAAATATGGAAAAGTTCCCGGAAGGAACCGACAAGATGATTGAAACATCGGTTGGCCGTATTTTCTTCAATGAAATTATTCCTTCTAAACTTCCTTATTACAATGAAACCATCAATGTAAAAAAACTTGGTGCTATCATTCGTCTTTGTCTCGAAATTTACGGACAAGGTGAAACAGCAACCTACCTTGATGATCTGAAAAATCTTGGTTACCGATATGTTACCAAATCCGGCTTCTCACTCGGTATGGATGATTTCCCAAAGATTGTGGAAAAGCCAGCTCATATTGCCGATGGTGACATGAAGATTAAAGAAATGGAAGAGCAGTTCGCTGAAGGTTTACTCACTGCGAGCGAACGCCACGCCAGAATTCTTGAAATTTGGACTGAAACCAAAGATAAGATTATTGCCAACAACAAAACTATTTTGAATAAAAATGGTCCTGTCTATGCCATGATTGACTCTGGTGCCCGTGGTACCTACGGCCAGCTTGGCCAGGTCATGGGTATGAAAGGTTTGGTCGTGTCGCCATCCGGTGACATTATCGAACTTCCGATCAAGGGCAACTTCAAAGAAGGTTTCGATGTGCTTGAATACTTCATTTCTTCTCACGGTACTCGCAAGGGTCTTTCCGATACGGCTTTGCGTACTGCGAATGCCGGTTATCTTACGCGTCGCTTGGTTGATGTTTCACAAGACGTTATTATCGTTGAAGAAGATTGTGGAGACGACATTGGTGAAATTATCAACGCCGAGCAATCCAAACAAATGGGTGAAAAATTGTCTGATCGTGTTTGGAGTCGTTATGTTATTGAACCTATCAAGGTTGGAAATAAAGTTATTGTAAAAGCCGGAGAAGCCGTAGACGACAAGGCTGCTCGCCTCGTAGAAGAACATGATATTAAAGAAGTAAGAGTACGATCCCTGCTCGCTTGCCGATTACCAAAAGCGGTTTGCCGCAAATGTTACGGTTATGATCTCTCAAGTAATGGTGAGGTTGCTATGGGCACGGCAGTTGGTATCATCGCAGCTCAATCCATCGGTGAACCTGGTACTCAGCTTACCCTTCGTACTTTCCATACTGGTGGTGCGGCTGGTGGTGCCGATATTACCCAAGGTTTGCCGCGTGTAGAAGAATTATTTGAAGTTCGCACTCCAAAACACCAAGCGGTATTGTCGGAGGTCGCCGGTACTCTTGAAATTGAAGATGCGGACGGTAAGATTGTTACTTCGCCGACCGGAAAAAAGATCTTTGAAGGACGCCGCGGTCAAAAGATTGTTAAGGTGCATTTTGAAGGCATGGATGAAATGAAGATCAAAGTAAAATCTGAAGACGAAATATTGGTAAAAGATGGCGCTGAAGTAAATACCGACGATGTGCTCGTAGTACGCGGCTCTTCTGGTGAAGAAATCAAAGCCAAATATACCGGCAAGGTTAAAGTCACCAAAACCACCGTCAGTCTTGAATACAACGGTCCGCGTGTCCGCGAATATATTATTCCGCTGGGTTATAAGATTCTTGCCAAAGCCGGTGAAAAGGTTGAAAAAGGTCAACAACTCACCGACGGCAGTATTAATCTCCAGGAGTTATTTGAACTCCGTGGCCGCCCTGCCGTACAGCGCTATGTGCTCGAAGAAGTACAAAGCATATATTCTTCACAAGGTCAGAAAGTTAACGACAAGCACGTTGAACTTATTATCCGCCAGATGTTCAGTCGTGTTTATGTTGAAGATGCTTGCGATACCGATCTTCTGCCGGGTGAAATTGTTGAAAAGTCTCAACTTGAACTGAGTAACCGCCAGGCCAAAAAAGACGGTACCAAGCCGGCGATTGCCCGCGAATTACTTCTTGGTATCAGTAAGGTTGCTCTTTCCACTCAGAGCTTCCTCTCGGCTGCATCCTTCCAAGAGACTGCTCGCATTCTTATCAATACTGCCTCGACCGGCAAAATTGATTATCTCGAGGGTCTTAAAGAAAATGTTATTATCGGCCGCCTCATTCCAGTCGGTACCGGATACAAAAAAGCTTAAAAATTTTGAACAAAAACCCCCGCCGCAAGCGGGGGTTTTTTAGTTGACATTACAGTTGGCGCAGGCTATATTTAATTCATAACTTCTAATTATTTTTTATGCCTTACGAACCAAAAAATTATGAACGCCTGCTTGGAACAGCGGGTTTTAGCGATCAACTCCTGAAAAACCATTTCACGCTTTACGGCGGTTATGTAACAAATGCCAATAAATTGTCAGAAACACTCGCAAATTATGCGAAGGAGGGCAAGGGCGGAACGCCGGAGTATGCGGAAATGAAACGCCGCTTTGGCTGGGAGTTCGACGGTATGCGCCTTCATGAATTATACTTTGAAAATATGGTGAAAGACGGCAGTTTGCCGGGAAGCAAATCCGATTTATTCCAAAAAATTGAAAAGGATTTCGGCAGTTTCGAAATGTGGGAAAAAGATTTTCGTGCCACGGGTGCGATGCGCGGCATCGGCTGGGCGATTTTATATTTTGATGCTGAGGCAGACCGGTTATTTAACGTCTGGATAAACGAGCACGACACCGGACACTTTGCCGGATGTAAACCGCTTCTTGTTATGGATGTATTTGAACACGCCTTTATGCTAGATTACGGCACCAAGCGCGCCGATTATATTGAAGCTTTTTTTAAAGCGATAGATTGGGAAGTAGTGGAAAAAAGAGTATAGCTTACTAAGTCAAAAACCCTTCAGAAATGAAGGGTTTTTTAATTGACCGAAGCGAGTTTTTATAGTAAATTAAAGGAAAATACCGTTATGAAAATAAGGAATATATTAATGATATTATCATTTGGGGTGCTGCTTACAGCAGTTGCCACTCTTATTTTTTTTAACGAAACCAAAGGAGTTGAGTCAGAACAAAGATCGGCCAGTTCTAAACCAATGATTTCAGAAAAAATAATAGTTCCGGAGACAAAAAAAATAGTTGAAGAGGAACCTGTTCAAACTCGAGTCAGGTTTTATGGCGATCTCATGATAGATCGGTCGGTCGCTGTGAAAATGGGCTCACGGGGTCTTGATTATATCTTTGAAAAAGTCAGCTCTACTAAAGATTTTTTTGGCGGTACAGATATTTTGGTGGCGAATTTGGAAGGACCTTTTGCGGAAAAAAGAATCTCTACTTCCAAATCAATTGCCTTTCGGTTTGATCCCAAATTTGCGGTGGAATTAAAAAAATACGGATTTACGGCCTTCAATTTAGCAAACAATCACAGTTACGACATGGGAAGTAAAAATGTTGTTTTTACTCGGGACCTGCTAACGAAAAATAATCTTGGTTGGTTTGGTGACGAACTAAACGAGGGACAAGCGTATACTTTTCAAACTACCACCACAGCGGGTATAAAAATTGCTTTTTTGGGTTTGCATAACACCTATCATAAATTGGATTTAAAAAAAGTTTCGGAAGCATTAGCCGCTGCTAAAAGTTCCGCAGATTATGTTATAGTTAATGTTCATTGGGGAGAAGAGTATTGGACAAATTCAAATGCTAAACAACAAAATTTGGCGCACTGGCTTATTGATAATGGCGCCGATGCAATTATTGGCCATCATCCCCATGTAATTCAAGAAATTGAAATCTATAAAGATAGGCCAATTTTTTATTCTTTGGGTAATTTATTTTTCGATCAATACTTTTCAGTTCCGACTCAAAACGGACTAGGTGTGACTTTGGTTTTGTCAGAAGGTAAAATAAAACAAGCTGAAGTAGTTCCATTTGTTGGTGTGAATTCACAATTAAACCCAATGTCAGACCAGGAAAAAAATAAACTAGAGGACTGGTTAAATAAAAATAGCCGGTTAGGGGAAAGAAAAATTGTTGATTGGAAAATAATATTTTAATATGTCCGGACATTCAAAGTGGCACAATATCCAAGAAAGGAAGGGTAAGCAGGATGCACGGCGGAGCGGTCAGTTTACCAAAATGGCGAAATCTATCACGGTAGCCGCCCAAAAGGGCGGCGGAGATATCACCATGAATTTTTCATTGCGCCTTGCGGTTGAAAAATCCAAAGCAGTCGGCATGCCTAAGGAAAATATTGAACGCGCAATCAAGCGGGGAACGGGAGAGCTTAAAGACGGAATTCAAATGGAAGAAGCGCTGTACGAGGGGTTTGGTCCCGCCGGAGTCGCTATTCTTATTAAAGTCGTTACCGACAATAAAAATCGCGCGATATCGGATGTTAAGCATATTTTAAATGAACACGGCGGTAATATGGGAAGCGCGGGGAGTGTACAGTGGATGTTTCAGCAGTGGGGAATAATTGTTTTAAAAAATGAAGAAATGGCAAAGCTCGGCTTGCGTGATGAAGCTGAACTCGCACTTATCGAGCTAGGGGCGGAAGATATTCAGAACGGTGAAGAAGGGGAAATAGAAGTTAAGACTAAGGTTGAACACTTTCAGAAGTTGTTACTCGCTCTCAAAGAAAAAAATATTGAGATTAAAGATTCAGGTCTTAAACTTATTGCGAAAGATCTGATTACGGTTGATGAAGCGACTGAGAAAAAACTTAATGATCTTTTTGGCGCTTTTGAAGAAAATGATGACGTCGAAGATTATTTTACTAATGCTGCCTAATGTGAAAGAGAAAATATTGGGAATTGACCCTGGGTTTGGTCGGGTTGGTTACGGAATAATTGAGCAAAAAAGCAATAATGAATGGGTCGCGGTTGATTTTGGCTGTATAGTCACTTCGCCAAAAACTAGTTTTGTCGAGCGATTATTAGAAGTTAGAAATGAACTGCAAAAAATAATTATTGAACATCGTCCTACCCGGGTGGCAGTAGAGGAGTTATTTTTTTTCAAAAATGTTAAAACCGCCATTGAGGTTGGACAGGCGCGCGGGGTAATATTACTTACTGCGGTCGAAAGCGGTCTGCCGATTGATGAATTTACTCCGCTCCAGGTTAAGCAGGCGATGACCGGATATGGGCGCGCCGAAAAGAAGCAAATGCAGAAAATTGTGGCGGCAATTCTTGGTTTAAAAAAACCGATAAAATCCGATGATGCCGCCGACGCTCTTGCGGTTGCTCTTACTGCCGGCCAAAGTTTGTGGCACTCTAAATTAAAGTAACATGAAATTTGTTTTAGTTCTTCCTAATATTCGCAGTGCCCACAATGTGGGTGCGATGTTTAGGACCGCTGATGGTGCGGGAGTTGATAAAATATTTATCACAGGGTTTACTCCTTGTCCGCCTCACCCCAAAGTTGATAAAGTTTCACTCGGCGCGGAAAAATGGGTTCCTTCTGAATATAGCAAAACCACCATGCCGCTTTTAAAAAAATTAAAAAAACAAGGTTTTACGGTGGTCGCCTTGGAACAAACCAAGCGGAGTGGTAGTATATATGCGTGGCAGCCAAAATTTCCGGTCGCACTGGTAGTTGGAAATGAGGTCACCGGAATAACGCCGAATATTTTAAAATATTGTGACGAGGCCGTTCACCTGCCAATGCGCGGCAAGAAAAAAAGCCTTAATGTCAGTATCGCGGCTGGGGTAGCCATTTATCATTTTGCCGAAAAATTACATCTATGAAATCAACCATATCTTTATTTCGGGATTTATATAATAATTTGCCGCCTTTGTTTCCACCGGAAACAAAGAAGAAAATGCACCATGCTCTTACTCATCTTGAAGGCGACAATTCGCTTAGTATCACTGAAATTGAGAAAACAATGGTTGTATTTGGCTACGAAGCCTGGCCTTGGAATCGCGCTTATCGAGAATTTTTTGTTCTTTCTGAATCGAAAGTGGGTGAACATTTTTTATTGCCAAAATTAACTCCAGAAACAAAAAAGCGCTATCAAGATTTCAAAACTTACGGTGGCACTCTGCGTGATTTGCATTCCGGCCGGCCAGCTGAATTTTTTACTTTGGAAGAACGAAAAAATCTTCGTGAAGCGCTAATTGATATTGGTCAGGAACTTCGAGATTTTACCGATCGAGAAGTCTTGAGTTCAGAAAAAGTGAAGTATCTGAATAGAGTCGAAGAATTTATTATCATCATGAATTCGATAAAAAAAATACTTCAAGAACTTAAGCAAGTGGCAAAGAATGAGCAAGACCACCCGGCTCTTGCCGAAGAAATTCGAGCTAGGGTCCATGGTTTTGAATCTGGTTTGTGTCTGCTTGGTCCGGAAATAAATTTTGAAGAACTTGTAAATTCAACGGAGTTTTTTAATGGGCGACATCACGAATTGACCCGGTTAAAAGGCATAAACATTCCCGGAACTTTCAGTTTAGAAGATTAATTATGGCTATTGAATATGAAAAATCTTGCGGAGTAATACCATTTCGCAAGGAGCTTAAAGGTATTAAATATTTATTGGTTCGCAATATCGGCGGTCACTGGGAATTTCCCAAGGGACATGTGGAAAAAGGCGAGACCGAACGAGAAACAGCGAAGCGTGAATTTGCGGAAGAAACCGGTTTAAAAGTAAAAAAATTACTAAAAAAAGCTTATTTGGAGCATTATTTTTTTACTTGGAAAGGAAGAAGGAAATCAAAAACTGTGACTTATTTTTTGGGTCAGATTGAAAATGGCGAAGTAAATATTCAAGAAGATGAAATTATTGATCACGTTTGGCTTTCGTATCGCTCGGCGATGAGAAAGCTTACCTTTCGTGAACTCAGAGATATTTTTAAAGATTGCCGAAGCGAACTTCAGAAGCACTTAAACAGCTAGTGGCTTAATATTGGGAAAATTTTTAGTTAAATTTTTAATGCCGGCTTCATCGAGCAATCCGGTATGGCAATCTTCATGTTGAATTACGCTCGCGCTGTTAGTAATGCCCCAAATCAGGGCATTTTTTAAATCGTGCCCTTTGAAACGAGCGGCTAGATAAGCGGCAGAAAATGCATCACCAGCCCCGGTTTTAGCAACCACGGTAACTGGAAATGAATTAAGATGTAAAACTTCTTCATCATTTCCAACCCAAGCGCCTTTTTCTGCATCGGTTACTGCGACTTCTTTGGCGCCCCGGCTAATTAGGCCGTGAATTATTGTCCGAACGCTTTTTTCTTTGGCAAGTTTTGTGTTAAGCAAAGACTCGGCTTCTTCCAGATTAACAATCAGAATATCAGTGCGAGAAATTATTTCCGCGAGGTAGGACCGTCCGAATTTCATGAGATATGAGCCCGGATTAAAAGCCAGTCGTACGGTGGGGTGGAGAGTAAGATATTTCATCAGGTGTTTATGCATGGTTTCAAAACCGTCGCCGAGACCGGTGTAATAAATCCATTCAGTTTCTGGCGCTGGTGTCGGCCAGGCGTAATTTTTTTTGTTTGAATAAGAAAGAATGGTCCGCTCCTTCAAATAATTTAAAACGATTGAATAGCGGGTTTTGGCGGTGGGATCAATAGTGATTAGTGAGGTGTCTACTCCATAGCGAGCAAGTTCTCGTATGGCAATTTGGCCGCTCACATCTTTTCCAACCGTGCTAAGCACGGCAGTTTTTAAACCAAGTTTTGTCGCTCCGACGCAAACATTTGGCGCATTACCGCCAAGACTCTGGAAGCTATCAATAATCGGCACTTTGCTGCCGTAGTCAAAACACAATTTAATATTTCCATGAGGAATAATCCGGCATTCGGCCGAAGAATCATCAATTCGGACATGGGTATCAATAATTGGGTCACCGATGGCAATTAGTTGGTACATAATTATTTTTGTTCAGGGTGTTTATATTCCTGAACTAGTTTTTCACTATGATGATGTTTTCCGCCGACAATCAAAATTAATTCTCTGGCGCTAACGAGTAGAACTCCAGCCGAAAGGAAAGAAAAAACCGTGTTGCCATAAACAAGCGAATATACTAAAAGAGCAGTTGAACCGACGACAAATACCGCATCCTGTCTTTTTTCTTCTTCTAGAAGTACCGCGTATATTATGAGTGTTGCCCCCAAAAAACCAACCACTTTGACCAATATATCAAGAGTCGGCCAGGGCAAAGACGGTAAAAATAATCCGAGTGGCATATATTTTTATAAGTTAGTTATTCTTTCCAGTAATTAATATATTCAATCGCCGAAAGCGCCGCAATGATGCCTTGGCCGGCGGCAATGCCGATTTGCTTATATGGTACATCAGTCACATCGCCAGCTGCAAAAATTCCCGGTAAATTAGTTCGGCATTTAGTATCAATCATTATTTCACCCTGTTTATTTTTATTTACGGAATTTATAAAAGATGAATTGGGGGTCATGCCGATGTGTACCATTATGCCGTTTATTGGCAAGGTTTGTTTTTTTCCAGCTTGATCTTCGTAGATTACGGTTTCAACTTTATTTTCGCCGGTAATTTCTAAAACCTTCGCGCTATAAATAATTTTTACGTTAGGATTAGTTTTAAGTTTATCAATTAGAATTTTTTCTCCCTTTGGAAAACCGCCTTGAGTTTCAGGAGTATCCGCAAATTTAGTAATGATATAAGCGGGTTTTGCGATTTCAGCCAGCATGAGAGCCGATTCAAGAGCGGCGTTGCCGGCCCCGATAGTCAAAGTAATTTTATTTTTAAATAAAGGGCCGTCACAAACGGTACAATAAGTAAGTCCTTTGTGTAAAAATTTTTCTTCACCCGGAATACCTAGGTGCCGAGGGTGGATGCCGGTACCGATAATAACTGCTTTCGTTTTTATTTCTTCAATTTCTCCGCCCGGTTTTCGGGCAAGAACAACGTGAAAATTTCCTTCGGATCGAATACCTTCCACGCGATAGCCTTCTTCAATATTTACACCGTAAGATTTTGCATGGTCTGCAAATTTTTGGGCGAGTTCAAAACCCTGGATATCAATGATGCCCGGCCAGTTGTTTACAGTGCCGGATAACGCGACTTCGCCGCCGATATTTTCGCTGATAATTCTAAAATTTAATTCCCGGCGAGCCGCGTAAATTGCCGCGCTGCAGCCAACTGCCGCTCCGCCAATAATAACTAGATCTAACATAATTATAATAGTTCGTTTAATTCAAGAAAAGCTTTTTCAAGGTCAGGTGCGAGCATGAGCGCGCTGCCAATGCAAAGCGAATCTACTGATAAGTTTTTAAAATAATGTATAGTGTCTTTGTTTATTCCGCCGTCGACTTCACATTTTGGTTTTTTTTCTAATTTTAAGTATTGCTCTATTTTTGGTAAAACTTTCGCTTGAAAAGATGCGCCCTGCCGGCCCGGGTAAACGGTCATAAACATAACTACATCAATACAATCGAGGTGAGGTGTTAATTTTTCGATTGAAGTGTCGGGGTTGATGGCAATACCGAATTCCCAATTTTGATCCTTCGCAAATTCATAGGCTTTTTCAATTTCACCGGGTGATTCAAGGTGGGCGATTGCGCGAAAAACATTTTTTACCTTTACCCATTTTTTCATTTCTTCGACTGGGTCGTTTACCATTAGGTGTAGTTCGTACTGAAGGTCAGTTCCGATTTCCGGAATTTTTTCAACATTATTAAATGAAATTTTATGAACAAACTTTCCATCCATGATATCGAGTTGAACATAGGGAAACAGTCCGTCGATTTTTCGTATCTGTCTTTGCAAATCTTCAAAGCTCTCAGTTAAAATAGCAGGAATTATTTTTGTCATAATTATTCCAGCTCACTAATTTTTTTTAAACGTCGTAACCGTCTTTCTTGGTTATCAAATTCAGTGTCTAAAAAATGTTTAACAATCGCAACCGCGTGTTCGGTTGAGAGGGTGCGGCCGGACAGACAAAGTATATTTGCGTCATTATCACGGCGACCGAGCTCGGCGCTTTCAATCGATGCGCCAAGAATTGCTCTTATGCCTTTTATTTTATTGGCAGCAATACACATGCCATGGCCGGACCCGCAAATGAGAATGCCGCGGTTTGCTTTGTCTTTAGCGACTTTTTTCGCGAGGGGAATGGCAAAATCAGGAAAATCATCATCGGCATCAAAATTAACCGGACCCAAATCCTCAAATTTTATTTTGAGAACATTTTCGAGTTTATCCGTCAAAAGCTTCTTAAGCTGATAACCGGCGTGATCGGAAGATATATAAAGCATAACAGATCAAAAAATAAGTTGAACTTTGCTTATTATATCGCGTTTTTTCCATCTTGACAAACCGAGGTTTTTGTGATATAATGTGTCGTTGTTGAATCGATTGATTTTGAATGAAAAAGGCTTAAATAAGCGAATTTTATAGTTCATTAAAACTTAATTGTTACCGAAAATGTGAGTGGCAAAAAGTGGCTAATATTGGCTGTTTTTTGCCGCCCATAAGGACGGTACAACCAAAAAACAAAGAGGTTCACGAAATGACCACCGGAAACATCGGAACTCCCGCCCTCAAGCTGGTGACCACGTCTTCGGAGGTCAAGCCCTCCGACGAGCAGCTCTTCGCAATCGCCGAGGAAGAGCTGGGAAGCAAGCCCGACCCCGAGATTCTCGCTCAGCCTGGCGTCCGCGTCATGATGATCGAGATCTGGATGGAGCGGCAGGCCGAGCTCGAGGAGCAGAAGCGCGCCGCCGACAAGCTCGAGGCCGACCAGAAGGAGAAGGAGCGTCAGCGCGTGCTCTCCGAGCAGGCGAACAAGCTCCGCGAGCGCTCGAACAAGCGCTTCAAGCCCGGCGCCCCCAAGGGCCCGGTCGTCTTCCTCTCGAATGAGGACATCCAGAAGGCCGTGCAGAACACGGTTCTCGAGGAGGCGAAGAAGTCGCGTCCGGACCTCCTGCCCGACTGGGTCAGGGAGAAGGATGATGTGGCCGCCATCCGCGGCTACCTCTGCGGTGAGCGGCGCAACATCATGGAGTACATGCAGGCAAACCCCGCCGAGATGAAGTTCGTCACCTGGGCCACCAAGGCCATCGCCGACATCCAGGCCGAAATCGTCTTCGTGACGAAGCTCGGCTTCCGTGCCTTCAACAAGGCCGACCTCACCAAGGAGGGGCATTACTGCCCGACGCCGAAGTACCAGCAGTATATCCTGCCGAGGCTGAAGGCGAGCAGCTTCTATCAGAAGCTGACGAGCCAGGTCGGCGGCACCAACACCGACTCCGCCAAGTCGGTGGAGAAGGAGGTGCCGGTCGACCACATCGCCGCTGCGAGGAAGCGGACCGAACAGCTCCTCGCGGAGGAGAAGATCCGCCTGGACATCGGAGGTCGTCTGGTCAAAGCCGACTGCGACGAGCAGTCGGTGGTGAGCCGGGCCGACCGGATCATGAAGAAGTTCCAGGGCACCGCCGTGGAGCGTCTCACCCAGGCCGCGGTTGGTCAGGGTGTGCTCGCGAAGACGAGCTCGGATCCGCAGCTGTGCGAGCAGGCGATGCAGAGCGCGGCTCTGTACTCGAAGGCGGCCGATATCGGCACCGACGAGTTCGCGGCGCTCATCGACGAGCGCATCGCGAACGCCCACTCCGCGGCGGACAAGCCGTACGCCGTGGTGGAGCGGCCCCTCTCTCCACCAACCAGCAGAAGAAGCAGTCCGAGGCTGCGCGCAGGGCTCGGAACGCGAAGAAGAGCGGTGAGAAGAAGAACAAGAAGAAGCAGTAGAGTTAGCGACCAACAGGTCGCAAAACTCTCGCAACAACCAGACAGCCAAGGCAATCCCTTGGCTGTCTTTCGTTTTTGTTGACAAATAAAAGATAATCTCATAAAATAGCTTTAACGTTCGTACCCGCTATCAACGGGGAGTTAGGGAAAGAAAGCCGATGATATCGGCAAGTAGAATCCTTCGGGTAAGCCCGCAATAGCTGTAATTGAGGCCACTTAGGCAAAACTGGGATGGTACCGCCTGTTCGCCAGGCTCCCGGTAACGCGAGTGGTTTTTTTAATTTCACCGGGCGCGGCTCGGCATGATTTCGTCAAATCGTATGTACAATGCAAATCAGGAAGAACAAAAAATCTTAGAGTTTTGGGAAAAGGACAAAACTTTTGAAAAATCCGTAACTGAACGTCCGGAAAAAAAGCGTTATGTTTTTTATGATGGTCCGCCGTTTGCAACTGGCCTTCCGCACTATGGTCATATTGTGGCGTCACTCATGAAAGATGTAGTGCCAAGATTTTGGACCATGCGTGGTTTTAGAGTCGAAAGAAAATGGGGTTGGGATTGTCACGGCCTTCCGGTTGAGAATATTATTGAAAAAGATTTGAACCTAGCGAGTAAGAAAGACATTGTAAATTTTGGAATTGCAAATTTTAATGAAGCTTGCCGCTCGACTGTTTTGAAATATGCTGAAGAATGGAAAAAAACAATCCGCCGCATGGGTCGGTGGGTTGATATGGAAAACGATTACCGCACCATGGACAAAGATTATATGGAAAGTGTCTGGTGGGTATTTCGCCAACTTTGGGATAAAGAATTAATTTATAAAGGGCACAAACCCATGCACATTTGTCCGCGTTGTGTTACTCCGCTTTCAAATTTTGAAGTGACGCAGGGTTATAAAGATATTAAAGATCTTTCCGCGGTGGCAAAGTTTAAAGTTTTGAAAAGTGAACTGTCAGAAAAATTAAAAATTCCGGCCGGTACTTCGATTTTGGCTTGGACCACTACCCCTTGGACATTGCCCGGTAATGTTTTGCTCGCGGCAAATGCAGATGTTGATTATGATCTCATAAAAGTGGCGCCGTCGGTTGATGGCGAAGAAGTGGCCGGCGAAGCTAGGTATGAAGCGATGGATAATTATATTATTGCTCGCGATCGGATTAAAGAAGTGTTCAAGGAAAAAGGTTATTTACGTGAAGCCAGCTTTAGAGGCAGTGATCTTGTGGGTTTAACTTACGAACCACTTTTCCCGTATTTTAAAGATACGCCCAATGCTTTTCGGGTTGTCACGGCGGAGTTTGTTTCTACCGCCGAAGGAACCGGTATTGTGCATATTGCTCCAGCTTATGGTGAGGACGATTTTGGAGTAGGAAAACGAGAAAATATTCCTTTGGTTCAGCATGTAACGATGGAAGGAAGGTTTGTCGCAGCGGTTGGTGAATTTGCGGGCCTCGAAGTAAAACCGATTGATGATGTAATGCGCACCGATATTGAAATGATCAAATGGCTCGCGGCGAATGACAAACTTTTTAGCAAACAAAAAATTGAACATAGTTACCCACATTGTTGGCGTTGTGATACCCCGCTTTTAAATTATGCGGCAACCAGTTGGTTTGTGCGGGTTAGCGAAATGAAGGATCAGCTCTTAAAAAATAACGACGCCATAAACTGGATACCAGACCACATCAAAGACGGTCGTTTCGGAAAATGGCTCGAAGGCGCGAGAGATTGGGCGATTTCACGGAGCCGTTTTTGGGGAACGCCGCTTCCGGTATGGGAAGCCGATGATGGCGATGTGATTTGTGTCGGAAGCGTCGCGGAACTCGAAGAATTAACCGGAAAGAAAGTCACAGATTTACATATACATAAAATTAGTGATTTGGTTATAACAAAAAATGGTAAAAAATATCGACCGATTAATGAAGTTTTAGATTGTTGGTTTGAAAGCGGCAGCATGCCTTATGGAGAAATGCATTATCCGTTTGAGAACAAGAAAAAATTTGAAGAAGCTTTCCCGGCTGAGTTTATTGCCGAAGGGCAAGACCAGACCAGAGGTTGGTTTTATACCCTGCATATTCTTGCGGCAGCCTTGACCAGCGGTCGGAATCCGGCGATTAGTAAAAAGATTTTGCATTCGCTATCTTTTACTAATAATGGAACCCCGGCTTTCAAAAATGTCATTGTAAACGGCATTGTTCTCGCTGAAGATGGAAAAAAGATGAGCAAAAGACTTAAAAATTATCCGGATCCAGAAGTTGTCATTCAAAAATATGGAGCAGACGCGATGCGTT
Organism: Patescibacteria group bacterium; assembly: GCA_041661385.1. Lineage (GTDB taxonomy): Bacteria > Patescibacteriota > Patescibacteriia > Magasanikbacterales > GWA2-37-8 > JAKANM01. The sequence continues at coordinate 768,165 of JBAZUP010000001.1, forward strand.
ATTATTTAGTGTCGTCGCCGGTAATGGAAGCGGAATCGCTGAATTTTTCTGAAGCCGGAATGCGTGAAATGTATAATAGATTAATTAATACTTGGTACAATGTTCTCGAATTTTATCAGATGTTTTCGGATACGAAACACGGAGATGCCGCGAAAAGTAAAAATATTTTGGACCGTTGGATTTTGGTAAAACTTCAGAAATTGGTAAATGAAGTAACATTTGCGATGGAAAATTATAAACTTGCCGACGCGAGCAGACCGATTGTAGAATTCATTACCGAACTTTCGCAATGGTATGTTCGTCGTTCCAGGGATCGTTTTAAGGGTGACAATGTTGAAGATAAGGCGTTCGCGCTTGGCACGCTACGGGAAGTTTTGTTAGTTTTATCAAAGGTGTCCGCCCCATTTACGCCGTTTATTTCGGAAAAAGTCTATCGCGAGCTCACCAATAATATTGGCAGCGTACATCTGGAAAAATGGCCAGACACGACTAGAAAAGTTGATGAGAAAGTAATTGATGAAATGAAAGAAATTCGCAAAATTGTCGAGATGGGTTTGTCGCTGCGCGCTGAATCCGGAATAAAAGTTCGACAAGTACTTAGTGAATTTTCAGTCAGCGGTTATAAGCTCGATGATGGAGCAAGCGGAATTATCGCGGATGAATTAAATGTCAATAAAGTTATGGCCGGCAATGTCGCTGATCCGCGCTGGATAACCAAGGAAGACGGTAAATTAAAAGTTGCCCTAAATACTGAAATAACCACCGATCTTAAAAAGCAGGGTTTAATCAGAGAAATAGTTCGTTCCATAAATCAAATCCGAAAGGAAATGAAATTAACCATCGAAGACAAGGTCGTTGTTTCATACTCGACTGAAGATGAAATACTCCTTTCGGTATTTAAAGAAAGCGCAGAAGAAATAAGCAAGGCGGTGTTAGCCCAAAAAATACAGGAATCGGCGGAGGGTACGGAGGTAAAGATAGACGATCGATCGGTAAAATTAAAAGTTGTTAAAGCGTAAAAAATTAATACTTAATTTATTGATATGCTAAATGTTAAAGAGGTGTTTGAGCTCGGCATTAAAATGGGCATCGCCGCCGACCCAAGGGGAAAGAAGGGAGTAGAAAGATATTTGGCGATACAAAAAAAAGAATACGACAAGCTTTCTGATAAGGAAAAGAAAAATTATGATAAAGAAAAAATAACTAATCCATATTTAGATTGCGGTATTCACGTGGATGACGGAAAGACGAAGGTCGGTCGCGTGCTCGTTGGTATCGATATTGGTGAAGCGGAAATATTACTTGCTTCACAGTTGAATGAGCGCGGCAAACCCATTGATCTCGTTATTTCACATCATCCTGAAGGCAAGGGTCTCGCCGGGCTTGCTGATGTGATGGAAATGTCGGTGGAAGTTTATGAAAGTTATGGCGTACCGATTCATTTTGCAGAAAAAATTCACGATGAAAGAATGAAAATTGTCGGTCGCTCAATTCACCCGGGTAATCTTTATAAAGCGGTTGATGTTGCGAAGATTTTGAAAGTAAATTTCATGAGCGCTCATACCTTGTGCGATAATCAGGTAGATAAATATGTGCGCGAACAATTGGAAAAAGCCAATCCATATACGCTTGGTGATATAATGGATGTGCTCATGGAAATACCGGAATATGTTGAAGCGACTAAAATGGGATTTGGACCAAAAATTGTGGCGGGTAGTCCAAAAAGCCGAGCCGGTAAATATATTCTCGAAATGACGGGCGGAACGGAACCCTCAAATAAAGTTTATGAATATCTTTCCCGCGCCGGTATGAGCACTGCTATCAGCATGCATATGCGCGAAGATCACCTGACCAAAGCCAATGAATATAATTTGAATGTTGTTATGGCTGGGCATATGTCATCGGATTCGCTCGGTGTAAATTTATTTCTCGATGAACTAGAGAAAAATGGCGTGGAAATTGTGCCGTGTGGCGGATTAATTCGTTATAGCCGTAATAAGAAAAAGAAATAATATTTTATGATTTCTTTAATTAGCGGAAAAATTGTTTCTAAAAATAATAATGAACTGGAAGTAATGACCGCCGGCGGAGTTGGGTATCGTATTATGGCGAGTCCGGCCGCCGCGATTATTGCTCCGGTTGGAAGTGAAATTAGTATAAATACTTATTTGGTTGTAAAAGAAGATTCACATAATCTTTTTGGTTTTGCCAATCTTGCCGAAAAAGAATTGTTTAAGAATTTTATTTCGGTGAGCGGAGTTGGGCCGAAAACTGCATTGCACTTGCTTGAGCTTGGCAGTGTGGAAGAAATCACCCTTGCGATCGGCAGAAGCGATGTGGATTATTTGACCAAGGTTAGCGGTATTGGCAAAAAAACTGCCGAGCGGCTGGTGGTAGAATTAAAAAATAAAGTCGCGAAAGGAATGAGCGAGGCGGGGGTAAAAATGCCGGCCGGCGACCTCATGAGTGATGTGATTGATGCGCTTGTTACGCTTGGCTATACGGCTTTACAGGCAAGAGATGTAATAAAAAGCATTGACTCAACCGGAAAGAATAGCGAACAGCTGCTCCGGGAGGCGCTGCAGAAAATAAGATAGCCTGTGAAGATAAAAGTAAAAAAAACTATTGTTCCCGATCCGGTCCGATTTATACGTCGCGCCGGTTATGGGTTAACTCGGAGCCGTGAAACAAGTTTTGTTAAACATTTTGATCGTAATCCATTTCCAAGGTTTCATCTATATTTAGATGATGAAGGAGAAAACTGGTCTTTTAATCTTCACCTTGATCAGCGTGCTCCGGTGTACAAAGGCGTATCCGCTCATTCGGGAGAATATGAGGGCGAAGTGGTAGAAAGGGAAGTGGAGAGAATTAAAGAATTTTTGATTAAAAAATAGAATCAAGTTGTTAAAAAAATTGGCTTATTTTAGCCAATTTTTTCGTTAAAGCATTGACAAAAGGTCTTTTTTGGTGTATAATTATCCGTTTTGAGTCTCATTGACCCTGACCCGAACACGACGGAATCGTGTTTGCTCTTTTCGGAGGAAACCATGGATATCCAGGCTGCGCTGCAGTGTCTGATTGCGCTTGATCCGCAGAGTGCGGAATACATGCATGTTCTTGCTGTGCTGCTCGGGCAGCTCACGCCGGGCAAGATGAATGCAAATCTCGCGAACGCGGTCATGCGTATCGCGAACCTCTCGTCTTTCGAGGGCGTCTGGCTTCGTCGGAACAATCGTTCCAAGAAGATCCAGGTCTTTCTGAAGCAGCGCCCCGCAACCGAGGCGCATGGTAACCAGTGGCACTGCTCTGGCACGCTCATGCGTGCGAGCGAGAATACGGTCGAGGAGGTGATGAACCGCCTCGCCGAGACGGATTTTGGCTACAAGATCTTCCTCAAGTACGAGTTCACTGGGTGCTTCATCGTCGCGAACGATGAGCGGGGCACGCTCCTCTCCCACATCTACCTGGTCCAGCCGATGGACTTGGAGTTGGGCGAGAAGTATGGCCAGTGGTTCGATGTTGAGAACCTCCCTGAGAACATGGTGCCTCACCACCTGAAGATCATCGAGATTGCTGTTCGGTGCAAGTTCCCTTTCTAGGGAGTTTGCCAGACGGCGAAAAAAAGACCACCAGGCAATCCCTGGTGGTCGTATCATTTTTATAAAGCTTTTTCTTTTTTGAGAAGGACGATTTTTTTCTTTATTCCGCCGTTGTAGCCGCCCATTTTTCCGTCGCTTCGGATAACCCGGTGGCAGGGTATGGCTGGATTGAAATTTTTACTAAGTGCTGTGCCAACTGCTCGCGCCGCACCCGGCTGGCCAATCTTTTTCGCCACCTCACCATAGGAAAGGGTTTTGCCTTTCGGAATTTGCTTTACGACAGCGTAAACAAGTTCCTGAAACTTTGTCATATATCTTTTAAAAACTCTTCACGCAATTGTTTTAAATGTTCGATTTTTAGCATGGTTTTAGAAATCTGATCAATGTTTAAGGATTCTTCGGCAAGCACTTTTGTCCATCCCTCAAGCCTTTGAATATCATAATTAATGATTTCTTTGGCATTTTCAAAATTGCCTTGCTTTAAATCTTCTAGAGCTTGATAGGCTTTTTGTAAATAAAAATTAGCCGTGCTCAAATCTTCGCCATTAAATTCTCCTTTTAAGATGTCATCTTCAAATTCTTTGATAAATTCAGGCAGATAAGACCGCTTCATTTTTTCCAAGGAAAAATTAATTGGTTTATAATTCTCCATATATTATTAACCATTATTTCATTTTTTCGCGAAGCAGTTTTTCGGTAACTTCTGGATCGGCGCTGCCTTCGGTTGCTTTCATCGCCATGCCGACTAAAAATTTAATCAAAGGTTCTTTACCGGCTTTAAAATCGGCAACTTGTTTAGGATTATTTTTTATTATATCTTCAACGATCGGAAGCAATTTACCCTCGTCGCTAATTTGACCATAACCTTTTTCCTCCATAACATGAGTCGGATCAAGATCAACGCCGGAGTCGAGCATCTCCGCCAGAATTTTTTGAGCATTAGTCGAGTTGATGCGGTTCGCAAAGATTAAGGCGATAAGTTCGGCAAAATTTTCCGCTTTTATTTTTAGGGAGCCGATATCTAGATTTCTCTCTTTGAAAGCGCCGGCTAGTTTGGTGGTAAGCCAGCCTCCCGCGAGCCGAACTAAGTCTTGGGCAGTTTTACAGGTTGGAGAAATAGTTTTACCTGGAACATGTTCGCAGGCTTTTGTTTCCGGCAGGGTGTGGACCCAATCGTGTAAAGCGCTGATGACCGATTCCGCAAAACCTGCCCAGCGTTTGTCGCCGGTAAGTTGATAAGCATCGGCATAAGAAAAACCAAATTCATTATGAAAACGCAACCTTTTTGCGATAGGAAGTTCCGGTAAAGAAATAACACCGGCGGCAATTTTTGGGTGAAAGGGTGGAATATCCGGTTCTGGAAAATAACGATAATCAGCGGAAGTTTCTTTAAAGCGCTGATGAACGGTGGCTTGTTTATTTTCATCCCAACCGCGGGTTTCTTGTTGCCAGGTTTCGCCTTTCAGGATCATTTCGGTTTGACGTTTGATTTCGTAATCGATGGCTTTTTCAACCGCGCGGAAAGAATTAATATTTTTACATTCTACTTTGGCATTCAATTTATAATCACCTTTGGGAATAATTGTTCCGCTATTTTTTTCGAATTTACCTTCTTCCTGTAAAGAAATATTTGCTTCACAGCGCATTTGGCCTTTTTCCATGTCGGCATCAGATACGCCGAGGTAGCGAAAAATTGATTGTAGTTCTTGGCAATAGGTTTTGGCTTCCGTGCCGCTTTCGACATCCGGCTCAGACACGATTTCTACCAAGGGTACTCCGGCTCGATTAAAATCAACTAGCGTGTTGCCGGCTGTATCGTGGTTAAGTTTTGCAGTGTCTTCTTCGAGGTGAACGCGTGTAACGCCAATGACCGCTCGATCACGATGGTTTTTGTCGGAGTTCAAGAGGTTCATTATTAGTTCGATTTGTCCGTGTTCGCCAATCGGCTGGTCGTATTGTGATATTTGATAGGCTTTAGGAAGATCGGGATAAAAATAATGTTTGCGGTCAAATTTACACAACTCATTTATTTCACAGCCGAGTGCTTTTGCAATTCTGGCTGACCAGATTATGGCGTCTTTATTTGGGACGGGCAAGGTGCCTGGTTGAGCAGTGCAGGTTTCGCAAATATTTTTATTTGGCGTGTCAATAAATGGGTCATTCTCACAACCGCAAAACATCTTGGATTTTGTTTTAAGTTCCACGTGAACCTCGAGGCCGATGATGGGGATTAATTTGGACATAAGAATAAAAAAATGGTAGGTTTAGCCTACCATTTTTGAATAGAATTGGCAATAAATTAGCTCTTAGCAGGTGGTTCGTTAGAAAGCAGAACAGGGGTTTCGCTAAACGGATTATCTCGCAGGCTGTAATATAAATTTAATCCCGCAAGCATAGTAAGCGGAGCCATAATGGAGCTGCTAATACCTTTAACGACATTTTCTATAATAGCAATTGATAAAATTGAAAAAGGTAATGAATCGACAATACCTACCAAAATTGATTGGATTATTAAAAGAGAAAAGCCAAAGAATAATGCCGGGATAGTAATTCTCCAAGCTACCGACCACCAACGACCACGCACCAATTGTTTGCTTGATGAAAGGGCTTTGAAACCGCGTTCGTCGTTCGCAATAATGTTATAAATTATAAAGAAGTACCAGACGGAGATGATAATTCCGGGAATGAGAAAAAATATTATGCCGAGTGCAACAAAAACCAAAGCAAAGAACGAGGTATAAAAGGCCGGCCAAATCGATAATAGAGTTGCAGTGTAGTGTTCTTTCCAGAAATCATTTTTGCCGCTTTGTAAGAATTTAATTCCTGCATGGGTTAGGGCGAGCGATGTCCACAAGCCAAAAAACGCGCTGAAAATAAAAAGGATAAAAATAATCAGGTCGGTGAGAGTTGAAGTGCTTGGCACGTAAGTGTTCAAAAATCCGCCAAAAGAACCGGAGAGCATAAGAACAAATGACGGCAGAAAAATCAGCAGAGAAAAAAACATCCAATTATGCCAATTTTTTTGATAGTCTTCCCAGCTCTTCGAAATTATTTCTGTAGATGTGAGGAGCATACTCCTTAAATTATTTATAACAACGATTGTAAAAGCTTGGTTGCTTTCGCCTTCATTATATCAATTTCGTTGGTTGCGGGCAAATAATGCACGGTGGTGCCGTGGACAGTAAATAAGTTCTTAAATTCTTCAGAGCTGAATAAATTTGCGGCTTTGGTCTGAAAATCCAATTTTTCAAAAATTACATCATCTTGTTTTTTTCTTTTTGATAGTCGTTCTAAAGCCATTTCCGGTTCAATTTGGACAATAATCAGGTGTTCAGGAGCATGTTCTAGCGCCAAAGCATTGCCGGGTAATTCGCAAAGCATTTTAAGGCTCAGTTTGCCGGAAAGAGCCTGATAACAAAGTGACGTGCTTACACCACGATCTTGTAGTACGAATTTGGTATCTTTCAAAGCCGGTAAGATTATTTTTTCATATAACACCAAACGATCAAGTGAGAACGCTTCGGCAATAGCCCGTTCGGAGTAGTTTGTACCATTACGGGTTAATTCTTCTCGGATTACTTTGCCAATGCCGACATAACTTGGCTCGCTGGTAAATAAAAAATCATAAGGCTTCACTTCGTGCCAGTCGGGGTAGCGTTTTTCTTCAAGCCAAAAATCATGAAGATCAAACAAAGCATTTCCTTCGCTTGTTAGGTATTCTTTCCAATGTTTTACAATCGTACTCTTGCCGCTACCGTCGATGCCATCGATCATGATAAAACCTTTTTCGGCCATATTTACTTTGAATATTTAATAAATGAGAATTCACCATGGTCTTCGCGCCAGGCTTCTTTCCAAATTTCCGGTTCAATGACCGGAAAAAAAACATCACCAGCCGGTTCCATGTTAACCATTGTAATGTATAAATTATCAACGCGGTTGATTGTTTGCCGGTAAATGCTGGCTCCGCCACAGATAAAAACATCTTCGTCTTTTAATTTTTCAAAAGCATCATCTAAAGAATTAAAAACTCTCACTCCTTCTGGCGCCTGGTAATTTTTATCGAAAGTAATAACTACAGTTTTGCGTCCGGGCAGGGGCTTTCCAAGATAGCCAAGAATAGATTCGAACGTCGCTTGACCCATGAGGCAGGTTTTGCCCATGGTAGTTGTTTTGAAATATTTAAAATCCTCCGGAATATTCCAGGGAATTTTATTTTTTATGCCGATGCAATTATTTTTTGCAACTGCGGCAATCAGGGAAAATGGCATAATTTAAACAGCGATTTGAAACTCAATTTTTGGATAGCTTTCGTAGCCGATTACTTTACTGTCTTCGGAGCCTCGCCAATCAAAAATTGAAGTAAAATTTTCGGTCATGACATTTGGCAATGGGTATTTATTTGGGTCGCGGGTCAGCTGTTCCTTTGCTCCGGTAAGATGATTTTCGTAAATATGGACATCGGCGAGAAAGCCAACTAGTTTGCCTTCTTTAAGGCCGCTTTCTTTGGCAAGCAGGTGCAATAGGAGTGCATAACTCGTGATGTTAAATGGCAGGCCAAGCATGGTATCTACTGAGCGCTGATTCCAGAGCAGGTTTAGTTTGCCGTTGATGACAGTGACCTGAAAGGCGTAGTGGCAGGGTGGCAGGGCCATTTCCCCGAGTTTAGAAGGGTTCCAGGCAGAAACAATCATTCGGCGATCGGAAGGGTCGGATTTCAGTTTTTTTACCAAATTCTTTAGTTGGTCGACACCGGAATCGGTATAATCAGTTTCAAAATTTTTATAATCAGCATTAAAATGCCGCCATTGAAAACCATAAATCGGGCCAAGATCTCTTTCTTCTTTCATTTTCTTTTTTGTTTCTTCATCGTGTCCGTATGCAACTTTAGTTGGGCTGCACCATTCATCCCAAATATGATTATTTCGGTCTTGAAGCCATTTTTTATCGGTCAGGCCCTTGATAAAAAACTCAAGTTCACTCGCAACCACTTTGAAGGGAACCTTTTTAGTAGTAAGCATGGGGAAACCTTTTGACATGTCGTGCTCAAACATTGCGCCGGCAATTGCGAAGGTGTCGACACCCGTGCGATTCGCTTTGCGTTCTCCTTTTTCCAAAATTGTTTTAACAATGTCTAAATAAGCCTGCATAGTAAAAAATTAATTAGTAGTACCAAACCCCCCGCGATCTTTATCAATCATTTTATCTACTTCGTTCCATTCCGCTTTTTCAATTTTTACAAATATTCCCTGTGCGATTCGGTCAGCCCTTTCGATAGTAACCGGTTCATTTTTAAAATTTATCACTTGAATTTTTATTTCGTCATTTTCTCCGCAATAATCTTGGTCGATGATACCGGCAGTACAAAAAACGCCCTTACGAAGAGCGGTAGAGGAGCGTTCTTTTATAAAAAGCATGTAACCGGCCGGCACTTTTATAATTACATTGCCGGGAATGAGACCAACCGATTGCGGCGCGATTGTAACGCTTTCGCGCGCTACAAAATCAAAAGCTACCGCTCCGCTGGTGTGATGTTCGGGTAAGGGTAGAGTAGAATCAACTCTTTTAATGTTTACCTTCATGAATGCTTTTTAAAATTGTTTCCATTTGATTGTAAAATTCTTCGAAGTTTCCGTTGTTGGTAATCGTAAATTTGGCGGTCTTGCCAAGCTCTTTTATCATCCGATCGGCTTCAGCCCCTTCGTCTTTAGTAAACTCTTCAAAAGTTTTTTTATCGTCGCCAGGATTTTCATTGCGTTTCACCAGGCGCTCCCAGCGGGTTTGGGGGTCGGCGGTAATATAAATAAGGTTAAACCCCGGGTTTTTTTCAAGATAAGTGATATCGGTGGGGCGGCGAATACCTTCAACTGCCACAATTTCTTTGGAATCATTTTTAACATCTTCGGCAATGACCCGGCTCATTAGATCCTGGCCGAAGTTAGTCCGAAGAACGGTAGAAAGATTTTGTAAGTTTTCACGGCTATTTTCCACGTAAAGTCTTTTTAAAACATCCCGGAGCATGGTGGAAAAACGGTAAGAATTGGTGCCATATTTTTCCAGAAGATATTTGCAGATGGTGCCCTTGCCGGAAGCGAGGTCTCCGACAAAACCCAGAACGATTTTATTATTTGGCATATTATTTGGGTGCAAATTCAGAAACAAATTGCCGACATTTGATGCCGGCAGCGTCAAACATTTTTCGAGCTGCGACAAAAGCGTCGACATTGTGATATTTGTCGCTTTCAAAAATTACTTCGACGATACCGTTTTGAATAATTGTTTTGGCGCATTCATTGCAGGGGAAAAGAGTGCAATATATTTTACAGCCATGAGTTGACTTGTTGGCATTGTAAATAGCGTTTTCCTCAGCGTGGCAGACGTAAGCGTATTTTGTTTCTAGAAATGTTCCTTCACGTTCCCAGGGCAAAGCGTTTACATCAATGCCGCGGGGCCAGCCATTGTAGCCAAGACCAACGACAACATTTTGATTGTCGGCGATTACGCCTCCGGCTTGGGTGGAGGGATCCTTGCTGCGGTCGGCGATGACATGCGCCATGCGCATAAAACATTCGTCCCAGGAGATATAGTTTGTTCGAGGTTTTTGCATATATATTTTAGAGTGTTGTTAGTATAGCAAACGACTGCCTGAAGTCAAACAAAAACGGGTACAAAAAAACGAGCCTGATGGCTCGAAAAACCCCTATAAAATAGAAGAGAGACACTTGCGTGAAGCTTGTGTCTCGTTCATTGTTAGAGTGATTGGTTTTGGAGATTTGATCGATAGCGAGGCTATCAGTCTTGTCATCCGCCGAAGCATCTAACAACTTCATCTTAGCATATTTATATAATACGTCAAGAGGTAAAGGGTGAGTTATCCACAGAATATTGATATTTTGGCTTATTTTACACAAAAAATCTATCTCGTTATCGCTATTCAAATTCACTTATCTCTTGTTCATTTGCCTATTCCACCCATTTTGTGCGCCCA